>NZ_CP122960.1:0-745000 GCF_029854195.1 Amylibacter sp. IMCC11727
TGACGGTTTTTTCGTGTGTGTGACAAAATTACCCAATAAAATCAAAATGTTAGATATGTGCAGATTCGCAAACTAATTTGCGAGTCAACAGATAAGAGTCGTTGTTGTGTGCGGGAAACTGTTGGTATCACAGTTCAGTGATTCATCGCTGAGATAAGAATCAATAATTAAAACCCGTCGTGCTGGAGCGCCCTGAAAGATGATCAACCAAGTTTCGGAAGTTGGACCACAGGAAACTTGGGATGCTCTGAAAGAGACCCCAGATGCGGTGATGGTGGATGTGCGGACACAGGCCGAATGGTCGTTCGTTGGTCTGCCAGACCTGACCGAGTTGGGCAAAGAGCCACTTTTGAACCAGTGGGCCACTTTGCCTGGAATGCAACAAAACACATCCTTTCTGGATGATTTAACACGCCAATTGGATGGGGCTGCTCCGTCCAAAATATTTTTTATGTGTCGATCTGGTGTCCGCTCTTTGTCAGCGGCGCATTTGGTGGCGGAGGCCTTTGCTGCAAATGGCCAAAGCGTTGAATGCGTAAACATCATCGGTGGGTTCGAAGGTGACTTGGACCAATCCCGCCACAGAGGAAATGTAAACGGCTGGAAAAATAGTGGATTGCCTTGGCGGCAGTCTTAAAGATTTTGGGGACAGTATGACAATTGAAGTTTGGGGATCTGTTCAAGATCGGCTGCGCAAGGACTTGGGCGCGGACGCATTTAAGAACTGGATTGAGCCACTAAAATTCGAAGGCCTTGAAGGCTCTGTCGCGCGATTCCATGCGCCGACAGGATTCTTGGGCAATTGGGTTTCACGCAATTATTCCGATAAAATCCAAACGCTGTTTGCAGAGTTTGGAGCGGCTGTTGCGCGTGTTGAATTTTCGTCGGGTTTGGCCAAAGCGGCCCCTGCGGCGGATAAGAAACCTGTGCAGCCTGTGCAGAAAGTTCAGAGCACTGGGTCTGCTGATTTGCCAGGCGCGCCGCTGGACAAGCGGTTCACGTTCGATAATTTCGTTGTGGGCAAGCCAAACGAGCTGGCGCATGCGGCGGCCCGACGTGTGTCTGAAGGTGGCCCTGTTACGTTTAACCCGTTGTTCCTGTATGGTGGCGTTGGTTTGGGGAAAACCCATTTGATGCACGCGATTGCATGGGATGCGAAGCGCCGTAATCCAGATGCGCGGGTTCTTTATCTGTCTGCGGAACAGTTCATGTACCGTTTCGTGCAGGCGTTGCGGTTTAAGGACACTATGAGCTTTAAGGAATTGTTCCGATCCGTTGACTTGTTGATGGTGGATGATGTGCAATTCATTGCGGGCAAGGACAGCACGCAAGACGAGTTTTTCCACACGTTCAATGCGCTGGTGGATCAGAACAAACAGATCGTGATTTCTGCGGACCGTGCGCCCGGTGAAATTGACGGCTTGGAAGAGCGGATCAAGTCACGCCTTCAGTGGGGGTTGGTCGTGGACCTGCACCCGACGGATTACGAATTGCGTCTTGGGATTTTGCAAACAAAGGCGGAGATGCAAGCCGCCCATTATCCCGAAGTGAAGATCGCGGATGGGGTGATGGAGTTCCTTGCACATCGGATTTCCACCAATGTGCGGGTTCTGGAAGGGGCGCTGACGCGGCTGTATGCTTTTGCATCGCTTGTGGGGCGTGAAGTAACGTTGGATGTGGCGCAGGAATGTCTGGCAGACATTTTGCGGGCATCGGATCGCAAAGTTACGGTGGATGAGATCATTCGCAAAGTGGCGGATCATTATAACATTCGCATGACAGATATCCTATCGCCGAAACGGGCACGGGCGGTGGCAAGACCCCGTCAGGTTGGGATGTTCTTGGCCAAGACTCTGACGTCCAAATCATTGCCTGAAATCGGTCGTCGGTTTGGCGGGCGGGACCACACAACGGTGATCCATGCGGTGAAAAAGATCGAAGAGTTACGCTCTGTCGATAATCAGATCGCAGAAGATGTGGAATTGCTGCGCCGTATGCTGGAAGCGTAAAGCGGCCGCAGGATTGATTTAGCAGGCGTATCGGAAACGATGCGCCTGTTTTATTTTGTCTTGATCACGCGCGCGATGCGTTTGCCGATTTCACGGCTGCCTTTGATGGATGGGTGGATCATGTCCGCGCCGTGAAAGCTGCGGTCTCCGTGCGGTACAAGATCGCGAACGGAGACATGGAACACGCCAGAATCGGTTTTGGCAAAGGCCTTCATGCGGCGTTCCAATTCATCCCCTTCATTGCGGCAGTGTTCGATGGGTGATCCGGCCCCGGGGCTGCGAAGATAGCCCACATAAATCACCTTTGCCCCCGTTTTGCGGATCTTTTTAATCAGTTTCGGGATAGCGCCTGCGCCATTGCCGTTTTTCGCGGCGAGTTTGTTGAGTTTGCGATCACAGCGTGAACAGCCACAGCCCAACCAAAGATCATTGCCGCCACCGTTCATGATGACCCAATCCCAATCACCTTTGCGGTATTGTTTGCCGATGTTGAGCCCTAAGCTGCCCGTGATGGGAAGGTTATAAATAATCCGTGCGCCCAGAACGGAGTTGTCTTTCACCTGCATGCCTTTGGCCCGTTCCACGTAATTGGACACGGCGCGCCCTGAAATGCGGTGTGCTGCCAACATAGAATCGCCAATGGCCAAGATGCGCGGCTGTTTATCCTGCGCCGCGATTGGCGTGCTGGTAAAAGCAACCATAGCAATGAAAAGCGTGGCATGAAGACGTTTGAACATAAGAAACCCGAAATTGGTTAAGTGAATTTAAGTTTCATCTGTATTAGTGAAAAATTTGTGACGACATCAAAGAAAATTACGCATTTCTAAAATTCCACCAATTTGTGTGGATTTATAGCACTGAAGACCGCTTTGGCTTGACCCTCGCGCCCCTCCCATGCTTTGTGAAACAGAACTTGTATTCGAGGCCATTTGGCGTAGAGTCTGCGGCCCACGCAGCACCATAGGCAACCCAAGGAGCGGGACATGAAAGTCAGTATCGAACGCAGCGCATTGCTCAAGGCTATGTCGCAGGCTCAATCGGTTGTGGAGCGGCGCAATACGATCCCAATTCTGGCCAATGTCCTGATCGAAGCGGAAGGATCATCCGTCAGTTTCCGCGCCACGGATTTGGATATCGAAGTGGTGGATAAAACCCCTGCCATGGTAGAGCGTGCGGGTGCGACAACGGTTGGCGCACACACGTTGCATGAAATCGTTCGCAAACTGCCAGATGGGGCGATGGTTGAATTGGTGGATGATGGCGCATCTGGGCGTTTGGATGTGATCGCTGGGCGGTCCAACTTTAGCCTCGCGACACTGCCTAAAGAAGATTTCCCTGTGATGGCGTCGTCTGAATACGATTGTAATTTCAGTGCGAACTCTGCGGTGTTGCGGCGTTTGTTTGATAAGTCAAAGTTTGCGATTTCTACTGAAGAAACACGGTATTATCTGAACGGTGTTTACATGCACGCGGCAGATGGGGATGGCGGGCAAAAACTGCGCTGTGTGGCGACAGATGGCCACCGTTTGGCACGCATTGATGCGGATTTGCCGTCGGGTGCTGATGGGTTGCCAGGTGTGATTGTGCCGCGCAAAACGGTTGGCGAGCTGCGCAAATTATTGGAAGACGATGATGCGGATATCGCCGTGTCTGTGTCTGAAACCAAGGTGCGGTTTGCAACGCCAGAAATCACGCTGACATCTAAGGTGATTGACGGGTCTTTCCCTGATTACACACGGGTTATTCCGCAAGGCAACACGCGCCGTTTGGAAGTGGACGCGGCGGAATTTGCCAAAGCAGTGGATCGGGTATCAACCGTGTCCAGCGAACGGTCTCGGGCCGTTAAATTGGCACTGGATGAGGATCGTTTGGTTCTGTCCGTGAACGCACCAGACAGCGGTGCAGCGGAAGAAGAACTGGCAGTTGCTTACGGGGATGAACGGCTGGAAATCGGGTTTAACGCGAAATACCTGTTGGAAATTGCAGGCCAAGTGGACCGTGAAAACGCGGTGTTCATGTTCAATTCTTCGGGCGATCCAACTCTGATGCGCGAAGGCAACGACGAAAGCGCTGTTTACGTCGTGATGCCGATGCGGGTGTAACGGATTTGGCGGCTCCGTCACTGGCGCTGCAAAGCCTGACGCTTTCTCATTTTCGATCCCACAAGCGGACCGTTCTGGAAACAGACGGACGCCCTGTGGCGATTTATGGTGCGAATGGGGCAGGCAAAACCAATATTCTGGAAGCAATTTCGATGCTGTCGCCTGGCCGTGGTTTGCGCGGGGCGAAAGTGGATGAATTGGTGCGATCCCAAGAGGCCGTTGGCTGGAAGGTATCGGGTGTTTTGCAAAGTCTGAGCCAAGTTCACGAGGTGGAAACATCTTTTGATGGGACGGGCTCGCGCAAGGTTCTGATTGATGAGAAAACGGCTTCGCAAGCGGCGCTTGGTCGGATTGGGCGGGTGGTTTGGCTGGTTCCTGTGATGGATCGTTTGTGGGTTGAAGGGGCCGATGGGCGGCGGCGGTTTTTGGATCGGATGGCCATGAGCTTTCATCCGTCGCATGCAGAGGCATCGCTGACCTATGAGAAGGCGATGCGCGAACGCAATCGGATGCTGAAAGACGGGGTGCGTGACCCAAGCTGGTACAGCGCGGTAGAGGCGCAAATGGCCAAAGCAGGGGCGGTGATCCATAAAAACCGTCTAGAGGCGCTTGAGATGTTGGCGGCAGCGCAGGAACAGGCCGACACGGCGTTTCCTGCGGCGGAGTGTGCGTTGGTGCATGCAGAGGGAATCGAAATGCCCGCAAGTGATGAAGATCTGGCGATGGCGTTTGCTGACAGTCGCCCGCGGGATTTGATGGCAGGGCGCACGTTGGTGGGACCACATCGCGCGGATTTGGAGGCGGTGTATTCCGCGAAGGGCGTGGCGGCGCGGAAATGTTCAACAGGGGAGCAGAAGGCGCTTTTGGTGTCGCTGATCCTTGCCAATGGGCGGGCGTTGGCCGCGGAGTTTGGTGCGCCACCGATTTACCTGCTGGACGAAGTGGCTGCGCATTTGGACGCGGATCGTCGCGCTGCGCTTTACGACGAAATTTGCGCGCTGGGCGCGCAGGCGTGGATGACGGGCACAGGGCCAGAATTGTTTGAGGATTTGGGCGACCGTGCCATGCGATTGGATGTAACAGAACACGCGGGTGTGTCATCTGTGGCCGTGGTTTGAGGAGAGAGTGATGGATGCACAACGGGTAACGATGGTGACGCTGGCTGTGGCAGATTTGAGCGTGTCGCGCACGTTTTACGAACAGCTTGGCTGGATTGAGGCCGAGGTTGGCAACGACGACATCGCGTTTTACAAATTGCGGGGGCTGTTTTTATCGCTGTATCGGCGGGAAAAATTGACCAGTGATATTGGCATGCCGATCAAAAAACGTGCCACGGGGGCGATCACGCTGGCTACGAACTATGCCTCACAAGCCGAGGTGGACGCGGCATTTCAGGCGGCGCTGGATGCGGGGGCCGTGGCGATTACGCAGCCAGAAGAGGTGTTCTGGGGCGGATATTCGGGCAACTTTGCCGATCCTGACGGGCACATGTGGGAAGTGGCGCACAACCCGTTTTGGTCGTTTGACGGTGATGGGTATTTAGTAGGGGAAGCGTGATGGATGCTGTATCCCCAGACATGCGCCGCATCATTGATGCGCGATTGGCTGACATCGCCAACGAAGACGAAGTCAAAATTCTGCTGGCCATTGAATCGGGGTCGCGGGCATGGGGCTTTCATTCACCAGACAGCGATTACGATGTGCGATTTATTTACGCGCGACCCGTGGATTGGCATTTGGGTTTGGAAAAGAAGCGGGACGTGGTGGAACGACCCATCGATGATGAGTTGGACTTTTCGGGATGGGATATCGGTAAAGCTCTGACGCTTGCCCTCGGATCAAATGCCGTAGTGGCGGAGTGGCTGCAATCACCCATTGTTTACGCAGCACATCCCGAGTTCATCAAAGATTTAACTGAATTTTGTGCGACCGTTTTGGATCGGAAATCGGTATCTTGGCATTATCTGTCATTGTATGCGCGGCAGGAAAAACGGGCGCGATTGGATGATGGGCAGATTCAGTTGAAGCGATATTTTTACATGATCCGCCCGATACTTGCGTTGCGTTGGATGCGCATTACTTCGGCCCCGATGCCGCCAATGGACATGGCCAATTTATGTGCTGGCGCAGATTTGTCTTTTGCACAACAGGATGCGCTTGATGGATTGACCGAACAAAAGAAAGCCATCAGTGAACGCGGACAAGTTGGCGCATCGGTGCCTATTCTTGATGAATTGATGCGGGAGGAAGAGAGTCTGACACGCGCTTGGCTGCAATCAGCCGAGCCAAACAAGGCCAAACCAGATCACTGGGCTGTGGCCAGTGATTTGAATCGAAAATATGTTCGGATGGCAGGAATATGACCGCGTCTTTTCTAGACCTGCTGTTCTATGCGGGTGCGATTTTTTTGTTGTTTGCGACGCCTGGTCCCGTTTGGGTGGCGTTGATTGCGCGTGCGCTTTCTGGTGGGTTTCACAGTGCTTGGCCGTTGGCGCTCGGTGTGGTTGTGGGGGATGTGTTGTGGCCGCTGGTGGCGATTTTTGGGGTGAGCTATCTGGTGTCCGTGTACGCCGATTTCATGTTCGTTCTGAAAATTATTGGTGCGATCATGTTTGTGTTCATGGGGGTACAACTGCTGCGTAAACCTGTGGCGGCGATGGGGAAGTCTGACAGTCGTTTGACGCGGCCTAGTATGTGGGCGGGGTTTATGGCGGGGCTGTTGGTGATCCTGTCCAATCCCAAGGCGATTTTGTTTTACATGGGGGCGCTGCCGAGTTTTTTCGATTTCCGCACCATTACGGTTTGGGACATTGCGGCGATCTGTTCGATTTCGTTGATTGTGCCGCTGCTCGGCAATGTGGCGCTGGCGGCGATGGTGGATCGGATGCGGGTGTTTTTGGCATCCCCTGAAGCGATCCGTCGGCTGAATGTGGTGTCTGGTGTGCTGTTGATCGGCGTGGGTTTGCTGATTGCAGTGACCTAGCGGAACTGTGATTTTTCAGTCCGTGAAGGGCGCGGTACACAGACGCACATTCAACCCGAAAGGACACGTTATGAAAAGAACTCTGATTGCCGCCGCAGTAGCCGTTATTTCTATGTCCAGCATCGCGAAAGCTGAAAGCATGATTGCAAAAAATTCCCCGCATTCTGTCGCTGAAACCATTGACCGATTGGCCGCTGCTGTTGAAGGCGCTGGTGCCAAGGTGTTTGCCCGTGTGGACCACGCGGCGGGGGCTGCGAGCGTGGATATGGAGCTGCGTCCAACGCAGATGTTGATGTTTGGAAATCCAAAGCTCGGCACACCAGCGATGCTTGCGTCACAGACCATGGGTCTTGACCTGCCATTGCGGGTTTTGGCGTATCAAACAGAAGATGGCAGTGTTGTTGTCACCTACCAAAACCCTGCAAATATGGCGAAAGCCCATGGTGCGGACGCCGATTTAGAGGTGTTCAAAAAGATGACAGGTGCGCTGAATAAGCTGACTGAAAAGGCGATTTCTGAGTAACCGTTTTCACAGTTACGACCTGTAAAGAGCGTGCCTTTGGCGCGCTCTTTCGCGTTTTGGTGCGGGAACCGAATTGTCTACAAAATCTTGTGACAAACACTCTTAAAACCTCTATAAATTGTGGAAAATAACGAGGGTCAGTCGCATGTCAGACGAGCAAAATACACCAGAAGAATACGGTGCAGATTCTATTAAAGTTCTCAAGGGCTTAGAAGCTGTTCGTAAACGACCTGGGATGTATATCGGCGACACGGATGATGGGTCTGGTCTGCACCACATGGTGTATGAGGTCGTGGACAACGGTATTGACGAGGCGTTGGCCAAACATGCGGACTTTGTTTCTGTCACAATCCACGAGGACGAGAGCGTTTCTGTGCGCGACAACGGGCGTGGGATTCCTGTGGGTATCCACGAAGAAGAGGGCGTGTCTGCGGCAGAGGTGATTATGACCCAGCTGCACGCCGGCGGGAAATTTGACAGCAACTCGTACAAGGTATCGGGCGGTTTGCACGGCGTGGGTGTGTCGGTTGTGAACGCGCTGTCTGATTGGTTGGAATTGCGCATCTGGCGTGATGGCAAAGAACACACCGCGCGGTTTGAGCATGGCGACACGGCGCGGCATTTGGAAGTTGTGGGCGATGCCAATGGCGAGACAGGAACCGAAGTGCGGTTCATGGCATCGACAGAAACATTTTCGAACCGCGATTATTCGTTCAAAACGCTGGAAAACCGCTTGCGCGAATTGGCATTTTTGAATTCTGGCGTGAAAATCATTTTGCGCGATGAACGCCCTGCCGAGCATCTGGAAACAGTGCTGCAGTATGAAGGTGGCGTGAAGGAGTTTGTGAAGTTTCTGGATCGCAGCAAAGAGGGCCTGTTGTCCGAGCCGATTTATGTTGTTGGCGAAAAAGATGACATCGGTGTCGAAGTGGCCATGTGGTGGAATGACAGCTACCATGAAAATGTGCTGCCGTTCACCAACAACATCCCACAGCGCGATGGCGGCACGCATATGGCGGGCTTTCGGGGTGCGTTGACGCGGACCATAAACAATTATGCGCAAAGCTCTGGCATTGTGAAGAAAGAGAAAGTGTCGTTCAGCGGGGATGACGCGCGCGAAGGTCTGACCTGTGTGTTGAGCGTGAAAGTGCCTGATCCAAAGTTCAGCTCGCAGACCAAAGACAAGCTGGTGTCATCCGAAGTGCGCCCTGCGGTCGAAGGTTTGATGAACGAAAAACTGGCGGAGTGGTTTGAGGAAAACCCCGTTGAAGCGAAAAACATCGTGACCAAAATCGTTGAGGCCGCGCTGGCCCGCGAGGCGGCACGTAAGGCGCGGGAATTAACGCGGCGCAAGACGGCGTTTGGTGGCACATCGTTGCCAGGCAAACTGGCGGATTGTCAGGAACGGGATCCGTCAAAATCTGAAGTTTTCTTGGTGGAGGGTGATTCCGCTGGCGGATCAGCCAAGCAAGGCCGAAGCCGCGAAAATCAGGCGGTGCTGCCGTTGCGTGGTAAGATCCTGAACATCGAACGGGCGCGGTTTGACAAGATGCTGACGTCCGAACAGATCACCAACCTGATCACGGCGCTGGGCACAGGGATCGGGCGCGACGAGTTCAACATCGAAAAACTGCGCTATCACAAGGTGGTCATTATGACCGATGCCGATGTGGATGGTGCGCATATTCGAACGCTGTTGTTGACGTTCTTTTTCCGCCAAATGCCCGAACTGATTGAAGGTGGGTATTTGTACATCGCGCAGCCGCCGCTGTTTAAAGTGGCCCGTGGTAAATCCGAAGTGTACTTGAAGGATCAGGCGTCACTGGAAGATTATCTGATTGCGCAAGGGATCGAAGGATCGTCACTGACGCTTGGGGATACATCGGTGATTGCAGGGCAGGATTTGGCACGAGTTGTGGAAGAAGCCCGCAATGTGCGGTTCCTGTTGAATGCGTTCCCGACCCATTACAACCGCCATGTTTTGGAACAGGCCGCGCTTGCGGGTGCGTTGGTTCCAGGGCGAGTGGACGACAACGCGCAAGGGGTTGCTGATGCGGTGGCAGAGCGTTTGAACAAAGTATCGCTGGAATACGAACGGGGTTGGACAGGGCGGATTACACAGGACCACGGCCTGCGGTTTGCGCGTATCCTGCGCGGTGTTGAAGAAAGCCACACGATTGACGGGAAGGCGTTGCGCTCTGGCGAGGCTCGCAAGCTCGGGGGGATGACCGAGAGTCTGCAAGAGACATACAGTTCACTGGCGACATTCACGCGGCGTGACAACGCGCATCCGATTTTTGGTGCGACCGATCTGTTGAACATTGTGATGGAAGAAGGCGAAAAAGGTCTGTCATTGCAACGCTACAAAGGTTTGGGCGAAATGAACCCAGATCAGTTGTGGGAAACCACGCTCGACCCAGAAGCGCGCACGTTGTTGCAGGTGAAGGTCGAAGATTTGGCCGATGCGGATGATCTGTTCACCAAACTGATGGGCGACGTGGTGGAACCGCGCCGCGAGTTTATCCAACAGAATGCGCTGAGCGTGGAGAATTTGGATTTTTAAGGTTTCCTAATCGCTGCCGGCTCATTTCTTACCAATTCCCTAACCTAGACGCGTCTTACAGCACGCGTCGTGTATGACGCGTCTGGGTTAAGGTTTTGGTAAGACTCGCAGGCATTTGCTGATCTGCACAAATCCTGCACATTTCCTCCGCCAGACCTGCGAGAACGGTCCTGCATGACGTGACCAGACATGGTTACGGAGATGCAAGATGTCAGAGAAAGTATTCAAAGGCGTTCCACGGGCATTGGTGCTTGATGGATGGTGGATGAGCGCAGATGCGCAGTTTGAAGAGCCGAAATCGCGGCCTCAGTTGCGCGATCAATGGGGCAGCCAAACGCGGCGGCGGTTGGTTTTGCTGTTTGCTCTTTTGGCGCTAGCGGATGTTTTGTTTTTTCAGCAGGCCATCGGTATTTCGCTGGCGGTTTTTGCCATCGTGATTTTTGCGGCGGCGGCATTGGAAGATGACAATTTTCAATTTCAGGCGGGGCCGATTGTTGTGCTGGTCTTGGGTTTGTTGCCCATTGTGGACTATGTGCAGTTCTTTTCCGTCGTATTTTTGGTGGCTGGCGTGATCGTGAGTGTGGCGTGGCAGCGGTTTGGTGTGTCGCACAGTTTGGACGGTGTGCTGTATGCGTGCAAAAGGCTGGCGTTTTATCTGCCAGTGGGGGCGGTCCAGTCCATTGATGACTGGATTAAGTCACCCGTTGGCGCGGTGGATGTGAACAGTGTGTTCAAAGGGTTTGTGCGCAATTGGGCGTTTCCCATTGGCGGTGGGTGTTTGATCCTAAGCCTGTTGATTGCGGCAAACCCTGTGTTGGAGCGGGTGTTTTCTGACCTGTTTGATGTGGATTGGGATGCGAAACGACTGGTGACGCGGGTTTTGTTTTGGCTGGGCATGGCGTTTCTGGTCTGGCCGTTTCTTTCCGTTTCAGCGCAAAGATTGCAGCGCCCGATTGGGCCGATGCCGAAACGGCGTGTGTTTGGGTTTGGCCTGCATGCGCAATCCGTTTCCAATGCGTTGTGGGTGTTTAACGGGCTTCTGTTTGTGCAACTGATCATGGATGGGGCCTTTGCGATTGGCGGCGATCTGCCCTATGGCGTTGGCTATGCGCAGTATGCGCACCGTGGGGCCTATCCTTTGGTGGCGACGGCGCTTTTGGCGGGGTGTTTTGCCTTGGCGGCACGTCCGTTTCTGGAAGAGGGCCGTTGGTTGAAGCCATTGATGATTGTGTGGCTTGGGCTGAACGGGTTGCTGACAATTTCGTCCATGTATCGGCTGGGGATTTATGTGGATGCCTATGGCTTGACCTATTTGCGGATACGGGCGGCCATTTGGATGGTTTTGATTGTGGTCTGGCTGGGGTTGATTGCCGTTCAGATCATCCGATCAAAGGCCAATGGCTGGTTGGTTTTGCGCAGTTTCGCATTGGGCATTGGGGCGCTGTACATGGGGTGTTTCATCAATTTTGCCGAGGTGATTTCGCGGCACAATGCGGGGCATGAGAGATTCAACAGAATTTCAAATTATTCGTTTTGCAAATTGGTCGGAACGTCCAAAACGGCAAATATGGTCGTTCTTCGGCGCGGCGGCTGTGTTACGAACTATCCTTTGCCCGAAATTGATGGTTGGCGCGATTGGGGGTTTCGGGAATGGCGCGTTGCGCGGTATGTGGAAGAGGCGCGTGCAAAAGGGGGCCGTCATGAAAATCTTGGTCGTTGATGATGATCCACAGATCCGGGACGTGGTGTCCATTGCCCTGACCCGTGCTGAATTTACGGTGGTTACGGCATCGGATGCGAAGCTTGCGCTGATCCATGCAAACCGTGAGGCCCCCGATCTGATTGTTTTGGATGTGGGTCTGCCAGAGATGGATGGGTTTGAGGTGTGTCGAAAAATTCGGGCCACGTCTGATGTGCCGATCCTGTTTTTGACGGCGCGTGATGATGAAGTGGATCGCGTTGTCGGGCTGGAGCTGGGTGCAGATGACTATGTGACCAAACCCTTTAGCCCGCGAGAGCTGGTGGCGCGTATTCGAGCGATCCTGAAACGGGTGCAGGGTGGCGGAGCATCGCGGGCGGTATCGCATGGGGCGATTACGCTGAATATGGCGGCCCATACTTGCAAAGTGGCTGGCCAAGACGTGTCCTTAACTGGGACAGAGATGAAAGTGCTGGCCAAACTGATGCAGGCACAGGGCAAGGCGGTGTCTCGTGTGGCGCTGATCAACGATCTTTGGGGCGCGTCGAGCGCGGTGTCCGATCGCACGCTTGACAGTCATCTGCGCAACTTGCGGGCCAAGCTGGCCACGGCGGGGGCACAAGATGCCATTCAAACGATACACGGTGTGGGCGTGAGGATGACACTATGACCAATCCAGAAAAATGGCGCCCATCATTATGGTTTGTTTTGGGTGGAGCGTTGGCCAGCACGTTGCTGGTATCGCTGATTGGGATGGTGATCCTGCGGTATTGGGGTGCGGAAATCGGATTTCGTATGGCGGCCTATGTTTTGGCTGCGGGCATTGGCGTGATAACAATCATTATTTGGTTGTTGTTGTTGCGCCTGTTGTTGCGTCCTGTGACGGCGCTGCAATCTTATGCCGAAGACATTGGCGCAGGCCGTGATGCGCCGCCACCGACGCATTTTGGCACCAAGGAGCTGCGTTCGATGGGGCAGCAGGTGATGCGCATGGCCAGCACGCTTTCGAATCGGGAACAGACGGTCCGCAATTTCACCGACCATGTGATCCACGAGGTAAAGACCCCTGTGACCACCGTTCAGGCGGCCACAGAAATGTTGGAAGACAGCACCGATTTAACCGATGACGATCGGCAGTTGGTAGAGAAAATCCGCAAAGCAGGCAAACAGATGCAATCGCAGTTGGCTTCGCTGCGGGAAATGGTGATGGCCCGCGAGGCGAATTACCATGGAACGGTTCAGTTGGTCGCGATCTATGAAAAGCTGATGCGGGACCATCCCGATATGGGGTTCCAAGTGGATGGTGGCGCGGTTGAATTGCCACTATCCGGGGATGGATTGCGGTTGGTGCTCGGGCATTTGATCCAAAACTCGGCGGCGCACGGGGCAACAGAAATCGCGTTGTGGGCCAGCGTGGATCTGTTGATTGTGCAGGACAATGGCAAAGGTATCTCTGCGGGCAATCAAGGCCGCGTTTTTGATGCGTTCTTTACCACGCGCCGCGAAACGGGTGGAACAGGCATGGGCCTGTATATTGTTTCGAGCCTGCTTCAGGCCCATGGCGCGGATATTTCGTTGGTTCCTTCTGATACAGGGGCCCGATTTGAGATCAGATTTTCGACAAATTAGGGCTTTTGCGCATCTTTACGGGCTGTGTTGCGGGTAAGGTTGCCTTTTCTCTTGATATTTTGGGCTGCGGGGGCCATGTAACCGCGCATGAAAGGTGGCCAACGGATGCGCCACCCAAGCTGGAGAAAACATGGCTAAAGAAGAACTTCTCGAATTCGATGGTGTCGTTGTCGAGCTTCTGCCGAACGCGACGTTTCGGGTAGAGCTGGAAAACGGCCATGAAATTATTGCTCATACTGCTGGCAAGATGCGCAAAAACCGCATTCGCGTGCTAGCCGGGGACAAAGTACAGGTGGAAATGACACCTTACGATTTGTCCAAAGGGCGCATTAACTATCGTTATAAATAATGATCCGATGGGAGTGATCCCATGGGATTGATTCTGGGTTCTGCCAGTCCACGGCGGCTGGAGTTGTTGGCGCAAATTGGCATTGTGCCTGATGAAGTGCGCCCAGCGGATATTGACGAAACCCCGC
Source organism: Amylibacter sp. IMCC11727 (assembly GCF_029854195.1). Taxonomy (NCBI): domain Bacteria; kingdom Pseudomonadati; phylum Pseudomonadota; class Alphaproteobacteria; order Rhodobacterales; family Paracoccaceae; genus Amylibacter; species Amylibacter sp. IMCC11727. Next base: position 13,985 of record NZ_CP122960.1, read on the forward strand.
TGAAGGATGAAGCGCCGCGCGCCTATGTGCGCCGTTTGGCTGAGGCGAAGGCCCGCGCGATTACTCCTGATCCGTTTGATGTGGTACTGTGTGCAGATACCACCGTTGCGGTGGGTGTGCGGATCATGGAAAAACCTGTGGATCGCGCCGAGGCGCAGAAGTTTCTGTCCCTTTTGTCTGGTCGACGTCATCAGGTTATTACAGGCGTGGCGGTGCGCAAAGGCAGCCAAGTGATCGTAAAAGATGTGATGAATCGCGTGCGATTCAAACGGATTTCTGATGCGGAAATGACCGCGTATCTGGATAGCGACGAATGGCAGGGTAAGGCGGGTGGCTATGCCATTCAGGGCCGTGGTGCCGCGCTGATCCCGTCCATTAACGGGTCATATTCGAACGTGGTGGGATTACCGCTTGCGGAAACAGCGGCCATGTTGGCAGGGGTTGGAATACGATGAAAAAGGGCCGATTGGTTATTTTGGATCAAATCCAAGGGCGTGATTGTGCGGCCTTGATTGACAACGGTCGTTTAACGGATTTGCTGATTGATCCAGAGGGGGATGCCCCGCGTCCTGGTGCGATTTATCGAGCGAAGTCTTTGCGACCGATGAAGGGCCAGAACGGTGTCATGCTGGATTTGGGCGGCGGGCACACAGGGTATCTGCGCCATGCCAAAGGGATTTCTGCAGGGGAAACCATGTTGGTGCAAGTGTCGACCCACGCTGAAGGGAACAAAGCATCACCTGTGTCCCCTAAGCTGTTGTTTAAAAGTAGATATTGCATTGTAACGCCAGATGCCAAGGGTCTGAATATTGCGCGAAAAATCCGTGATGAAGAAGAACGTGATCGCTTGTTAGAGATTGCGCATGAAGCGTTGTATGGGGCTGATCCATCGCTGGGCCTGATTATTCGATCTGTGTCCGAAGGTATCGAGGCAGACGCGATTTTTGATGACATCACTGCGATGCGCACAGCGGCAGAGGCAGTTGTTGCGGAACATGCGGGTGCGCCAGACCTGTTGTTCGAAGCAGAGCCAGCGGCGCAAATTGCATGGCGCGAATGGGTCGATCCTGATCCAGATGAAGTGATGCAAGAGCAGGGCGGATTGGAGTTGTTGGGATTTCAGGATGCCATTGAGGATTTGTTGTCCCCTGCTGCAAAGCTAACGGGTGGTGCGTGGATGGCGATTGAACCCACGTCTGCGTTGGTTGCTGTTGATGTAAACACTGGCAATGACACATCTTTTGCTGCTGGGTTAAAGGCGAACCTTGCCGCCGCAAAAGATCTGCCGCGTCAGTTGCGGTTGCGTGGTTTGGGTGGGCAGATCGTGGTGGATTTCGCCCCGATGCCGCGCAAAGACCAGCGACAAGTGGAACAGGTTTTGCGGGCAGGGTTTAAGGCCGATGGCATTGAAACTGCCCTTGTGGGGTGGACAGGCTTGGGCCATTTTGAATTGCAACGCAAACGGGAACGTTTGCCCCTGCAAGAGGTTCTGTCATCATGAGTTGCCCGATCTGTGAAAAAGAAACAGATGCCAAGTATCGCCCGTTTTGTTCTAAACGCTGTGCGGATGTGGATTTAGGCAAATGGCTGAACGAAGGATACGCGATTCCCGGTGGTGCGACGGATGAAGAGGACGGTGTTTCGTCCGATTTGATACCTGATGAACCAAAATTGCACTAAGGCGTTAGAATCTGCTTGCCAGCCTTCCAGTGCTATCCTAAAACGCCACGACCCTAGGATGGCTTTGACCATTCAACCCGTGCCCGGGTAGCTCAGGGGTAGAGCAGTGGATTGAAAATCCTCGTGTCGGTGGTTCGATTCCGCCCCCGGGCACCATTTATCAAGCAATATCAATGACTTACATAAGTAACATACACGCTTAAGTTGTGTAAATCAAAAACACACCTTAAACACACTTTTTGCCGTGTTGCTGAGTATTTTAGGCGCTGAATCACGGTGTTGAACACAGTGTTGGCTCGTGCTGTGTTGCGGACACTGTGTTGGCAGAGTTTTGGGCGGACGTGGTTTGGGACACGATTGGTGTAGTTACCAACACCGTGGGTGTTAGGAGGCCCCACACACCGACGTGGCCAATTTCAGTACTAAAAATATGACGAGTCGATCTAATGCTAGACTACGAGATCGCCTGTTATGGGCATCGTGTGACGATCTACATCATTGTATTCTTGCAAGAGAGGTCTTTGGCTGTCTAACCAATTTACCCCACGTTTGATATTTTCGTCTAGCATTTCGCTGTCTCTAACAACTATGGCAACAACTTCCTCTTTAGTCCGCATTAGACGGTGGTCACCATCAGCGAACGCTTGAGCGTGCCAGTCTTGGATATTTTGCAAGAATTCATCAAAACATTCAGGCTTGGGTTTGAAACGAACAATCGATAGTTTTTTTGGCATTCCTCAACTCCTTTGTATTTACACTACTTGTTTACTGAAACACCTGTCACGTACCATTCACTAGCTTTACCGTTCACTTTTTTTGCAAAGAAAAACGCGTTAACCTTCCAATCTTCTCCTGAGCCAGTGTGCGTGCCCGCCATACAATCGTCCGTGTCCTGTATGATCACGTAGTCATCAATAGAAATACAATCTCCACTCACTAACCATTCTAACGCTTCCGTTTTGCTCCTGTGTGTTCCTGAGCTTATTGACGTAAACACAAAATCATCTGTGGTGAGAGCGTCTAACTGCGACGCATCTTTTTCCCGGAACCCGTGACGGAAAGCATTCAAAAAATCGGTGGCTGTTGGCATTTTTTATTTCCCTTTTATTTGCGATATCGCCACGCATGAAGTCAGCATCACGATGAAACTTGGTCCAGCATGAGTGTTAAAGTGGTTAGCGCATTCGAAGGCTACCTTTCCACAATCGGAGTGACCTCAAAATTCCCCATTTCAAGGATTGGATCGAAAGCAGTATCAAGTTGCTCAAAGGTATCAGCCTCTAGTACCATGAAAGCCGTATGTTCTAGGCGATTGGAATAGTGACCATGCACCTTGATCCCGTGATCGCCGACGCTTGCTAATGTATCCCTGAATAACGGGAATTTTTCTGGATGATGCGCTTGGCACGTCGAGTAATCATGCGTGAGCTTGACCATAAATAACATTCTTCAATCCTCACCTAATTGTGCGCGACTATCGAAAAAAAGCTCAGGAAGTGGAGGCGGCGGTGCGCTCACATCTAATCCATGAACCTCGGCGGCGAATTCAGCAAATTCAGGAGGCATTGTAGACACTATTTGTGCCCAACTCGCAGCAGGATCATTTCCTTCCATTGTAATGATGAGAAAACCTCCTGCTGGTGTCTGCTGTAAGAATGATCTTTCATGAACACCGGCTGCTTCTCGTGAGTTTGCAAATTCAGGTGTAGCGTTTACCTGCTCCATCATCGCTTTCCACTTGTCCAATTTGCCCGGTAAGATTGGCATGCACATAGCTAACATTGGCATTGTCTACTCTCCTTTTGGATGTTTCAGGTTACTTGATCGGCGTCGCGCCCGTTTCAGTGCGAATGATTTTCCCATCTTTGAGCAGGTTGACAACCATCACGGCCTCTGATGTCCCATCTGGGAAAGTCATAAGTGAGTGCTCAACCATGATCTCTTCGTTTTCATAGAGACACCGTTGGTTGCTGAAGCTTAATGTATCGCTTTCCATCATAGCCGTTAATGTAGGCATCCAGTCTGATTTGCTAACCTCCGCACCCAACTGATGCCGAACAAAAACGAAGTCTTCATGCAAACAATCCAGATAACCTTCAATGTCCTTACCATCCTGGGCGGCTTTGATTTTTTTGTAGAGCGACATCTTTCATTCTCCCCACATGCCAGCAAACTCAAAGACAACTGCTTGTTTGCCGCCCACACACCAAGCGTCGTGATTTGGTGAGATGGCATATGCGTCACCCGCAGTGTAGGTTGCCTCGGAGCCGTCGTCGCATACGCAATGAATTGTACCCTCTATAATGATCCCAACATGCGTTGCTTTGCAGCTGGCTGTACCCACGATCGGCTTGATGTCCTTCGACCATTTCCAATCTGGTGCGAGTGTGAGCTTCATCACACGCTGACCAAGAACGTTAACAGCTTCCATACGAGCGTTCGGCATATCCTTGGCTTCATCGGCTTGAGACGCGAAACTTTTCACTTCTATCGGCATTATTCTTTCCTTTGGTTTAATTATTGGATTTCATTAAGCGAGTAAGGCGCCACAAATTTTCGACAAGTCAAAGAACCAAGCCCACATAGAGCAGAGCGGTGCATACGAAGGCCGTTACCCAAGCAGCGGTTCGGAACCAAACGATCCCGAGCGCGTAGAGTGCGACATATGCAATTCGAGCGAGCAGGAACGTCAGCATCAGTTGATCAGCCAAATTGTCGGCGGCATCGGACAGATGGGTCATCAAAACTGCAGGTGCTACCAAAGCGAGCGCAAGCAGCGAGTTATTCGCGGCGCGTTCCATTCGCCCAGCAAGGCCTGTCAGAACGAGATCTTCTCGATTGCCGGCAAGCGTCGATAGCCCAACCTGCTGGGCCGCTACCAAGACTTGCGCCAAGATTACAATAACGACAATCAACCCGTAAAATGCCAGATAGAGTATAAAGTCTTGCATATGTTCGTCCTCCAATCGGTCAGTTTCGTAAGTGCCTAAAGGATGCCAGCAATTTTCGTGATTGAACGCATGTCGATTTCGAGACCGTTCATCAGCTGCCCAAATTCAGGACTGGCCACCAAAGCGTCGTAGGTTCTCTCAATCGCCGACATGTCAGGATAGGTTACACCCAACATGTATGTCCCAAGATCAGACCCAGTAAGTGTTTGTCCCATGCGCATGGTCTGTGCACCTGCTGATTTGAACACGGGCGCGGTCTTGTTTAGCAAATCTAGCATTGCAGTTTCTTCCAAAGACCGACGATGGGCCCTCGTCAACATCAGATACTTGGGCGTTGGCTCAAGTTTTGGCTCAAATTCGATCGGTTTACCCCGAAATACATTTCGAGCAAAGGGCGCTACAGCGTGATCGCTGACCATACGCGAATAGGCGGAGGACTGCGGGATCATGTTCATAACGCTCTCAAATCCTTGTAGGTCATCAAAGAACTGAACATTCACCAAAGCCCCGGGATAGCGGCCTGAGATCACGCTGCCATATGTCACGCGAACTGCGCCATTTTGTCGGCAGTCCTGCGCGAAGTTGGCCAATTCGTTCAAAGCGCCAGATCTGCTTGCTGCGGGGCAAGTAGCTGCGGTGATGGCGATAAATTTGGGAGTAGACATCCGAAAGCCTCCAGTTTTTTTTGAACTAACCATTTCTTAGAACAGGTTGACCTGACGCAGATGTACCGTCTAGTCTGTATGTTAAAGTGGTTTGGAGGCATGACATGCTTGACTTGAAAATCGTCGAAGAGGAAATGTGCCCAATCGGCCTGGCTGGACACCTGCTTATTGACAAGTGGATCCCAATAATTATCCGCGAAATTGCGTTATTTGATCGACGTGGCTTCAACGAGATATTGAAAAACAATCGTGAAGGCATTTCCTCGGCATCGCTCGCTTCACGCATGCAACACATGGTGCAGCTGGGCCTATTGCGTGTCGAAAAAGCAGACGATCATGCGCAAAAGAAAAACTATTTTCTGACTGAAGCAGGTATCGCTTTTGTGCCTATATTGTTTCACTTGGCCAGCTGGACTGCTGAGTTTCGCAACCCAGCGCCGGACATTGTTGAGCTCACCAGTCCATTTCATTCAGGGGACGATGATTTGAAAAAGAAGCTACTCGAACGGCTGCACCAGATTCATGTGACGAAGACGATTGAACCAACGCCTTTGTGGTGGCTGGCTGATAACCTATAAATTTTCAGTTACACGTGGCTGCGCGTTCGACAATATCAACTTTAAAGCTTCAACAACCTTGAATCTGCTTCAACTACCAAGCGCTAAACCCTCAAACACACACTTTGATAGACTTGTTGGTGCTTTGAGCCATATTGTTTGGCAAGGAGCAGGACATGCGGCAGCTGCGTGACGACACACATCTGATACTGGACGGCGAGGTGCGGGTGTATCGACGTGAGCGCAGCAAGCGCTGGCAGGCGGCCTTTGTAATTGATGGGCACACTATCCGCGTCAGCACGGGCAAGCGTGATTTGGCTGAGGCCAAGGAGTACGCCCGCGAGACGTTTCTTGAGTATAAGTTCCGCCACAAGAACGACCTGCCTGTTGTCACCAAGAAGTTCTCTGACGTTGCCAAGCTGGCCATTGCGGACATGCGCAAGCAGCTGGATGCTGGCTTAGGACGCAAAGTGTTTGCAGACTACATCGTGTGTATTGAGCGCTACCTCATCCCCTTCTTTGGCGCACAGTATGTAACCACCATCGATTACGAGAAGGTGCAGCAGTTTTACGAGTGGCGGCGTGCTAAGATGGGGCGTGAGCCAAAGGCTAGTACGCTGAACACACATAACTCAGCCATGAACCGAGTGTTTGAGGAAGCTGTGGCACGAGGCTTTATCGCGCACAAGAATGTGCCACTGCTGGTAAATCGTGGTGAGAAGAGCGAACGCCGTCCAGACTTCACCCGAGAAGAATACGCCACACTGATCCGCAAGCTGCCCAGTTGGATCAACGCAGGCAAAGCAGGCAAACCCACGGATATGCGGCACCTTATGCGGGACTACGTGTTGATCATGGCCAATACAGGCATGCGGCACGGCACAGAGGCGCTAAACCTCAAGTGGAAGCACGTGACGCTGTTTGAGGAAAAGGATCTGCAATACTTGGAGATGAGCGTGTCAGGCAAGACTGGTCGCAGAGACATCATCTGCAGGTCAGGCACGATTAACTATCTCAAGCGCATCCATGAGCGCAGTGAAGATATACGGCACATCCCTTTTGAAGACTTGCTCAAGCAGCGTATCGATCTGCCCGTGTTCAGATTGCCCGATGGTACTGTCAGCAAGAACATCCACCAGACGTTCCGCAAGTTCCTCACAGACACAGGGCTGATCATATGTCCGCGCACAGGGCAGAACAGAACGCTGTATAGCCTGCGCCACACCTATGCGACCTTTGCCCTGCTCAACGATGGGATGGACATACATGCTCTCGCCATACAGATGGGCACAAGCATTGGCATGATTGAGCGGCACTACAGTCATTTGACGCCGCGCTTGAAGAAGGACATGCTCACAGGCAAGCGGTATGACTTGTCAGCAGACGAATTTTTGGCAAAGAATAATACTAAATAAAGTTGGGGAATATGTCATGAGCGTAGACTGGAAAAAGCTAGACGGATTAATTTTAAAAGTCGTCTCCGATAGCACAGCCTCGGTAATAGAAGCTGCAAATTTTGACCTAGGTACTGATATCTCAACTTATCCATCTTTGAAAATTGCATTTGATGGATTTGGTGACGATGGTGAAGACGAGACGATGGCGAGCTTTGCTTTATTTGTGCATGAAGATTCTGCTAACCCGGATTTCGTCTTTCCCCCACATGAAGAAACGCCCTGGGCAATTGTCCAAAGGCCCACTGAAGAAGCTATAATTTACTGCTGGTATAATCGCGACGAAAACGAATGGGATATTTTGGAGCCTGAAACTGAAAATGAAGAGGCACTAAGCCCAGAAAACCTCATTTCAATTTTAACCAAGATTATCGGCTAGAGTAACTCCACCGCTTCGCTCAGCTGTTCTGAATTCACGTCGATGTATCTCTGGGTCGTGGATATATGCGAATGCCCCGCCAGTTCCGCCAGCAATCGCACCCCTACCCCCTTATTCGCCAACCTCGTGATGTAAGTGCGTCTTCCCGAATGACTGGATGCGTCTTTAAGACCTAAAGCCTTGTAGATGTCGAGGAACAGCTGGCACATGGTGTTGGCCGAGAAGTGCCCGCCCTTTTGGCTCTCAAACAGTGGGCGCTGTGGGTCGGTGATGCGTATGAACGCGCTGTATTCCAGCAGTGCTTTGCGCAAGCGCTGGTTCAAATACACAGTTCGTGTGTGCCCACCTTTGCTTTGCTCTCCACTCAGGATGAACTGTGTGCGCACTGCACCTGCTTCGTCAAACACGTTACCCACAGTCAGCGCAGCAATCTCCTTGGCCCGCAGCCCTGCGTAAAAGCTGGTGAGTATGATTGTCTCATCGCGAACCGGATGACGACGACTGCGGCAGTACTGTATCACACGGCGAAGCTGCGCATCACTGAGTGTCTGTGCTTGGCGCATGGCCCTATCTCCTCAAAACCTAATCATTTGTTAGCTTTGAGTGTAAAGTCTGAGGTATTGGTTGGGCGACCGGAAATGGCACCAAATGGTCTGACAATGAATTCAATGACTTAAGCGAAAACCTCATACTATGTTGATTATATGAGGTTTTGGGCTGTGTGGTTGCGCTTGTGAAAACTGCGCAGTTAACGGAGCAGTCAATGGCGCTGTGCGGGCACGACTATGCTGTCCGTATCTAACTGTAACCACGCCGGCCATAATGGTGTTTTGAGATACACAGCATCAGAACGTTTGGAACCTTGATCCCTGTGCTCAAGCAACACGCCCGCCCAACATAAAGGACGCAACACACAGCTATAAAATGCGGATGTTGCACGCCATGTCATAGTTTCATCACCAAGTGGGCCGTAGAACACTTTGTAAAGCTCAAGTTCTGTTGCTGCGTTCTCAGCTTCAACGTTTAGCACATTTAGCCACACATCCCACTTACCAAAAGGCTGCTCGCCGCTGCGACTGTAACTGCTGTGATCCATGTTAAGGATGTAAAACGGTACTAACGTGTTCAGCAGCTGCGCTGGATTGACCAGTAATTCTGAGCCACGTTTGGTGATTTTGAACTGCCCTTTGTAGTGCCGCCCGAGTTTTAGCTCAATCAACAGGAAATGAAGCAGCTCAAGCGGAGAGAAGTCATATTCATTCAGCACCTTGTTGATGCTGAACAACTCCTCATAGCCCATATTGGGCCAATCAAAATGCTCAGCAGCCCAATGCACGAACACCCGCTTAAATGCCTTACTGGGTGTTAGAGGAATGGAGCCATTATCTTGCGTGTATTGCAGGGTCAGTTGTGCGGCTCGCAGCAGAGGCGAATGCGCCATCACAGCACTATCATTGGGCAGTTGGCGAAATTCTATCATGCAGAATATTTGGCATGCCGCTTTTGGCTGTGCCAGCTTTAATTCAGCTCAGTATTCGTCAGCCAACATGATGGTGAGCACACGAGTGGTCACAGTGGCGTCACTTGGATCGGGTGAATGCATGGTCAAGTCCACGTCGTAATAGTCCCACTTCCAAAAAACAGTTTCGCCCGCATAACTGAATGACCCAAAGTCATGCTCCCCGTACGGGTCATTGTCTGGTGTGAAGGCATCAAACCAGCGCACCAGATCCAGTATGCTTGGCACATCGGACATGGCCTGCACACCTTGGGTGATCACCACACGACAGCCTGTGAATGAGCGCCGTGCGTGATCATTAAGTGCCCTTATTTTGGCTGCATCAACCTCAGGCATTAGCACTTGCCTTAGCTGCTCCCGGCTTAAGGCGTGGTTGGCGCTCCGCCACTCGGGTTATAGCCGCATCTAATTCCCCTGCAGCTGCTGCATTGAGGAAGGCATCAAGCACACCGGCTACCTCAGCCAATGACTTCACAAACACCGCGTTATTGGTGCCATCAGCTGCAATCACACGTGCCCCGTATCTACACTGCACATACCACCCACTGTCTTGCTTAAAGAACCACGGACGCACTCGGCGATGTGTTTTGACCATCACACGTTCGCCTGTGTCATTGGTCATCCACTTGTGTCGCTCAACGCGGTGATCTTCCTTTTTAAGTGATGCGGCATGCACCAGCTTTTGCTCTTTGAGCCCTGCTACGAGTTTGTCACGTCGCGCTATAATAGGATCGCGCTTGGAGCTGCGATCAACAGTTTTGAATGTAAGCTTTGCGAGATGTGTCATGTGCGCTCCTACCTGTTTGGTTACAGCTAAAGCGTATGGTCAAATGAGACACTGGACGACCGAAAAGACAGTCAAGTATCTGATTTTAATTAATAATAATGCATAATTATTGATCAGAGATAAGCATTGGCGTGTTGTTCGCCTTCATTTGCGTATAGTCGATCAGCGATCCACACCGAAAGCTACGCCCATAAAAAAAGCGTCTAACGGTTTGCTCCGCTGACGCTGTGTTTGTTATCTCTCTTTGTTTGATCATCTTCGTTTGAGCGTTTGTTGATGTTCTGTGTTTGAACATCTTTGTCTTACGATGTTTGTTCGAACAACTGCTCGTGAACAAGGATGTGCCAAGACCTGCGCCTTTGGCATCTGTGTTGTTCAAACTGCTCAAGTGTTTGCTGCGTGAAGGGGCTTAGCCGCGCTCCATCATCTGCAAATCACCGTATGCCTCATATCCTGCCTTTTGTGTGTATAATGCCTGTTGAGCTTGCCTAAGCCAGAGTGGGCTGGCTGCCCTTTGAATGCGATGCGCCCGTTGTGCATGATGATACTGCGCCATCGTATCGGACGAAGTTTGATCCCAACACAGTTCATCTAAAATGGTGTCACTGCCCATGCGCCAATACTCGTGGGTCACATAGTTGGCCACAGCTGTGCGGTCTTGCACTGGCACGATCCAGTTCTTTACCAGAGGCGCTGTTTGAGCATGATGCTGCGCCCACACTGCGTTGAGCAAACAGCACATGTGTTCTGTGTTTTGCAGTGTAGCGTTGATAACGAAGTGAACATGAAAGTTCTCACTGTCAGCGCCTTCGTGGGCAAAGCACCAACGTGGGACGCGCATGTTCTGACGCTCAGCAGCTTTGCCAAACATTACGCGGTCCACCTTGTTCCAATAGCTGCGCAGAAGCTTATGAGCGGATTGCCTGCCAATCGTCCTGCCATTCACGAACTTGAGCGTGCCAAACACGTTCCAGTCTTGGGCCAGCAGATGCTGCACCAATGCCTGTCGTTCTTGTTTACGTTGCTCAAATCCCATTGTGATCCTCCGCATGTATTTATCAACGAAGAAGGAAAAGGCGGTAGAAACGGCAATACTGTGTTGCAACAATTGTGTTGGAACCACTGTGTTGTAGGTTTGTGGTTGCAACATATGAGCGTACCACAGCCACCAACGCAGCGATGGACAAACAAAAACACCGCCAACAAAAATGCTGACGGTGCATGGTTTGTTCTTAAAAACCGATCTCAAACTAAGCTTATGTGTTCAATAAGGCCAAACTGACTAAACGCTCTTGCTCAATAAGATCAAGATCCATCCAAGCCCTCTCAAAGGCCATAAACCTCTTTTTGGGCAACCGCCCTTTCGCCTGTTCAATGACATGATCGGACAATGTTTGTGATGGGCATGCAATGCTCTCAATGTCTAAATCATATACACACGCACAATACTCCAGCTCACCCCAACTTTCGAGTTGATGGAGTATTTTGCGTGTATCATCGTTTAGAATTACCCATAGAGAACCAAGCTCAAAATTAAAGGCCTCCATCACTTGCCTTCCGTCGCGCAGTTAATTGTAAGCGCTGGCAGAGAAGTGACGCCTGATGCCAAAGGGTTAATGAGCTTGTGTACCACGCTCTGTAATCTCAACACATAGTCTTCAATCCAATCGTTGAGGCTGCGTCCGCTACCGTCAAATCCATTCAGCAGCAACAATGCTTGCGACGGCGTAATAGGAATACCTTCTGCTGCCATCACAGCAACAACACGCGGCACCCACTGTTGAACACTTGGATACTCGACGCATACAGGGCGGAAACGATCCTTTAATGGGCCATCAACCAAGTGCAGATTGTTCGTCGTCGCAATGACCACGCCCAATTCATATTGATCCATGAACGCCCGTAACTTGTGCTGCATTGGAAGTGTAAACTGATCAATCTCGTCGATAATAGAGCAACCAGCGTGAGCTCCTGCCGACAGCTGCCAATTCCATTGACTGAGAAGAGTCCCAAAGCTGTCATGCTGTTCCGCATAGGCCTTTGCGTTAAAGGGCTCTGCCAAACCTGCCTGCCAAATCAAATTCAAGCGCTCTCTCATAATCAACTCAGCAGAGACCGACTTACCGGTGCCTTTTGGTCCATAGAGCAATAGATGCTTGTCGCGATTGTTATTTGCGTAATCCTCAAGTGTTTGTTGCACATCAGTGCTTGCGAAGATCACGTCGCTGAGTGTCTTAGGGCGATGTTTTTTATCAAATGTCATAATATTTTCCTTTGGATGATGAGAGATTGCAGGCAACAGCGACGCTGCCCGCAATCTGATATTGATTAAGCTGGGGTGAGCTCGGCTTCAGTGATGCTTGCGCGAGCTGGTGCTTGTGTGGCGGCGATACCTGCGACAAGCTGTGCTACATTTTCCGCACGTTGCTCCGCGTCTTGCTTGGCAACATTGTGTTCAGCGTCCTGTGCAGCTTTTTGCTTAAGCGTTTTGCCTGCGAGAGACAGTACAGTGTTTACCGCTGCTGCGTTGTTGGTTCCGAACACCACGCTTGCTGAACCATCCGCGTTTTTACGAACCAGAGCCAAGCTGTAAAAAGCCCCGTCCACAGGCTGCAGCACGTCCAGCATATCTACAGACATCAGCTGTGCCTGATTGTGCAAAGCGCTCTCCGCGTATTCCCGGCTTTTTTGGGCGAGTACCGCAGGGCTTTGTCCATCAGCGCCTTGGCGGCGGATTTCGTCAATGCCGTTGTTGTCAGTGATGAACTGAGGAAGTGTTTCACCTGTCACGCCTCGCTCGGCGGCGACCACCAGAACGCGAGCATATGTGTAAGCGCGATTTGCAATTTTGGTCTCGCGTCCAGTGCCCACAAAAATCAAGCGCACAATGCGAAGAGCGAGACTGGTTTGAGAATTATACGCAACTTTATACGCATCAAGCAAATCAGTGACCGCTTTGCTAAGGCCGCGATCTTTGCGTACCTTGAGGAACAAATCCAAGGTGCTGCCCAGCAGAGTGTACAGCTCCGCGTTGCTGGCAGCATATGTGCCTTCTTCCCAAATGCGACGCTGTTCAATCAATGCGTCTACTGTGTTTGCTACCATGAGTGTGTTGTTTGTTGAGTTGGTCATGTGAATATCTCCTGTGTTGACCGCGACTGGCTTGATTGCCGTGTCGATGATTAATTTCTAACATGAGGCAACTCACTGGGATATTTACTGCGCATAATTGACATTTAGCGGATAATGTTGTTCCAATTTATTCATGCAAAATGAATGCGAACACTATGACAGCCCACGCTCCACAGACTTTCGCAAGGATGGCGTATGGGCTGCGAACCTCGGTTTCTATCTTTTGTGGATGGAGTATCTGGCCGTCAGCCCAAGTTATGAGCTGGCGCGGCGGTTTCGTGCGAACAACTTGAGTGAACAAGAGCTGGACACACTGCCTGCTGACTTTGAGGACGTACTGGCGGTCTATGACGACTTAGGCGACGTTCAACGGGTTCGCTTCTTAGATTGGTGGAGCGAGCGAGCATTGCCTGTGTTTGGGTACAAAGGCAGCAAGCCGCGTGTGCGCAAAGTCGATGTGCTGCGCAGCGACAGACACCGTAAAGCTGCATCCCGCCTACAAGACTTCATTGAAGATGATTGGACAGAGCAAGGTCAGCCCAATGCCATGGTAGTGAGTATCCCCGTTGGCCTGAGCAAAGCGCAGATCACACGACAGCTGAGCAAACTTATCGATAACTCGCTCAAGGAGCGCCGTGTTTTACCAGAACCAGTTGCAAAATACCCTTTGCTGGGCACACGGCAGCGCAAGGATACGCTGTTTCGGTATCTGTATGTTGTGTGGGTGCGCAGTGCTATGCCGCGTCAATCTCTGTGGCGTGTTGGAGCACGGGCAAAGGTCAGTGATACCTACAGCCGTGAACTAGACCCAAAAGTGCGCATACCACGCGGTGAACTTACATATGATCGCTCAGTATTATCTGCACTAACAAGCCGTGCTTGGAGCAGAGGCATTGCGCTGGCAGAGAATGCTGCACGTGGACGGTTTCCCAGTTATGACAAAGTGGAGCATGGATTGGAGCCAAACCTAAATGACAGTTGGGCGCTGATCTCAAGTCGTCGCCGTTGGAAGAAGAAGCAGGCGCGCAACGAGAACCAATAACTGTGTTACGACGATAGGCACACACAATTGTGTTGGAACCACTGTGTTGTAGGTTTGTGGTTGCAACATAGTGGTTGTCCCACAGCCTTCGGAGAACTTCCCACAACACAATCTTGCACCAAAGTGTCGCAAGAAGTTTCCACAACACAGTCTCTCGCCACAGTGTCACAAGAACTTGTCACAACACAGCTTCTGGCTTGTGTGTTGAGCGACACTACCTGCTCTCGTGTTTGCTCCAACACCACTGTGTTTGGATAAATACTTGCGAGACCAAAACATTGGGAGAATTGGATGAGCATAAGACTATTAGAACACATGCGCGATGAGTTGATCGCAACAGGTATCGTGCAGAACACACCAGAGTTTTGCCGCAGCTGGCTGGGGCGCAGTGAGGGCTATATCCGTGTGCTGCGCTATCACAACACAGAACCCAGTGTGGAAACGCTGAGCATTTGCGCAAGCAAGCTTGGGTATTATGCAGCGCGATTGGCGGCAAGTGATCAGCCAGAGCATCAAGTGTGGGCCAAACGTTTATCTGATCTGCAGGCGTTATGTAACGGTGCCATAGCTAAGCAGTCAGAGGAAGTGTGGCGTGCACCAGAACGGATGGCAGTATGAACATACATCCGAAATGGGTTCTGCAGCCGCAAAAATCTGCGCTGCGGTTTTTTAGTGGGAAGTACTTACAGAAGTTGGGTGGTGATTTTGCATCACCCCAGTCCGTACAGGTGGGTGTTGCGCATGGATGACCGTGACGAACTCCGCCGATTGATAGATGTGATTGAGAAGGCATCCAGCAGCGTTCAGTTGGATCAAGCCATTGAAGACATTAAGACTTTCTCCAACACTGTCAGCTTTTTGGCCAATAAGTTAGAGACGCGCCTCAAGGGTGGCGACGTGAAGCCAAAGGGCAAACCAAAGTCGCGGATTGGCAAAGCCATTGCACCACCGCCCGTTCCAAAGCCTAACGTGCCGCAGCCACCGACCAATGCGAACTCCACAGCAAATGGCATGCCTGCCGCTGCGTCTAGTGCAACATCACAAGCTGACTATGACAGGCTTAAGCCGCAGGGAAGCCAAGGGACAATCTCAACATCATAAACAACTGGCGTCACACAGCGTGTACAAGCGTCGTGTTGGTGCCGACCTGTCTGGATCAGCAGCACGTGTAGCAATCAGCGTGGGTTGGGGCTGTACGCGGTGTTTTTGGGAGAAACTTTGCGGTTTGGCGTGATGCGACACGTGTAGATTTTCATTGCTCAAAAGGCTGGCAGGCATAGCAAAAATACCCTAACCTTCAGATAATAGGGGGATTGTAGATGGATCAGTCAGCACGGGAAAAGTTCTTTGAACGCATCGAAACTGCGCCACTGGCCGCAAGAGGCTTCGGTAGTTGTCCCATGACTACCCTAAAAAGTTACTGAAGGGTGAAATTAGTCTCGGCCACGCCATCCAAAGAAAGGCTAAAGGTGGCTGAATGCCTTAGTCATTTCATTCGTCAAATGGGAGGATGACAGACTCACGTTGTTGGCAATGCTGATGGCGTCAGATAGAATTCGATAACATTAGCTTTTGAGCTGTCAAAAAATCGGAAAAATTTTAGATGTAATGAGCGAGACCCCTTTAATGGGACCTCGCTCACCTTTACTCATTAATAGCCTTGCGGGAATTAAGTGAGCGGTGTAGCCCCCGTTTCCATGCGGATTATTTTTCCGTCTTTGAGCATGCAAACCAGCATCACGGCTTCTTTGGTATCATCGGGGTAGGACATGAAATCATGAGAAACCAAAATCTCATCATTTTCATAAACACAACGAGATGCATCGTTCACAAACTTTGGGTTCCCCATCATACCAACGACCATCGATGCCCATTCATCTTTTGTGAATTTGTTACCTGATTTATGAAATACAATTTCTGCATCTTCATGAATAAGTGCAACATAACCCTCGACATCCCGGTCATCCATGACTTTTGTTAGTTTCTGGTATAACGACATTTCTATTCCCCCCATGCTCCGGCAAACTCGTACACGACCGCTCTTTTTCCACCGACGCACCATGCGTCATGATTTGGCGAAATCGCATATGCATCACCAGCAGAATATGTGGCCTCCGAGCCATCGTCGCAAACACAATGAATGGTGCCTTCAACGATGATACCAGTGTGCGTCGCTTGGCAGCTATGCGTACCCACAACTGGTTTGATGTCCTTCGACCATTTCCACTCTGGTGCGAGTGTGAGCTTCATCACACGCTGACCGAGAACGTTAACAGCCTCCATACGTGCATTTGGCATGTCCTTTGATTCATCGGCTTGAGTTGCGAAGCTTTTCACTTCTATCGGCATGTTACTTTTCCCTTTTTTTGATTATTTAGGACGGGATATAGAAGATTTTGAGGTTTCGCCCGTCGCATCTAGTTTGTTGTTATCGCATTCAGGATTCATCACTTTTTGGTGTTACCATTCCGTAAAGTTTTGCCCTCTAAGCTTTCGATCATATCAAGGCATTGCATGACGCACCTCTAAATATCGAAATACGGGCTCTCCATCCAACACATCTGCAAGTGCGTCCAGGGCACCATAGGACATCCGCCAATTCAAATATTCTTCATAGGCAGCCCTACTCGTCCACATAGATACTGCTTCGACGTGTCCGGTCTCTTCGTTGTCAGCCAAGTACAACCAAATGCAATCTGGCCTTGATCGAGTTGCAACAACTAGGGTTGCGAAGTCTGCGAAGAACTTTGCCTTAGCCTCCTTCTTTACAGGTATTTGTAGATTCACGATGCATGTCATAATGCCGTTCCTTATTTTGTATTTATTTGATTAATTTGGGATCAACTTAGGCAAGCCAGTACGATTCTGTTCACCCCAATCAGCTGGGCATCACCGAGTGAAAGATTCCTCGCTCATGGGTGTCGCCACGGTTGTTTCCAAGATGGCGCCGGCGGCGGCTCTTTTCGCTTTGAGTTCCTCATGGCCGCTAAAAGCTTTCATAGATTCTGGAGACTCAAAATCGATAATGACCGTTAATTTATTATCATCATCTTTTTCGGTGCCTGCGAAAATAAGCTTCGCTCCAAGCGCATTTAGGGCGGCCTCATTCTCGTAAAGCATGTCTTTCCAAGGTTTAAAGCCACGAGCCAAATCCTGTGTAAGTTTTACCATCATAGTGGATTTCCTTTGTTTTTGGGTTATTTTTCGCGAGCCCTTTTGGACACAGCATTAGCTTATTTTTAGGGTAAGATTTCATTCGGCTGCGACCACGTGGTACATTTGCTGTCCTGTGCTCAGCATACCTGTGACAGTCCCAACAAATTTCTGTCCGACATATGGCTCATACTTGCCACTGCCAGCAGTTAGTGAGCCAATGTATTCAAGTTGTGGCGTTATCTCACCAAAATAAATGGCCAAATCACCATCTGGATCCATCATACTACAAACGCCCACGCCTCCGAATGGCGCACCTTCAGCAGTCAGTGCTATTGATTGGTTGCATTCTGCCGTTACGAGTGCTGGGAAGCCCTCAGGCGCTTCTGACCAATCCCATAAATCGATTGAACTATTGATCAAAATCGATCCAGTCATGCCTTCCATCATCTTAGAAGACGACGGTGCGTTTGCTAGGCCTGCCATGCTCCAAATTTGTGAGTGACCATCTGCGAGGACAGGGGTAGTGCTGCAAACTAAAATTGCTGCAAGCATTTTGGTAGTATTGATCATCTTTTCGTTCCTATGTTTCAAGATTTGTCTTATTTGGTGCTGTTGCGCTGAGTATTAGAGTGTTGGCCATCAGGACCTTGAGACGTGTGGCAGTTACCGCAGGCGGCTGGGCCTTCTACCAGATAGGTGCCTCGCTCTAGCGATGGTTCGGCACTGGCAAAATTTGCCATGTTCAGGGCTAAAACTCCGGTCAGGCCCCCTAGACGTGCCTTGTTATGATTATTTCGCATCCGCAGCGTACCTCTGTGATCAACGTCGCAAACATGCTTGCATCGGCTCCCATCGCGATCTAGTCTAAAGATCAAAGTGGTTTTCGAGAGAGGATGAAACGATGCTTGATCAGTCCGTTGAACAAGAAATGTGTCCCATCGCGTTGGCTTCGTATCTATTTGGTGACAAGTGGATACCTATCATTATTAGAGACATCGCTCTTTTTGATCGGCGCACATTCAATGATATATTGAAAAACAACCTTGAAAAAATTTCGTCCGGTTCCTTGTCATCTAGATTACAGAGACTTACCCATTTAGAGATGTTGGAAGTGACGGACGACGGCACGCATTCTCAGAAAAAAATCTACAGCTTGACCGAATCTGGAGTTGGGTTTGTTCCCGTTGTTTTTAAGATGGCGTCTTGGACTGCGAAGTTCCGCAATCCATCTCCAGTGGTGGTTGCAATGTCTCAGCCATATATCGATGGCGACACTGATGCTATAAATTCATTTTTGAAAAATCTTCGAGATATTCACATTCACAAATCCACCGTTCCTCAGCCATTTTGGTGGAAAAGTTAAAGGCGCTCATGTTCCGGGGTTTGTGCAAGATTCAGGTGGCGCGATGGAGCTTTTGTGTATTTTTATTTCTTAAAGGCTTTGTAACTATCAGGTTCGTGGAAGTTTTGAAAACAACGACAGCGAAAATTTTGATCAGTATGTCGCACTGGGTTTGCGGGGAGCTTTTTCGAACAGGGCGTCGCCTGTTCTTGTGTTTTTCACACTGTCGCGAACACAGTGTTCAACACAGTGTTCTCACTCTGTTCACCCTCAAATTACCAAAAACACACTTTTACGCACACCAAAAAATCAGTACGCTAAGTCACAGTAATCGAACACTAATCTACTGCCACCTCCATTGAAAATCCTCGTGTCGGTGGTTCGATTCCGCCCCCGGGCACCACTTAAATCTTTGATATAATTGAGTTTGCCGCTCATTCTTGATCCTCACTTTGGTCAGGTTTGACGCTTTTCAGCGAAGGTTTGACAATCTTTGCGCGCCTTTCGTTCTCTTTTTCCAGTGTCGCCATGGTTTCGCGGTTCTTTTCGGCAAGGTTTGCCGAGCGGGAATAGTGCCGCGCCATAGATGGTGTCTTCTGTCCTAGAAGGTCGGCGATGCGGCGTTCATCAAGGCCAGCTTCACGAAGTGTAGTGGCTACGGTGTGCCGCAGCCCTTTGAGCGTCAGGCCCGGCGCGATCAATCCTTCCTCCTCAAGCTTGATCTTGAAACGGTGCCAAACCGTTGAAAAGCCATTGTAAGTCCACGCTTCACCTCGTGAACTCGCAAGAACCGTTTCGGCCTCATGCTCTGGAAACGAGTTTAACGCTGCCTGCAAAGTGGGGCTGATAGGAATAGCGACCTCTTCGCCGGTCTTACCGCGCACGCCCCAGATTGTATCTTCGTCAATCTGATCTTTGCGCAATTTGAGCGCGTCTGTTGGATCAAGACCAGTGTTCATCATCAGAGCAAGGGCCACACGCACATGCGGCTTTGCCCGGGGTAGAACGCAATCTCGTTCCTCAATGCTCCATGGCCTATTCGCATAAGCTTGATCACGCGGGCGGCGCTTGGGTATCACGTCTTTGGCGTAATTGGCGGCTATCAAGCCCTTGGGGATGTTGTAACGAAAAACTTCACTCAACAGCGTGCGCACCATGTTTGCCCGCCGCCATCCAATTTTCTTTGCGGCCTTGTCATGGATGCCTGAAACGAGTGGGGTGTCGATCACATGGATGGGCGTGCCTTTGATCGGCTCAAGGAAGTCAGCGCATTTGCGGTAGTCGCGACGAGTGGCTTCAGCGAGGTTTTGAAAGTGTTCGGTTTCGAAATACGTCTGAACGAGTGCGCCAAGGGTGCCAGCTTTCGGTGCCTGCGCCTTTTGGGCCTCTGCAATGGCCCGGATCGTTTCGCACTCTGCGAAGAACTCCGCAGAACCGATTGGGGACTTCTCAATGTCAATCTTGTGGCCCGTGGCGCGGTGGTAACAACGCGTTTTTCCATGCCGGTCCTTGAAAATCTTGAACCCTTTGACGCGCATTTGGGTCATCAAAGTCGACCCAGGATGTCATCTCGCGTTTCAGTCATCGCCCCTGATTTCACACCGTCGATCCATAGGTCGATATCTTTCCGATCCCAAAGCAGCGTGCCCTCCTTCAATTCAACCGGGCGCACCGGGCAAGCCGCCTTGAAGTGCTTCACTGGCAAGCCAGAATAGCTTGCGGCCTCGGATTGCTTCATCATGCGCTTGTCGATCACACTGATATTGAGATTGGTCGTAGCCATTGCTTTTGTCCCCCGTCAGTTTGCAGCCGTTCTCTCGCTTTCACAGCTTTTGACTTTGGTCGCGTTCCTCTGGAACCGTTCCCAACCACTCATCGTCAGTCGCTTGGTCTTCGACGATATTTCTATGAACTCCAAACGCCCATCGTTCATGAGCGCGCGAATTTGCGCAGGGCTAAGACCAACGATCTCGCTGAGTTGCTTCGGTGAAAGCAGCCGTTCTTGTTCCAAAATGGTCTCCTTTACTGATGGTTGTCTGGAATCGCTTGTTTTGAGTCATCCTGCATGGTCAGATAACAAAATAAACCCAAATTTGTCATTTTTTGCATATTTGCTAAAAAATGCACATTCGTCAACTGGGAACCACACGTGGCGCAAAAAACGTCTGATATGTTCATTGGCATCGGGGCCAGGCTTGCGATTACGCGCAATGAAACTGGCTTGTCTCAGACAGACATGGCCAAGAAAATTGGTGTCTCGCTGCGGGCTTACCACAGCTATGAAAAAGGTGAGCGCGGCTTGCCGATTGAGGCGTTGGTGTTGCTCGAAGAAAAATTCAATGTCGATGTAAACTGGATTCTTCTCGGAACGAAGGCCGCGCGTGTTGAGCACGACATCGACGCACTTGAAGAGTTCGAAACCTCGCTTGATCGGTTCCTGGTCGAACAAGGCATCAGAATCAAAAGCGAAAAGCGCGGGGCCATTGTCGGGCGCTGGTATCGGTCGCTAACCGATGGAAAAGAGGTCCCAATCGAAGACGTTCATACGTGGATCGAATTGCTGAAGGAGTAGACTATGAGGTTCTCTAACATTCCGCACATGCAGCGGCAAAAACTGGCCATTCTGGAGCGGGTGCGACATGATGTTGGCCGCTTCACCAATCCTGTTTTCAATGCCTTTTTGATCGCTGCGGCAGTCTATCTACCCTGCTATGCTAAGCTCATGCTTTTCTCAACATCTGGCACGCTCGATCCGCTGAATGTGCTCCTCGCATTGTCCTCAATTGCCATTGTTCTGATTACGCCCGCATTTGCGCTGGCTGCTGCTGTTGAGGTCTATTTCGCTCGTCGAATAGCCAATGCGTCTTGGGCCTCCGAGACGATCGAATTTGCATAAGACCTGCGCTTGATACTTACAAACAATTAGAGCGTCGGATGCAGTTGACGATTTCATCAGGATTTTGCCGCAAAACAGACAAACCGGACCTTCGTGAAGAATGCAGCGAAGGTGTCGAAAGAGCCCAGAGTCCTAGATTCTGCACGCCACGCAAATGACCTGAATCCGCTGCACAAAGCTGTCGTTCGACCTTTTTCAGCCCCGATTTAAGGGGAAGCTCACGCCGCCGCCGAGTTTTCCCGAAAGCGGCCACTGCTTGCTGGCCTCCGTCGCGTGACAAAATGTTGTCAGTACGCAAATGCAAATACACGAATTTGTGTGAAGCGAAGATTCTTATTGAACCTCCAGTTGGTGTAGGTTGTACCTGTCTTATGGAGCATGCGGCACATAATACGCAAATTGACTATTAGGACGGAGACAAGTTCAACATGTTGACAAGACGCCATTTCATCGCAACCACGACTGCTCTTTTTTCAGCCCCGCTGGCGTCGCCCGCTTTCGCCAACACATGGCCATCTGCGTCGCAAAAGGCTACCTGGGACGCGCAAGTTACTCCAGAAAACTTCGTTCTTGAGACATCTAACCCATGGGATCTTGCACCGCGTTTCCTGCCGCAACGGGTCGAGGCGCGGGATGGGCTGGTGCCTGGCGATATCCACGTCGATGCTGTCGCAAGATACCTCTACCACATCGAAGAAGGTGGCACGGCGATGCGATACGGCGTCGCGATTGCGCGCGGCAATCTTTATGAACCGGGCACCTATACGGTGCGCCGTCTGGTTGAGTGGCCGCATTGGACACCCACCCAATCAATGATCGAGCGTGACCCTGTGAACGCCCAGTGGGCTGACGGCATGGAGCCAGGTCCGACAAATGCCCTCGGCTCCCGTGCGATTTACCTCTACGTGGGCCAGCGTGATACGTATCTACGTATTCATGGCACGCCTCACCCCAGATCGATTGGGGGCCGCGCGAGTTCAGGCTGTGTTCGGATGGTGATGGCGCATATCAATGCGCTTTATCCAAATGTCGAAATGGGTTCGACTGTATATCTTTACTCCGCTTCGGATAGCGTGCTCTCAACTAGCTGACAGTCAAAGCATCGTCGATCACAGCAAACGAATGAAAATGGCTCTGATGAATTTAGGGCCGTTTTCGTTGTTACGTCTCAGCGGGCTGTTGAATGCAAATGTGACGGCTATCAGAGGTCCTGAGTGGCAGAGGTGTTCTTTCAACCGGGCCATTGTGCATGTACCAAAAGCAATTGTCGTCGGGGCGCAGGAAGGCCGACATAATGTCCTGATTGGGCCCTGCAATTGCAATCACTTCCTCAGGTATAGAACGTGTCGGGCTTGCGGCTTCAGGCTCGGTCATGGTGACCGCGCAAGCGCTCACGAGCGGTATAAGTGTGAATACGGCTGCACTTCGCTTGATCATCTTTTGGCTCCATTTACCTGAATATTGTTGCTTCGCTGATATGATGAAAGCCATACGATATTCAAGCTTTCCCGCCGTCGGCCTCAAAACTTGCTCCGGCGCGATGTTCGAAGGTGACTATTTGAGGCAGGTTTTCGCGGTTCAAACGAAAATCGGACGCGTTGTCATTTTTCTTCTTGAAGCTCTAGTTGCTGTAGCTCGTATCCTAATCAAAATAGTCGCGAATCTGAGGATAACTCATGCCACACGATGCTGCTCATCATGATCACGATCATGCCGCTTCTTCGCCTGATACAGGCACAAGTTGCTGCGGTGGTGATGCTGTTCCGCCAACGCAAGTCAGCGCCTCCGACGGGCGTAGTTTCCACGTCAGCGGTTTGGACTGCGCGGAAGAGGTCTCGATCCTCAACCGCGTCGTCGGACCAAAGGTCGGTGGAGCGGAGTACCTCGCCTTTGATGTTATCAACGCGCGCATGACGGTTCTGGATGGTGGGACGAACCCGTCGTCGAAACAGATTATTGATTTGGTTGCTTCAACAGGCATGACGGCTAAGCCGTGGGATGCCGAGGACGCCAGCGCCGATCAGGCTGCACATTTGAAGAAACAAAAGCAGTTTACGATGTTGAGCGGAGGCTTTTGGGCGGCGGGGTTCATTTACCACCTCGTTGAAACCGGGATTGGCGGGGCCATCGGCATCTTTGCCGGCCATGGGGAATCCGCGATGCCAATGGCGGAGGTTGCCTTGTTCGCTGGCGCAATTCTATTCGGTGTGTGGCTGGTGGCACCTAAAGCATGGTCGTCTGCGCGCCGGATCTCTCCTGATATGAACCTGTTGATGGTGGTTGCCGTTGCCGGTGCCATTGGGCTTGGAGAATTCTTTGAGGCCGCAACTGTTGCGTTTTTCTTCTCACTCTCGCTCTATCTTGAAAGCTGGAGCGTCGGGCGGGCACGCAATGCTGTCTCGGCGCTTCTCGACCTCGCGCCTGCGACGGCGCGGGTAATAAACGAGGATGGGTCTGAGACGGATATTCCCGCCGCGGCCGTCGCTGTCGGAACCAAGTTCATCGTGCGCGGTGGGGACCGCATTCCCCTGGACGGAGAAGTTGTCGGCGGGGCGGGAGCTGTCGATCAGGCGCCCATTACGGGTGAAAGCGCTTTGGTGCCAAAAGAGGCGGGCGACGATGTTTACGCGGGCACCATCAATGGTGAGGGCACGTTGACCGTACGGGCAACGATGGCCGCGTCTGACACGGTTCTGTCCAAGATCATTCGCATGGTTGGCGATGCACATTCGCGTCGCGCTGAGGTCGAACAATGGGTGACAAAGTTCGCCCGCATTTACACTCCAGTTGTGATGGTGTTTGCCATTTTCATTGCCTTAATCCCGCCACTTGTCGCGGGCGGCGACTGGGGCTTTTGGTTCTATAACGCGCTGGTTTTGCTGGTCATCGCCTGTCCATGTGCCTTGGTGATCTCGACCCCAGTGTCCATTGTTGCATCGCTTGCGGCATCCGCCCGAAATGGTGTGCTGATCAAAGGCGGGGCCTATGTCGAAGCCCCCGGGCGCACCACTGCGTTGGCAATGGACAAGACCGGTACGATCACCATGGGTGAGCCCGAGGTTGCGGCCATTTATCCGCTTGGTGGCACAACCGAAGCCGAATTGATGGCACGGGCCGTGGCCCTCGAAGCGCGTTCCTCACATCCTCTAGCACGGGCTATCCTTGGCCGTGCAGAGCGGGACGGAATAAAAATCGTCGCCGCCGAGGATACCCGAACCGTCCCTGGGCGCGGCCTTGAGGGTCAAATGGGCGGTCAGTCCATCTGGCTCGGCTCAGACCGGTTTGCCGAGGAAAAGGGTCTTGGCGGGAATATTCCGGCTGATCTGCGCAATCAGATCGAAGGCGCTGGAAGCACGCTTGTGGCGATCGGTGATGCAAACGGCGTCAACGGCGTTCTCGAACTGCGCGACCGGATCCGGCCAGATGCCAAGGGCATTGTCGCGCGTTTGCACGCACAAGGTGTCAAAAAGATCGTGATGCTGACCGGCGACAACGCGGCCACGGCAAGAGCAGTGGCTGCCGAGGTGGGCATAGATGAGGTGCGGGCCGAACTCCTTCCCGAGGATAAGGTCACGGCCATCGAAGAACTGGTGGCGCAATATACGACCGTCGCGATGATCGGGGACGGAGTGAACGACGCACCGGCAATGGCGCGTGCGCATTACGGCATAGCAATGGGCGCAGTTGGGTCGGATGCTGCGATTGAAACGGCAGACATTGCTTTGATGACGGACGATATTGGCAAACTTCCATGGCTGATCGGGCATTCGCGCAGGACCATGTCGATCATCAAACAGAACATCGGGCTGTCCCTTGCAACCAAGGCCGTCTTCGTCGTGGCGACTGCCTTCGGTATGGCATCCATGTGGGGCGCGATTGCGGCAGACGTCGGGGTCTCGCTTCTCGTTGTCGCCAACGCCTTGCGATTGATAGGAGCACGCGACGGCGACCAAGGACCGCGCAGCGGAGAGCAAGTTGGCGAGGAAATGGCAAAAGGCGCGCTGGCACACGGCCATTGATCGGTGAAAGGCAACGCTGTATCCGATAGGCACAACGAACCTCCAAAGAAGAGGCATAGGGCAGTGATGATAACAAGATTACCGAGACGGCTTTTCCTATCTGGTGCGGTGGCTACATTCTTGGCCGGATGCGCCAACAAATTCAGGTCGTACACTGGCCCTGATGTGACACGCCTGCGCCTCTACAAATCTCAACGACTGCTCGTTCTCGATGGCGCGCAGGGTGTGTTGCGCACTTTCCCGGTCGGGCTTGGTTTTGCCCCCGAAGGACACAAGCAATTCGAGGGCGACGGACGCACGCCCGAAGGAACCTACACCATCGATCGCCGAAATCCCGAGAGCCTGTTTCATCTCTCAATAGGCATTTCTTACCCCAATGCCGAAGACCGTGCTTTCGCGGCTGCTCAGAGCCGGTCTCCAGGGGGTGATATCTTTATCCACGGTGGCCCGAGGCGGGGCATTGATCCGACAAATAAGCAGGACTGGACCGCAGGATGTATTGCGGTCACCGATCGGCAGATTGAAGAGATTTATGCCATGGTGCGCGATGGAACGCCCATCGACATTTATGCCTGAAAACGTGCCCTCCGCAGCGGATACAACAAAAGTACCCCCACGCCACACACGACAAATACATCGGCAAGGTTGAAGGCCGGCCAATACAGGCCAGCGATGTGGAAGCTCAGAAAGTCGGTAACGGCTTGAAATCGGAAGCGATCTACGACGTTACCGAGTGCGCCGCCAATGATAGCACCAAGCGCGACAGCTTCGATGTGATTGTCGCTGCGAAAAAGCATCACGCCGAGAACAGTGCATATCACGAGCGCCAATGCCGACAGTCCCCACCAAGGCATGCCCCCGAACATCCCGAAGCTAACCCCATCATTTTGAACATACACAAGGTCGAAAATGGGTAAGATTTGAATGCCGGTGGCAAACGAGGATGCGTTGTCCATGACAAAGAACTTCGTGACTTGATCCACGAAAAGAGCGATCAACACTGTAGTCAGGCTGGGAAGGATGAATATCTTCATCGTTTTTTACCCGAGCCAGACGTCCAAAAACAGCATGATGACCAAGCCGATCGCAAGGCCGAGCGTGGCCTTGTTCTGATGACCGCTTCGGTGGGTTTCAGGAATGATCTCGTGACTGATAACGTAGAGCATCGCGCCTGCCGCAAACGCCAAACCCCAAGGGAGAAGCGGTTCCGAGATCGTGATGATCCCCGCACCCAAAAGTCCGCCAATGGGTTCAACCATGCCAGTTAATGCGGCGATCCCCCAAGCCCGGACTTTCGAATACCCTTCGCCGAGCAGTGACACCGCGACGGCCAGACCTTCGGGCGCATTCTGCAGCCCGATCCCGATGGCAAGCGGCATACCGCCTGACACACCGTCTGCGCCAAAGCCGACGCCCACCGCCAGCCCTTCGGGAAAGTTGTGGATCGTGATGGCGATGATGAACAACCACACCCTGCGGAGCGATGCTGCCTCAGGCCCTTCGCGACCTGTGCTGAAATGCTCATGCGGTAGTTTCTCGTTCATGAGTGCCACGGCACCCATCCCAAGAAGGATCGCAATACACACAATTGCGGCCGGTGCTGCCTCGTTCACATATCGCAATTCAGCCGCATCAAGAGCAGGAATAATCAGCGAAAAGAAGGATGCAGCAAGCATCACGCCCGCCGCGAAACCAAGTGACAGGTCTCGGGTAGCGCGAGACGGCACGCGACCAAAAAGCACGGGTATTGCGCCAATGGCCGTCATTGAGCCTGCGGCAAGACTACCCAGAAATCCGAGCATAATAGGGGAGAGAGTGTCCAAATTCAGATCTTTCGTTTCAAATGGCTTCAATCGCCAGAATAGCTTGAGAAGACTTCTGTCGACCCGTCGTTGTTGATGAGAAACACGTCGTAGGCCTCACGCCAGCGGCTCTGATCCATACCAGGTGAGCCAAGTGGCATGTCCGGCACCGCGAGGCCTATTGCGTCCGGCCTTTCGCTGAGTAACCTGCGAATATCATCTGCTGGCACGTGGCCCTCGATCACGTAGCCCTCTACCAGACCCGTGTGACAGGACACCATTCTTTGCGGAACGCCATTATCGAGTTTGAAGCGTACAAAAAGGCCCGCAAACATATCTTCACCTGTGGGTTCGAAGCCGTTTTCTTCGAGGTGTTTCATCCACGCTAGGCAGCAACCGCAACCATTCGTCTTAACGACTTCAATTGGGGTCGTTTGGGCAATCGATTGCCCAGCCAATGCGAGCGTGAGCAAGGCGGAGAGTGAGAGTTTTTTCATTATCTAAAGCCTTTCCGACATCGTTTGAGCGACATCCGAATCAAGTAATCCAGTAAACTGGGCCCGGCTCTCATGAAGACGTGCTACAATGTCTGGATTGGTTCCTTCTGCGTTTGCCGCTTCGGCAAGCCGTTCTTCCGACATTGGATCTGTGGGTCGGCCATCCACCCGCACTTCATAATGCAGATTTGGACCCGTCGCAGTTCCTGTCGCGCCAACGCGACCGATAGCCTCACCCGCTGTAACCCTATCTCCGACCGAAAGACCGTCGGGCACGAAACTCAGATGGGCATAGCGGGTCATAGTGTCCGAGCCATGCGCGATCTCGACCACGCGTCCATAGCCGCCGCGTCGGCCAACAAAGGAGATAGTTCCAGGTGCGGTGGCATAAACGGGCGTCCCATGCGGAGCTGCAAAATCGACCCCTGTATGCATGCGCACATCTCCATACACCGGATGTCTGCGGTTGCCATACACCGAACTCAACCGCGCTCCCTTCACAGGCTGCGCGAACACGCGCAACACTTCTCCATCGACAAAAATTGTCGCGTTTCCAGAGTTGTCGTCCGGCCACACGATCTCATAACGGGTTTCGTCGATGGTCAGCGCAGCGAAGGACAGGTGAGGTTGTCCGATAATTTGGTCGCTGAGCCTGGCTTCACGCCACATCAATTGCAACGGTTCGTCGCCTTTCAAATCACGCCGGAAGTCTACAGTCCCCCCCAACATCTCAGCCAAGTCTACGGCAAACCGAGCGGGAACATCTGCCGATGCAAGAGTTGCCGAAATCGAGTTTTGCACCGTCGTATCTGCCGCCCGCAGCACCAAATCAGGCTCAGGCAGTATTCTCCGAGTGGCGGTCTCATCTGTGAAAACCGCTTCGATTTGGACGCCTTCGTCAACAGACAATACGGCTCGTCTCAGCGATCCGGAAACGGAAGTTTCAATCTCGATGCCATATCCGGGTCTAAGCTTGCGCAGGTCATATTCTGCCGCCATGGCCAGAGCTACTTCGGCGCGATCACCAGCAGAAAGGCCCGCCGCAGACAGCAATGCATCTAAGGTTTCACCCGAGGACAAGGTGCCCGACCAGGATACCACTGGCGAGGCCGTTTCCAAAAATGCTCTGTCGTAAGCTAGGGGCTCCGGCGGTTCTGAGGACCAAATGACTTTGTCAGCTGCCGCAATCGTGCTCCAGGAGGGTGCCTCCGTTTGCAGCGACATAGATGGCTGTCGCAAGGGAACGGGCTGCCAATTCGACGCCACAGCAATTGCATCGGGTGCCCGGGACGTTCCCCAGTTGGTCTGGGATGCCAAGATTAGCGTTAGGACTAAAGTAGCGCCTAAGACACCAAAGGCAGGATACCTCAACTTCATGATGTTTCTTCTTCCATTGTCAGGACGCGGCGGATTTTTGGCACCGCGAATTCCCGTTGTTCATGGTAATCTATCGTGCCGGAAAACTGCCCCTCAGCATCAAAGAGAAAGACGCTTGCCGTATGGTTCATTGCATAGTCGCCGCCCTCCGTGGCGACTTTTTCATATCGTGCGCGGAAGCCCGCCGCTGCCCGTGCCGTCGTATCCAGCGTTCCGCTCCAGCCTTGGATGGCAGGGTGAAAATAGCTGATATAGTCGGCCATGGCGTCCACGGTATCGCGTTCTGGGTCTACCGTGATGAATACGACATTCAGGTCCGCAACCTCATCGCCAAGATCGTCGAGCCAACCAGAGATGTCCGACAATGTGGTGGGGCACACATCAGGGCAATATGTGAAGCCGAAAAACACCATTGATGGATTACCGATAAGTGACGCAGGTCCAACGGTTGCCCCGTCCTGGTTGGTCATCTGGAATTCCATTTGGGTAAGCGGCAAAGGTCGCTGAGCCACCGGCTCAGGCGCACCCGGCCCATCAACCTGCCACCAGCCGATGAACAGCGTTAGCGCAACAACGCCGCTCACGGCTGCGCCAAAAGTAAGGAGCGTGCGCCGGTTCATCAGCCCTCCGGCCCGCGGGCGGCAATGCCAAGAATAGGCACATCAACGTTCAGCGTCCCGCCATCAGCAAAGTTCAGTGTCAGCGGAAAGGTCTCCCCTTCGACCATCTTGGTTTGCAAGCGCATCAACATGGCATGCATGCCGCCCGGTTCCAGCGAAACACTTTCGCCCGGAAGAATGGTGATTTCACCGACAGGGCCCATGGAACTGACACCATTTAAATCAGTCGTGGTTTCGTGGATGTCCGGCATCATGGCCAATGGGGTTTCCAGCCCGACCAATGTCACCGGGTCAGAACCCGTGTTGCGCAGGATCATGTAAGCTGCGCCTGGGCGGTTGGTGCCGATAGAAGCGCGGGCCCATGCGTCTTCGACTACAATGTCGCCGGAATCCGCCACAGCAGAGGCGGGCAACCCAATTAAGAGGCTGAATGCGATGGCGATGTAGGCAGTTGATTTCATGGGTTTGTTCCTAATAGCCAATTGTTCAGGATTCATGCGCAGCGACTTCCGCAGCAACGAGGGCGCGCAACTCGTCGGCGCCGAAGGGATCAAGAGGTTTGCCGTTTACAAAGAAAGTGGGGGTGCCACGGATCTCCATCGTTTCAACGTCTGCGCGGTCCTGATTAAGGATTGCAACAGTTTGCGGCGCCCTCATTTGGTCTTGGGCCGCTTCAACGTCAAGGCCAGCCTGTTCCGCAATACTAAGGAGCAAACCCGGCGCAGGTTCACCGTGCGACGCCCAGCGTGGCTGTTGTTCTAGGATCGCTTCTTTGACCGGGATAAAGACACCCTGCATGCGTGCCGCTTCCATTACCCTGATCGCCTCTTCTGACGCCGGGCCATGAAACGGGGTGTATCGAAGAACGACGCGAACCTGATCGCCGTGCTCAGCCATGATGTCCTTTATGATCGGATAGAAAGCGCGGCAGGCTTCGCAGGCGGGATCGAAAAATTCCACGATTGTGACGGGGGCGTCCTCGGGTCCCATGATGGGAGAATAGGGACGCATCAGCGCCTCTGTTTGCTCGGATTGAAGCGGTTCGACCACGGCAACTGGTGCAGTGCGGGATTGATTCCAGGCAGCGGCCGCAAATATTGCGAGACCTGCAGCTAATGCGACTAGAACGATTGATTTACTTTTCACGTGCGGGGCTCCTTCAGGGAGATTAACGAAAAGAGTGCGATCAGAGCGAAGGCTATGAGCGCCAAGAGCGGAATTGGGACGCCAAGGAATAACTGGTTATCGCCGGTACAAGACGGGCCAGTCTCGGTGCAGGGTTTGATGGGTTCCGGAAGGATGCCTGTGTAAAGTCCAAGATGCCAAAGCGCGATGGCGGCCCCGCCAATGGCGAGCGCAACGCCGTAGCGGCCGACCCGATGATCCTCCCACCAGAGACCGAGGCCAAGAACGATTACTAAGGGGAACATGAAAGCGCGCTGAAACCAGCACAGATTGCAAGGTGCCTGACCCAGAACCTCACCAATATAGAGCACTGCTAAGGAACTCCCCAAAGCCACGATCCAGGCGGCGGCAAGAGCCGAATCTTTTGCCATCACTCGGCTCATATCTACATCCTCGCCCTTAGATCGGAAACAATCTCTTCAGCTGATGTGCCATATGTCCAAGCCCCGACATATCCGCCTTGGGGATCAAATAGGAACAGCTGGGAGGAATGTCCCATCGTGTATCCATTGGGCGAAGCGGCTTCCTCGATCTTCTCAAAGTACACGCGGAAGGTTTCCGATGTTCGCTTGATCTGATCGGCCGTGCCGGTGAGGCCTACTATATCTGCCTCGAAAGCCGGAACGAACTCTGCCAGTTTTTCGGGCGTATCACGTTCGGGGTCAATCGAGATAAAGAGCGGCTGGACTTTGGCGGCATCGGAGCCGAGCGCATCCATGACAGCGGCAACCTCTGCCAAGGTCGTGGGGCACACATCGGGGCAATTCGCAAAGCCGAAGAAGACGAGCAACCAGCGCCCTGCGAAGTCTTCGTCCGTCTGCACTATGCCTCGGTGATCGGTCAGTTCGAAGTCAGCTTGGAACGCGGGCGCATCAGCGCGCTGTTCTTCTCTGATAGAAAACTGCAAAAAAATGGACCCAACAACCACGATCGCGGTAAGTCCCCAAAGCATTTTTTGTAACGTAGAAAATTTCATTGGTTGTATTGCGCCCGATTCCGCCCATTTTTAAAGCGGTCTAAATGTTCTAGTTGCTAGAGGTTCAAGTTGTTTTTCGGCATTGCGGCGGCGTGTCACGGATCTGTGATTAGGGTGCTGGCTTGCGGATGCCAATAGCTATAGCTACCAACGCTATAGATATGGAGGTCACATGCTGACAATTGGAAGTTTGGGAAAGAAGACCGGAACAAAAGTTCAGACTGTCCGGTATTACGAACAGATCGGCCTGATGCCCGAACCAGGTCGCACCGAAGGCGGGCAGCGGCGCTACGGGGATGCGGAAGTTGACCGCTTGTCCTTTATCCGGCACGCACGCCAGTTGGGGTTTCCCCTTGAAGCGATCCGCGAGCTTCTCGATCTCAGTGATAATCCCGACCGCTCTTGCCATGAGGCGGATTCCATCGCCCGGCGGCAACTCAAGCAGGTAGAACTAAAAATGGATCGGCTGAAAGCGCTGCGCACAGAATTAAAGCGCATGATCCACGAATGCAGCGGAGGCAATACAGCGGACTGCAAGGTTCTCGAGGTTTTGCGCGATCATTCTGAGTGCCTGACCGATCACAATGAAATAGGGGCTTAACCGTTTCCACGGCTCTCAAGCTACTAAAACGAAGAGAACACTTGAACCTAAAGTCACTGTAGCAATTACATCTATCTCAAAGGCGATTCGAGGAGATAAAAATGAGCGCTGGTGATCGGCTGTTGGCAGCAACCCCAATCCTAAACTTCAACCACCCGTCGATTACACAACTGATCGAGGACCGAGGGTGGAAAGCCCTTTCCCAACATGAACGGATCGGCGCCGTCTACGATTTTGTCCGCAATGAAATTGCCTTTGGGTACAACCGCGCAGACGATATCCCGGCGGCCGACGTCCTCGATGACGGTTTTGGTCAGTGCAATACCAAGGGCACGTTACTTATGGCCTTGTTGCGCGCGGTAGGTGTGCGGTGTCGCCTTCACGGGTTCACGATCCACAAAGAACTGCAACGGGGCGTTGTACCAGAGCTCGTTTATCCTCTTGCCCCCAATGAGATCGTCCACTCATGGGTTGAGGTGGAGACCGAGATGGGTTGGGCGAACCTCGAAGGGTTCATTCTGGATGCAGAGTTTCTATTGGCGCTCCAATCCGCATTTACCGATTCACCCAGCCTCTGCGGTTATGGGGCGGGAACCGATTGTCTGCAGGCTCCGCCGGTAGAATGGACAGGGGGCGATACCTACATCCAGGAGACAGGCATCGCTCAGGACTTTGGCACTTTCGACGCACCCGACGAGTTCTACGCCGCTCATCAGCAGTCGTTTAGCTTCGTAAAGGGCATATTGTATCGCCATATCATACGCCATTGGATGAATACCCGCGTGCGGCGGATCAGGTCCGGTAACGTGCCGCAAATACCTGGCTTGGCGTTGCCCAATCATAAGCACGAGGAGTCCCGTCATGCCTCATGATCACGGTCACGCGCATATTGATCCCGCTTCTGGCGACCGCCGTGTCTCTATCGCGATCTGGGCCAACGCGCTTCTGACGGTCGCGCAGATCGTCGGCGGGATCTTGTCGGGCAGCCTCGCGCTTATTGCAGATGCGCTCCACAATTTCTCGGACATGGCATCCTTGGTGATCGCTTTTGCAGCTCGGAAAATCGCAAGACGCCCTGCGGACGAGCGCATGACATTCGGCTATGGCCGGATCGAAGTTGTGGCTGCCTTGATCAACTACACCACCCTCATCCTCGTTGGCTTCTATCTCATCTACGAAGGCGGAATGCGTTTGATCGAACCGACCGAAGTGGCCGGTTGGACAGTAGTGATCCTTGGTTCGGTGGCGCTGGTCGTGGACACGTTGACAGCGCTGCTGACCTATTCGATGCAAAAGGGCAGCGTCAACATTCGGGCGCTCTTCCTGCATAACCTGTCTGACGCACTGGCTTCTGTTGCCGTAATTATCGGCGGCTCGCTCATCCTGCTCTATAACATGTGGTGGGTCGATCCGGCGATCACGATCGGCATCGCGCTCTACATCCTCTACCTTGCAGTTACCGAAATCGGTGGCCCTATTCGTATCCTGATGCTCGGAAGCCCACCCAACATCGACAATGATGCCGTTGTTGCTGCAATCAGCGACGTCGATGGTGTGCATGATGTCCACCATGTTCATCTGTGGCAGATGCAAGAGAATGAGGCGGCGCTAGATTGCCATGTCGTGACCGCTGATGGCGCATTCGGCGAAGGGATCAAAGCGGCAGTGAAAGCGCGCCTCGCCGAAGAGTTCGGCATCCGGCACTCCACTCTCGAATTGGAGGATCTGGGGAATGCACACGATGGAGCGCAGCTCTATGGGCATGAGGAGACCAGATAATGATAGAAGTCATCTTGATTTACTTAGGTCTGGGAATTGCTGCGCTGACACTTGCTTCGATCCTTTGGTCAATCGCTTTCCCCGAGCGTCGTATCTGGCCGCCCAAGCGCTACACGTCGATCACACCAATTCTGGTCTGGGTGCCAACGTTTTCGTTGTTTGGCATTCTGATCATGCTTGGCATCTTGGGCTGGGGTGATCTGGCGTTTCCCACCTGGCTGCGTTTCGGGGTCGGGATACCGCTCATTGTGTTCGGCAATGTTGTCGTCTGGTCTGAAGTCGCTCATTTCGGGGTTCCGCAAACGGGCGGCGCGAAAGGTACGCTGAGGACCGCTGGCATGTATCGTTACTCTCGCAATCCTCAGTACTTGGCCGATATCGCGATTGTTGGTGGATGGATGATACTTTCTGCAGCACCATCAACGCTCATTATTGGAACGGCTTCGATCTTGGTTTTGGTAGCTGCGCCATTCGCGGAAGAACCGTGGCTCAAGAAGCAATACGGGTCTGATTTTGAAGAGTATATGGCGTCAACCCGTCGTTTTATCTGAGCCGCCTCGCTAAGAGGCTTTTCGAAGGTTCGTTGACCCTTCAGCTGCGCGAGGCCTGAATCGCCCCTAGGCGCAGCAGGACTTACCTTCTTGAATCGGCGGACATGGAACAGTTGCGCAAGAACAATAGACGCAGCAATCCCCCTCGAGCGGTTTCAAGACTGACTGACATGACTTGCATTCATAGAACCATTGGCAAGCATCTGTCGGCATAGTCTCAGTTTCGACGTGTCCGCAATTTGGACAGGTGAGAGTAGATTGCAGCACTACTTTTGTTTCTTCTGTCGCCATAGCGCGTACCCCGTCAGAATTAGAAATCCTGCCAATATCGGCAGCAAAACGGCATCGTTGTAAACAACGCCAAGTAAGCCCGTCAGGCCAAGCGCTGTCAGTACGACCGGCAGTAACGGTGTGAAGCAACAGAGCGCGGCCAAGATCGTGCCACCCACTCCTAGGGCCAATAGTTTGTTCTTCATTGTGTCGATCTCCACAAATCCCACATAAAACGCTGTGCGGATGCTTCCCACATGGGCGAAGATAGCGCGACCAGAAAGGCGATGGACGCGACTGTAGTCCAGACGATTGTGGACCGCCTGCGCGTTGCACATGGCCTGCGCCGAAGCACCCGATACCATGCCCAAACGAGGGCAATCGCGACTCCGACAAGAATGAAGTCCCGGTAAGCGACGAATGGCCCAAGCATGGTGAGCCATGAACCACCTAGGCCCAGTATCGAAAGGCCGATAGGCAAAACACAGCACGACGCCGAAAACAGCGCCAGAAGTGCTGCGAAGGGCATCACAAGCCTGGAAGCAACGCCAGAGTTCGCCACCGGTTGTTGATTTGCATTCAAATCCATTTTGCTTTTCTACTTCCTGTAGTGACTACAGGAGCAAGCAAAATGTTCACCATCGGCAAAGCGTCGGAACAAAGCGGCGTGAACATCGAAACGATCCGCTACTATGAACGAGAGGGGATTGTTCCGAAGCCGGGGCGATCAGCAGGTGGACGTCGGCTGTACTCGTCCGCTGAGATTGCCAAACTCAGGTTCGTGCGCCGCTGTCGCGATTTGGGCTTCCCGATCTCAATCATACAGACTTTTCTATCGCTCACTGCACAAAAGGGCCGATCCTGTGGTGAAGCGAAGACCATGGCTGAGGACCATTTGGGTGAAATAAACGCGAAGATAGAGAACCTCACTCGCCTCAGAGAAGCGCTCTTGAGCCTTTCCAAGAATTGCGACGATGGAACCGCAGCCTGTCCAATGCTGGACGCTCTGATGAAGGATGGTTTTGGCGACGGGCTACGCGAGTAATGCAGCCGTAAGTTTTTGCTTCGCAAACCGCAACTCTGTCCTGCAACTCAATCATCTGAAGGTGAATTTCGCTAAAATTTGCTCGAACGGCTGCTCTTTGTAAAGGGCGGCGCAATATTGGACCACGGTAGCGCCGCCAAAGTGGCGGTGCGGGCGGCGAAAAAGTCGTCCACTTTTTGCCTGAACTGTCTGAGCAGGGAGGGCTGGAGGATTTACACCGTGGAAGTCTATTTGCAGGTGCGCCGCGCGCATTTTGATGAGGGGCGCAGTCAGCGCTCGATTGCTCGGGATTTTGGTTTGGCGCGTGGCACAGTGAGGAAGATGTGCGCCTATCCTGTGCCGCCGGGCTATCAGCGCGTTCAGGATATTCGGCGCCCCAAGCTTGACGGTTTCACCGACAAGATCGATCAGTGGCTTCTTGAAGATCTGGATCGCCCGAAGAAGCAGCGCCATACGGTGAAGCGGATCCATGAGCGTCTTCGCGAAGAAGAAGGGTTCACGGGCGGGTATACGACGGTGAAGGACTACGTTCGCGCGCACCGCCGTGTCTCGCGTGAGATGTTCATTCCGCTGTCGCACCCGCCGGGTCATGGTCAAGCTGATTTTGGCGAAGCGGTTGCGGTGATCGGCGGGGTCGAGCAGAAGCTGCACTTCTTTGCCTTTGATCTGCCCCATAGCGATGCCTGCTACATCCGGGCCTATCCTGCGGCCACGTCGGAGGCTTGGATGGACGGACACGTTCATGCCTTTGCGTTCTTCGGCGCGGTGCCGCTGTCGGTGGTTTACGACAATGACAGCTGCCTGGTTGCGAAGATCGAGGCGGATGGCCGCCGTCGCCGGACACAGATGTTCACCGAGATGCTGTCGCATTACCTGTTTGACGACCGTTACGGCCGTCCGGGCAAGGGCAATGACAAGGGGAATGTGGAAGGCCTGGTTGGCTGGTCGCGGCGCAACATGATGGTGCCGCTGCCGGAGTTCCCTGACATCGAGAGCTTCAACGTGTGGCTGGAAGAGCAATGCCGCAAGCGGCAGTCGGCCATCCTGCATGGGCACACGGAGACCATTGACGAACGGCTGCAACGCGACCTTGCGGCAATGCGGTCCTTGCCATCCGCACCCTATGAGGCCTGTGCCAAGGCCACCGGTCGCGTGAGTTCACAATCCCTGGTGCGCTATAAGACGAATGACTACTCGGTGCCCAGCACCTACGGCTTCCGGGATGTGACGATCCGGGCCTTTGTGGATGTGGTTGAGATCGGCTGTGGCGGCGCGATCATCGCGCGCCATCCTCGTTGCTATGAACGCGAGCAAATGGTCTTCAACCCGGTGCATTATTTTGCCCTGTTGGAGCGCAAGCCCGGCGCGCTGGATCAAGCTGCGCCCCTGGCCAATTGGGAGATGCCAGAGGAACTGCAAACCCTGCGCCGCCTGATGGAAGCGCGCCAAGCCCGGCAGGGACGGCGGGAGTTTGTTCAGGTTCTGCGGCTCTTGGAAAGCTTTGAGCTTCCGGTTCTGTGCGCGGCGGTACGCGTGGCGTTGCAAAAGCGGGCCATAGCCTTTGATGCGATCAAACATCTTGCACTGTGTCAGGTCGAGCGCCGACCCGCCCGGCTTGATCTGTCGCTCTACCCCTATCTTCCGAGAGCGGAGGTCTCGACGACCAAGCCGTCCAGCTACATGGCGCTCCTGTCGGAGGGCGCGGTATGAACGATACCCCCGATATCCTGCTGGGCCATCACCTCAAGAAGCTCAAGCTGCCCACCATTTTGCGTGAGTATGAGAAGGTGGCTCGCCAATGCGCTGCCGAAGGGTTGGATCATATCCAGTTCTTGCTCCGCCTGATCGAACAGGAACTGATCGACCGCGAGCGGCGCATGGTGGAGCGCCGGATCAAAGCCGCAAAGTTCCCCGCGCCGAAGAACCTGGACAGCTTCGACTTCAAGGCAATCCCGGCTCTCAACAAGGTGCAGGTGCTGGACCTGGCCCGCTGCGGCTGGATCGAGCGCCGGGAGAATGTCATTGCTCTGGGACCCTCTGGTACGGGCAAAACCCATGTCGCCCTCGGTCTTGGACTGGCGGCCTGCCAAAAGGGATTGCCCGTGCGCTTCATCACCGCCGCCGCGCTCGTGCACGAACTGATCGAAGCACGCGACGAGAAACGCCTCCTGCGTCTGCAAAAACAGATGTTGGCCCCAAAGCTGCTGATCATCGACGAACTGGGCTTCGTGCCCCTCAGCAAAACCGGCGCGGAACTGCTCTTCGAGCTGATCTCGCAGCGCTATGAGCGATCCTCGACCCTGATCACCAGCAATCTGCCCTTTGAGGAATGGACCGAGACCTTCGGCTCAGAACGCCTCACCGGCGCGCTACTCGACAGACTGACCCACCATGTCTCCATCCTGGAGATGAATGGCGAAAGCTACCGCCTCGCACAGAGCCGGAAAACCACCAAAAAATCCTGAAAAGAAATTGCCCCTGACGGGGCAATGCGCTCGGGAACCCGCTTGCTTTGTGACGAGCCGCTGGTTCCCGGGCGCACGCCCAATCCCAGCCCTCTCACTACACCCCGAATGGCTCACTTTTACGCCGCCCTACTGGCCCAGTTTTGCTCCGCCCTTGACAGCTCTTGCTAGTTTGACGCGATGCATACACCGGATCAATCTC
The DNA here is from genome assembly GCF_029854195.1 of Amylibacter sp. IMCC11727. Taxonomy (NCBI): domain Bacteria; kingdom Pseudomonadati; phylum Pseudomonadota; class Alphaproteobacteria; order Rhodobacterales; family Paracoccaceae; genus Amylibacter; species Amylibacter sp. IMCC11727. The sequence continues at coordinate 52,934 of NZ_CP122960.1, forward strand.
AAACCGACTTCATCGGCGGGTGTCGCGATGCACCGAAACCGGCCGTCGATTCAAAATTACGCAAGGTCGGCTAGGTCCGCAAAGCAGTCATCTATCCCGGGCGCGCGAATGACTGATTTCTCCGCATGCGCACCCTTCAAGGAAATCGCAGACATGTGCGGATTGCCGCAGGACGAATTTCTGATCCTCCCTACAAACCTTCTGACCACTCCAACATTTGCAGTTAGCTCTCAGGGTACGTCTTCGGCTTTGAGTCGCTTAGGTGGAAACACCCGAAATTGGGTCCGGATGTTTGTTTCCGATCCACGTTGTATTCGATCAAATGGGGTTCTCGAGCACTGCTTCAATCGGCAAAAACAGCCGCTTCGGATTTTCCGATGGATTCAACGGGCGAAATCCGAGCTTTGTATAAAACGCCATGCGTTGCTCAAAGCGTTCGTCTTCAAACACATCCAGTATCACTGCCGCCGCGCCGATGGTTTCGGACACCTCCAGCGCCTTTGCCAAAGCATCGGCCATCAGAGCCCCACCTAAACCCTCACCCTGAACGGACAGGTCTGTTGCCAGCGCAGCCAGGTAAACCGCCGGTATCGGGTGGCGCTCTCGGCGCCTGGAAAGGGCCGGTGACGCCTCTGCCTCCACCGAATGGGCTGACAGGCCGTAGAAGCCAACTACGCGCCCCTCCGCGTCCAAAGCGCACCAGACCCGCAGGCGGTTGGCCTTGATCTGATCGGTGATGCTTTCCTTGAACCAGCGGTCCATCCCTGTAACACCACAAGAAAAAGCCCCGCGATCATGCGAGGCCTTGTCGAACCGCTCAACCCGGAATTTTGGTTTAGTCATCTGCGATCAGCTCACGTCGTTTAGTGAACAGATCGGTCAGTGCAGCACTCGGCTGGGCGGGTTGGTCGATGGCGTCCGCAAAAGCATCGAACGCTTTAGTGGGCAAGACGCTCCTGTGCTGCGCGGCTTCGATGTCCTGCGCGGCACGATAAGCGACCGATGTGATAAAGGTGCTGGCATCCATCCCAACAGCCAATGAGGCGCGTTCAATCGTATCCAAAACGGATGGTTTGAGGCGCAAATCCTTGCGATGTGACTTCGGCTCACGCAGGGCCGATGTGGTGTCCTGAACCTGAATCATGGCGATCTCCTTACTGCGTCAAGATAATGTACAATGTACGTACAAGTCAAGATCAATGCGTGCGGTGAGTTAAGGAGGGATTTACAGCGCCTAGAGGTGGAGATTTTCGCCTATTTTGCGGCGGAAATCCATATGAAGTAATCACCCCTATTTCTTGCCATCTTCCTTCACCGCTTTTTCTCTTATTTTTATGGCTTTGCAAGTTTAGGCAGAATTGCCCCCTATCTTCACCCATTTTGCGCTCTGGTAGTGCGCATTGAAATCGGTACAAACGCCGTTCCTGAGACCGTATCGGGAATAGGATGTTTCCTTCGGCTATGCGCAGCACAGACCAGCTTTTCCAAAGCATCCTTCTGCGCTTCCCATGTGACTGTCTGACGTCAGGGCCTTTGGGACAGATTTGAGGAATTGAACAACGGAGGATTTCTGGTTCATCGTAACCTTCATGGAGTGAAGATGAACAAGAAATCCGGAAGCAGCAAAGCGTCTGCAGATAAATTGGTAAAGAACATCCGCCGCAAGACACGTCAAACCTATTCGGCGGAGGAGAAGATCCGCATTGTGCTGGCAGGGATGCGTGGAGAAGAAAGCATCTCAGCGTTGTGCCGTCGGGAGGGCATCGCGGAGAGCCTGTATTACAGCTGGTCGAAAGAATTCCTTGAAGCAGGCAAACGCCGTCTATCTGGCGATACGGCGCGTCAGGCCACATCCCCTGAAGTGAAAGAACTACGCTCAGAAGCTATGGCCTTGAAGGAATGCGTGGCCGATCTGACGCTTGAGAACCGGCTTCTCAAAAAAAGCATGACAGGGGCTGGGGAGTTCGAGGAATGAGATACCCTGCGTCTGAGAAGCTGGAGGTCATCCGCACCGTCGAGGGATCACATCTGCCAACCAAGCAGACCCTCGACATGCTGGGCATTCCACGCACCACATTCTATCGCTGGTATGATTTATATCTCGAAGGCGGGTTTGACCGGCTGGCTGACAAATCGCCATGCCCTAAATCCGTTTGGAACCGCATCCCCGATGATCGTCGTGACGACCTGATCGCGTTTGCGCTGGAACACGAGGCGCTGAGCACGCGCGAGCTGGCAGTCAAATACACCGATGAAAAGCGGTATTTTGTCTCAGAATCATCAGCTTATCGCATTCTCAAGGAAGCCGACCTGATCACAGCACCAGACTACGTGGTGATCAAAGCAGCCAACGAGTTCACGGATAAAACCACCGCCATCAATCAGATGTGGCAGACAGACTTCACCTACTTCAAAATCATTGGTTGGGGGTGGTATTATCTGTCTACGATCTTGGATGATTACAGCCGCTACATCATCTCATGGAAACTGTGTACAACCATGCGGGCCAGTGATGTGACCGAGACGATTGAGCGCGCTCTGACAGCATCAGGCTGTGACCAAGCGGTTGTTCGGCACAAACCACGCCTGCTCAGCGATAACGGATCGTGTTACATATCTGGCGACCTGGCCGAATGGCTGGAAGGGCAAAATATGGATCATGTCCGTGGTGCTCCGTTCCATCCACAGACCCAAGGCAAAATCGAACGATGGCATCAAACGATGAAGAACCGAGTGCTGTTAGAAAACTACTATCTGCCCGGCGATCTCGAGCGCCAGATCGAGGCCTTCGTCGACTATTACAATAACCGACGATACCACGAGAGCCTGAACAACGTCACACCCGCCGATGTCTACTTCGGCCGCGACAAAGCCATTCTGAGAGAAAGGAAGAGGATCAAGAAACAGACAATCAAACAACGTCGCTTGCAACATCAGAAACAAGCAGCATAATCAATCACACTAACGAGCCAGAGCCTCCAATGCTCAAGCCGCTCTGATGTCCCACTTTATATGACAACGGACAGTTCTACCTTGATGAGAAATTGAGCATAGACGTCAGAGTAATAAATGCCGTCTCAGTGCGCGGGATTTTGCGTTGATTGAATCATCTGCTCTTGCTTGGGCCAAGTAGAACGTATGTATGCTAATACATCCCATATTTGATCGTCGGTCACAGTACCTGCGAACCCTTGCATGCCACTTTTGAAGTTGGGATATCCACGCTGTTCCAACGCTTTTTGGCCTCCCAGTTTGGTGTATTCAAACAACAGTAGATTGTCATGATGCCAAGTGTGGCCCGTTCTGTCGTGAGGTGGTGCCGGCAAGACGCCATCGTCATTCGGGGTTTGCCAGTTGGGTTGGCCTTCTAAGTTCGTTCCGTGGCATGAGGCACAATGAACATTGTACAACTCTTTTCCTTTAGAAATGTTTCGGCCGATCAATTCATGATCCGCATGAGCACTGTTGGAAGCGGCCAAGAGAACAGTTAGAACTGCTGCAATAATTTTCATTTAAGGCCCCAATATCTGCTGGTCTAATTAATGCCGTTGGCGCGTTGTAGCTCACGAATATACACAATAATTGAACTTACATCTGCGCGCGTTAGCCCTTCAATTGGAGCCATATCCCCAAATTTCCAATGGTGGGAGCGAACCCCAATTTTCACGGCTCTTTGAAAAGATTCATCGCCGTGATGGCTCGGTTCGTAAATTTTGTGGATCAAAGGTGGCGCAACACCATTTTGACCCTCTCCATTTTTTCCATGGCAAACTGCACACTTTAAATCGAAGGCAGTTTTCCCGGCGCTTGCCCCTGGCGTTAATTTAGATGGAACGCTAACAGCCACCATTGCAAGATTTACCTGATCAGGTTCAAGGACAGCATTTTCAGCTTCCTCTCCAGATCGGGTTAAGTAAAACCCAGCAATTCCGATTATTGAAACCAATGAAATAGCAAAAATGGTTCTTGGGTGCATAACAGTATTTTCCTTATTGCAGGTGTTTGAAAACAACCGAGGTGCTGGGTTTCGGCGACACGGCGTTCAAAAATTGGGTTTACAGCTTGGACAACATCCAAATTGCCATGCCAATCATCATGAGGTTTTCGGTTAAAGAAACAAAACCCAGTGGCACTTTACTGTCTCCGCCGACGCATGCGCATTTCAATTCTCGCTTATCAATATAAACGGCTTTGAAAACGCTGACGGCTCCAATACTTGCCACCACCAAAGCTGCTGGTGCAGATAGCCAAGTAAGCGCACCCGCCATCATTAAAATACCAGCTCCTGTTTCAACAAAAGGATAAATGTACCCATAGCGCACCCAACGTTGTGCAAGTAAATCATAATTCAGGAACATCGTGGCAAAGCGTTCCACATCTTGCAATTTTTGAAGCCCCAGCAAAACCATTGAAACGGAGATAAACCACTCGATGGTTCGGCCCGAAAATGCTGTGCCCATAGAAACCCAAGTTATGGCGATAGCCATTAGGGCAGCAGTAGAAAAGAGAGCAATAACGGGTTGATACGTTGTTGCGTCTTCGGATTTAACTTCGTTACCAAAATATGCGCTAAGATCGTCAAACCCGCCGACACGTTCACCATCTATGAATGTTTGCGGTGTTGTCTTCACGCTGTGCATCGCCTTGAATTCATCGACAGCTTCTCGGCTTGTTAAATGAATGTCGTCGACGGAATACCCCTGTCTTTCGAGTAAGTCTTTCGATTTCAAACCGAAGGGGCACATATGGTCTGTCATGACCATTCTGTACAACGTAGCGGATTTTTCAGTGCTGGTTTCGGGCATTTTTTAACTTTCTGCGTTTGCAAGATTGTGGGTCAAATTCCAACTTTGTTAAACTTAATCCTTCCAGTTACTGGAAGGTCAAGGTGGTTGAAGTATTCGCTAGGGATCTTGGTTTTTCCATTAAACTTTTTTGTTTTGGCTTTATCCGTGGCGACCTCGAGTCAAATAATTTGAGACTTCGGCATAACGGATTTTGACGTCTTCGAAAGATTGATAATACCGGAACAATTCTTTCAAAGGTGCCGAGAAGTCCTTATGGGCTGCAAGAACCGCCACGAGAGCGCCCAATGTAATGCGACCTTCAATGACAAAGTAGCCACCGAGCGCATAAAAGAAAAACGGAGTGAGCGCTGTTAGAAAGTTGTTGAGCACTTTGATGAAAAACTTCATTCGATGAATGTCTTGCCGTACAGTTTCAATGCGCTTTAATCGCGACGAAATACGGTGTATTGCCTTGCGTTGATCCAGGACATGCGCAGTCTGGCTACCAAGCTCAGCTCCTAAAATACGCACTTCGTGAATTCGCAACCGCGTCAGCGCATTTAATCGACGCTGAAGCCTTGGCAATAGGATCAATTGAATTGGCAGAATTGCTAAAGCGGCCAACCCCAAGACAGGTTCCTGTACAAACATGAACAGAATTATGGTTGCCATGGTGCCGCCTTGAAAAATCGGAAGGGCGAGAAAATCGGAAGCAAATCCACCAATGGGTTCTACCTCTTGCACAACAATTGGGATAATATCAGTTGTCTGGTTATCTTGGTGTAACGCTCGCCACCGTCGATAGATTACAAGGCGCAATCGGCGCAAAAACCGCTCGGCAACCCGACCTTTAAAAATATTCAAGCAGTATTTGTGAAGACCGTTTGTCGAAATAGCCAAGAGGTACAAGCCACATAAGGCGACCAAAAGTTCAATTTGTGTGAATTCCATAGATAATACTGTCTTAGGGAATTTTTGCGGGTCTAAAGCGTTGTTGATGATTTGCTTTGGAAGTTCGAGAGTAACATACAAGATAGGCATCGCCATCAGACTCGCGAATACAAGCACGATTTGCTGACGCTTGGAAAATCGTAAAATGTATTGGAAGAGGTTTGCGTCCATGCCTGGAACGGTTGGTTTTGGTGCCTTCTTCGGTCTTGATCCGTACTTTTGAAAAGTTGCATATGACCTCCGGACTAACCAGATTACTATCAGGCAGATCAGCAACATTGGTGCAAACAGCATTACGACATGCAACACGGGATGGAGCCACTCTGGAGCGCCATCATTGTATTGATGCCCAAGGAAGTGTGAGATCGAATGGATCAGATCGTGATATGAGGTCAACATCGCCGTATTCTTTTGGATGAAAGACGACGGGGCCGCAGAAAAAGCGGCCCCGAAGTGAATTGTAGAGTTACTTGAATTTTGTGATGGTTAGCTTGCCTTTGACGCGGTCAGCGAGGAATTCAATCTCTTGACCTTCGCTAAGCGCCTCTAGCATTTTGTCATCTGCAGCGCGGAAAACCATTGTCATCGCGGGCATCCCCAAATCGACAAGCTCTTCGTGTTTGACAGTGATCTTACCACTTTTAGTTACCCGTTTGATTAAGCCTTTCGTGTAAGTAGGCAATTTGTCAGCCACCAATAAATCGCCATGCATTCCTGACTCGTAGTGGCCTGGGATCAAGCAAGCGAACTCAAATGTTCCACCGTTAGAAAAATTCCAAACGATTTGATCAGTTTCACCGGCTTCTAGTCGAACCGAGTTCGGATCGTCGTGCTCCATATCCGGGAATTCTGCCATTACCTTTTTGTGCTTTTGGTTTTCTTCAAAGGTGTCGAGAACAAATTCGTGTTCCAACTCACCCATGTTCTTGATGTTAAACAGGACGATTTCACCTGTTTTGATATCAAGGCTGCCAGGTTCAAAAATCATATCGCCGTCATCTGTTTCGCGCATAATCACATCGATTGTCCGCGTTTCACTGCCAGCAGATCCGGGGCTGCCAACGGCCTTCTTTACATCTGCATGATCTTCATCATGGCTGTGGTTGTTTTCACCGCCAGCAAAAGCTTGAGTTGCTAAGGCAACCATGGTTGCAACTGAAAGAAAAGTGGTTTTCATTTTGTGTTTCCTTTTAGGATGTTGAAGGGCTCAGCCCTTGGAGGTTGATTTTGGTGTGATTTGAGTTTTGGCTGAATCTGCCGAGGCATGTTTGGGCAGCTGACCTGTCCATTCATACGCTTCAGTTCCGGGTGGGTTTTCGTACCAGCCAGGATCGGAGTAATCGTCGCTGTCGATGCCTTTGCGCACTTTCACGACCGAGAACATACCGCCCATTTCAATTGGACCATGTGGCCCCCATCCCGTCATCATGGGGATAGTGTTGTCTGGCAACGGCATTTCCATTGTCCCCATATCCGCCATGCCAGCAGTGCCCATCGGCATGTATTCTGGCTGCAACGTTCGGATCTTCTTTGTCAGAGCGCGTTTGTCCGCGCCAATGAATGTTGGCACATCGTGCCCCATCGCGTTCATGGTGTGATGTGACTTGTGACAATGGATGGCCCAATCCCCGAGATGCACCGCATCAAATTCATAGGCCCGCATTGCACCGACAGGGATGTCGATAGACACTTCTGGCCAGCGTGCGTGTTCGGGCACCCAACCACCATCAGTGCATGTGACTTCAAAGTCATACCCGTGCATGTGGATCGGGTGATTTGTCATCGTCAAATTGCCAACACGCACCCGAACCCGGTCGTTTTCATTCACGACCAACGGATCAATATCTGGGAAAATGCGGCTGTTCCAAGTCCACAGATTGAAGTCCGTCATCGTCATGATACGCGGCACGTATGTTCCAGGATCAATATCGAACGCGTTCAACATTATCAGAAAGTCGCGATCTACCGGCATGAAGGTTGGGTCTTTGGGATGGACAACAAACATGCCCATCATTCCCATAGCCATTTGCACCATTTCATCGGCATGCGGATGGTACATAAACGTACCGCTCTTGGTGAGATCGAATTCATAGACAAATGTCTTTCCTGGGGGAATTCCAGGATGGCTAAGACCACCAACACCGTCCATTCCCGAGGGTAGGATCAAACCATGCCAGTGAACCGAGGTATGTTCTGGCAACTTATTTGTGACGAAAATTCGAACCCGATCTCCTTCAACGGCTTCAATTGTTGGCCCGGTGGACTGGCCGTTGTAGCCCCACAGGTATGCAATCATGCCGTCGGCAAGTTCCCTTTCTACAGGTTCGGCAACAAGGTGAAATTCTTTAACGCCGTTGTTCATCCGATGCGGGAGCGTCCAGCCGTTAAGTGTTACAACCGGCGTATAGTCAGGACCAGACGATGGGCGGGCTGTGGTTTTGGTTTCAGCCGAGTCCATCATCGCCGCCTCTGGCAGACCCATGTTTTGTGTCGCCCCCCATGTTTGGGATGCCACTAAGGATGCTCCAGCTGTTGCGCCTGCACCTAATAGTTGTCTTCGATTTAACATGTCTTTTCCTTTCCTAGTGACCGGCACCACCAGCGGCCGCAATGGTGGCATCACCACCTGCAGCGCCCGCTGATCCGCCCATTCCGCCGTAGATTGCTGATTTGAGATTTGCTTTAGCCAGCCAAAAATCTCGTTTTGCGTTAGACGCCATGAGTTGGCTTCCCAACTTGTCCCGAATGTCGCTCAGGAGTTCGTAGGTGTTGGTGATCATACCGTTGTAACTGAGCAAAGCTTCCTGTTCGACAACGGTGCGAAGAGGGACAACCGTATCGCGATAGTGCCGTGCAAGCTCATACTGAGAATGATATGTCGTTTCTGCGACCCGTGCTTCAGAACGGACATTGACGGCTTTCTCTGCCAACATATTTGCAGACCGCATATATGACAGTTCCGCTTTGCGCATCCTTGCTTTCCCAGTGTCAAAAATTGGGATCGCAAACTCTAATTCTAGCTGCGGCGTAGTATCGGAAACGACAGCTCCACCATCAAGCTCTCGCTCTTTTTCGAAACCGGCAATCAGTTCCAAATCCGTAACAAGGCGTGTGGTTTCTGTTAGTCCGTAGGCTTTTGCTGTTGCTTCCAGACCTAATTTGGCGATCTTTAGGTCTACGCGATTTTGCAATGCAACCTTTTCGATGGAACGGCTTCGCGGTATTGATCTGGGCAACGACGGTAGTCTGTTTGGAACGAAGTAGTCTACTTCCACTCCCCACAATCCCATCAACCGGGTTAAATTCTCTTTTGCGACCCTCGCATCCAATCTGGCACGCGCTGTTTGTGCAGCCAGTTCTGCATTGAAGGCGTGCTCTCTCGCTTGACCAGCTTTGCCTAAAGCCCCCGTGCCACCAAGCTTTGCCGCAAGTTCCGATGACGCATCAGAAGCAACCGCAGCTTTGCGCAGATATGAAACTGTTTCAAATGCCGAGACTGCATTGATCCATGCGGTTCGAGTTTCAGCCGCTAGACTTAGGGTAGCGTTAACCGCGTTCATTTGTGCAGCTTGAAAATTGGTGTCCGCCAACGCTATTCGCTGTTTTCTCGTATGCGCGTCTAACAGATTACCCGCAATCATACCTTCGATTGCGCGATATGCGCCCAATTCGGGGGCGTTTATGCCCAGCACGCCGATTGAAACAACTGGGTTTTCTAAAAGCGATTCCTGCCAAACATCACTGGCTGAAATTCCAATATCCGCATAGGCTGCTTGCAAACCCTTATTGTTAAGCAAAGCAACTTGCACGGCAGTATCAGCTGAAATGGTTTTCCGATGCACCATTTTGTGAACCTGTTTGTTCAACATATGCGCCTGTTCTTGCGACTGAACCCAAACGGTTTTCTTTCCCGTAATTGATTTGGAATTCTGTGCCACCGCAGCAAAGCCTGCCGTGCGACTTTTGTATTTTTCAGAAACGCTGGCTTCGCATGCAGCAAGAAAAATTGGTAGCGTTAGGATAAGGAGTTTTCGATGATGTTTCATCCGTGCGCTCCATTCTCTGTCGTTTGTTCATCATTCAACTTTCGCCACGGTTTGGGTTCCGTAGGTTCGCGACGTTCAAAATCACGTATCACTGGATGATGGTGTGTTTGCAGTTTTGGAACAGAGATTGGCTGCGTCACATACGTTAAGGACGAGACATCTGGAAGCTTAGTGGGTGTTGTAGAACACGCGCCAAGGATCACGGGGATTATCCCCGTCAGATATGAGATTTTCATTTTTGGTAACCTGAATAATTCGTTGAAGGTCACATCACGTCGAAACGCGAAGCAATAAAACGCCTTTGGGTGGCGTTAGTTCATCGAATTACAGATTTGGTGGGCGCAAGAAGCCTGGAATGTTCGCTGATGCTAATTTAAAGACCAACTTCTCAACATGGCTTTCACGTATAGACTCATCGCTTGACGTCGAAGTTTCAAGCATTGCAGATGAAACACAGATACTTGAGCAACATTGCCCCGAATCGCCATGGTCACTTGCGGTTTCAGCAGTTAGCTCATCACCAGGCGTGACGTCCAATAAATGGTGATTTTGCCCAGATTCAGGGTCGCTATCAATTGCGTGAACACCGTGATCTGAGGAGGAATGATCGTGCGCCATTCCAGCATGTGCTGACGTCGGAGGAAGGGAGACAACAGCAAACACAACGGCGAGTACACTCACCATTCTTGCGAATCTGAAAAGGGTCCTAGTCAAGCTCATACACGTTACTACGGATACAATTGGCATTTAGTCAAGTTGTAAAACGGTATCAGACATGAATACACCTAAGGTTGATCACGATATTTTTTCTATTTTTAACAACGGCTTATACTTCATATGAAATATACAGAGTAAAAACTGGCGGTACTAAGGAGCTTTTCACAATTCAAATCTAGATCGGACTATACTGCCCCGAGAGTTGATATTGACCTCGGCTTGATTGGACGAGATGACCTTTGACACACAAAGAGCGCAATGCACGGTAACATGTTTCATGGGTCAGTTGGATGCGTGTGGCAAACTCCATCACTGTGCCCTCAAGATATCCAGCTGACACTGCTGTCAGAACGCGCTCTTCGGCAGATTTGATAGCTATGATTTCCAATAAGAGACGATAGCTTTGCACTTGCTTGGCAAGCAAGGCTGCGAATGATACCGCAAAGTCTTTGTCCTTCGATAAATGATCCAAAATTTCTTTCTTAGAAATAAGTTGAACCTCTCCAGCTACAGTGTAAGCGTTTGGCGAACCCGCTCTGACGGAGAGTGAGGGAATGAGTTAAGTGTCCACTATTGAGAATGGACACTTAGGGGCATTTTATGAGCCGAGGAAAGAAGCGCTTTTGGTCGGATGACGAGAAGCGAGAGATTTGCCGCCAAGCGGCAACGGAGGGCTTTTCTGTCGCGCAAGTTGCACGACGTTATGCAGTGAACGCAAACTTGATTCACAACTGGATGAAGGATCCCCGCTTTGCAACGCCCACGGAGGACATAACCTCTCCCCCCGAAGACGCTTTTCTGCCTGTCGAAGTTGAACTGAGCGCTCAGCCGATAGATAGGATGGTCACTACCCCTTCGGCTTCAGCTCTTTGTGCGACGCGCGTTGATCTAACGTTGTCGGATGGACGACGGGTTTTGATTGAGGGGCCAACAGCGCTGAGCGCGGTTGTGGGTTTGGTCGAAGGATTGGCCGTTTGATCCCCGTTCCTAGTAATACACGGGTTTGGCTTGCGGCTGGCGTAACGGACATGCGGCGCGGCTTCTATACACTGGCATCGCAAGCGGCAAGCGTCCTAGAACAAGACCCGTACTCGGGCCATCTGTTTGTGTTCCGTGGCCGTCGGGGTGACCTTTTGAAGATCATTTGGTGGGATCAACAGGGCGCATGTCTATTCAGCAAGCGGCTGGAGAAAGGCCGCTTTGTTTGGCCTGCTGCAAAAGACGGCAAGATCAGTGTAACGCCCGCACAATTATCAATGCTGTTGGAAGGCATCGACTGGCGCATGCCCCAGAAGACGTGGCGGCCATTGCAAGTTGGATAGGTGCATATTTGTTGGTTTTTGTACGTTCAGGGATTCACGACGCTGACCACATCAAGTATAGGAACGCATGCCCGATGCACCCGATATAATCCCCTCCGAACCCACAGAGTTGCGCGAGTTCACCGTTGGATTATTAGCCGAGTTGAAGAACCGTGACTTGCTTATTGAGAAGCTGCGCCATCAGGTTGCAGGGCAGAACAGTCACCGCTTTGGATCGAAGGCCGAGGGCATCGATCAGCTACAATTGCGACTTGAGGATGAAGAAGTTGCTCAAGCTGTGATCGCGCCCAATGCGCCGCCTGAGCAACCTGCTGCGCATGCAAAGATCAAACCCAAGCGTAAACCACTGCCTGATCATCTGCCACGCGTGGAACGGGTTCTTTCTGTCGGTGATGACTGCGCCGAGTGTGGAGGTGCACTGCGCGAGTTGGCCCGCGATACAACAGAAGAGCTGGAATACGTCCCGGGACGCTTTGTCGTGAACCAGATCATCCGCCCCCGCGTGGCCTGTAAGTGTTGCGAGGCAATCAGCCAAGCACCACTGCCGTCACGCCCGATTGAGAAGGGCATTCCCGGCCCAGGGTTCTTAGCCCATGTGTTGATCAGCAAATACATGGATCACTTGCCGCTCTACCGTCAGGCACAAATCTTTGCCCGTGAGGGCTTGGACATTGATCGTTCGACACTGGCGGGATGGGTGGGTAAATCCGCAGCGTTGCTGGAACCACTGGCGATGGCCATCAAACGTCACGTTCTGTCAGGCCAAGCCATCTTTGCCGATGATACGCCCGTGAAGATGCTGGCGCCAGGCATTGGCAAGACAAAGACAGCCCGCCTCTGGGCCTATGACAGGGACGAACGCCCTTGGGCCAGTGATACCCCACCAGCTGCTTGGTATGAGTTCACGCTAGACCGCAGAGGTATCCGACCAAGCGAACATCTCAAAGGTTACCAAGGCTGGATGCATGCCGATGGCTACGCAGGATTTGAAGAGCTTTACCGTTCTGGCCAGATCAAGGAAGTGGCCTGCATGGCCCATATCAGACGCAAGTTTGTAGACGTGTTCAAGTCCCAAGGCTCGCATGTGGCTGAAGAGGCCATACAGCGCATCGCCCAGCTCTATGCCGTAGAGAAGGAAGCACGCGGCTCACCGCCAGGCCAGCGCGTCGCACTGCGACAACAAAAAGCAAAACCTATTCTTGATGATCTGGAAAGCTGGCTGCAAGGCGAGTTACCCAAACTATCGGGCAAAACGCCATTGGCCAATGCAATCAGATACGCACTGACCCGCATGAAGAGGCTGCGTGACTATTTGGATCATGGCTTTCTGGAGCTGGACAACAATACAGCAGAACGATCCATGCGTGGCATTGCCATAGGCCGCAAAAACTACATGTTCATGGGATCTGAACGCGGGGGCCAGTCAGCTGCCATCATCTATACCCTCATGGAAACCGCCAAGCTCAACAACGTTGATCCCCAAGAGTGGCTCACAGACGTCCTAACCCGCATCGCCAACCACAAGATCAACAGAATTGATGAGCTGCTACCTTGGAACTACAAGGGGTGAAGCTAGGGGTTCGCCTACTGGAACAGGTTCTCCAAGTGCTTACGTTTTACACGCTCATTTTGGTTTGGCCAAATATCAGTGGAAGGAATCAGGTACATGCTTGCTAAACGTTGTTCGACCAACGTAAAGCGCAACCCAATATTCTTGATCACCGGCGTCTTTTTCCTTCGGCTTTCAAATCGTACCATGTTGTTACATGCTTTTGCATCTGATGGCCCAAGTCCATGATTGATCAACGCACTTTGAGACAACATTAAAACTGGATATGACATTTGAGTACTCGCTAATATGAACTAATGCACATTTAGGAACCAGAACGTACTTTTCAAGTGTAAATGCCACAGTATTGTGCTGGAAGCACCTTTAACTGTTCATTAGCCCACTCAACACCCGCCGCATTCCATCAGGATTTCCGACCAGTTTGGGGTCACGGCACAGATGCGTAGCAATGACTTCGGCCGATTGTCTTTCCAGGCCTGCCAAAACAAGTGTTTCAATAAAAACGGGATTTGCATGGTCCCATATTACTTCATGTGACGGACCCCGATAGCAGCTTGCTATGATAGTTGTTGCAAAACTTGGCGTTGTCATAAGCAAAGCTAGTGTTGATATAATGATAGTACGTTTCATGTTGCCCCCAACATATATTTGAAAGCACTAGGCATCGTTCAAAAGCCAAATTTTGTCAAACAATCTAAAATTGAAAGAGAGTAATGTCGCTTGGATTAGGGTGGCTTTGGACGACAGCGAGCGAGTTGACCATACCACCAAAAATGCCATCTTGAGAATGGGTCACCAACCTTTTACAATCGGCTACCCATTATCACCCCTAAAAAAACACCCAAGCGCCCGTTTTTGGTCTCATTTTCTTGTCAGACAGGCTTTGTAACAAGTTTGATGAGTATTTTGATAAAATGTCTGACCAACTACAAATCCTGTATGCCCTTGCAATAAGCGCCATTCTTGGTGCTTTGATCGCGCATGGCGTCTTTGCGCTTTTGTCGATTGCTGTAACCTGACTGCCCTCGGTGTTGCCGCATCTCGTCTAAATTGCCGCGGCAACACCAATCGGACGGATTTAACAAGAGTTCCATTTGGGCGACCACCCAAGCGCACATTACTATTAGGCTGAACCATGAGTAACACATACAAAAAACGGTTTGTTCTAGAGGGGTTACACAGCCTGACAGGATCATGGGTTGATTTGATTGAATTTAAAAGCACTGCGCAAGAGGCTCAAGCCAAACTGTCTATCATCGAAACGCACCTAATTCTTCCAAGCCTGTCGATTGAGGGCGCAATCATCCTGCCTGCAGAGTTTTCCGCGTTTAGAATTGAGCGGATCCAAAATAAATTTGATGATCAATAATCAGACGAATCATCCTAAAGCGAACCATCCCTAAGCAGGTTTACCGAACGCTTACGCTACAGTGCAAATTGCATCGCAATGGTATCGATCATAGAAAACTGAAGCTTCAGCAAATAGATCAGCGGGCGACGCCCGATAGAGTGTCAAAGTATTGCCGGATGCGGTAGACCTGCGCAGCGTGACGCAGCCACTCTTAACGCGATAAAGTCCCACAGTTGGGTCATGCTGACGGAATAAGAAATCACCTTCGCAAAGTGGTATCGACCGGAAGGTGGAAATCGAAAGGATATCTATAGGGTTTTCTATCATATGATCGAAATCATATATCATCTTTTGCAAATCAGTGTCCGTTGTCATATAAAGTGGGACATCAGAGCGGCTTGAGCATTGGAGGCTCTGGCTCGTTAGTGTGATTGATTATGCTGCTTGTTTCTGATGTTGCAAGCGACGTTGTTTGATTGTCTGTTTCTTGATCCTCTTCCTTTCTCTCAGAATGGCTTTGTCGCGGCCGAAGTAGACATCGGCGGGTGTGACGTTGTTCAGGCTCTCGTGGTATCGTCGGTTATTGTAATAGTCGACGAAGGCCTCGATCTGGCGCTCGAGATCGCCGGGCAGATAGTAGTTTTCTAACAGCACTCGGTTCTTCATCGTTTGATGCCATCGTTCGATTTTGCCTTGGGTCTGTGGATGGAACGGAGCACCACGGACATGATCCATATTTTGCCCTTCCAGCCATTCGGCCAGGTCGCCAGATATGTAACACGATCCGTTATCGCTGAGCAGGCGTGGTTTGTGCCGAACAACCGCTTGGTCACAGCCTGATGCTGTCAGAGCGCGCTCAATCGTCTCGGTCACATCACTGGCCCGCATGGTTGTACACAGTTTCCATGAGATGATGTAGCGGCTGTAATCATCCAAGATCGTAGACAGATAATACCACCCCCAACCAATGATTTTGAAGTAGGTGAAGTCTGTCTGCCACATCTGATTGATGGCGGTGGTTTTATCCGTGAACTCGTTGGCTGCTTTGATCACCACGTAGTCTGGTGCTGTGATCAGGTCGGCTTCCTTGAGAATGCGATAAGCTGATGATTCTGAGACAAAATACCGCTTTTCATCGGTGTATTTGACTGCCAGCTCGCGCGTGCTCAGCGCCTCGTGTTCCAGCGCAAACGCGATCAGGTCGTCACGACGATCATCGGGGATGCGGTTCCAAACGGATTTAGGGCATGGCGATTTGTCAGCCAGCCGGTCAAACCCGCCTTCGAGATATAAATCATACCAGCGATAGAATGTGGTGCGTGGAATGCCCAGCATGTCGAGGGTCTGCTTGGTTGGCAGATGTGATCCCTCGACGGTGCGGATGACCTCCAGCTTCTCAGACGCAGGGTATCTCATTCCTCGAACTCCCCAGCCCCTGTCATGCTTTTTTTGAGAAGCCGGTTCTCAAGCGTCAGATCGGCCACGCATTCCTTCAAGGCCATAGCTTCTGAGCGTAGTTCTTTCACTTCAGGGGATGTGGCCTGACGCGCCGTATCGCCAGATAGACGGCGTTTGCCTGCTTCAAGGAATTCTTTCGACCAGCTGTAATACAGGCTCTCCGCGATGCCCTCCCGACGGCACAACGCTGAGATGCTTTCTTCTCCACGCATCCCTGCCAGCACAATGCGGATCTTCTCCTCCGCCGAATAGGTTTGACGTGTCTTGCGGCGGATGTTCTTTACCAATTTATCTGCAGACGCTTTGCTGCTTCCGGATTTCTTGTTCATCTTCACTCCATGAAGGTTACGATGAACCAGAAATCCTCCGTTGTTCAATTCCTCAAATCTGTCCCAAAGGCCCTGACGTCAGACAACAAGAGTTCCATTTGGGCGACCACCCAAGCGCACATTACTATTAGGCTGAACCATGAGTAACACATACAAAAAACGGTTTGTTCTAGAGGGGTTACACAGCCTGACAGGATCATGGGTTGATTTGATTGAATTTAAAAGCACTGCGCAAGAGGCTCAAGCCAAACTGTCTATCATCGAAACGCACCTAATTCTTCCAAGCCTGTCGATTGAGGGCGCAATCATCCTGCCTGCAGAGTTTTCCGCGTTTAGAATTGAGCGGATCCAAAATAAATTTGATGATCAATAATCAGACGAATCATCCTAAAGCGAACCATCCCTAAGCAGGTTTACCGAACGCTTACTTTAAAGGCCGTCAGTTATAAGATTATTCTTACAAGTTCGAAAAGGAGTGGGAGTGTAGGCTAGCATTTTATCAATTACGTCTTTCCCCGACATACTCATTTATGTCTAGTTGAGGCGTTAAGATTAAGTGTTTTGATGTTAATGGATATAATAACACATGTTATCAATTGCTTAGTGTATTTACAGAGTATTTACGATATACATTTCCTGAATTTAAAACATTGTTATATAATGATTAAATTCGTAATTAATGTACTCCTAAGGGGCAGGTTGCAGGTTCGAATCCTGCCGGGGTCACCAGGCCTTTCAATGCGCCAGAATGAGGCGGTAAAAGGAGCGAAAGATTTAAGAAACTTATCCGTCTACGCAGAAATGGCCTGACTCGCCCAGATCAAACAGGCCGTGACGGACGAGGTTGACCCAAATAACTTGCGTCAAGCCGTCCAAACCTACGCGACAGACAGCACAAGTCTCGCTCATACTAAGGTCTGGTTTTCTGAAATTTAGGGTCAGTTGGGACGGTATTGTAGCCTTAATTGCGGCATAGTTTTATGGGGATCAAATTGTCGCCTCCAAGGCCGTAAACGACTGTTTTTTCGCCTTCAATTTCAATCACAAACCTATTCCATCCAGTAGTTGGATTCGAACTAAGACGCAGTCGATCCCCTCTATCCAGGGAAATTAGGGCCTCATGGCTTTTACTTGGCCCTTTGTGAAAACGCATTCGGGATGCATTGACGCAATGTGTTCCACTTGCCCCAAAAGCGAGCGAAATTGGTGCAGGCGTTCCGTTACCGTTGTTCAAATAACCAAGCCCTACAGAAGCAGAACCGTTTCCGATAAGAAGCCCAGCAAGAGCGGCAGCCAAGAAAGAGTAGGGATTCCTGAAAGCAGCACCTGCGGAGTGGTTTGAAAGATAAGCCAGCGTTCGCAACGATATGGCGGCTCCAGCTAAAGCTGCGGCGGAAAATGCAGCACATACGGCAAGTTTTAAAGAGTAGGTCAGGGTTGCTTCGAACCCACGGTCTGTTACGGGGCCGATAAACCACCACGAAGCGACAAAGCTTAGAAAGCCACCTACAATAACCACGTATTTGATGTATTTTGACGCTTGGGTGTTTGAGACGGCTTGAGCGGCAATAGTCGCTGTCGCCAACGAAGCTGAAACAGCCAGAAAAGCAACCACCATGACGAACAGGATGATGGCAAAAAAGAATGGCATTATTAACATTGCGCACCTGTATTTCGACTGCGGTTCACTGTTAGACAGCACTCACTGCATAACAGACTGCACTTAAGTTCGCCATGGGTTACGCCTGAAGTATCTGACCGCGCTACCGCCCTAACACCGACAAGCCCCCACATTTGAACCGAAAGATTTTTTTTAACGGTTGGTAAGCCGAAACAGCTAAACGCAGTGCTGGATACAACTGAGTACTACGCTGACATAATGGCTTCGTAACTGAAGATTCTTAAGACCGATTTGATTAGCATTGCGACCAACGCCGCATACAACAAAAACTGATACCCACACCTTTCCAGATCACAACATCCGAATAACATCGCGATCAATGGACAGCATGTAGCCTTTGCGTGAAATGTTTTTCACCAACAGTTGGCTCACGATCTGGTTGCCCAGCTGATCGCGCAGGCGTTTGATGCGTGTGGCCCCTGCTGCCTCTTCACAATCAACGGCGCGTTTTCCTGAAATTGTGGCTTCCAACTCTGCGCCCGTCATCACCTCGTTATCAAGCCGTGCTTCGCACAAGACGGATAGGGTTTCCATGATGCTGTCGGTCAGCTCAAATTCCATGTTGTTGATGTATACCACCCGCTCATCGCGGCTTATGATTAAGCTGGTAACGTGTATGCCAAACTGTTGAATATGATCGAGCCGCCGTGACAGCCCATAGTTGGTGAACAAGAAATAAAGCGCGGACAGCAACAACGCCGATGCCAAAACCAATAAGATAAAGATGATCATTCGATAGCTTTGCAAGACACCTGCAAACGCTGTTCCAGATTGTGCCATCACCTCGAGCAGTTTGACCTGTTCCGTTGTGGTCAACGCATCATTTTCTGCAAAAATACGCTCCACTCGATCGTTAAACGCGTTTGCATCTGGCAAAGACAGGAACAACACCACCGCGGAGACAAGGATCAACAGCAGAATGAGGACAGAGCCCCAAACCACTAGGTTGCTAGACCCAATCCCTGACGGCGCGTTTGGTTTAGTATCTGAGGAAATATCGTCCGGCATTGCCCCGCCTTTGTTGTAGGCCGCTTTCATCGAAAGTGGACATGACCCGCAGCAAGGTCCAGCCCCCTGCAGAAATGCGTTTGCTTACCGCTTTGGTGCGGCGCGTTGCGTTGGAACAGGCGTTCTGGCCCAGCTTTATCACCCCATAATGGAGTTGCAGCGCGCCACCGTCTGATTTTTTCGCTTTGTAATCCACATAGCAATGGGATTGCGCCACCAAAGGATCGGGGCGCACCACGCAGAGTGCAAGCACACATATGAGAAGTATCTGTTTCATGAAACCGAAGGTGCGCAATCAGGCCGCGTTATTCAATATCAATCGTCGAATGAGACAATGATATCCCATAACACGCGCTGGTTTTTGTTTAACACCACCTCTTGCGGCAATTTTGTTTCATCGAACGCCCCACACTGGCGGCGCGCTACAACAAAGGAACGCACAATGCTTCGTAAATATACATTAACTGGTCTTCTTGCCCTTTCAATTGCTGCTGCACCTGTGACTGCACCAACTGCAATGGCCAAAGACAACATTGACCGTTTGCTGATCGGCTTGGCTGCCGTTGGTATCGTGGGCGCAATCGTCAACGAGACCAAAAAGAAGGATCAGAAACGGGTTGTGCATGCGGCCCCCAAGCACCGCGTACACAACGAATACCACCGCCATGGCAGTGTGGTTCATCGCCACAAACACAGCCGCGGCCACCACAAAGGCAAGCATATTGATGCCCGTGGCGGACATAAACATGTCGGTGGCAAACCACGCAAATGTCTGCGCCAACGTTGGACAGATCATGGTTGGGTGAAGTTTTATTCCAAAAAATGTCTGCGCAAGCACGGCTACTAAAACCTTTAGAAAAAATCGAGCAGAGGCGGCACTTTGGCAGTGTCGCCTTTTTTGGTTTGGACTGTCCGCCGCCATGTCGGATGTGCTTGCAATCACTCGTTACAATCGGCACGAAGCGGGCATGATTGATCCAGAAATTGAACAAAATTTACGCCAGTCTCTTGGGAGTACGGCACGCATTGCGGGCGTGGATGAGGTGGGCCGCGGGCCATGGGCTGGGCCTGTTACTGCCTGTGCCGTTGTGCTCGACCCCAACAACATTCCAGATGGGTTGGCCGATTCCAAAGCCTTGTCCGCGAAAAAGCGTGATGCGCTGTTCGAGCCAATCCTTGCCAGCGCGGATGTGGGTATTGCCCATGTGAGTGTCGAAGAGATTGACCGTATCAACATCCTGAACGCTTCGATGTTGGCGATGAAATTGGCGCTGGCCGAGTTGGCGACACCCGCGAATTTTGCATTGATTGACGGCAATAAAATTCCTGCAGATTTGCCTATGCCTGCGGACTGTTTGGTGAAAGGGGACGCGCGGTGTTTGTCCATTGCTGCGGCCTCTATTGTGGCCAAGGTCACGCGGGATCGATTGATGGTGTCCCTTGCGCAACAGTTTCCCCACTATGGCTGGGAAACCAACGCGGGTTACGGCACAAAGGTGCATCAAGAGGGGCTAAAAAACCACGGTGTAACACAACATCATCGACGCTCCTTCAAGCCGATCCACAACATCTTGTGTGCCCCAAAAACGCCCAATTCTTGACAGTTAATAAATTTGACCTCGGAGTCCGCATGGTTGATGCTTAGTCCAACGACGCAAAAAATTGCGCGAAGACGAGGCAGTAATGACGAATACCAAGAAACCAACCGGCGGGGTGACTCTGCCGCTTAACCAGATTTTGTCTGGTGATTGCATCGAAGCAATGGATGCTCTTCCAGCGAATTCTGTAGATTTGGTGTTCGCCGACCCTCCCTATAATTTGCAGCTGAAAGGCGATTTGCATCGCCCTGACAATTCCAAAGTGGACGCGGTTGACGACCATTGGGATCAATTCGACAGCTTTCGGGTTTACGACGAATTTTCCCGTGAATGGCTGCGTGCCGCACGGCGCATTCTCAAACCAAACGGCGCGATTTGGGTCATTGGGTCTTATCACAATATTTTCCGTGTTGGCACGGCCCTGCAGGACGCTGGGTTCTGGGTTTTGAACGATGTGATCTGGCGCAAAACCAACCCGATGCCAAACTTTCGCGGCGCCCGTTTGACGAATGCGCATGAAACGATGATATGGGCAGGGAAATCCGAAAAATCCCGCCCAACGTTCAACTACGAAGCATTGAAAGCCTTGAATGATGGCGTTCAAATGCGATCCGATTGGGTTCTGCCGATTTGCAACGGGCACGAGCGCCTGAAAGACGAAGACGGCAACAAAGCCCATCCAACGCAAAAACCCGAGAGCCTTTTGCACCGTGTTTTGATTGGTTCAACGAATGTGGGTGATGTGATTGTTGATCCGTTCTTTGGAACAGGAACAACAGGGGCAGTTGCCAAGAAATTGGGGCGCAATTTCATCGGTATCGAACGGGAAGAAGCCTATCGCAAGGTGGCCACAAAACGCATCGCAGACATTCGCGCCCATGACAGCGCATCATTGCAAGTATCCACATCAAAACGCGCGGCACCGCGCGTCCCGTTTGGTCAATTGGTCGAACGAGGGATGCTGGAACCAGGTGAAAAGCTCTATGCCCTGAATGGACGTCATACCGCCAAAGTGCGAGCTGACGGCACGTTGGTAGGTACAGATGTAACAGGATCAATTCACCAAGTCGGTGCCGCGCTGGAAGGCGCGCCATCGTGCAACGGGTGGACATATTGGGGCTTTCGCAAAGAAGGCAAAACCATCCCGATTGATCTGCTGCGCGAACAAATTCGCGCTGAAATGACCAACTGAGAATAATCGAATTACCGCCGATGTTCGGGGCCGCCCCCGAACTCGAAGCCTGACTAGCCCCGCCCTTGTGGCGGGGCCTTTTTTATTTGAGCTTCGCCAAAAGGCTCAACCAAACCGTCCGCACAATCGTGCGAAAATGGAAATTTGAACGCACCAGCGCTGTCATCTCCAACTCGGACAATCGGGACAGGCGTTTTACGGATTTGTCCCACCGCGCGGGCGTGTACCCTGCGATGCGTTTGTTCATCTGAAAGCCGAATTTATAATCCCGCTTAAACCTGCGTTCCGCGTCTTTTTCATAGCGGCGCAGGGCCTGTGCATCACCGTCCAAATGCGCGGTGATCTCTGCACCTAGTTTGCGGCCAAATTCGATGGCGATACGGATGCCTTCGCCCACGGTTGGCGTCGCAAAATTCGCGGCATCGCCCGTGCGCACCACATTGCCATACACAAGGGTTGGATCGTAAGGGATAGACGGGATGATTCCACTGTTCACCTCGTAATCTTCTGGAATTTCAATGTTATAGCGGTCAGCGTGCCCTTCGCGCACAAAAGCGTCCATGACTTTGCGCGGCGACAGGTCTGTATCGGGGTTAATCACGCCAATGCCCAAACGCAACTTTTGATCAGGGGTTGGGAAAATCCAGCCATAGCCGGTGAGCGCGGTTGAACCGACAAACAAAACCGCACGGTTTGGCGCGTGGTTGCGGATCGGGAATTCATATTCGATCCCTACGCCCACGCGATCTGGCTTTTGCCCCAGCCCCAGTGCAGTAAGAACTGCGCAATGCCAACCCGATGCATCAACAATCATCTGAGAATGGATCGTTGTTTCAGCCCCATCACGACTGCGCACAACCGAGACATACTGACCATCTGCACCTTGTTCACTGCGCAGAAATTTCGTTCCGAGCATAAGTTGACTGTTTTGCGATGACATTTCAGAGGCAAGGTGTTGGTACACCCCAGTTACATCCATCACCGCCATTTTGTCGTCTTGAACGGCAAACCGCGCTTCTTCTTGATCGGAAAAGAAATCGAGCTGGTCGATGGTTTGATACAACTCTGATGGGATGCCCAGCGCCTGCATGTCGCGCACCCATGTGCCACCGCTGGTGCGCACCGGTTTGCCAATTTCAAGGTCTTGGTGAACGACAATGCAACGATGGTGGCGGCCAAGATGGGACGCGACAGACAGGCCCGCAGGACCGCCGCCAACGATCAGAACATCGCAGATCAGATCAGCCGACATCGAGACCGAGCAGATCGAACACAACCTCTGGCACCTCTTCTGGAGCACCTGCCAACGCGTCTGCCTCTGCCATATGCAGCTCGTCAGGGTCACCAAAACCCCAAAGCGCCCCTACGCTTGGGATGTCGTTGTTGCGTGCGCCAAAGATATCGAATTGCCGATCGCCAATCATCACAGATTTCGCAGGGTCCGCCCCTGTTTCATCCAACGCAAATTTCAGCAGATCGGTTTTGTCCGAATTGGTGCCGTCCAGTTCAGACCCGAACAGGCGTTCCACATGGGCGTGAATGCCAAAGTGTTCGATGATTTCTTGCGCGTAAACTGTTGGTTTACTTGTGGCGATGAACATCTGCGCGTCGATCTGGTGAAAGGCATCGAACATCTCGCCGATGCCGTCATAAACGTCGGCCTGATACATCCCATCGTCTGTGAAATACTCGCGGTAATGATCCATTGCTTCGCTGATATCAGCCCCAGGACCAAGCAACACTTCGAAGCTGTTCCACAGGGGTGGGCCAATACACCAGCGCAGTTCATTTGAAGACGGGATATCCGTTTCGCCCATCTTTTCCAGCGCAACTTGGATGGCTTTGGTCAACCCTTCTTGGGGGTCGATTAACGTGCCATCAAGATCAAAGAAAGCTGTCAGCATTGGGCAAGTTAATCCTCAAAGAATGGGGTGACTTGCGCCACGATAACCGAGTTTTCGTCTAAAGCGCGTTGCATTAGGCCTGCTTCATCATCCGAAATGTCATGCCCTTCGGCGCGGCGCTCTTCCAATGTGCCATAGCCCGAGACATCAAGCGGGGCCATATCTGCCTGTTTGAGGATCGCCACGGTTTCGCGTACGGCCTCGGCCTCATCAATGCCGCTGGCAAAACACATAAGCGCTGCGCCAGTGGCATTTTTAGGCAAACCATCCCCATCACTGCGGCCCACTTCAACCAGCAGTGTATAGACTTTTTGCTTTGAGCCTTGTTTGGCCATGAGCGGATCAGTCGCGCAGCAGTTCGTTGATCGACGTTTTGGAGCGTGTTTGTGCATCAACCCGTTTCACAATCACAGCGCAATAGAGGTTCACGCCGTTTTTCGATGGCATAGAACCTGCCACAACAACGGAGCCTGATGGCACTTCGCCGTACATCACTTCGCCTGTTTCGCGGTCTACGATTTTGGTAGATTGGCCGATGAACACACCCATGCCCAAAACAGACCCTTCACGCACGATGCAGCCTTCAACCACTTCGGAACGGGCGCCGATGAAACAGTTGTCTTCAATAATGGTTGGGCCAGCTTGCATGGGTTCTAATACGCCGCCGATTCCAACGCCGCCTGACAGGTGAACGTTTTTGCCAATCTGTGCGCAAGATCCAACGGTAGCCCATGTGTCAACCATCGTGCCTTCATCAACGTGCGCGCCAAGGTTTACAAAGGATGGCATCAAAACCACGCCCGGTGCGATGTAAGCTGATTTGCGTACAACGCAGTTTGGAACCGCGCGGAACCCTGCGGATTTCCATTGGTCGTCTCCCCAGCCTTTGAACTTGGAATCGACCTTATCCCACCAGCCACCAGCCTGTGGGCCGCCGTCATGATGTTCCATGTCTTTGATGCGGAACCCCAAAAGAACTGCCTTTTTCGCCCATTGATTAACATGCCATTCACCGGAGTCACGCGGTTCGGCCACACGCAAAGAACCACTGTCCAATGCGTTAAGTGTGTCCTCAATAGCTTCGCGTGTTTCGCCTGTTGTGGACGGCGTGATCGTGTCACGTGCCTCCCATGCGGCTTCAATTGCGGTTTCAAGCTGAGCGTTCGACATTACAGAATCCCCGTTTCAAGTATCTAAATTTACCTGCGCTATAACGGTTTCACGGTATGCGCACAATCACCCAAACGGATCGTCGGACAAGTTGCCGCCACAGACAAGCACTGCAACACGTTCATCTGGTGCGGGTTTATAGGCACCGCTCATTAATGCAGTGAGCGCGGTGGCCCCTGCGGGTTCAACCAATTGGCGACATTCTTGCCAAAGCGCGACCTGTGCTTTGGTGATAGCATCATCCGTAACAGTCACACATTCCGTGCCCGTTTCCACAGCCAAGTCATAGCAGATTTGCCCAACTTTCCGCGCACCCAAGGCATTTGCTGCCACACCGCCAACTTCGACGTCTACAGGGGCTTTGCGTGCGAGCGCAGTGTGTAATGTAGGGGCCTTTTCTGGCTCTACCGCAACGATTTTTCGGCGATTACCAAGCCATGCCATTGCCCCAGCGATCAAGCCGCCACCGCCAACGGCAATCAGAATGGTATCCGCTTCCAATCCCTGCTCTTCCCATTCTCGAGTCAACGTGCCTTGGCCTGCAACTGTTGGAACCGCATCAAAAGCATGCACCTGCATCGCCCCTGTTTTGGCCTCATAGGCTTGTGCATCCTGTAACGCATTGGCGTATTCACCCTGAACCACCGTCAAATCTGCACCAGACCGTTTGATCAGGCCGATTTTGGCAGGGCCCGCAAATTCAGGCACAAAAATCTTGGCCTTATGGCCCAGCTTTTTCGCAGCATAGGCAACCGCAGCACCATGATTGCCCCCTGACGCAGCAACAAGACCAGCATTTGGCACATCGCTCGACAACAAAGTGTTAAATGCGCCGCGTGCCTTAAAGCT
Source organism: Amylibacter sp. IMCC11727 (assembly GCF_029854195.1). Taxonomy (NCBI): domain Bacteria; kingdom Pseudomonadati; phylum Pseudomonadota; class Alphaproteobacteria; order Rhodobacterales; family Paracoccaceae; genus Amylibacter; species Amylibacter sp. IMCC11727. The sequence goes on from NZ_CP122960.1 coordinate 78,867, forward strand.
GCCCGTGCGCTGCATCTGCTCCAGCTTCATTTCAATCGGATAACCAAGCCCAAACCCATCAAAGGATAAAACAGGCGTGCGTACGGTGTGGCCTTCTAACCGCGTTGCCGCCTTCGTTATTTCCTGTGTCCAATCCATCTTTGCCCTCGTGCTGATTTGTCTGCTACAACCGCGTTAAACCAACAAGCTGCACCCAATGGTGCGACGGCACAAGAGCAAAGGCATTAGATCAGATGGCACGCAAACAACGCACATTTCCAAACGCAGAAGAAGACATCAAAAAAGCAGCAGGCGTGCCTGACACAGCGCAGACTCGGTCTCCGGCGTATCGACTGGCCTTTACCGATGACGATTTCATGTGCCGCGACGAACTGCGTGCCACACGTATTCAGCTCGAGATGTTGAAACCCGAACTGATTATGGCCGAGCGGGGCATCGAAAGCACGATTGTTATGTTTGGCGGCGCGCGAATCCCCGAACCCGCAAAAAAGGATGAAGCACGGACTAAAACGCTGGCTGACTTGTCCAAATACTATGAAGAAGCCCGTGAATTTGCACGTTTGATGACTGTGAAAAGCATGGAATCCTATGGCCATGAAAACGTGGTTGTTACGGGCGGCGGTCCAGGTGTGATGGAAGCAGGCAACCGTGGCGCTGCTGAGGCTGGTGGCGCGTCCATCGCATTGAACATTGTGTTACCTCACGAGCAAGCACCGAACGAATATTGCACCCCAGAACTGTGTTTTAACTTCCACTACTTTGCGACGCGGAAAATTCATTTTCTGATGCGGGCCAAGGCGATCACTGTGTTCCCCGGTGGGTTTGGTACTTTGGACGAACTGTTTGAAACGCTGACCTTGATTCAGACAGGCCGCATGGAACGGATGCCTGTGATCCTGTTCGGTGAAAAATTCTGGCGTTCCATCATCAACTGGGAAACGCTGGCGGATGCGGGTACGATTTCCGCAGAAGACATCGAATTGTTCAAATTCGTGGAAACCGCGCAACAAGCCATCGAAATTATCGAGGCAGTAGACGCCTAATCCAAAGCTACGGGCAATTGTGAATATCCGCGAAAACGGATGCGATTGCCCCGCCTTGCCCCATCCAACAAACGATAGTTTGGAAAGCGGTTTAAAAACCGCCCCACAGCCACGCGCCCTTCCATCCGTGCAAGGCTGAGGCCAACACAGGTGTGCGGCCCACCCGCAAAGGCAAGGTGTTTGTTGGGACGGCGATCCAACATTAATTTATCTGGATTTTCGAAACGGTCTGCATCGCGGTTCGCTGCCCCGATACACAGGTGCAAATCCGTTCCTTTTGGAATGTGAACGCCATGCAACTCCATCGGTTCCGTGGTCAGACGATTGCCAAATTGGTTCGGGCTTTCCATGCGCAGAAATTCATCCACTGCGGTGTTCAGCAACGCCGGCTGTTCCGTCAGCGCCTGTTTCGCAGAGGCGTCTGCATCCAACAGGGCCAGGGCATTGCCGATCAGGTTTGTGGTGGTTTCATGTCCTGCGTTCAGGATGAAAATGCAGTTTTGCAGCAACTCAACTTCGGTCAGCTGACCGTCTTCGGACTGCATCAAACGCGTCAGCACATCCGTTTCGGGGTCACCAGGGTTTTTGGCACGCCGTGCCACAAGATCTTTGAGATAGGCTTTGAACTCCTGAACGGCATGGTTGCCTTCATCCATTTGTTCTTGCGTCAAGGCGGGTTCCAACGCGCCAAGAATGGCCAGTGACCAATCGCGCAACGGGCCGCGTTCTTCTATCGGCATGTCAAACAAGTTGCCGATCACCCCGATTGGAATGGCCCCCGCAAAAGCGGAAATCAGATCAACTTCGTTTTGATCTTGCATGGCATCCAACAGCGCATCCACTTGCGCAACCAGCCCTGGTTCCATGTTGGCAATGGCGCGCGGATTCATTGCGCCAACCATGATGGATCGCACGCGTGTGTGCAGCGGTGGATCGTTAAACACCAGCGATGTGGTGTGATGTTCAAACAGCGGACTATCGCCGTATTTTGGTTTGAACACCTTTTTCTTGTCCGAAACAAACCGCGTCGTATCGCGATAGATCATATCCAAATCCGCATGACGCGAGATGACAAACGTCCCGTCTGGTTGCGCATGAACGGGCGCAGTTTCACGCAGTGCCGCATAGGTGGGATAGGGGTTGTCGTGAAACCCTTCGGGCAAGTCGGTCAGTAAGAAATCCATTGCAAAACATTGACCCCACGCAGGGGGCATTGCAATGTTTTTTGAAACGAATTGACAGGGATACCATGACACTTTCAGACCAAGACAGAGCGGAGCGCAGTGCAGATGCCATGTGGGCCAACGATCGCGCATCCAAATATTTGGGAATTGAACTGCTGTCAGTTGGCAAAGGCGTGGCCCAAATGCAAATGGCGGTAGAGTCGCACCACTGTAACGGTCATGATATTTGTCATGGAGGCTTTATATTCACGCTGGCAGACAGCACCTTTGCCTTTGCCTGCAACAGCTATAACCAAGCGACAGTTGCACAGCACAATACGATTACGTTTGTGGCTGCGGGGCAGTTGGGGGACACGCTGACCGCAACCGCCAAAGAGGTCAGCAAAACAGGTCGCAACGGCATTTACGACGTGGATGTCACGAACCAAGATGGCGTTTTGATCGCATCGTTTCGCGGGTGTTCACGCACAATTAAGGGGCAAAATTTCCCCGAATAATCAATTGCTTGCGAGCACACCCTGACACTGACGTGGAAGATCGGCCATTGTGTATTGTCTTGCGCCGCGTTTCTTCTTTTTCGGCTTTGGCTTTTTTGTTGGCTTTACCTTCGGTGGATTTAGGTAATCCGTGACCCACCATTCAAGCGTTGAATCGCAACCGTCGCCACCTTTGGACAGTTGTGCCACCGTTGGCTTTTGCGTGACGCAACCACGAAACCCTTTGGGGCATTTCATACGCACGTGAAAATGCGTGTTGTGGCCATACAACGGGCGAATTTTTTGCAGCCACTTGCGGTTGCCACGAGTGTTCTCACACAGCCACACCTTGGCTGGGGCCGTGATAAAAATACGGTCCACACGCGGATCCTGAGCCGCCGCCTTGAGGATATTTGCGTGTTGTTGGGTCCAATTGCTGTTGACTGTGCGCTGGCTTTTGGCACGCACATTGGTGGAAGACAGGCGTTCCCGTTCGGCGCGTGACAGGTTCAACCGTTTTGGCACATAAAGCCAGATGTCCGCGTCCAACCCCATTTGATGAGACTGATGCCCAGACAACATTGGCCCGCCGCGGGGTTGGGAAATATCCCCAATGTACAATCCCGCCCAACCTGGTTGTTTTGCAGCCTTGGCGCTCAGGTCTTTGAGGAATTGGATCATCTCTGGATGACCCCAGTTGCGATTTCGGCTCAGGCGCATGGCCTGCCATGTTGGGCCCGATTCAGGAAGCTGCGCACCCCCCGCAAGGCAGCCTTTGGCATATGTGCCAATGGCGGCAGGTTTTTGGCGGGATGCTTTGGCTTTGGCCCCAAACAGCTGATTGGCTTTGGTGCTTTGTGTGGATTTTCGAACGAGGGTGTTGTCCGATGATGTTTTAGTATTTGTATCCGCACGCAGCGCACCAGTGGCACCGATCGCCGCAAAAAGTGCCGTAAAAATCAGGCTGTGAAACCGCATCTTTAAATCCCCTTAACGATATTCCTTCGAAGAACGCACCCAGAATAGCAGGATTAACCCAATCGCAAAGAGCCCAATCACAGGAGACACACCAACCCGCTGACTTCCGCTTAATGAAGTGGCCAAGTCGATGAGACCAGGCGCAAGGAAAGCCGTTGCTTTGCCCGTCATTGCATAAAGCCCGTATGCTTCGGTCATGCGCTCTGGGTCGGCTTGGTCCACCATAAAGGTTCTGCTGGACGCCTGAAGAACACCCCCTGCGGCACCGATACAAGCACCCGCAATAAAGAACATTATATTTGGTAGGTTACTGCCTTCTGCCACTGGCATGCCAAAAATGGCCTCGCGGGACAATCCAACGATCAAGATGCTGACAAGAATAAGAACAGAAACAGAAATTGCGATCACGCGTTTGGGGCCAATTGCCTGATCCACAAACCCACCGATGTAACAAAAAATGGCACCCGTGATTGCTGAAATGATTCCAAAGATCCCAATGTTGATAAGCGTCCAGCCCATCACGCCGCTGGCGTAGATACCGCCGAACGCATAAAGGCCAATCAGTGCATCACGGTAAAACATGGATGATCCAAGATAGATCATCAGGCTGCGATTGTTAGGTAGATTTCCGAGCGTTTCTAAAAGCTCGGACAAACCTTTACCCACTGCTTCGCCCACGTTTGATCTGCGGGTTTCGTCTTTGACCCAAAAGAAAAACGGGATCATGAACACGACGAACCATACCGCGGTTAGGATACTGACAAAGCGCGTGCCTTCGCGGGCCTCGGCATCCAGCCCCAACAGGGGGGATATTCCAATCAGAGTTAATCCTGTTTCCTCACTCTCTGCAAAGAACAGCAGCATGAGAAACAACGCGATAACGCCACCTGCATACCCAAAGGCCCAACCTGATCCAGAGATTTTGCCGATTTCAGATCGCGGTGCGAGCGTTGGAAGCATGGAATTTACAAAGGTTTGGGAGAGCTCCATACCCGCCATTCCGATTGCAAAGAACAACAAAATCATAACAATATTTGATGATCCAGGCACAGCGTTCCACAAATAAGCGGCACCAACCACGTACATGACGGAAAACACAAAAATCCACGGTTTGCGGGGGCCTGCACTGTCTGCGATGGCCCCAAAAATGGGGGAAGCCACCGCCAAAAACATCCCCGTCATCCATGTCATTCGGGCCCACATGGCCTGACCTTCGACACTGTTTTCAGCCACAGCAGAGGTGAAATAAGGGGCAAAGATGAAGGTGATTAGAAGGGTGTTATACGGTTGGGAGGCCCAGTCATAGAAATACCACCCCCAAATTGATTTGCGGTTTGTTGTGGAAGCCACAGATATTCCCCTCATAGCGTTCTGCTTTTTTAATCTGAGCCGATCAAGGTGAGCAAGATGCAAGCATCCCCCTATCACCAAACCATAGAGAAACGTATGGCGTTAATACGTGTCCTTAGCCGATCAAAGATTTTTAGCGCGTTGTTGGATTGATAGAACCTATTTCGAGGCGCACGTGCAAGGATTATCGCGTTTTGCCATGAGTTATACTACCTAGGGTATTGTTGTCGGCTCTTGTCTTGGCTGCACCGTGATATTAGGTCAGGTGAAACGGATACAAAGGATCGCGAAGATGATTTCAGCTTTTGGTGTGGCACTGCTTGCGTTGTTGAACATTGCATGGTGGATCGTTCTTGCGCACATCATAATCGGGTGGCTTGTGAACTTTCAGGTTTTGAACCTGCAACAACCGATTGTGGCGCAGGTTTACTTTGGGCTGAACCGATTGTTAGAGCCGCTGTATGGTCCTATTCGACGCGTGCTGCCAAACACAGGTGGGTTGGATTTTTCACCGCTGGTGGTGATTATCGCGATCATCTTCTTGCAGCAACTTGCCGTGCAAATGGCCAACGCCTAGGAGCCGAGCCGCCCTGCTGCACTGCCCCACAATTCTTTGACACGGGCATCACGACCACAGGCTTGGCGGTACTTTTTATACGCGGTTTTCCGTTGCACCAACCCAAAGCGGGTCAACACCTTTTTGCTGCTCTTGTAGTAATCTTGGTGAAAATCTTCGGCGGGGTAAAACGTGCTAGCCGCCACAATGGGCGTGACAATCGTTTGTCCAAGATCCGATTGCGCCATGGATTTGGACTCTTGCGCAATCGCCTTTTGCTGACCTGATGTGGTGAACACAGCTGTGCGATAACTGTCACCGCGATCGCAGAATTGCCCACCTGCATCGGTTGGGTCCACCGTACGCCAAAACTTGTGCAGCAACGCAGAATAACTGATTTTCGCGGGATCAAACACGATGCGCACAGCCTCGTAATGGCCTGTGCCACCTTTTGATACGGTTTTATATTTGGCCGTTTTCGCTGCTCCACCGATATAGCCTGATTCCGCATTTATGACGCCCGGTACAGATTCAAAATCCGATTCAACGCACCAGAAGCAGCCCCCTGCAAAAATGGCCACTTGCGTGTCGGCGAAACTGGCTTGGCCTGTGGCCAACAGAACCGCCGCTGCTGTCATCAAATTTCTGATTGTACGTTTCATCATCTTGCTCCTTGCAGGTCAGGGCAGTGATTGTATGAATCGTGATCAACTACAAATAACATCACAGTGAGGGTTTTCGTGAACACAACCGCACCGTTGCGCCTGTCCATGTGGTCTGGTCCGCGCAATCTATCGACGGCCATGATGTATGCTTTTGCCCAGCGCAGTGATTGTGAAGTGTGGGATGAACCTTTTTATGCGGCGTATCTGGCAAAGACGGGGCTGTCCCATCCCATGGGCGAAGATATCATGGCAAATGGGGACACCGATGCAGAGGTCGTAATTGAAAAATGCCTGTCTGTAGGGCCACAAGGACGGCCCGTGTTTTATCAAAAACACATGACACAGCACATGATCCCCGAGTTTCGGCGCGATTGGATATTGCAGCAAACAAACGTGTTTCTGATCCGCCACCCCGCCCGAGTTTTAGCCAGTTATGCCGTCAAACGGGAAAACCCAACGTTGCGCGATATCGGGTTTGAACAGCAGATGGAATTGATCAATCTGGTGACGAGTGAAACGGGGCGTTCACCGTTGATTGTAGACAGCGCAGATATCCGCCAAGACCCTGCATCCATGTTGCAGAAAATTTGCGCAGCGGTGGACATTCCCTTCGAAGAAAAGATGCTGTCTTGGCCACAGGGTGGCAATACGCAAGACGGCGTGTGGGCACCACATTGGTACGGTGCGGTGTGGAACAGTTCTGGGTTTGCTGGGCCAGAGTCAGAATTGCCACCTGTGGCGCCTGAACTTGCGGACGTTTATCAAAACGCAAAACGCCTGTACGACCAGATGGCAGAGCAAAAGACCGCGCTTTAACGCGCGGCCAAAGTCAGTTCGATACGGCGGTTTTTGGCAAGGGATGCTGGGCTCTCACCAGTGGTTAACGGTTGATATTCACCATACCCGTTTGCGGACATGTTCTGCGGTTGCAGATCGGTCGAATTGACCAAGAACCGCACCACAGAGAGTGCGCGTGCCTGTGAAAGCTCCCAATTGTCTTTGTATTTGCCGGCGCCACTGATCGGTTGATTGTCCGTATGGCCGTCAACGCGCAGCACCCAATCCACATCTTCAGGGAGTTCGGCAATGACGTCTTGCAAGACTGGAACGACCTTTAACAAAATGTCCTTACCGCTTTGTTGAAGTGTGGCAGACCCTTGGGCAAACAGTTCAGCCGAAGAGAACACCAAACGGTCAAAGATGGGGTGATCTGGTGCAGCACCGCTCAGCTGATCGCGGAGTTTTTCGTTGAGCGACGCGTTCAAGGCCGCCATTGAAACCGCATTCTTTTCAGATCGGGCGCGGTGCATCTTTTTCAGCTCTGTCTCGGTCTCCTGAAACTTGGCTTGCACGATTTCGAGCGTATTTTCAGCCGCTTCGATTGATTTTTTGGTGGTGTCGAGCTTGCCTTCCGCGACCGCGACATCCCGTGTTACCACTTTCAACGCTTCGGCTTTCTCGGCGGCCTGGCGTTCCGCAACGCGCAATCGGGTTTGCGCCGTTTCATTTTCCTGCTGCGCCTTTTGCATCTTGGTCAGATGGGCTTCGACTTGCTTTTCAATTTCACGCAACGCGGCCTTTGCTTCGGTTTCGCGTGAGTTGGCTGTGGCAAATGCTTTTTTAAAATTTTTCTTCTTCGCGTTTCAGGGCATCAAGACGCAATTCGGCCAATTCGACGGCCTGTTGAGCTGCCTTGGCAGATCGTTCCATATTTACGGCTTGGGATTCCGCATCTTTGAAAAAGTTGTTTTCAAGGTTGGTTAACGCAGGTCCATCAGCCTCTGACATGACGTCTTGGTTTTCTGTGACAGCCTGTTTTGCGGCATCGGCGGCAGACACAAGCAAACGTGAAGCGTTTGCCGCAGCTTCGGCGGCAGAAACGGCGCGGCGCAGCTCTGCAACGGTTGCTTCAATGCGGTTTTGCTCGGCTTTGGCCTGCTCAAATTCTCGCTGAGCAGCGGCGGCAGCTTCTGATGCTTCGCTCGCGATCAATTGCGCATCTTCGAATGCTTCTTGGGGGGTGTTATCTTCGAGCTCGCTGATCTGCTTGGCAACTTCCGCAAGCTCTTGTTTTGCAGTTTCAACAGCCTCATTCGCAACCGTGAGCGCGTTTTCGGACTTCACCACTTTTTGTTTTGCAGCTTCGATCTGCTTTTCGGTATCGACTACACTGGCAACTAGTGTGCGTTTGTTCTGAAACTCAGCTTCCAGAAGTGCGCGGGTATCAACCCAGCTTTTTTCCAGTTTCTTATAGGGTGAAACACCGTCAGACGCTTTTGACTCCGCTTCGATTACGGCCAGTTTTTCATCTGCATCCGATGATCCACGGAACCAATTATTGATGACACTTGCCATGCCAACAATTGCCAAAAACACGATAACGCCGAAAATACCTGCGCGGATCAATCCAGAAGACGGCTTATCGGAATGCTCTTCATTCTGATCTGCGTCATAGTCAAAACCTTCTTCGATTTGACCGTGCTGTTGTTCGTATTCGTTACTCACAACTCATAGACTCCGCTTTCCAACCCCTAACAAGGCAATCATTGCGCATATTTGGAAAGCAGGTTTCAAACTTCATCGTCCGTTTCGCACGCACACAGAAGTGATTTGAAAAATACCGCCTGATATCCGCCTGTAGTTTGCCTTTGGTATTTTAGCGATCTATTGCCGCTATTTGATGTTTGGAAAGATAAGCACGTTTAACCCACGCGTCAACGCGCCACAAAGCGTGGATTAGAACGGATCGGTTGCCTGTGGCACGGAAGACTCGGTTATTTGGAGCGTTTATCCCGCGCCGCCAGCAATTTGAGCCGCAATGCGTTGATTTTGATAAAGCCAGCTGCATCCGCCTGATCGTATGCGCCTGCGTCATCTTCAAATGTGACGTGCTGTTCAGAATACAACGTGTCATCGGACCAGCGCGCAACGGTTTGAACAGAGCCTTTGTAAAGCTTCACCTTCACCACACCGTTCACATGAGTTTGGGAATGATCGATCATCGCTTGCAGCATTTCGCGTTCAGGGCTGAACCAATAACCATTGTAGATCAGCTCAGCATATCGTGGCATCAGTTCGTCTTTCAGGTGCGCCGCGCCGCGATCCAGCGTGATGGATTCAATGCCACGGTGCGCTTCGAGCATGATAGTTCCGCCTGGTGTTTCGTACACACCGCGTGATTTCATACCCACATAACGACCTTCGACCAGATCAAGACGACCAACGCCGTGTTTACCGCCTAGCGCGTTCAACTCTGTCAGCATTTCCGCAGGAGATTTTGCAACACCGTTCAATGCAACGGGATCACCTTTTTTGTAGGTGATTTCTACGAATTCTGGCTCGTTTGGCGCGTCTTCTGGGTTCACCGTGCGTTGATACACGTAATCGGGTGCTTCGACGGCTGGATCCTCCAATACTTTACCCTCGGACGAGGTGTGCAACAGATTCGCATCCACAGAAAACGGTGCTTCGCCACGTTTGTCTTTGGCGATGGGGATCTGGTTTTCTTCGGCAAAGGCCAAAAGTTTTGTGCGGCTTTGCAAATCCCATTCCCGCCATGGGGCAATCACTTTGATGTCTGGGTTCAGCGCATAGGCAGACAATTCAAACCGAACCTGATCGTTGCCCTTGCCCGTTGCCCCATGAGACACCGCATCCGCATTTGTTTCTGCCGCGATTTCCACCAAACGCTTTGAAATCAACGGCCGCGCGATGGATGTGCCCAAAAGATACAAGCCTTCATACACCGCATTGGCACGGAACATTGGGAACACAAAGTCACGAACAAATTCTTCGCGCACGTCTTCGATAAAGATATTTTCTGACTTGATGCCCAACATCTCTGCTTTTTTGCGCGCTGGTTCCAATTCTTCACCTTGGCCCAGATCCGCAGTAAACGTTACCACTTCGCAACCGTATTCCGTTTGCAGCCATTTCAGGATGATGGATGTGTCCAAACCACCTGAATACGCGAGAACTACTTTTTTGGGCGCGGCCATAGCGAAAATCTCCATTAGAGTGTGGGTTGTCGGGCGTGTATTGCGTTTTTTGATGCGCGACAAGTGGCCATTGTTTCGCGCCCGTGGCAGATATGAGATTCGAGCACGGGAAAAGAGGGTCCGATGAGCAAGCATCCGTTGTTGAATATGGCGTCCTATGGCGCGGAAACTGGCACACCGTTGGTGCTGGTGCATGGGCTGTTTGGATCTGGGCGCAATTGGCGGGCAATTGGGCGGCATTTGTCACGGGATCGCTGGGTCGTGACGGTAGATTTGCGCAATCACGGGCACAGCTTTTGGGATGCTGATAACAGCTATCAAGCATTGGCCGATGATCTGGCGCGTGTGATTGATCACCTTGGCGGCAGGGCAGATGTGATGGGCCATTCAATGGGTGGTAAGGCCGCCATGGTACTGGCAGTGCAAAATCCAGATAAGGTTGCACGCTTGATCGTGGCGGATATAGCGCCCGTGGGATATGCCCACAGCCAAAACGACAGTATCGCGGCGATGCAATCCTTGGACCTGTCCAAACACGATCGCAGATCGACAGCGCAAGACGCTTTAGAAACCGCAACCAATGATCCAGCATTGGCGGGTTTTTTTGCTCAAAGCCTGGAGTTGGAAGATGGTGAATTGCGCTGGCTTTTGAATCTAGACGCCTTGAAATCCAATATGAATGCCGTGATTGGGTTTCCCACGCTGGACGGTTCATTTTCAAAAGATACGCTGTTCATTCGGGGCGGCGCATCTGATTATGTCGGGACTGAAAGCCGAGAAGAGGTTTTGCGGCTGTTTCCACACGCAACCTTGAAAACAATCACAGGGGCTGGCCACTGGCTTCATGCCGATAAACCGCGCGAATTTATGAAAATTTTAGGTGAATATTTGGCGAGATAGTTTCCAAAATCAGAGCTGGACCGAGCAGTGATCGGACACATTGGCAAGGAATTGTTCTTTTGACGCCAAATACAATTCTTCGACTTCGGTAGATAGTATAGAGCCTGTTTCCCCAGAATGCGCGAGCGCCTCTCTTTCTGAACAAAACTCTCCAAACCGCTGAAATCCAAGGTTAAATGCACTGCCTTTCAGGAAATGTAGGGCATTTGCGATTTCAGACGGACCTTTTTGCGTGACCGCATCCAATTCTTCAATGGCTTCGTCCACCTCTGCCAAGAACAGTGTGACGACTTCGGCCAAGTCTTCTGCACCAACGTCTTCTTCTAACTGTTTGATTTGCTGCCAATTTATCATTTTCCCATTCACCGTATTGATCCCATCTCCATTAGGGTGGGGTAATTCAGCTAACATTTCGTTATGGGAAGCGGCTCAAGCTGCTCAATTTCATTAAAAATTAAATGTTGCAGGCCACTGTCAGGACAGAACAATCCGTAGGTGGGCTTTGGCACATATAGAAGATTTTCAGAATACAACCTCGCTGTCCGCGTCACGGGCCATTGCGGGGCAGTTGCGTGTGCTTGTGGTTGACGACAGCAAATTGCAACGGCGGATCGTTTCGCTCAACCTAAAAAAATGGGGTTTTACCGTAATCGAAGCGGCCAGCGGCGTCGAAGCACTCAACATCTGTAAATCGCAGGACATTGATTTGGTGATCAGCGATTGGATCATGCCAGAAATGGACGGGTTGGAATTTTGCTGTGAATTTCGAAAACTGGAACGTGATCGTTACGGATATTTCATTTTGCTGACGTCCAAAAATGAAACCAATGACGTGGCGCAAGGATTGGACATAGGCGCGGATGATTTTCTGTCCAAACCCGTCAATTCAGCCGAATTAAAGGCGCGAATTCGTGCGGGAACTCGGGTGCTCGACATGGAACAGAAAATGATCGACCAGAACGAAACGGTCGCCAGCGCCTTGCAAGAACTGCAAACCGTTTACGGGGAATTAAAAAAAGATTTGGTGGAGGCTTCGAAACTTCAACACTCTTTGATCCCAACACGCCACCACAGGCTGCCCAAGGGTGAGGTATCATTGCTGTTTCAATCCAGCTCTCATGTTGGGGGGGATTTGGTTGGGTTTTTTTCCTTTTCAGAAGATCATTTGGGCATTTATTCCATCGATGTGTCAGGCCACGGCATTTCATCGGCCCTGCTGACCGCGCGCTTGGCGGGATATTTAAGCCCGCACAACAAAGAACAGAACCTTGCATTTGAACGGTTTGAAAACGGTGAATTCTTTTTGCGTGAACCTGCCGACATGGCCGAACATTTGAATTTGATGATGGTCGAAGAGATGGAAACTGAACTGTATTTCACTTTGGCTTATGCTGACGTGAACTTACGGGACGGGTCCGTTAGCATGGTTCAGGCAGGCCATCCGCATCCCGTATTATTCAACGCTAAGGACGGTGTAAAATTCATTGGCGATGGTGGCCCGCCCATTGGGCTAATGCCAGATTTGGAATTTGAAACCTTTGAATTTCAGATGAAAGCAGGGGATCGATTGTTTCTCTATTCCGATGGCGTGACAGAGTGTCAAAACACCAAGGGGGAGTTGTTGGACGAGGATGGGCTTGACCGTTTTTTGCAAGCCAACGCAACCAGCGATGGCCCAGAATTGATCAGCGATTTGGTGTGGGAACTGACCTCTTTTGCTGAACAGCGCCCTTTTGATGATGATGTGTCCGGCATACTGTTTGATTTCCATCCAGAGGGTAAAAAACCTTGAATTAGGGTCCAACCCATTGCCGTAAGAAATGGCGATCCCCTCTGTTCGATAACATGTTGAGCGCCGATGTCGGATCCATCCAAACAACCGAATGCTCTGGCTCCAACGGCTCTGATTTCTTGAGCGTTGGTGTGCAGGTGTAGATATGGCAAATCTTATGCGCCCAAAGGTCATATTCGGGCATAAACGTGTACCGCTGATAGGTCCCAAGACGGCAAACATTGGCGATGTGATATCCCGTTTCTTCGAACACTTCGCGGTGCAACGCACGCACTGGCGTTTCACCGGGATCAATACCGCCGCCTGGCAATTGCAGTTCTAACTCATCCCCATCTTGCAAGGTCAGCAACAGATCACCACCGCCAGAAATGATGGCATACGCACCGGGACGACGCACATATTTTTGCCCTGTTAAGATGGGGTCTCCAAACCGCCGCATCGCCGCATTACTCCGTTCCAGCGCCCATCTCTGGGCTAGCATTTGCACTTCGGTCAAAACACCACTATTTCGACAGCTTAACAAGGGTTAGGCGAATGCAATCAGATCAAACAAACAAACGCTGGGATGACACAATCCTTCCGTTCCAATTGGATGCCGTGGATGTGCGGGGCCGTGTGGCCCGTTTGGACACTACACTCGACACCATATTGAGCCAACACAATTACCCCCTGACAGTGTCAGCACAGGTGGCCGAAGCGGCGCTTTTGACGGCGCTGATTGGTCAAACCATCAGTCTGCGTTGGAAACTGTCATTGCAAATTCGGGGCAACGGCCCATTGCGCATTATTGCCACCGATTACTTCGCACCAAAATCCGAAGCAGAGCCAGCCCGCATTCGCGCCTATGCCAGCTTTGATGCCGACGCGATTGCCCAAAGCGATCAGGCTGGATTCGATTTGATCGGCAAAGGCATGTTCGCCATTCTGATCGACCAAGGCGAAGGCACGACGCCGTATCAAGGAATCACGCCTTTGGCGGGTGGATCACTATCAAAATGTGCTGAAACCTATTTCGCCCAGTCAGAGCAATTGCCAACCCAGTTCAAAACCATCGCCGCCCAAGAAACGGCACCAGACGGTCAGAACAATTGGCGGGCTGGCGGCATCATGATTCAGCACATGCCAAAAGCATCCCCTTTGATGGATGATGGCGGCACGGGCGAGGGCGGTTTGCTGCAAGCCCAAGATTTGGTGTCCGAAGAAGATGCCGAAAACTGGAACCGTGCAACCATTCTGATGGAGTCCGCAGAAGAGATCGAAATGATCGGTCCGCATGTGGGTCAAGAACAGCTGTTGCGCCGTTTGTTCCACCAAGAAATCCCACGGGTTTTTCCCGCACAACCCATCGAGTTTGGCTGCACTTGCGGCGAAGACAAAGTGCGCAACACCATGTCGATCTATTCCGCCAAAGACATTGCTAAGATGACGACAGAACAAGGCATGGTCACCGCCGATTGCCAGTTCTGCGGGGCACATTACGAATTAGAGCCGAGCACGCTGGGCAAAGACGCGCAAAATGACGGGTAACACCGCGCATCCCCAAAATTCCGTTTCGCTGGACCAAATTAAACGGGCCACGCAAGGCGGGTTTGGAAATGTGATGTCTTCGGATTTTGATCTGAATGCGGATAAACCGTTGGAACGATCCCGCTATAAACCTGCGGCGGTGATGGTGCCGATTTTAGAACATGCGACAGGGCTGCGGGTGATTTTAACCCGCCGCGCTGCGCATTTGAAACATCATCCAGGGCAAATTGCCTTTCCAGGCGGCAAGGTGGATGCCACCGATCAAAGCGTGGAACACGCCGCCTTTCGCGAGGCCGAGGAAGAGATCGGACTGCGCCGTGCGCAATGCGAACAGCTCGGCACTTTGCCGTTGCACCGCACAGTGACAGGGTTCGAGGTGCAGCCCATCGTGGCCCGCGTGGATCATGACTTTGCACCGATGTCCGATCCAGGTGAGGTGGAAGAAGTGTTTCACGTCCCCTTGAAACATGTGTTGGACCCAGCCAACTATTTCATTGAAGGACGCGTATGGATGGGCAAGCCCCGTCGGTATTACGTCGTGCCATTTGGCCCTTATTACATTTGGGGTGCCACGGCACGCATGTTGCGCATGTTCGCAGATCGCGTAGAACATTCTCATGAAACTCACCGCTGATTGGATATTTACGGACACTGTGCAACGCCTGTTTGCCGCGTTTGAACAGAGCGGCCATCAGCTATTGTTTGTGGGGGGATGCGTGCGCAACGCGTTGATGGATCGAGCGGTGGCTGATCTGGATATGTCCACGTCGGCGACCCCTGATGATGTAATTGGTCTCTGCAAACGAGAGAGGTTAAAGTTTATACCAACAGGGCTCGATCACGGTACAATCACGGTGATGATCGGCAGGCAATCCTTTGAAATCACCAGCTTTCGCAAAGATGTGGAAACCCACGGCCGCCGTGCAGTCGTTGCGTTTTCCAAAGACATCAACGACGATGCGATGCGGCGCGATTTCACGATGAATGCACTTTATGCGGATGGTGCAGGACAGATCATTGATCCGCTGAATGGTCTGGACGATCTTCAGGCACGCAAGGTGCGGTTTATTGCCAATGCGCAGGATCGCATTCGCGAAGATTACCTGCGCATCCTTCGATATTTTCGCTTTCACGCGTGGTATGCGGATCAGGATGAGGGCATGGACCCCGAAGCGATGGCGGCCATTGCACAGAATGTGGATGGGCTGAGCCTGATTTCAAAAGAACGGATCGGTGCAGAAATGCGCAAGATTTTGTCAGCGCCCGATCCATTGCGCACGGTGGCCGCGATGGAGCATTCTGGCGTACTTAATCAAATACTTCCGGGCAGTTCTGCGCGGGGCCTTGGACCATTGACCCATCTGGAATCCACAGTGTCGAGCGAACCCGATTGGCAGCGACGATTGATCGTTTTAGGTGGTGAGGATCATGCGAAGCACCTGCGGCTGTCGAATGTGGAAACAAAACGGATTGCAGCGTTTCACACCGCCAGTGATCGCGGCTTGGGCGCGGCGGCAACGGCCTATTATTTTGGTGCGGAAACCGCGCTTGATGTGGCGCTGATCATGGCAGCCAGCCTTGAAACACCCCCTGCACATGGGGTGTTGGATGACATTGCCAAGGGAACACAGGCCCAGTTTCCAGTTCGCGCCAGCGACTTGCCCAACACGCTGGTCGGCAAAGACATTGGCGACACGTTGAAACGGCTGGAACAGGCGTGGGTTGCGTCGGGCTTTGCCCTTTCCAAAGACGCGTTGTTGGCAGATGTTTAGCCCACTGATTGCGTTTCTAATTGCGGGGCTGGCGAGCCCTGGGCCCAATGTCATCATGTTAACCAGCAGCGGCGCACGGTTTGGAGCGCGGGCCACATGGCCACATCTGGTGGGCGTTGTCATCGGTACAGGGATTATCGGGGGTGTTTGCGGATTGGGCATCGGTGCGCTGATCCTGTCTCAACCACAGTTGCGGTTCACCCTACAGTGCATTTCGGCCGCGTGGATTTTGTGGATGGCTTATCGAATGCTTTTCCCCAGAAAATCCGCGTCGCAAAAAGCCATAGAACGCCCAATGACATTTTTCGAAGCCGCGGTGTTTCAGTGGGTCAATCCAAAAATCTGGGCCGTTGCCTTGGCGGCCGCCTCTGGGTATTCCATCGGCCTGACCCCCATGGGGGAAGCGATACGGATTGCGGCTGGGTTTTCCAGCGTAAACCTGTTCGTCTGCGTGTTTTGGACCTATTCAGGGGCGCTGTTGGCGGCCTTGTTAAACAACGAAACACGATGGTTTTACTTTCGGTGCGTGATGGCGATACTGCTCGCTCTATCCGCGATATTGGTGTTCTTATGACAGAGCTTTTGATCGAAAAACTGGGGTCCAAAGGGGATGGCATTGCCAGCCACAATGGGCAGGACGTGTTTGTTCCTTTTTCTGTTCCAGGCGAACGGGTGGAAGGAGACATCGAAGACGGCCGCATCGCAAAGCCGCGTATTTTGGAACCTGTGGCCCTGCGCGTCAAAGCACCTTGTTCGCATTTCAAAACCTGTGGTGGCTGCGCGACGCAACATATTGATCCGGCGTTTCTGGCCGATTGGAAACGGAATTTGGTGCGCACCGCTTTGGCTCAACACGGGCTGGAAACCGAATTGCGCGATACAATTACATCGCCACCCCAATCGCGTCGCCGCGCGGTGTTTACGGGGAAGCGGACAAAGGCCAGCGCGTTTCTGGGATTTCATGCCCGCGGTACGGCTCAGATTATTCCGATTACGCACTGCACGTTGTTGCACCCTGATATTTCAGAAGGGTTTGACGGGTTAAAGGCGCTGGTGCAAATCGCAGCTTCGCGCAAGAGCGAAATTCGCATCGCCGCCACAGCGAGCATTGGTGGGCTGGATGTGAGCGTCGACAATGCTTTGCCGCTCACTCCTCAAATTCAAGCACACGTGGTGAAAATTACCCACGATCACGGGTTATCGCGTGTGTTCTGGAACGGCGAAATTGTGTTGGAACGGGAACCCGCACAACATCGGTTTGGCGAGGCATTGGTGACACCGCCAAATGGGTCTTTCTTGCAGGCCACGAAAGAAGGGGAAATCGCCCTTGTGGACACTGTGATGTCTATTGTCGGGCAAGCGAAATCTGTGGCGGATTTGTTTTCCGGCTGTGGCACGTTTTCCCTGCCCTTGGCCAAAATAGCCGAGGTTGCAGCATTTGAATCAGATCGCGAAATGCTCGCCGCGCTTGATAAAGGCTGGCGCGTTGCAACCGGTTTGAAAAAAGTCACCACCGCGCCGCGCGACCTGTTTCGCAATCCGATGCGCCCTGACGAATTGAACCCGTTTGATGCGGTGGTCATCGATCCACCCCGCGCTGGTGCAAAAGCACAGACGGAGCAATTGGCCGCGTCTGAAGTGAAAACCATCGCCTTTGTGTCGTGCAATCCAGCCACCTTTGCACGGGATGCGCGGGTTTTGGTGGATGGCGGTTACACGCTCGATTGGGTGCAAACCGTGGATCAGTTTTTATGGTCTGAACACTGCGAACTCGTCGCGCAATTCACCCGCAATTAAGTCTGGCAGCAAACCAACACGCGACCTATATAGGCGATATGGAACCACAAAATACTTCGATCCCTGAAACAGGCTTTCGGACCCGTTTAAAACATTGGGTTGAATCCGCCCTTGTTCGCAACACGATCCTTGTTGTCATCGTCATCAACGCCATCGTTTTGGGATTGGAAACATCCAAAACCATGCAGGGTATGGCGGGCGGACTGTTGTCGGCGATTGATACCATATGTTTGTGGATTTTTGTCGCGGAACTGACCGTGAAACTGGTTGCCTATGGCTGGCGGTTCTTCCTCGCGCCATGGAACATATTCGATTTCTTGGTGGTGTCAGTGTCGTTCGCGCCTAGCGGTGGTGGCCTGTCTGTTCTGCGTGCTTTGCGCATTTTGCGCGTGCTACGTGTGATCTCTTTTGCACCGCGCCTGCGCCGTGTGGTCGAAGGCTTTGTCTCCGCCCTGCCTGGCATGGCATCGGTGTTTTTGCTGATGACCATCATCTTTTACATCGGTGCAGTAATGGCGACAAAACTGTTTGGCGAAGCCTTCCCAGAATGGTTCGGGTCCATCGGTCGTTCTGCGTATTCGCTGTTCCAGATCATGACGCTAGAAAGCTGGTCCATGGGCATCGTGCGGCCTGTGATGGAACAATTCCAATACGCTTGGATGTTCTTTGTGCCGTTCATCATTGTCACCACTTTTGCGGTGGTGAACCTGCTTGTGGGTTTGATCGTGAATTCCATGCAAGATGCCCATCACGCCGAAAGCGATGAGGCAACAGGCAGCTATCGCGACTCCGTCATGCAAAAGCTGGACGAAATCAGCGAACGACTGGACAGGTTGGAAAAGTAACCGCCTATAGCTTATCGCGGTGAACTATCTTCATTAGGCGGTTGCCGCACCAATCTGTGAAATCCCCAAAACTTCTAGAACTTTCGCCTCTATTTGGGGCGCGTTCATGCCAGCCACATCGTACATGGCCTTGGGGCTGTTCTGGTCGATGAACGTATCAGGCAAGACCATGGAGCGGAATTTCAGCCCCTTATCAAACACGCCTTGATCCGACAGAAACTGCATCACATGCGAGCCAAAACCGCCGACAGCACCTTCTTCGATGGTGATAAGAGCTTCGTGGTTTTTCACCAGATCCATGATCAGTGCTTCGTCCAACGGCTTGGCGAAACGTGCGTCTGCGATGGTTGGTGTTATCCCTTTGCGAGCCAGCAATTCGGCCGCTTTTTCACATTCCTGCAATCGTGTGCCAAAGGAAAGCAGGGCAACGCGCGCGCCTTCGGCTATCATGCGGCCTTTGCCAATTTCGATTGGCACCCCATGTTCGGGCAAATCAATGCCAACGCCTTCTCCCCGTGGGAAACGAAACGCGCTGGGACGGTCATCAATGGCAACGGCGGTGGCCACCATATGGACAAGCTCTGCCTCATCTGCGGCAGCCATAACGACAAACCCCGGAAGGTTGGACAAATAGCCAATGTCAAAACTGCCCGCGTGGGTCGCCCCATCCGCGCCAACCAATCCTGCGCGATCAATCGCGAAGCGCACGGGCAGGCGTTGGATGGCCACGTCGTGGACAACCTGATCATATCCCCGTTGCAGGAACGTGGAATACAGCGCACAAAACGGTTTGATCCCACCCGCCGCAAGGCCCGCAGCGAAGGTCACCGCATGTTGTTCAGCGATACCCACATCAAAGGTTCGATTTGGAAAGCGCGCCGCAAATTTATCAAGACCTGTGCCATCTGGCATGGCGGCGGTGATCGCGGCGATTTTGGTGTCTTTCTCGGCCTCTTTAATCAGGCTTTGTGCGAAAACAGACGTATAGCTTGGCGCGTTTGACGGCGCTTTTTTCTGTTTGCCACTAACCACATCAAATTTGGCAACGCCGTGATATTTGTCTGATGCCTCTTCAGCGGGAGCGTACCCCTTACCCTTTTTGGTGATCACGTGGATCAGCATCGGCCCTGTGGCGCGGTCTTTTACGGTGCGCAAAACATTCAGCAATTGATCCATGTCGTGGCCGTCAATTGGACCGATGTAGGAAAAGCCGAGCTGTTCAAACAACGTGCCGCCAACGGTCATGTGTTTGACCATGTCTTTGGCTCGCTTTGCACCGTCTTGGAACGGTTCAGGCAACAGGGAAATCGCGCTTTTGGCGGCAGATTTCAATTCTTGGAACGGTTCACCCGCATAGAGTTTTGACAGGTAAGCGGACATGGCACCAACGGGGGGCGCGATGGACATTTCATTGTCGTTCAGGATCACAAACAGGCGTTTTTTCAGATGACCCGCGTTGTTCATCGCCTCATACGCCATGCCTGCGGACATCGACCCGTCGCCGATCACAGCAATCGCATCGCCAAGACCATGTTCAGGTGCACCGCCCAAATCACGGGCAACCGCAAAGCCGAGCGCGGCGGAAATAGAGGTCGAAGAATGCGCGGCACCAAAAGGATCAAACGGGCTTTCGCTGCGTTTGGTGAACCCTGATAATCCGTCAGCTTGGCGCAGGGTGCGAATGCGGTCACGCCGCCCTGTCAGAATTTTATGGGGATAGCATTGGTGGCCCACATCCCAGATCAAACGGTCTTTTGGTGCATCAAACACCGCGTGGATCGCGGTGGTCAGTTCGACCACACCCAGCCCAGCGCCCAAATGACCGCCTGTTTCTGACACGGCGGAAATGGTTTCTGATCGCAGTTCATCGGCGACTTGGCGCAATTGCGGATCGGAAAACTGTTTCAGGTCTTCAGGACCGTTCACTTGGTCCAAAAGCGGAGTGTTTGGGCGATCGCTCATCTGAGGTTCCTCTTCCCGCTTATTTAATCACGATTCGCGGTTCACAACGAAGTGCGCCACTTGCCGCAGTGAATGTGCTTTGTCACCGAACCGATCCAGCGCGTCGCACGCCTGTTCTATCAAAGATGTGGCGTTCTTTTGCGCCTGTTCAAGACCAAGCAGTGACACAAAGGTGGCTTTGCCCGCATCCGCGTCTTTTTGCAGTCGTTTGCCTGCAAGCGCGGCATCGCCCAAAACATCCAAAACATCGTCTTGGATTTGAAAGGCCAGCCCAACCGCGCGGGAATATTCAATCAGTTCGGCCCCAGCGTCCTGCGCCAGCATCGCGCCAGAATGGGCAGACCATTCGATCAAAGCGCCGGTTTTGTTGGCTTGTAGGTGTTTGATCTGGTCGAGCGTTAATGGAGTCTCTGCAGTTTCCGCGGCAATATCCAGCATCTGACCAAGCACCATTCCATTTGCACCAGAAGCCCGCGCCATCGATCCGATCAGGGCCACGCGAACCGCAGCATCAGGCGAGGTTGCGGCATCCGCTAGGATTTCAAAAGCAAGCGTTTGCAACGCATCTCCAGCCAGAACGGCGGTGGCGTCATCCCACTTTACATGAACGGTTGGTTTGCCACGGCGCAGGTCATCATCGTCCATGCAGGGCAGATCGTCGTGGACAAGCGAATACGCGTGCATACATTCGATGGCGGCGGCCGTGCGCAAAGCTTGGTTAGGATCAACATCATAAAGCGCAGCGCTTTCCACCGACAGAAATGCACGCAGGCGTTTGCCACCTGCCAGAACCGCATGGCGCATGGGTGCCGCCATTGGATTGCCTGCTCCATCGGGCAACAACGCCGTCAGCGTTTGTTCTGTTGCACTGGCAACAGCGTTCAGTTTTTCGCGAAAATCGTCCACGCTTAACCCTCGAACGGTTTTAATCCGTCAGGTTTTCCAGCGGCAAGTGTGATCTGTGCGATCTTTTCTTCTGCTTCTGCCAATTTCTTTTCGCAGTGTTTTTTCAACTCTGCGCCGCGATCATATAATTTGATGCTGTCTTCCAGCGCCACTTGGCTGCTTTCCAATTGGCCCACGACCTTTTCCAATTCCGCCATGGCGGTTTCAAAGTTCATTTCGGAAACGGGTGTGTCAGCCATCAGCTTTGCTCCATCAATACGGTCACATGGGCCGCAACGGAGGCAGCCAACGCCTCCAGATCATATCCACCTTCGAGAGTCGAGACCACCCGTCCCTCGCAGTGTTTATCTGCAAAATCACAGAGGGTTTTTGTGGCCCATGCAAAATCCGCTTCGGTGAAGTTGAGGTTCGCCAAAGGATCCGCCTGATGCGCGTCAAATCCAGCAGAGATAAAGATCATCTGGGGTTTGTGTGCTTCGAGTGCGGGTAAAATTTCGCGTTCAAACGCGTTGCGCAAATCGATGCCATTGGCGTTTGGGTTCAGCGGCACGTTCAATACGTTGCCGTGGCCCCCCGTTTCATTGGCAGCACCCGTACCTGGGTAAAGCGGCATTTGATGGCTAGAGACGAACAGGATACGCTCGTCGTCCCAAACGAGGTCTTGTGTGCCATTGCCGTGGTGGACATCAAAATCAACGATGGCAACACGGTCGAGCCCGTGGTGATCGAGCGCGTGGCGGGCACCGATAACCACATTGCCAAAATAGCAAAAACCCATGGCGGTTTGTGTTTCGGCGTGATGGCCCGGTGGGCGTGTGGCGCAAAAGGCGTTGGTGGCCTCGCCCGACATGACCAGATCAACCGCTTTGACGTTTGCGCCAACACCTCGGTAAGCGGCTTGCAAGGAGCCTGGGGATACCGATGTGTCACCGTCGATTTGCGTCCAGCCTTGGGCAGGAACGGCGGCTTTCATTGCGTTCAAATGCGCAGCGGGGTGCGTGGTGAGGATGTGTTCATCCGTCCCAAGTGGCGCATCAAGCCGCATCAAGCCATCAAATTCAGACGCGGACATGCGATCGAGGATGTATTCCAGCCGTGCAACCTGTTCAGGGTGGCCCGCAGGATTGATGTGTTGCAGGCAATCGGTGTGAGTCAGAAAAGCAGTTGTCATTATTCAGGTGCCAGCATGTAGCCCGCGCCACGAACGGTCTGTAAGTAACGGGGGGATTTCGGGTCGGCTTCGATCTTGCGCCGCAACCGTGTGATTTGCACGTCCACCGCGCGTTCTTGGGCTTGACCCGTATCACGGCCCAAGTCTTCGACGAGTTTTGCGCGGCTAATGGGAGTGTGTGGCGTGGCCGAAAAGATGCGCATCAGCGCGCTTTCGGTGGCGGTCAGGCGGACGAGGTCGTCCCCTGCCCATAATTCACCGCGCGTAACATCGTAACGAACGCCGCCGAGTTGCATTGTTTTTGGCGGCTCTGCGACGGTTTGCTCCACTGGAATGCGGCGCAGGATGGCGTTGATCCGCAGGACCAGTTCCTTGGGTTCAAACGGCTTGGTCAAGTAATCATCTGCCCCTGCCTCTAGCCCCATGATCCGTTCGCTGGTTTCGCCTTTGGCTGTCAGCAGCAGGATCGGCGTGCTGAGCTTTTTGCGCAGGTCGCGCGTCAGGGTCAGACCGTCTTCACCCGGCATCATCACATCAAGGACGATCAGATCAAATTCCAATCCATCCAACAGCTTGCGGGCATGAGCAGCGTCGCGCGCCGCAGTGACCCAGAAACCGTTTCGGGACAAGAATTTTTGAAGCAATGTTCGAATGCGTTCATCGTCATCAACGATCAGAATATGCGCATCAGCGAGGATTTCTGTCATCTCTTCAATCCTTTACCAACTTTTTCACATGCTTGCGCATTGAAGGGTCCATGATATTTTCAAGCACTTTGCGAAAGCCAAGCACGGCATCTGGCCCTGCTTCTTTGTACGCTGTGCGCAGGCGTTTTCGTTGTGCGGCGGAAAGTTCTGATTCCAGTTCGCGGCCCGCTTTTGTCAGGAACAGGTGGCGTTCGCGGCGGTCTTTTTCGCCGACCTTGCTTTCAACCAATCCATCATCAATCAATTGGCGCAGGACGCGATTGAGCGATTGTTTTGTGACACCAAGAATGTCGAGCAGGCTATTTACCGTGGTGCCAGGGCGGCGGTGAATGAAATGGATCGCACGGTGATGGGCACGGCCGTAAGTGTGATTTTCCAAAATGCGGTCAGGATCAGAGGTGAAGCCACGATAGGCAAAGAACAAAAGTTCAATGCCCTGAAGCAACTGATCATCCGTCAGAAACAAAAGATTTTCCCCACCGGGCTGCAAGCGATCGCGCATGAGGTTTGCCACCTGACGTTAAATTGAACTGCGTGGGTCAATTTATGTCAGTCTTGTTGACTTTCCAAGAATCAAATGATAGCAAAATTCGACTTTTGTGTAATTATGTGTCTAATTTTCGACACTTTACGCAATAATTGAAAAAATTACCCGAAGTGGAGCGTAAAATGGCTGGTGGATATGATGATCGTGATGGCGTGATCTGGCTGGATGGGGAGCTGGTGCAATGGCGGGATGCCAATGTTCATTTGCTGACCCATGCGATGCACTATGCGTCCTCTGTCTTTGAAGGTGAACGTGCTTATAATGGCAAAATCTTTAAGTCTCGTGAACATTCGGAACGCTTGTTGTTTTCGGGCCGCGAATTGGACATTCCAATCCCTTATTCCGTCGATGAAATCGAAGAGGCCAAATATGCAGTTTTGAAGGCCAACAACTTGTCAGATGCTTATGTTCGGGCGCTGTGCTGGCGTGGGTCAGGCGATGATATGGGCGTGGCATCGGCAAAAAACCCTGTGCGCATGGCGATTGCGACGTGGGAATGGGGTGCGTATTATGGTGATGCGAAAATGAAGGGTGCGAAGCTGGATATTTCCCGCTGGAAACGCCCATCCCCTGAAACGATCCCGTGTTTTGCAAAGGCGGCTGGCCTGTATATGATTTGTACGATGGCCAAGCACGAAGCCGAGGCGAAAGGCTGTTCTGATGCCATGATGTACGACTATCGCGGTTATGTGGCTGAGGCGACGGGCGCGAATATTTTCTTTGTAAAAGATGGGGTTGTGCATACGCCAAAACCTGATTGTTTCTTGAACGGTCTGACCCGTCAGACAGTTATTCAAATGCTGAAAGACAAGCAGATCGAGGTTCAGGAACGCCACATCATGCCAGAAGAATTGCATGACTTTGAGCAATGCTGGCTGACAGGGACCGCGGCCGAAGTAACGCCTGTAGGCCAGATCGGTGACTTCACATTTGAAGTGGGTGACATGGCGCGGACCATTGCGGAAGATTACGAAAAACTCGTGCGTGCATAACGGCCTTGCGCCGTTGATGCTTGAGGCGGCGCGGTCGCTCTGGTACACCGCGAGAATCTCAGCGTCCGAGGAAGAGTGGCGTGTTTTTGAAGGACGGGTATCGTTCGATGCCTGTTGGTTGCCAAGTGGCTGATAAAGATGCAAACATTCCAAGCATGTCGATGCTGGATCTCATTTTGAACACGCTTCAAAATGAAAAAGCAGAAGACATTGTGACTCTGGATTTGGCGGATAAATCGTCGATGGCAGATCACATGGTGGTGGCGTCTGGGCGATCTGCGCGCCAAGTCGGTTCCTTGGCAGAGAAAGTCGCGGACCAGTTGAAACAGGTGATGGACGTGCATTCGCGTATGGAAGGCAAAAGCGCTGGGGATTGGGTTCTGCTGGATGCAGGGGATGTGATTGTTCACATTTTCCGCCCTGAAGTGCGCGAGTTTTATCAGCTGGAAAAGATGTGGCAGGAAGTTCCTGGCGCAGACGCGTAAGCGTTTGTTATCTGTACACATTATTGCTTGTGGGCGGCTCAAAAAAGGGCCGGAACTTACACTGATTTCTGACTATTTGGATCGTTATGCCAAGACGGGGCGTGGCCTTGGGCTGGGTCCGGTTTCTGTGGTTGAGGTCGAGGACAAACGCGGCATTGGGATGGCGGCGGAGGCGGAGTTGTTGCGCAAGGCGATCCCTAAGGGTGCAGTCACGATGATTATGGATGAACGCGGTAAGGTGCTGAGTTCAATTGATTTTTCAAACAAGTTGAGCGTTTGGCGGGATACGGGTGTTCAGGATTTGGCGATCTTGATTGGCGGGGCCGATGGATTGGACCCAAGTTTGCGCCAAGAGGCTGATTTTGCACTGTCTTTTGGCAAAATGGTCTGGCCGCATATGTTGGTGCGGGTGATGCTGTCTGAGCAGTTGTATCGCGCGGCCAGTATCCTTGGGAATGCGCCGTATCATCGGGCTTAACACAGGTTAACGGCGCTGCAATTTTTAAAAATTTTAAAAAAGCAAACCACCCAGAAACAGGGGTCCCGTGGGTATGGGTTGTGTGTTTCCTTTGAAAATTAACACTTGGTCCAATACGCATTAACCTTTTTCGACGGGCGTTAACTTGTGCTTAGGGTCCGTGACAGATATCAGAACGCAAAAAGCAGACACCGAAGGCAGGCCTATGACCACTCCGAAACCCGTCGTTTTGTGCATTCTGGATGGCTGGGGTTTGCGCCCCGAAACCGAAGGCAACGCGGTGGCACAGGCAGCGACCCCGAACTTTGATCGGATGATGCGCGATTGCCCAAATTCCACGCTGACAACATTTGGCCCAGATGTTGGATTACCAATGGGTCAGATGGGAAATTCTGAAGTTGGACATATGAACATTGGTGCGGGGCGCGTGGTGGAAATGGACCTCGCGCGGATCAATGGCGTGATTGCAAGAGGTGAGTTGGCGGATCAGCCTGCGGTGCAGCGGATCATTGCGGCGGGAACAGGTGTTGTACATGTGTGCGGCGTGTTGTCCGACGGGGGTGTTCACAGCCACATCGACCATATGATTGGCATGATGGATGTACTGGTTGCGGCGGGGCGGCGTGTGGCGCTGCATCTGTTTACTGATGGACGCGATGTTGCGCCGAAATCCACAGGACAGTATTTGCAAATGCTGTTGGACAGGATGCCAAAAGACGCGTTTATCGCGACCGTTTCTGGCCGATATTATGCCATGGATCGAGACAACCGCTGGGACCGGGTGTCTCAGGCGTTTGGGGCGATAGTTCATGGGGATGGCATTGGCGCGGTTTCGGCAGCACAAGTTATTTCGGCGAACTATGCCAATGACACAAGCGATGAGTTTTTCCTGCCGTCTGTGATTGGCGATTATGCTGGCATGGCGGACGGGGATGTTTTGGTGTGTCTGAATTTCCGCGCGGATCGTGCGCGAGAGATTTTGGCGGCGATTGCCGAACCAGACTTTGATGGTTTTGAAACAGGACCACGTCCACAGTTGGCGCTGGTGTCTGGGTTCACAGAGTATTCAAAAGCGCATTCTGAATACTGCGATGTGATTTTCCCAGAACAGGATATCGTCAATACGCTGGGATCTTGGGTGGCGCAAAAAGGATTGTCGCAGTTTCGGATTGCCGAGACCGAAAAGTATCCGCATGTGACGTTCTTCCTGAATGGCGGTGTCGAAGTGCCTGCCGCGGGGGAGGATCGTTATTTGGCCCCAAGTCCAAAGGTCGCGACCTATGACATGCAGCCAGAGATGTCGTCTGAAGAGGTAACTGACAATCTGGTGGGCGCAATTTCATCGGGCACATATGACCTGATTGTCGTGAATTATGCGAACCCCGATATGGTGGGGCATACGGGTGATTTGGAGGCGGCCAAGGCGGCCTGTGCATCTGTGGATGTGGGATTGGGTCGTGTAGAGGCCGCGTTGAACACGGCGGGGGGTGCGATGATTGTATGTGCGGATCATGGCAATTGCGAAACCATGATTGATCCTGAAACGGGCGGGCCGCATACCGCGCATACGGTTAATCCCGTGCCTGTGGTCTTGATCGGCGGGCCAACAGGTGCAAAGCTGCGCGCGGGCGGGCGACTTGCCGATTTGGCGCCAAGTTTATTGGCGTTGATGGGGCTGGATCTGCCAAAAGAAATGACGGGCAAAAGTTTGATCGAAACATGATGATCCTGCGCAAAATTATCGCGGCTGTTGCCATTTCGGCGGCCTGTCATAGCGCGGCCCATGCCCAGAGCGAAGCCGTACTGGAAGCGCAGCTGGCTTCCGAGGCATTGCGCTCGGCGGCGGCTGGCCTGAATGAAGCAGGTAGCGCCAAAGACCGCGTAAAGGCGTTAACCAATACCGTGCGTGCCTATGAAGA
Source organism: Amylibacter sp. IMCC11727 (assembly GCF_029854195.1). NCBI lineage: Bacteria > Pseudomonadati > Pseudomonadota > Alphaproteobacteria > Rhodobacterales > Paracoccaceae > Amylibacter > Amylibacter sp. IMCC11727. The sequence goes on from NZ_CP122960.1 coordinate 106,917, forward strand.
TGGGTTAAGCGCAATGCGGGATGGATTGCGCGGTGCAACTATCCGCGAGCGGGTCATTCGGCTGGAATTTGAAAGCCGTCGTGATCAGCTGAGCCGTTTGTTGGGAATTTTGCAAACGTTGGAGCGTGCCACAACGCCGATGTTGTTGATCCATCCAACCGGGCCTGTGGGTACGGCGCGATCTGGGATGATGATGTCTGAAGTGACACCATCATTGCAACGCCAAGCCGAAGAATTGAAATCGCAATTGGAAGAGCTGAGCGAATTGCGCCGCATCCAAACCGAAGCGGAAGAACAACTGCGGCTGGGGCTGGCAGGCGTGCAAGAAGCGCGCGTGTCCCTGAGCCAAGCGATTGCGGATCGCACGGATTTGCCGCGCCGATTGACGGATGATCCTGTGAAAACGCAGATCCTTGCGGACAGTGCCACATCGCTTGAAATGTTTGCGGGCAGCATTGGTGTGTTGCCCCCCGAACCCGAAACAGCCAAGGCCATTGCGTTTGAAAAGAAACGGGGCACGTTGCGCCTGCCTGTGGATGGGGCGGTGTTGCGAGGATTTAACGAAGTGGACGCGGCGGGTTTGAAACGGCCTGGTCTGGTGATTGCGGCACGCCCATTGGCGTTGGTATCTGCGCCAGCCGCATCCACGATCCGTTATGCGGGTGCATTTTTGGATTACGGAAACGTGATAGTGTTAGAGCCGCAACCCAAGTATTTGCTGGTGATTGCCGGGCTGAATCAGGTGTACGGTGAAATCGGAGAGGTGGTTGATCAAGACGCACCTGTTGGCCTGTTGGGCGGGACCCCTGCTGGCGCACAAGAATTTTTGATCGAGGCGTCAGATGGCGGTAGTGCTTTGGCGCAAGAAACGCTCTATATAGAGCTGAGATATGAAGGTGAGCCTGTGGACCCAAGCGTCTGGTTTGCCGTTAACGACAGTTAGGATGGATTTATGAAGAAGCTCGCATTGGCCGCAATTGGCGGAACGCTCGCTGGCATGGTTTTGACGGCGCAGTTTACTGGCCCGCTGATTGCCCAAGAGGCCGCGAAAACGAAATCCACTTATGAACAGTTGGATCTGTTTGGGGATATCTTTGAGCGCATCCGATCCGCCTATGTGGAAGAAGTAGACGAAGAAAAACTGATCCGTTCTGCGATTAACGGGATGCTGACATCGCTCGATCCGCATTCGTCTTATCTGCCGCCCGAAGATTTCAACGATATGCGGGTGCAAACACGCGGTGAATTTGGTGGCCTTGGCATCGAAGTGACGCAGGAAAACGGTTTCGTCAAAGTAGTGAGCCCAATTGATGATACCCCTGCGGATCGTGCGGGTGTGCAGGCGGGGGATTTCATCACGCAAGTGGACGGCGAAAGCACGCTTGGCATGAGCCTTGATGATGCGGTTGATCTGATGCGCGGCGAAATTGGCTCTGAGATCGTGATTACTTTGGTGCGTGAAGGCACGGATGAGCCTTTCGATATCACCATCGTGCGCGACAAGATTAAGGTCAAAGCCGCTCGTGGGCGTTTGGAAGGGGATAGCGTTGTGCTGCGTCTGACAACGTTTTCGGATCAGACATTTGTGAACCTTGAAGCAGAGCTGAAAGCCAAAGTGGAAGAAGCGGGTGGTATGGATCAGGTGACAGGGTTCGTTATTGATCTGCGCAACAATCCAGGCGGTTTGCTGAACCAAGCGATTGCGGTCAGCGATGCGTTTTTGGAAAAAGGCGAGATCGTTTCAACCCGTGGCCGTGGCCCACAAGACAGCGAACGGGTGAATGCGGAGCCTGGTGATTTGGCGCAAGGTAAGCCGATTGTTGTATTGATCAACGGCGGGTCTGCGTCTGCATCCGAAATTGTGGCAGGTGCGCTGCAGGATCATCGTCGTGCGGTCATCATTGGCACGCGATCCTTTGGGAAGGGCTCTGTTCAGACCATCATGCCGCTGCAAGGGGATGGTGCCATGCGCCTGACTACATCACGCTATTACACGCCGTCTGGCCGGTCTATCCAAGCCTTGGGCGTATCCCCTGATATTCTTGTGGAACAGCGCCCCGCCATCGAAGTGGCCGCAGAGGAAGACCAACGTCAGCAGCGGTTTGAAGCGGATTTGCGCGGCTCCCTGTCCAACGACAGCCTGTCCGAAGATCAACGCAAACTGTTGGAAGAAGAACGAGAAGAAGCCAAGAAAGCGGCTGAACTGCGCAACAATGATGCGCAACTGGCCTATGCTTTGGACGTGCTGAAAGGTTTGGCTGTTCTGGGACAGGCGGACTGATGACACCTGAAGACATCGCAAAACTGCCCTATCGGCCCTGTGTGGGGCTGATGGTGTGCAACGCCGCGGGCCATGTGTTTGCGGGCCAACGGCTCGATAATTATCGCGATGCGTGGCAAATGCCCCAAGGAGGTGTGGAAAAGGGCGAAGACCCCCGCGTGGCAGCCCTGCGTGAGTTGGAAGAGGAAACAGGCATTCCCGCATCTGCGGTAGAGGTTGTGGCCGAAACAGAGGATTGGATTCCTTACGACCTGCCCCATGCGTTGGTTCCTAAACTGTGGAAAGGTCGGTTTCGTGGCCAAGAGCAGAAATGGTTTCTGCTGCGGTTCACGGGGGAAGACAGCCAAATAAACATCCAAACCGCAGAGCCAGAGTTCCGCGAATGGTGCTGGATCAAGCCAGAAGAGCTTTTGGATAAAATAGTGCCGTTTAAACGCGATACTTATGAACGGGTCATTCGCGAATTCAAGGATTTGGTTGGATGAGGTTTCTCTGCGCGCTGGTGATGTTTTCGGTTTTGGGCGCGCAGGTGCAAGCCCTGAGCTGTTTGCGACCCAACACCGCGAAAACCTTTAATTTTCATCAAGAAGCCCCTGACAAATATCGGCTGTTTGTCGGCAAGGTGAAAATGACGGGGGCCATTCCGAAATACGTGGAAGGCACTCCCCAGTCGGCCAAGGCAGTTGCAACGGGTCGATTTGTTGGCCGATCGGGTTTGACCAAAGCGCAATCCCTGAACGTGACGGTGCAAACGCAGTGTGTGGCATCATGGTGCGGTGGATTTCCAAGTGCCATGGATAAAGACGTGATTATGTACATCAAACAAACCCCCAAAGGCGATGTGATCGACATCGGCGCGTGTCCAGGCGGGTTTGGTCAAGTGGTTACAGATGACCGCGTGAAGCTGCTGCAAAAATGTTTGCGCAAAGGCAAATGTTCAAATGCAGATATCAAAGAGTTTGAGTTCAAATAGGTTTCTAGCGCTCCGCGCGGGGGATATTTGACCCAGAAAAAGGCTCTTTCTAGCACCCAACGTTAATCCTGAGCCACGCAGCGGTTATGGCTAGGAACAGGGCGGCCAACCAACACTGAGCATCCTGCCAAAGCTGGCATTACGGGAATGATTCAGATTTTTGGCAGGGTGCTTTAGACTTCTTTAATTAAGTTCGATTGTGATGGGCTCACGGTACAGCCTGGGAAGGCGATGACCGTCCAAGGAAAAGGCGTTCTGTGACCCTGAGTTTGATGTCTGGGCGCGGAACGTCTGACCTTTTTCTTGGAGCAAATATCCAAATCCAAACGTGTCGCAGGTGCAGGACTCGCAAAAAGAACAAAACATGAATATAATGATGTATGGCTTTTGCGGAACTGTGTAATACATCGAACTTTACGTTCCTGACGGGCGGCTCTCATGCCGAAGAATATGCGCGTCAGGCGTATGACTTTGGTATGCCTGCGCTGGCCATTTCGGATGTAAATTCTGTGGCGGGGATTGCGCGGGCGCATATTGAATTGCGCGAGATTGCACGCAAGCAAAAGGAAGACGGCGGCACGGCGGTTGTGCCGCGGTTGTTGGCGGCGGCGCGGTTGCAAACGGTGGACGGTTTCATGCTGACCGCCCTGCCACGGGATCGCGCGGCTTGGGGGCGGTTGTGCCGTTTGTTAACCTTGGCCAAAGGGCGTGCGGGCAAAGGAGAATGCCTGCTGCATCTGGAAGATGTTTTGGAATTTGGCACAGGGATGGAGCTGTTGGTTCATCCGCCCCAAAACACAAAGGTGCAGGGCGGCGCGGGTGGATGGTTTGGGCAGGCACAGCGCCTGACGCGCCGCTTTGGGGCGGCTGTGTCTTTGGTGATATCGCCCCGTTATGACGGGCAAGACCCAGAACGATTTGATCAATTGGCAGGTTTGGCGGATCGATTGGGCGTTGTCACCGTTGCGTCAGCCACGCCCGTGATGCACCGCGGATCACGGCGGCGGTTGAGCGACGTTTTGACCTGTGTGCGCGAAGGACTGCGCATTGATGATATCGGGCAAAAGGCGCTGTCGAATGCGGAACGCCATATGCGCACAGAGACGCAGATGCTGCGGATGTTTGCGGATCACACGGATGCGGTGCATCGCAGTGGAGAGATCGCGGCGCGCTGCACGTTTTCGCTCGATGAATTGAAGTATGAATATCCATCCGAAATTTCAGTGGGCGAGGCGCCGCAAGACCGGTTGGAACGGTTGGCGTTCAAGGGGTTGAAATGGCGCTATCCCGAGGGGCCGCCCGAAAAGGTGGTCAATATGGTGAAGCATGAGTTGGCACTGATCGGCAAGCTTGGCTATGCGCCGTATTTCCTGACAGTCAGTGACGTTGTGGATTTCGCGCGGGAACGGGGCATTCTGTGCCAAGGGCGTGGATCGGCGGCCAATTCGGTGGTGTGCTTTGCGCTCGGCGTGACATCTGTATCGCCAGAGGTGGGTACGATGGTGTTTGAAAGGTTCGTGTCCGAGGCCCGCGACGAGCCGCCCGACATTGACGTGGATTTCGAACATGAGCGGCGTGAAGAGGTGATCCAATATATCTATGATCGCTATGGGCGACACCGCGCGGGGTTGTGTGCAACGGTGGTACATTATCGCGGCAAACGCGCGATCCGTGAGGTGGGCCGCGCCATGGGCCTGTCGGGCGATACGATTTCGGCCCTGTCAAGCCAACTGTGGGGCTGGGGTGCCAATGGGATGCCAGAGGATCAGTTGCGGGAACTGGGGCTCGATCCCAATGAACCTCGGTTGAAACAGACGCTGGAATTGGTGGATCAGATTGTCGGGTTTCCGCGCCATCTGTCCCAACATGTGGGCGGGTTCATCATGACCGAAGGGCGGTTGGATGAGTTGATCCCGATTGAGAACGCCGCGATGGAGGGGCGGACGGTGATCTGTTGGGACAAGGATGATATTGATGCCTTGGGGATTTTGAAGGTGGATGTGCTGTCGCTCGGTATGTTGACCTGTATCCGCAAAGCGTTTGATTTGATTAAGAATCATCACGGTACAGATTATGCGTTGGCGACCCTGCCGCCTGAGGACCCTGTGGTGTATGACATGCTGTGCGATGCGGACAGTTTGGGGGTGTTTCAGGTGGAAAGCCGTGCGCAGATGAACTTTCTGCCACGGATGCGACCGCGCACGTTTTATGATCTGGTGATTGAAGTGGCGATCATTCGGCCTGGGCCTATTCAAGGGGATATGGTGCATCCGTTTATTCGGCGCAGGCAGGGGGAAGAAGATGTATCTTTCCCGTCTGATGCACTGGGAGAGGTGTTGGGCAAGACCCTTGGTGTGCCGTTGTTTCAGGAACAGGCGATGCAGATTGCGATCATTGGCGCGGGGTTCACGCCCGAACAGGCGGATCGGTTACGGCGATCACTTGCCACATTTAAGAAGCATGGGAATGTATCTGAATTTCAAGAACTATTCATGAATGGCATGATCAAAAATGGCTATGATGCGGAATTTTCAGCGCGATGTTTTAGCCAGATTGAAGGTTTCGGATCTTATGGGTTTCCCGAGAGCCATGCGGCGAGTTTTGCGCTGTTGGTGTATGCCTCTGCTTGGTTGAAATGCCACCACCCTGGAATTTTTGCCTGTGCGTTGCTGAACAGTCAGCCCATGGGGTTTTATGCGCCCGCACAGATTGTGCGGGATGCGCGCGAACATGGGGTGGAGGTGCGGCCTGTTTGTGTGAACGCGAGTTATTGGGACAATGTGATGGAGCCTGATGGGCGGGGGGGATTGGCGCTGAGACTGGGGTTTCGGCAGATTAAGAAGATGCGCGAGGAGGAAGCCATGTGGATTTGTGCATCACGCGGGAATGGGTACACAGAGGTGGAAGACGTGTGGCGCCGTGCAGGGACCCCACCCCATGTGTTGGAGGTTTTGGCGGAAGCGGATGCCTTTGCCAGTGTCGGGGACAATCGGCGGGAAGCGTTGTGGCATGCAAAGGCGGTGAAAGGAGCGGAGCCGTTGCCGTTGTTTGCGCGTGAGTTGGAGGGGGAAGGATTGGAAGAATTGCCTGTAACCTTGCCCGAAATGAGCGAGGGAGAGCAGGTGGTGGAAGACTATGTGTCTATGCGATTGACGCTGCGATCCCATCCGTTGGCGCTGTTGCGGCCCCTGTTAACACCGCCAAATGGGCGATTGGTTACTGACGCACCCTAAGGCCGCCATCAATCAGGGCTTCTAGGGGCGTGACGTCTTCGACAGAGGTTCCGAACAGACGAACCTCGCGCAGGTTTTCGAGTGTTGCGAGCGGGGCGACATCCTGCACGGCTGTAGCGCTGAGGTCCAAGAACCGCAGATTTTCCAGCGTTCCCAACGGGGTCAGATCGGACACAGATGTGAGGCCGAGGTTCAGCTCCACCAGAAGATCAAGTTTGGACAGCGGGGTAATGTCTTGGACGAACGTGCCATCGAGATGCAGTTTTTTCATCACGAATAATTCGGACAAGGGCGACAGGTCTTGGATCATGGTGCCGCCCAAGGACAGTTCGTGCATTTCTTCGAATTTGTCCAAAACGGAAATATCGCTGACTAGACTGTCAGAGATATTCAACCAGTTCATTTTCTTGTGCTTTGCCAGTGGGTTGAGATCAGATACCAAAGTGCCTTGGATGCTGAGCCGGCGCAGGTTTTTGATGCTTTTCAGAGGGGTCAAATCTTCGATCAAAGTGTCATCTGCGCCGATGTCTTCGACCCATGTCATTTTGCCAAGCGGTGTCAGGTCCGTCACGGGCGTACCGTTCAGATACAAATGCTTGAGCGACTTTACCTTGGCCAGTGGAGACAGATCGGTGACCTGCGTGCCAGACAGGCTGATCATTTCGACGTTTTTCATGGTCGCAAGCGGGGACAGATCGGTGATGGAGGAGCCATCAAGGATCAGGTCGCGCACGTCTTTGAGGCCAGCGAGTTCAGAAAAATCATCGGCTTTTTTATTGGTCAGGTTTAGAACGCCCCGTTCAGACACAAAAACACCCAGAACGCTGGTGCGATTGGAGCTGTCTTCGACCTCGTCCGTGGGGAGTTGCTGATTGTCGTTTTCCACAGGCACATTGACCTGCGCGTGAGCGAGTGTGGTGAAAAACAAAGCTGACAAGACAAACGCGATTGTGCGCACGACTGATTCCCCCGAGGTATTAGACCCTATGATACCGTGGAAATAAGAAATGCAGAACCGGATTCAAGGTGAATGTGCGTCAAAGACACTATTGCCGTTGCGCCATCCATTTATTCAGACCCTCGGTCTGGGCATCGGTGAAGTGCATTCCAAGAAGCGTGCGCCGCCACAGAACATCATTGGCGGTGTTTGCCCATTCTTGGGACACGAGCCAGTTTACTTCTGCTTCGAACAGACCCGCGCCGAAATGATGGCCCAGATCGTCGGTGGATGCCAAAATTTCGTAACATTCCGTGCCGTAGTTCGAGAACATTCGATCCATTGCATCTGTGTCGATGTTTGGATGGGTCTTTTGCAAATCAGCCAACAGTGTTTCGCGCAAAGCGGGTTCAAAATCGCCACCTGGCAGTTTCGCAAATGCGGTCCAGCGTTTGCCGATCATCTGCGCAAATGGGGCGATTTCCGCAACCACATCTTCGGCCAGTTTGCGCCAGCCAGAGGGGGCGGTGTCAGCGATGTTAAACTGAGTTGGTGCAGAGGAAATGGAGAGTTTTGCCTGTTCCAGTTTTGGTGAAAAGCTGTCTGACACCCAGATGGGCGTGCCGTGAATGCCCATGCGATGGGCCATTTCAATCAGGTCTTGTTCTGACGGATCGTGTGGCGTGATGAGACCAACATCTGTGGCATTTCCCACAGCTTCGAATGCGAAATGCACGCTGTCGCCGCGGGTACGAGCGAAATCATCCACATCTGAGGCGCGTTTGAATGTGGCAACGCGGGCGAAACGAGGTTTCGCGTCCTGCAGTTTTGGTAATGTGTCGATGTAGACGCGGGCATTTACGGTGGTGATTGGATCGCCGTTGAGCGTGGAAACAGTGGCGGTCCAAGAGGTGTCTGATTGTTTCTGAACGTCGAGCGTTGAATTGGAATACAGGCGCGCGCCGCGTTCGGTTGCATCCCGTGCGTTCAAAAGTGCAAAGCGATTGGCAACGGAGCCGCAAGGCAAGTTGGGTTTGACCGTTTCTTTGGGCCCAAAAAACCGAATGCGATTGTCAGGTGCTGTGGGTTTAAGTTTGGTTTTAATCTGGGGGCAAATACGCTGCATGACGGTGGCTTCGTCGTGTTGCGCATCATCGTAATCAGGCAGCAGAGACAAGCCGCAAGAGACGATGTGCTGGCGCAAATCGCCGCCGAAATCATCGTCTGTCGACAAAAGAACCCGCAACCCACGCCCAACCGCATCGCGTGCGATTGCGCATGCCAGCGGGCCGCCACCGCGAATGACCACATCAAAATCTGCGTTGCTAAAACTGCTCATGTTCAGCCCTTTTGCGCGAGTCTAGTAGAGTGATTCTTGCCTGTCATTAAAAACCGTTCGGTTTGCGCAAATTCGCGCCCTTTTATTGGGATGCGATGACGGAATTAGAATTCTTTGTACCATTTCACATAACCCAAAATGCCCGAAGCAGACGTTCCAGTGGCATGGCGCCATTGATAGACGGCTTTGGTTCCAACAGCGATTTCACCGCTTTGACGAAATGGAATTTTCAAATCAATGCCGATTGCGGGTTCAAGGACATTGTTGAAGGCGCGGCCCTTGTGATCGGCCTTAGCTTTGATCGACATGAAGGGGGCGATTGCCATGCGCGTGTCTTTGAATGGCACAGAGACCGCGAGTTTGAGTGAACCTTGCAACAGGCCGTTGTGTTTTTCAGTGGCATGGAGCGACCCTGGATACCGATAATTGGCCCAGCCACTGAGAACGAGGCGCGAACCATCGCGCAATCGGGTTTTTATCCATTTGGGTTCTGATGTTTTGTAATGGTTCAAGTCCGCTGCCAAAACTGCACGGGTGCGGGTGACGCGTGTTGCGAACTCCAGTTCTGATTTCAGATGCGCGCCGAAGGACAGGCGCACGGCGGGGGACAGGCAATGTTGAATTTCTGCGCCCACAAGAAAGGTTACTTTGTTGTCGTAATCGTGGCCTTCGGCATTTCCGATGATGGCGAGAGTGGAGTAGCCGACCAGCGCTGTGGTGTCAGAAAATTTGTGCAATGTAATGCTGGGTTTCACATAAAGTTCAAATTTTGCGTTGTCCCGCGCCCGTTCTGTTGGGTCTGGGGGCACGGTGAACGAGCCGTAGATTGCCAATGATTTATCGAATGAACGTCCGAACAAGGTGATTTGATCTGCCGATATAGGACCAGCAAAGGCAAACAAGATTCCGAGGATTGTGCATAAACATTTCATTAACCAATCGTGGTTCCGATTGGTTAATAAATCCCTATGCGCATGCAGCAAACTGTACGAGCCGTGATGAATTGGTTTGTCAAAGTCGCAGAATTTTTGCTAAGTGAACTCGGACATTTTTAACGGAGACCCCACATGAGAACGCGCGCAGCTGTCGCCTTAGAAGCAGGCAAACCACTTGAAATTATGGAAGTGAACCTCGAAGGTCCGAAGGCGGGTGAGGTTTTGGTGGAAATCAAGGCAACAGGCCTGTGCCACACAGATGAGTTTACCCGTTCAGGCGATGATCCAGAGGGGATTTTCCCAGCGATCCTTGGCCATGAAGGTGCTGGCGTTGTGATTGAAGTAGGCGAAGGGGTCACTTCACTGGAAGTGGGCGATCATGTGATCCCGCTTTACACGCCTGAATGTCGCGAATGCGAATACTGTTTGAACCCAAAGACGAACCTTTGCCAGAAAGTACGCGCGACACAGGGCGCGGGTTTGCTGCCAGATGGGTCAACGCGGTTTTCCATGCTGGACGGGACGCCGATCCACCACTACATGGGGTGTTCCACGTTTGCGAACCACACAGTTGTGCCCGAAATCGCACTGGCGAAAGTGCGCAAGGACGCGCCGTTTGATAAGATTTGTTACATCGGGTGCGGTGTAACCACAGGCATTGGTGCAGTGATTAACACCGCCAAAGTAGAGATCGGGTCGACCGGTATCGTATTTGGCCTAGGCGGTATTGGTTTGAACGTGATCCAAGGCCTGCGCCTTGCGGGTGCGGACCAGATTGTTGGCGTCGATTTGAACGACAGCAAAGCGGAAATGGCCAAGCATTTCGGCATGACCGATTTTGTGAACCCGACCAAAGTGGATGGCGATATCGTGGCCCATTTGGTGGAGCTGACAGGAGGCGGTGGGGACTACACGTTCGACGCCACCGGCAATGTGAACGTGATGCGCCAAGCTCTTGAATCTGCGCACAAAGGCTGGGGTGAAAGCATCATCATCGGCGTGGCAGGCGCAGGGCAGGAAATTGCCACACGTCCGTTCCAACTGGTCACAGGCCGTTCCTGGCGCGGCACCGCATTTGGCGGCGCATCCGGGCGCACTGATGTGCCAAAGATCGTAGATTGGTACATGGACGGCAAGATCGAGATTGATCCGATGATTACGCACAAGCTGAGCCTTGATGAGATTAACCACGGGTTCGATTTGATGCACGAAGGTAAAAGTATCCGTGCGGTTGTGGAGTTTTGATCGAAGCCGATGCACCACGGCTCGCGGTTTTTATTGATGGTGACAATGTAAGTGCGGCGCATGCTGAAGCGATCCTAGAAGAGATTTCTAGTTTTGGCGAAATCAGCTTGCGCCGCATTTACGGCGACTTTTCAAGCAGTCGCATGAACAAATGGTCAGACAATCAAGTGAAGTTTGGCATTGTTGCGCAACACGTTCCGAGCACGACGACAGGCAAAAATGCAAGCGACATCGCGTTGGTCATTGACGCAATAGATCAGTTGCATTCTGGCCTATATGACGGGTTCTTTATTGTTTCGTCTGATGGGGATTATACCCGGCTCGCGCATCGCATTCGCGAAGAGGGTGTTTTTGTCTATGGGATCGGCGAGCAGAAAACCCCCGAAGCGTTTCGTATGGCGTGTAAGCGGTTCATTTACATTGAAAACTTGCTTCCTAAGTCTTCGACTGTATCCGCCGCAAAAACCGTTTCTAAGGCTGATATGAATTTTGCGTATAATCGCATTCGGACGGCTTTGCTTGCTGTGGCTGATGACACGGGCGAGGCGCATCTTAGCCAAGTGGTGCAAGAGCTGAGCAAGCGGTATCCAGATTTTGACCCGCGCAGTTACAACAAGAAACGTTTGTTGGATTTGATCACGGAGATCAAAAAGTTTGAAACGACGAAACGGGGAAATGCGGTTTTTGTAAAAGAAGTGGGCAAAAGCAAATGATCACCAAAGCGCGCGAATTTACGCCCCTGCCGTTGCCCGACCGATTTGACTTGTCGGATGATGAAATGCGGATGGAAGCGTTGAAGTTCATGAACCATATGCGCAAGCGGCATACGGTGCGGGACTATTCTGATCGAGCGGTGGATCAGGGAGTGATTGAGGATTGTATTGCCGCAGCGGGCACTGCGCCGAGTGGGGCGAACCATCAGCCATGGCATTTTGTGGCGATCAAAGATGCAGAGATGAAAGCGCGTATTCGTAAGGCGGCGGAAGAGGAAGAAGAGGCGTTTTATGATGGTGGTGCGGGCGACGAATGGCTGCGTGCGCTGGAGCCCATCGGGACGGATAAACACAAGCCGCATTTGACGGATGCGCCGTGGCTGATTGTGGTGTTTGCGCAGCGGTATGGCATGACGGATACGGGGGAGCGGTTCAAGAATTATTACGTTCCTGAAAGCGTTGGGATTGCCACCGGGTTTCTGATTACTGCACTACACACGGCGGGACTGGTCAGCCTGACACACACGCCCAATCCGATGAAATTTTTGGGAGAGATGTGCGGGCGACCTGCATCCGATAAGCCCACAATGATTATCGCAGTGGGCCATCCCCGTGGGGATGCAAGTGTGCCAGAGGTGGCAAAGATCAAGAAACCGTTGTCGGAGATTATGACGGTTCTTTAATCGTCTTCCCTGCGTGGGAGTATGGCGTCTGGAAGCTCTGGTTCTGGCACATCTGCGGGGTCGATCGGCTCTATCGCGATAATCTCTGCGTAGTCGAGGTTTGAAATGGTTTCCATTAAGTCTCGGCTGATATCTGTGGCATGGTTGGCTGCCACGCTGAGCAGGATTACAGCCACCATTTCTTTGGTGGATTTCACGTTTTTTTCTGATGTGGTTTGGACAGAAACAGATGTAATCGCAGGGTGACTTGAGAATACGTTTTCAAGGCTTGCAAGTGCGGCTGTATCTGTTGACTGAATATCAACGAGCAATCGGTATTTCATCATGAACCCTTTTGTGATTCTGGATTGGCCCAGGTTTCAAGCAGGGCTTTTTGGCTGTTATAATCGGCGTCAAATCCCGCTGGCATTGGGCACATTGATTCAACAACTTTGCGCAGCGCGGCGGAGCGTTCGGCACTGGGCGGGTGATCCGAGAAACGATCTTCGCCTGTGCGATATTCGATGACATTAAGGAACCCAAAAAATAGATTGATTGCAAAGAAGTTTGCCCAAATTCTTTCGGGCTCAGACGACCGAAATGCCAAGGCACGCATGGCAAATTCATCTGCTTCGAATTCTTGCTGAATGCTGCTTGAGTTGATTTCATCGGACCCATTAAAGGCCGCCATCGAACGCGTGTGGCCATCCGCCAAATGGCCAAGGTGGGCATGGCCAATTTCATGCAGGGCGCAAAAGGTCATTACCAGTGTATTGGCGGACGCGATGTAGGCTTCGATGGTGCCGTCCGCATCTGCATCGCCCGTGCTGACCTTGGTGACGTTCAACATAGAGGCGTCACGGTTGATGCAGGTGTTGACCGCCGCCTCAAAGGCTTCGCGGCCACTTTTCTGATACTGAGCGAAATCACCGCGCAAATGTTCGTACACTTGGGCCGCCATCAGCAATCCAATGCAGAAATAGAGACCTTCGTTCAGGAAAATGAGGTTGTATGAAAGTGGTTCATTCCAGCGCGAGCGATTTGTGACCATGGCGTTAACGTCGCCAAGATCCAAAAAGCTGAAATGTGTTTGGGCCAGTGTTTTGCGTTGGTTGGGTGTTAAGCAATCAGCAAGGTCATTTTGCAAGGATTCGAGGTATTTTGAGAATATTTCGGACAGACCGTTAGGCCCACGAGTATCGCCTATTTCATAGAGTTTCTTTAGCTTGTCGAAGTCATCCAAACTGTCGAGCGTTTTGAGCGTGCTGCGCAATTTCTTGGCTTGATAATCTTCGTTCCATTCCGCCAAAGATTGCAGCTTCCAACGTTTGGATTTGTTGGACGCATAGACGTGATACTGAAGTATGGCGAGTGCTGGATCGAGCGGCATTTTCAAAGAGTTTGGATAAGAATTTCGGATATGAAACTGCAATTCATATTGTGGCGCAAGGCATTTCAGACCAGAGTTCTGTTATGATCGAAATATTCCTGCAAACGCTGCCGTTTTTCCTGTTGATCGGGATCGGCTATGTGGCCGCTGCGACGCGGTTTTTTGGCCCTGATGCAACGGCTTATCTGACGAAGTTTGTGTTTTATTTTGCGCTGAGCGCGATGTTGTTTCGGTTTTCCAGCACGTTGGCGATCAACGATATTTTTGATCTGAATTTCGGGCTGGCGTATTTGCTCGGGTGTTTGGTGGTTTATGTGATTTTTGCGGGCGTTGCGCTGGCGATGCGCAAAGGGTGGTCTGAGGCTGCGATTGAAGGGCAATGCACAATTATTGGCAACAACGGGTTTTTGGCGCTGCCTTTGTTGATTTCATTGATGGGAGAGGCCGCCGCCGCACCAGCCCTGTTTGTTTTGGCGATTGATTTGGTGGTGTTCGGGTCCCTTGCCGTGATCATTATCACGGCGGATCGGCAAGGGGCGGTTTCGGCGCGCGCCTTTGGTCAGATTGGTATCGGGTTGTTGAAAAACCCCATGGTGATGTCGATGGCATCGGGGCTGATTTGGTCCGCCATGGGGTTTGGGTTGCCGCGCGCCGCGGATGATTTCCTGCGTATTTTGGGGCAAGCAGCAACACCCTGTGCGTTGTTTGCGATTGGGGCATCGCTTGTGGGTAATTCGGCAGAGCGGATCGGCATTGCCGTTTGGTTGAGTTTCGGGAAACTGATCGTGCATCCCATTGTCATCACGATCTTTGCCCTGTGGATTTTCAAAGTGGAACCGTTTGCAGCAGGTGTGATGATTGCCACGGCGGCCATGCCCGTGGCAGGCAACCTTTATATCATCGCACAGCATTATGGGGTGGCCCCTGCGCGGGCGTCTTCGACCATTCTGATTTCAACGGTTGTGAGCGTTGTCACGCTTTCGGTCGTATTGGGCTGGATTCTTGGCGGGTAAGAGGTTGAGCCGTGCCGTGCTGTGGGGTACGGCTGTATACAAACAAGAAGAGGTCCATTATGGAAACAGTATCCGAAAATCGCTGCTTTGAAGGTGTTCAAGGCGTGTACACCCATAAATCAGACGTGTGTGCCTGTGACATGACGTTTGGCCTGTTCATGCCCCCCCAAGCCAAGGTGCAAACCGTACCTGTGGTGTGGTATTTGTCTGGACTGACCTGCACGCATGAAAACGCGATGACCAAGGCGGGCGCGCAACGGTGGGCCGCTGAACAAGGTGTTGCGGTGGTGTTTCCAGATACGTCGCCACGTGGGGAAGATGTGGCGGATGATGATGCCTATGATCTGGGCAAAGGTGCTGGGTTTTATGTGGACGCCACACAAGACCCATGGGCGCCGCATTTCCAGATGCTGAGCTATGTGGCGGATGAATTGCCCGCGTTGCTGTTCAAAGAATTTGCACTAGCCGAAGATGCACAGGCGATCACGGGCCATTCGATGGGGGGTCACGGAGCGTTGACGCTGGCGATGGCGCGGCCAGATCAATATGTGTCTGCATCCGCTTTTGCGCCGATTGCCAACCCGACAGGATCTGATTGGGGCCGCAAGCAGTTGAGCGCTTATTTGGGCGATGACGAAAGCACTTGGGCCAAACATGATTCAACGTTGATGATGCGTGAACACGGGCATCCGAACCATATTCTGGTGGATCAGGGTGCGGATGACCAATTCCTTGATTTGCTGAAACCAGAAGCATTGTCCGAAGCGATGGCGGCCAAACGGCAGCAAGGAACGTTTCGGATGCAAGCCGGGTATGATCACAGCTATTTCTTTGTGGCATCTTTCATGGAAGACCATATCGCATTCCATGCCGATGCTTTGTACGGAGTATAAAACATGAGCCGCTATGATTTGATCGTGATTGGGTCGGGACCAGCAGGGAAATCTGCGGCGATTCAAGCGGCAAAACTGCATCGTAAGGTGCTGATTGTAGAACGGAATTTGCGTGTTGGTGGGGTATCTGTTCACACAGGGACAATTCCATCCAAAACCCTGCGCGAAACAGCGTTGAACCTGTCTGGCTGGCGCGAACGGTCGTTTTATGGGCGGTCTTATCGTGCGCAGGAACAGATCAAATCCGAAGACCTTTTGGCGCGTCTTCACAAGACGTTAGATTACGAAGTTGATGTGCTGGAATACCAGTTCACCCGCAACCGCGTTGAGATGATGCAGGGTGAGGCAAAGTTCATCGACAAAAACTCGATCGAGGTGACGGCCCTTGATGGAGAAACCTGTGTTCTGGAATCCGAAAGTTTTTTGATATCCACGGGCACACGGCCATTTCGACCAGATTATGTGCCGTTTAATGGAACCACCGTATTTGATAGCGATGGCTTGCTGGACCTACCGAGCATTCCGCGCAGTTTGATCGTGATTGGTGCGGGCGTTATCGGGGTGGAATATGCCACTATCATGGCGTCCTTGGATGTTCGCGTGACATTGGTGGAACCACGGGACAGTTTCCTTGATTTTATCGATAAAACACTGATTGCAGAATTCACGCAGCAAATCCGCGAAATGGGGATTGATCTGCGGTTGGGCTCCAAGGTGGAAGTGGTTGAAGACAAAGGTGAATTTGTCGAAATTTCCATGGAAAATGGCCGCCACGTTCGCGCAGAAATGTTGTTGTTTGCGGCGGGTCGAATGGGCGCAACAGATGCGTTGAACCTGAAGGCGGTTGGACTTGAAACAGATCACCGTGGCCGCATCGAGGTGGATCACACAACGTATCAATCAAAGGTGCCCAACATTTATGCGGCGGGTGACGTGATCGGGTTTCCGTCATTGGCATCCACATCTTTGCAGCAAGGCCGTGTGGCGGCGTGTCATGCGCTCGATACGCCAACGTTGCCGCAATCTCCTTGGTTTCCATATGGGATTTATTCCGTTCCAGAAATGTCCACCTGTGGCATGTCTGAGGAAGAAGTTCAGGGCCGCGATATTCCGTATGAAGTGGGCGTGGCGCGGTTTTCTGAAACCTCGCGCGGGCATATTATGGGGATTGAAAACGGCATGTTGAAGATGCTGGTGTCCCTGAAAACGCGGCGGTTGCTGGGTGTTCAGATCATGGGCGAAGGCGCGACGGAGCTGATCCATATCGCGCAGGCGGTGTTGAATTTGAAGGGGACGGTGGACTATTTCATCGAAAATACCTTTAATTATCCAACACTTGCAGAGGCTTATAAAATCGCTGGGTTGGATGCGTTCAACAGAATGCCGATTCCAGAAAAGTACAAAGTGAAATCGCCAAAGGCCAAAAAGTGACACGCATTTTCATCGACGCCGATGCCTGCCCCGTGAAGGATGAAACCCTGCGCGTGGCGGATCGGCATAAGGTGCAGGTGTTTGTGGTGTCCAATGGCGGGATCAGGCCCAATCCACATCCGCTGGTGGAAACGGTGGTTGTGGATGATGGGCCTGATGTGGCGGATATGTGGATCGCAGATCGTTGTGGGCGCGGTGATGTGGTGATTACAGGGGACATCCCGTTGGCCGCCAAGTGTTTGGAAGCAGACGCGCGGGTTGTGCAACACAACGGCGAAGTGTTCACCAAAGGCAATATCGGCAATCGGTTGGCAACGCGGGATTTAATGCAGGATCTGCGCGCCGCGGATCCGTTTCGCCAAGGGGGCGGAAAGCCGTTCAGCAAAGCGGATCGATCACGATTTTTAGATGTGTTGGAGCGCGAGGTGCGGTTTGCCCAAAGAGATTGAAGCGGTAGTTTTTGATATTGGAAACGTGCTGATCGAATGGCAGCCCGAGCGGTTTTACGACACTGTTATGCCTGCCGAAGATCGTGTGAAAATGTTTGAAACCATTGATTTACACCGCATGAATGATCTGGTGGATCGGGGTGCAAATTGGCGCGATACGGTTTATGCAACGGCTGAAGAGTACCCTGAATACCGCGATATGATCCGCCTTTGGCATGATCGGTGGATTGAAATGGCATCCCCTGCGATTGATGCGTCTGTGGATGTGCTGCGTAAATTGCGGATGAATTTTGTGCCCGTGTTTGCCCTGTCAAATTTTGGCATTCAGACGTTTGAATATGCGGAAACGGTTTATCCGTTTTTGCAAGAATTCGACCAGCGATACATTTCGGGCTATCGTGGTGAGGTAAAGCCAGAGCCGCGCATTTACGAGATTTTGGAACAAAACTGTGGCGTTGCGCCTGATCGTTTGCTGTTTGCCGATGATCGGCAGGAGAACCTAGATGCAGCGGCGGCGCGGGGTTGGAACGTACATCTGTTTGACGGGCCAGAGGGTTGGATCGAACGGTTGAAAAGCGAAGGATTACTGTGATGGATATTCCGTTTATCGGATTTGATGAAATGGACAACCGTTTGACGTGGCGCGGGGTCACAGAAGCACTGCGCAACGGGCATAAATTGGCGGCGGCAAGCATTGCAGATGGGTTTGCGTATCGCGGGGATGATACGCTGCTGAGCCGTGCCGCGTGGATTGACGGACTGGGCGTGGCAGTGAAATCTGCGACCGTTATTCCAGGCAATGTGGCCAAAGGCCGGCCCATGATCCACGGCGGGGTGATGGTGTTTGACGATGAGTTTGGCACGTTGGAAGCGGTGATTGATTTCCATTTGGTGACAAAATGGAAAACCGCTGGGGATAGCCTGTTGGGGGCGCAAATGCTCGCGCGGCCTGACAGTAAAATGGTTTTGATTGTGGGGGCTGGAACGGTGGCGCGGAATTTGGTTTCGGCCTATTCCAGTGCATTTCCAGAAGCGTCTTTCTTGATTTGGAACCGCACGGCTGCAAAGGCCGAAGAGTTGGCGACCGATTTGTCAAAATCTCATGATATCAAGACGATGAAGAGTCTTGAGGAAGCAGTTTCATTGGCGGACATAGTGTCTTGTGCGACCATGAGCACGGAACCTGTATTGCGAGGTGACTGGTTGCGCGCAGGGCAACATGTGGATTTGATCGGCGCGTACCGCCCTGACATGCGCGAGGTGGATGATACCGCGTTGAACCGCGCGCAGGTGTTTGTGGACAGTCGCGCCACAACTGTTGGGCATATCGGAGAATTGAAAATTCCAATCGCCAATGGAGTGTTTTCAGAAGATGATATTCAGGGTGAATTTTACGATCTGGTGGCTGGAACGGCGGGGCGTGAAACGGATGACGACATCACCTTGTTTAAAAACGGGGGCGGCGCGCATTTGGACCTGATGACGGCGAAATATATTTTGGCGGAGTGGTCGAAATGATCGCCTTTGACAACAGTTATGCACGGTTGCCCGATGGATTTTTCTCGCGGGTGAATCCTGACAAAGCCCCTGATCCATCGTTGATAAAGGTGAATGAAAAGCTGGCGGCGGCGATTGGGTTGGATGCGGCATGGCTTTCATCGCCAGAAGGAATTGCGATGTTGTCTGGTGCGGCAGTGGCTGAGGGGTCTGAACCGCTGGCCATGGCCTATGCTGGGCATCAGTTTGGGGGATGGTCGCCGCAACTTGGGGATGGGCGTGCGCATTTGCTCGGCGAGGTTGTTGGGCCAGATGGGGTGCGCCGTGATGTGCAGCTGAAAGGGTCCGGTGCAACGCCGTTTTCGCGCAATGGGGATGGCAAAGCGGCGCTTGGCCCTGTGTTGCGCGAATATATTGTCAGCGAATTTATGGCCGCTGCTGGCGTGCCAACGACCCGAGCGCTGGCGGCGGTTTCAACGGGCGAGCGTGTACAGCGCGAAACGGGAATGCCAGGTGCGGTTTTGACCCGTGTTGCGCAAAGCCATGTACGGGTTGGGACATTTCAGTATTTCTTTGCACGCCAACAAACCGAAAACCTGCAAACGCTCGCGAATTATGTGATTGATCGGCATTACCCATCGGCGCGAAATGCGGAGAATCCACCGCTCGACGTGTTGAAACAGGTGATGGAACGGTATGCCAAGTTGATTGCGCAATGGATGTGTTTGGGGTTCATTCACGGGGTGATGAACACGGACAATGTGCAGATCGCGGGGGAAACGATTGATTACGGGCCGTGTGCGTTTATGGACGATTTCCATCCCAATACGGTGTTCAGTTCGATCGATCGAAACGGGCGGTATGCCTGGGTGAACCAGCCCAATATCGGCGTTTGGAATATCTCTCGATTGGCGGAGGCATTGTTGCCGATATTGGATGCGGATGAAGACGCTGCCGTAAAATTGGCAGAGGGTGCGGTTGCGGGGTTTTCAGACATTTTTAATGATGCCTTGAACGAGGGGATTGCCGCAAAGCTGGGCATCACGGTGAACGCGGAGTTTATGCAATCCACGTTTAAGGTGATGACGGATCACGGGTGCGATTTCACACTGTTTTTTCGGGAATTGACGCGTATTGCCAAGGGGGGAACGACGGAGCCGTTTGAAGCGTTGTTTGTGACGCCTAATGCGGCGCAGACGTGGTTGGACAGCTGGCGTGCGGAACATGATCCCGCGTTGGTTGATCGCATGGCGACCGTAAACCCGATCTTTATTCCGCGAAATCATAGAGTTGAAGAAGCGATTGCAAGTGCTGTTGATGGCGATTTTGCACCGTTTCATACGCTGGTGGAAGTGTTGGAAAGACCCTTTGACGCGCAACCAAATCGTGCTGAATTTGAGCGTCCTCCCACAGCGGATCAGGTGGTGCGCGAAACGTTTTGCGGCACATGATGTACGTGACGCCACTCTCTGTTTTGCTGGCGCTGGCGCTGTGTTTGATTGTGGCGTGGTTTTTGAAACGGCCCATGTCGGCGCGGGCGCGGCGTAATGCCAGCGGGCAGTTTGTGCAGTTGCAAGATGGGATCATTCATTACGAATGGCATGGGCCCGCAACGGGGCCTGTTCTGGTGATGGTACATGGGCTGACCACACCGAGTTTTGTTTGGCGTGATCAGTTGCCCGCGCTGACGCAAGCAGGATATCGCGTTTTAACCTTTGATCATTTTGGGCGTGGTTTTTCGGATCGGCCTTATGCGCGGTATGACATGGCGTTTTACATGCGCGAAATGGATCAGTTGCTTGATACCTTAGGCGTTCGGGCGGGGTATGATTTGCTCGGCTATTCCATGGGGGGGGGATTGCCGCGCAATATGGTGCGCTGCGGCGAGACCGTATTCGCAAACTGATTTTGGTAGCGCCTATTGGTTTTTTGCAAGGACGCCCGAATTGGGTGACGCGCTGGCCCGTAGTTGGTGATTTGGCAATGTTTGTGTTTGGTGGCTGGTCGCTGCGACGAGGGGCCATCAAAGCGGGTAAGGTCGAAAACGTAGACGCAGAGATGATCGCGTTACAGTGCCGCGAAACGCGGTTTGCGGGGTATGGGGCGGCGGTTTTAAGCAGTGCGCGGAATGTGATTTACCAAGACCTTACGGAAGCGCATCGCATTTTGAAGGATCGTGATGTGCCAATACTGGCGCTGTTTGGCACAGAGGATGATGTGATCCCGCTGCCCTGTGCCATGCGATTGCGCGAGGTGAACCGCACCGCACAGATTATAGAGGTTGAGGGCGCGGGCCACGCCTTGGTGACCACGCATTTCAAGCAGGTGAACGCCGCTATTTTGGCGTTTCTTCGGGATTAACGGCGTCTGGTTCCGCATCCAAAGTACCTGACATCAAAGGCAACATAGAGGTGTTTTCTGAAAGGTCGTCGCTTTGGGGTGGGGTTTTCCAATCCATACTGTCAAAGCTGTTGCAGTTGTCACATTTTGGGGCCCATGCGGTGTGGATTTTTTTGCAGCTGTCGCAAATCCATTGTGGGCCTCGTGATGCGGCGAGCGCCTTTGAAAGCCAGCCGCGCACAACTTTGTCTTCGGCCCCTTCGCCCTTTTCGATGGCGGCCATGATGGCCAAAGATCGAGCAGTTGGTTCTGCTTCGGCTAAGCTGCCGATGGCACGACGGGCGCCTGGGAAGTCTTCGGCGGCGAGCATCAGCTCTGCTTGCAGCATGCGGGCTTCCGAATTGTCGGAATTTGCCCGCAGCAGTTGGTTGAACCGCTTGAGTCGTGCAGCAGGAGTTTCATCGGGTTCGATATCGGCAAAGGCGCTGGCCAAATCGGGGTGTGGTTTGCTGCCCCATGCTTTTTTCAGCACTTTAGTGGCAGCGCGTTTGTTGTTGTCGAGCACGTGCATTTCGGCGGCTAAAACGGCAGCTGGGATCAGATCGGGGGACAAGGTGTTTGCCTGAAGTGCGGCTTCTTTCCCTGAAGGGATTTCACCATCATCCAGCAAGCGGCGGGCATCGGCGAGTGACAGAACGGCATCGCGGCGGCGGCCCACATCGCGGGGTAAAGTGTGCGCTTTGACCTTTGCTTCGATGGTTTTGCGCGCACCTGACCATTCTTGTTTTTCGGTTTGCAGCGCGAACAGGGTTTCCAGTGTGGCGTCGTGGGCGGGACGCAGAGCAAATGCCTTTTCTGCGAGCTTCAGCGCGGTGTCTGTGTCGCCTTCGGCCAGTTTTTGTTTCATCAAACCCTGCACACCCACAAACCGCGTGCGATCGTTTTGCAGCAGATTTTTGTAGTATTTCAGCGCCTTTTTCGTATCGCCAGACATTTCTGCCGCTTGGGCGCTGATCAATTGGGTTAGTTCTGGACGTTCCAAGTAACGTTCTGCTTTGGCGGCTTTTTGGCTGGCGGTTTTGCCTTCGCCTGCGGCCAGCGCCACCATGCCATCGGCCAAGGCTTCGAAGCCTTTGCGTTCACGATTGCGGGTGAAATAGCGGGATACGGCGGTTTCGTCGCCGTTGAAGAATTTGAACACTGCGACCAACAGGCCGAACAGTTTGAATGCGAGCCAGACGGCCAGCATAAAGATTACGAGACCGATCAATCCTGCGATGGGGGTAAAGCGGTGTTCTTCGCCATTGAAAGAGAGTTTCACCTCGCCCCCTGCTTCGATCAGGTAGGAGCCGACGAAGGCCGCCGCCACGATGAGCGCGATGAAAAATACGATACGGATCAGGGACAGCAGCATGTGTCGCGCTTTCTTTAATTTGCGCCGAGGGCGGCAGAGAGATCTTTGAGATCGGATTGAGCAGCATTTAGGGCAGCAAGGTTCGCGATCCATGAGGACATAGCCGTTTTAGCCGCATCGGGCAGGCTGTTGGCCTCGGTGAGGGCCGCGTTTAGACGGCGATTCACCAGATCGTCTTCGACGCGGGACAAGATGGCGTCTGTTTCAGGGCCTTCTTTGCGTTCCAAAGACCGTGATCCGACCTGTGTTTTGAAAAATGCGCCGATTTTGCTGATAGAACCGTCTTTGGCCTTGGCTTCGATGTCCGCTCTTAAAGCATTGTGAGCGGCATCAGAAAATCCGTTGCGCAGCGTTGTCCAAGACGGCGTTCCGTTTTCAGCGACGGCTGACAGGCCAGCGGGGATCGTCGCATCGGCAACTTGTGTTAGTGCGTCAAGAGCGGCCTGAAACGGTGCACCGCTGTCGAGTGCGGCGGCGATGTCCGTGAGGTTTTTCTTGGTGGCTGTATTGGCAACTTTGGTGGAGGCTTCTTCTTGTGCCTCTTCAATGCGGCGTGCGGATGCTTTTTCCGCTTCTTCGATTTTCTGACTAAGGGCGCCGTTTTTGGCGGCCAGATCGGCCACTTGTGCTTTGAGCCCTTCCAGCACGGCTTGATAGCCAGAGAGTTTCGATGCTGCCTCTTCTGATAGGGTCGCACCGTTTTCTGTGATCTGCAGGGATAGGCGCTCACCGACAGCGGACAGTTCCGCGTTCAAGCCTTGGACCTGTGATTCGAGCGATGCAATGCGGGCTTCGATGTCTTGGCCATCTGTTGCGGCGAGCGCGTCTTTGATGGCGGCCATTTCTTCGGCTTGGCTGGCGGCATATGCGGCGATGGCATCGTCGATGGCTTTTTGATCGACGCCTGATGTTGTTGGAATGGCGGCGAGGCGATCATCGAGGTCTGCGCGCAAGGCAGCGATTTCTGATTTCGCCTCTGATTGGCCAGGCATCAGGAATTCGGCAACGGGTGACAGGCCAGCAGGTAGCAAAGGAGCCAGTTTAGGCGCACCCCATAAGGCAATGGCAATGCCCACAAAAATGAGGAACAGGCCACGCAAAACTCGTGAAGATAGTGAAGCGCGAACCTCTTCTTCCTCGGTCAGCGTGTCCTCTGCTTCGGCGTCTGTTGTGGGTTCGTCTGTGGAGTCTTCGACGATTTCTTCGGTGATGGTTTCGGTTGTTTCTTCTACCACCTTTACACCATCGTCGGCGGCGGTTGTTTCCACCACTTCTGCGTCTTCGATTTTTGTCGATTTAGTCGATTTTTTCGCCACAGGTTAAATGCCTTGTAATGTCTTTGGAAAGATTCCCCTGATACAAAGTTAAGCACTGTGGAGCGCGGTCTCAACCCCTAAGCGGTTTGGGATGATGATGAATCAGCTGTGTTTCGCTAACTGCTTGACGATCATGGTGTTTCTTTTGTCCCAATGTCCAAATCTGGCTTAGGTTAAAAGCGAAGCTTTCTGCTGTGCGATATGCGTTAAAAAACCTGCTACAAAAGGTGGGACAGTGCTGTAATCATCGCGCTGCGTGTGGGGGCATTGGCGATGATGGTTTTCGCATTGAGGTGGGCAAGTGGACGGCGGGCGTTTTCTGAAATGCACAAAATCGTAACCTGCGTCAGATCACAGTGGGCCACTTGATCCGCAAAAGCGCGTGCGGTGTTGGGGGACATGATGGGAATGAGCGTTGGCGCGGACAGTGTATCGAGTGCGGCTTGAGAAAGCGGGATGGTGGTTTGTGCGTAAACAACGCGTCGTTCTGCCTGATATCCATTTGCCACGAGGGTTTCGGCGATATCATGAGCCACTGTCGCGCCTGATACATACACTATAGGGCCATCAGACGGTGTTGCGCGGCGTTTAACCAGATTTAACAGGTCTTGGGCGGTTCCATCAGCGGAGTCCGCTTTGAAGCCTGCAGTTTGGGCTGCTGCCTGTGTGGCATCGCCGACGCACAGGGCTGGAATGGTGCGGTCTTCTGATTGGTCTGCGAAATAGGTGACGCCGTTCACGGATGAAAACAGCAGGTATTGCGTGTTTTTTGGCAATGGGGCGCATATGCGCGGTGAAATGTCCAAGATCGGTGCGTAGTGGACCGTTGGCTCGCGTCCTGTTTGATCGCAAAAGGCCGCGATGAAATCCTTGGCCTGTTGCAAGGGGCGGATCATGAGGATCGTTGGTTTGGACATGGATGTGATGGGACCATTGCTGTGGCGGGGTGCAAATGTTACCTGCTGAACAAGAAAACCACGGTGAGCGCGGATTGGCAATGACGCAGATTTACACGATTTTGGGGCTGGAAAGCAGTTGTGACGACACAGCCGCCGCTATTGTTCGCGGGGCCGTTGGCGGAGCGGGTGATGTGCTGTCTTCTGTAGTTTGGGGGCAGGAACAGTTGCACGCGGATTTTGGCGGTGTGGTTCCTGAAATCGCGGCACGCGCCCATGCGGAGCGTTTGGATTTATGTGTGGAGCGTGCGCTGGATGAGGCGGGTTTCACGCTGGCCGATGTGGATGCAATTGCGGTGACATCAGGGCCGGGTCTGATTGGCGGCGTGATGAGCGGTGTCATGTGTGCAAAGGGGCTGTCCGTTGGATCGGGTAAGCCGCTGGTGGGCGTGAACCATTTGGCGGGCCACGCGTTGACGCCGCGCATGACGGATGGGGAGGAATATCCATATTTGATGTTGCTGGTGTCTGGTGGGCATTGCCAGTTTTTGGGCGTGTATGGACCAGATGAATTTACGCGCATGGGTGGCACAATTGATGACGCCCCAGGAGAAGCGTTTGATAAATCGGCCAAGTTGTTGGGGTTGGGGTATCCTGGTGGGCCGTTGATTGAGCGCGAGGCATTGGAGGGCGATGCGAAGCGGTTTAAGTTTCCGCGGCCCTTGCTGGATCGGCCCGATATGGACATGTCTTTTTCTGGATTAAAGACCGCGTTGCGGCGGGCGCGGGATACATTGGTTGCGGATCAAGGTGGGATCACTGTGCAGGATCGACGTGATTTATGTGCCAGCTTTCAGGTGGCGGTGGCGGATACCTTGGCGGAGAAAACGCGCCGTGCGTGTAAGGCGTTTGGCGCGAAGACAACGTTGGCAGTGGCGGGTGGTGTTGCGGCCAATTCGGTTATTCGCGCGGCGTTGCAAGATGTGGCGGATGAGCAAGGGTTTCAATTTCTGGCCCCACCGTTGAAATATTGCACGGATAACGCGGCGATGATCGCTTGGGCGGGGCTTGAGCGATTTGCAGATGGGCACGTGGATGACATGAGCCTTTCGGCACGGCCCCGTTGGCCGCTGGATCGCACAGCTGCGCCGATGCTGGGGTCAGGTAAGAAAGGGGCCAAGGCATGACGCATGTTGGGGTGATTGGCGCGGGTGCGTTTGGAACGGCATTGGCGAGCGTGATGCGTTTGGGTGGCGCAGATGTTACCCTGTGGGGGCGGGATGCAGCGCAAGTTTCGGCCATGCAATCGGATCGTCAGAACGTGCGGTATTTGCCCGGCGTGCCGCTGCCAGATGGGTTGCATGTGACCACGGATTTGGCCGCGGTTTCAAGGGCGGATGTGGTGTTGATGGTATTGCCTGCACAACGATTGCGCGGGTTTTTGAACGATAGCGGATTTTCCACCAAAGCACCTGTGGTTCTGTGCGCCAAAGGAATCGAAGGCGAAACAGGGTTATTACAAACGCAGGTTTTGGATGGGGCGCAAACCGCAGTTTTGTCTGGGCCCGGATTTGCCACTGAAATGACCAAGGGGATGCCAACGGCGTTGTCCATTGCCTGCGCAGATGCGGCGTTGGGATCGCGGTTGCAAGAAACACTGTCGACCCAAAGTTTGCGCCTGTATCTGACGCCCGATGTGACAGGGGTGCAATTGGGTGGAGCGTTGAAAAACGTTTATGCCATTGCCTGTGGCATTGTTGTGGGGGCGGGGCTGGGTGAGAGTGCGCGCGCGGCATTGATGACGCGGGGCTTTGCCGAGTTGGCGCGGTTGGCTGGGACACTTGGGGCGCAGACAGAGACGTTGATGGGGTTATCTGGGTTCGGGGATTTGGCGCTGAGTTGTACTTCGCTGCAGTCGCGTAACTTTGCCTTTGGAGAGCAGTTGGGGCGGGCTGGAACCTTTGGCACGGGCAAAACGGTCGAAGGCGTTGCCACAGCCGAGGCTGTGCTGTCGTTGGCCACCACTGCGGGGGTTGAAATGCCCATTGCACAAGCGGTGGCGGATGTTTTGAATGAACGCCAACAGATCACCGAGGCGCTGGCGACCCTGATGTCGCGGCCTCTGAAGCGGGAAGGATAAGCGATGCAGTATTGGTTGTTTAAATCGGAACCGAATACGTGGAGTTGGGACCAGCAGGTTGCCAAAGGTGACGTGGGCGAGGAATGGGATGGCATTCGCAATTATCAGGCGCGCAATTTTATGCGCACCATGGAGATTGGGGATCGCGGCTTTTTCTATCATTCAATGAAAGAAAAGGCGGTTGTAGGGATCGTTGAAGTTTGCGCGACGATTCATCCTGATAGCACCACTGATGATCCGCGTTGGGAATGTGTGGATATCAAGGCGGTGGAGCCTGTGCCGCATCCTGTTACGCTCGATATGGTGAAGGCGGAGCCTAAACTGGCGGATATGGTTTTGGTTAAGAACTCGCGCCTATCCGTGCAGCCTGTGACGCCCGAGGAATGGGCGTTGGTGTGCCAAATGGGTGGACTGAAAGCGTAAGCTGGCGCATGATTTCCGTATCCAAAGGAGGGACATCATGGAATTTGTTGCAGTTATCGTTGCTGGTTTGGCCGCATTTGCATGGGGCGCTGTTTGGTATTCGGTTATGGCCAAGCCGTGGATGGCGGCCAATGGGTTGACCGAAGACACTATTAACCGCAGCAACCCTGTTCCTTATGTCATCAGCCTTGTTGCCGTGATTTTGGTCGCCGGTATGACGCGGCATATTTTTGTAACATCGGGTGTGGATACGGTGTGGCTGGGCGGTGTAAGCGGGTTCGGTTTAGGGCTGTTTATCGCCGTGCCCTGGCTGGCCACAAATTATGGGTTTGCGCAGCGTCCGTTTGCACTGACGCTGATTGATGGGATGTATTCGACCGTTGGCTGTACGGTAATCGGCATTGTGCTGACGTTGTTTTAACGGCAGCGGCCCCAACGGCCTTGGTCCATGTGGAAATGGTCGTGATGTGCGGCGTTGTAATCGGGGCTGAGGACGAGGCCGAACCACGAACAGGCGCTGTTGCGCACATCGCGTAAAAAGGCGGCTTTGTCTGCGGGGCCATCCCAATCATTACGGAGGCGGATTTTGGTGCCATCAGCCAAATCGAATCCTGAAATGTCGATGGCGTTGGCGGTGGCATGTTGGCTCATCCGATTGCTGCCTGCGATTTTACGGCAGGAATAGCTGCCGAAATGGTGGACCCGTGTCACCGAAGATCCGAGATGTTTTCGCGCCGCGGTTTGAACGCCGTGACGATCCCACATGGCCCAGCGCAGCGCGATTTCGCAACGGGTTTCGACAGGGTTAAGACGGGTCGCGTCGATGCGTGTGATCCGTGTTGGTGTGCGGATGTGACAGCTGTCTGAATTGTTCTGATCTTCGCGGGTGGAATAAATGGTTCCGGATGCGGATAACGCGGCCCAGCATAGCATCGGATCGGACACAGCCTTGGATAATTTCCAGTGCGTGAGTGGTGTGACTTCGGCCATTGGATCAAGAGGTGTTGTCGGGTTCCACGGATCAGGGAGTGGAGTGTCAGGGTGGTACAGCAACGCCGCCGCGCCAAACGCCAGTACAACCAGCGGCAAGAACAATCCGCCGATTAGACGGCCCAAACTGAGCGGGCGTTTTGGAGGTTGAGGATCAGGTCGCATTTTGGTCCGAAAAACAAAGGGCGCCCGTTTGGACGCCCCGATTTTTTTGATCGATCAAAGATTAGCCGTAAACGGATTCTTTGCCGAAATGCTTTGTCAGCATGTAGTAGATAACCGCGCGGTATTTGTTCCGCTCGGATTGGCCATATGTTTCGATGACTTTGGCGATTGCGCCATCCAGATCATCGCTGGCGGACAGGCCGAGCTTTTTGATCAAGAAGTTGTTCTTTACTGTTTCCAGTTCGGAGGCTTGGGTGCCTGCAACGGTGGATGCGTCAGCGTCATAGATGGATGGGCCACAGCCAATTGTTACCTTGGTCAAAAGATCCATGTCTGGTGTCATACCACATTTGTTTTTCAGATCGTCTGCATACTGGGCGATCAAATCGTCGCGTTTTCCCATTGTGTGCTCCTTTAAGCGTTGATGTTTAGAAGGAGCCTTTGCTTCCTCCCCCATGCAAAATGTAGGGGATGTGGCCGCGCAAAAAAAGGGGGCGGGGTGGTTTTGTTGCAAAATTGGCGTGATTGGTCCTGTTTGCAGGGGGTTTTAGGTGGGTTTACGTAGGGACAAGCCGACCAGCGGGCGCATGAAAGGGAGCTGATCACAGAGCCAAACGATGATGCCTGTCACGGCGAAGGTTCCGATTGTCAGGATTAAGAATTCGATACCCCAAGGCCACGACACAAATCGCAGATAGAATAGGCCGATCATCAACACGGGGAAATGGAAGATATAGAACGGGTAAACGGCTCGGTTGAGAGAGGGTAAAACCACAGCGTTTCGGTTCAAGAAGGTGTATCCAAACGCAAAGATGGCGCTGCACCAAAGCGCGGTGTTGAGCGCATAGAGCAGTGAATATCCCGTTGTGGAAAGCGTGAAAATGGAGCCGCCGTTTTGTGCCCAACCGCCGTTGATCGTCATGTTCATGGCGTCGGTGTTTTCCCCAAAACTGGCAAGGATTGCTCCAAGGCTGGCGAGTGTGAGGATTGCGCAAACGAGAGCTGGCCATTTAAGCCGCGCGAGTTGACCCCAAGCAGAAGTGGGCAGTGTCATGAACCAGAAACCGAGGATGTAATAGGCCCAATATACGGGGGCCGTCCAACGCAGGCGATAGAGCGTCGTGTCATACGGTTTGATTATCAGCGCACCGATCAGGATCGCGGCAATTGCAAGTGTGGGAATAAGTGTGTGGGCCATTGCGCTGGAGCTCAAGAGCCAGAACATCAACGGGATCGAGAGGATCGAATAGAGGAACAGGTTGACCAAGAACCAAAGATGACCTTGGCTGCGGAGTGTTAGGTTTTGGAGGCGATGCCAAAAGTATGCAGGGAAGGTCCAGTCTTCGCCGTTTGCAGTGACTTGGTAGTAGCTGGTGACAGCGTTCCAGAACACTGCACCGATAAGAAGCGGCAAAAGCAACCGCAGGGTGCGGTTTTGAACAAAGGCGCCGACGCCTTTGTTGCGCATCAAAAAATACGTTCCAACCCCCGAGATAAGAAACAACGCAGACAGCCGCCATGCGTGAAAGGCAAAGACCGTAAATTCGGCCAGATCACCACCCACGTCTTGGTTGCGATAGCCGTATACTGTGTGGCCGTAGCTGACGAAGCCGATGAGCGCGTGATATGGCACGAGGATGCCAAACAAAATGACCCGCAACCAGTCAAGGTCATATCTGCGGGTGGTCGACAGGTTCATCACAATATCCAGAATCAATAAGGCCTAGCATAATGCTAGGCCTTATTGTTACACGATAATTTTTTAATTCAAGCAGTTTGCTTAGTAGCGGTAATGCTCTGGCTTGAATGGACCTTCGGTTGTGACACCGATGTAGTCGGCTTGATCTTTCGACAACTCTGTCAATTTCACGCCAATTTTGGCGAGGTGCAGGCGGGCTACTTTCTCGTCCAGATGTTTTGGCAGGATGTAGACTTCGTTGTTGTACTCGTCGCCTTTGGTCCACAATTCGATTTGCGCCAACACTTGGTTGGTGAAAGACGCAGACATCACGAAGGATGGGTGACCTGTGGCGTTGCCAAGGTTCAGCAAACGACCTTGGGACAAGAGGATCATACGATTGCCAGATGGCATTTCGTACATGTCTACTTGGTCTTTGATGTTTGTCATTTTCAGGTTGGCGAGGTTTGCCACCTGAATTTCGTTATCAAAGTGGCCGATGTTGCCAACGATGGCCATGTCCTTCATCTCGCGCATGTGTTCGATGCGGATGATGTCTTTGTTGCCAGTTGTGGTGATGAAGATGTCTGCATCTGCAA
This sequence comes from Amylibacter sp. IMCC11727, assembly GCF_029854195.1. Lineage (NCBI taxonomy): Bacteria > Pseudomonadati > Pseudomonadota > Alphaproteobacteria > Rhodobacterales > Paracoccaceae > Amylibacter > Amylibacter sp. IMCC11727. The sequence goes on from NZ_CP122960.1 coordinate 137,869, forward strand.
CGGCGTCTTCGAGTGTTGTTACCTCGAAGCCGTCCATGGCGGCCTGAAGCGCACAGATTGGATCGATTTCAGTCACTTTCACGCGGGCGCCAGCACCTTGAAGGGAAGCAGCGGAGCCTTTGCCAACATCGCCATAGCCACAGACAACAGCGGTTTTACCTGCCATCATTGTGTCTGTCGCGCGGCGGATGCCGTCCACGAGGGATTCTTTACAGCCGTATTTGTTGTCGAATTTCGACTTGGTTACAGAATCGTTCACGTTGATCGCTGGGAATGGCAGTTCGCCGTTTTTGTGCAGTTCGTACAAGCGGTGAACACCTGTTGTGGTTTCTTCGGAAACGCCAACGATTTGGCCTTTCATCTTGGTGAACCAACCAGGGGAGGCTGCCATACGCTTTTTGATTTGCGCTTGGATTGCTTCTTCTTCTTCGGATTGAGGCACGCCAAACTCTTCGCCGCCTTCGATGCGGGCACCCAGAAGGATGTACAGTGTGGCATCGCCACCATCGTCAAGGATCAGGTTTGGACCATCTTCGAACAGGAAGGATTTATCGAGGTAGTCCCAGTGCTCTTCCAATGTTTGGCCTTTTACCGCGAACACAGGGATGCCAGCGGCGGCGATGGCAGCGGCGGCGTGGTCTTGGGTGGAGAAGATGTTACAGGATGCCCAGCGCACATCTGCGCCAAGTGCTGTGAGTGTTTCGATCAGAACAGCCGTCTGGATCGTCATGTGCAAAGAGCCGACAATCCGCGCCCCTTTCAGCGGCTGGCTGTCGCCAAATTCTTCGCGCAGGGCCATCAGGCCTGGCATTTCTGTTTCAGCGATATCCAGCTCTTTGCGGCCAAATTCAGCCAAGGAGATGTCTTTGACGAAATAGTCGTTGCTCATCTTACAGTCTTTCTTTTGTGGGTGGGGCCGCATTGCCCCTCTAAAACTTGGGCTGGCTCTAGCAAAGAACAGGTTTGCTGGCAACAATAACGGACAGCCTGCGACATCAGTTGTTTTGATTGGGTGCATCGAATGGTGTGATGTGGGTTCTATTCTGTTTCGCTTTTGGGTTAGTTTGTGAAAGCGCAGAAAAAAGGATCAGACTATGCCACAACCACGGGCTTGGCAGCGGATGTTATCGGGGCGGCGGTTGGATTTGTTGGATCCGTCGCCGCTGGATATCGAAATCGAAGACATTGCTCATGGTTTGGCGTTTGTGGCGCGGTGGAACGGGCAAACGAACGGGGATTATCCCTATTCTGTGGCGGAACATTCGGTGTTTGTGCTGGAATTGTTTCGGCGGTTGTACCCCAAGGCAGAGCGCAAATGGCAGTTGGCGGCGTTGCTGCATGATGCGCCTGAATATGTGATTGGGGACATGATTTCGCCTGTGAAGGCGGCCGTTGGACCTGGATATGAGGAAATGGATAAACGTCTGACGGCGGCGATTCATTTGCGGTTTGGTTTGCCTGCGGTGATTCCAGCGAATATCAAAAAAGGGATCAAGCGGGCGGATAAGATATCGGCTTGGCTTGAGGCGGTCGAGATTGCGGGGTTTTCCAAGGAAGAAGCGGATAAACTGTTTGGGAAGCCTGTGTTTGATGACATCCCGCGCCGCAGTTTGCGCCCGCACCCTCCGATGGAATCAAAGGGTGCGTTTCTTGAGGTGTTTAACGATCTGAATGATAGTTAAGATTTAAGCGCGGCGGTTGTAAAACCGCGCATTCAGCTGTTGGCGGTGCAGTTCTTCGCGCTTGCGGTCTTCGTGGCAGCGCAGTTCAGATCTGTGTGTTGGAGCCGTTTCATCGTTGCGAGTTGCAAGGAAAAGTGTGTTTGCGATAGCGTTGAACATGGTGTTCTCCTTTTCTGTTTCTGTTCTCTTTCTAACAAACTTGCCTTTGCCAATCGAATCTGGAATATTTCTGTAATGTTAGCTGAACTATCATTTTAATGGATTGGCGTGAAATCCCTTCCCTGTCTGCGCTTCGGGCGTTTGAAGCCACGGCGCGGCTGCTGAGCTTTAGCAAAGCTGCGGCAGAGCTGAACGTTACACATGCGGCGATTGCACAACATGTGCGCGGCCTAGAGGCGGAGTTTTCGGAGTCTTTGGTGGTTCGAGCGGGCCGTGGCATTGCCCTGACCCATGCGGGAGAACGATTGGCCGCACGATTGGTTGCTGGGTTTGGCGAAATTGCCAATGGGGTGCAGGATATTCGCCAGTTGGGTGTTGATCGCCCGCTTACAATTTCAGTGACCCCTGCCTTTGCGACCAGTTGGTTGATGCCGCGCATTGGATCGTTTTGGGAGAAACATCCCGATATTACGGTGAACATCAGCCCAACCTATAAATTGGTCGATCTGGCCAAGGACAATGTGGATATGGCCATTCGGTTTGGAGATGGGTCGTGGGCCGGTTGTGATGTAGAGTATTTGACCAGTGGGGATTTGGTTGTGGTTGGACATCCCGAGCTGATTAACAATCCAAATGCGAATTCAATGGCGGATTTGGTGGGTTTGACGTGGTTCTTTGAACGCATTTATGCACGCGAGCGGCGGCTGGTTGTTCAATCCGAAGGGTTTGATTTGAAATCGGCGCAGGTGAATACGTTGGAATCAAGCGATTTGGTTTTTGCAGGCGTGAGTGCAAAGCTTGGGGTGTCGGCGATTACGCGTTCTTTGATCGACCACAAAATCACCAGCGGCGAATTTCAGGCGGTCTGTCGGCTGAAGACAGATGGGTTGGGGTATCACATCGTAACGCGCAAAAACTTTGAAAGCCCGTCATTGCGGACTTTCAAAAAATGGTTGCATCAAGTGGCTTAACCCGCTGGTTATTTCGGGCTGCGCTTAGCCAAAATGCGCTGCAATGTGCGGCGGTGCATGTTCAAACGACGTGCGGTTTCAGACACATTGCGATCACAAAGCTCAAACACGCGTTGAATATGTTCCCAACGCACGCGATCCGCAGACATTGGGTTTTCTGGTGGGGGTGGTTTGTCGCCTGGCTGGGCCAAGAGCGCGTTTGTGACGTCTTTGGCATCGGCGGGTTTTGACAGGTAATCTGTCGCGCCAATTTTCACGGCGGCGACTGCGGTGGCAATGGCGCCGTATCCTGTTAGCACGATAATTTTGGCATCGGCCCGTTTGGCGCGCAGAACTTCGACCACATCTAGGCCTGTGCCATCTTCGAGTCGAAGGTCAACAACGGCATAAGCGGGCGGTGTAGCGGTGCAAAAGGCGCGTCCTGCGGCCACTGATTCCAGTGCGGTTGGGTTGAAACCACGCTTTTCCATGGCGCGGGCCAGACGGCGGCGAAATGGTTCGTCGTCATCCAAAATCATCAAAGAATTGTCTTCGCCGATTTCTCTTAATTCAATGTCAGACATGGTGCGCCCCTTTTACTATGGTTTAACAAATAGAACTCTCATTCCAAATGGTCAAACGCCGCCTTAGGATTGGTTGATGAAGCATGCGGTGGTGTCTGCCAATTCTTGTGCTGGAACGTCACGGCGGAAAAACTCGATCAATCCTTCTGGTCCCATGAGATAGCTGAACGTGCTGTGGTCCATCAGGTAATCTTCGCCTTCGCCATTTTTACGGTAGTACGTTTTATACGCTTTTGAGGCCGCTTTGACCTGATCAGGGGTTCCTGTGAGGCCAACCATTTTGGGGTGAAGCACTTCGACAAAATCGGCGAGAACGGGCGGCGTGTCGCGGTCTGGATCAATGCTGATGAACACGGGTTTCACATCGTGGCCCATACCATCCAAAATATCGATCGCTTCGGCGTTGCGAGCGGTGTCCAAAGGGCAGACATCGGGGCAGTATGTAAAGCCAAAGTAAACAAGTGTCGGGCCTGTGATGACATCTGTGTCGGTTACGGTTTGACCTGTGTGATCCACCAGTTCAAACGGGCCGCCAATGGCCGCTTTGCCGCCAGCGATTGTGCTGCCGCTGCATTGGGTTGGTTGTGCAAAGAACGCAACGTAGGTTCCAGCGCCGATACCCAGCGCGATGACTGCGGCGGCCGTAATGGCGATAGGTTTTTGCATGGTTCGGTTCCTTTCGCGGATCGGGCGTTGCACCAGAGATGACGGTTATGCGACAAACGGCAAGACGCCAAAAAGTCACAACTGTTTGAGGATTGAACACCACATGGCCGAACCTACCAAGGCAATCTTTCCCAACACGGCCCGCAGTGAATGGGTGCGTCTGCGCACATTAATCAATTTGCGCTGGCTGGCGATTGCGGGACAATGCGTGGCCATTGCCGTTGCGTTTTATGTTTTGGATTTGGAATTGCAATTGGGATTAACGGTGGCTGCGATTGGGGCATCCGTTATTTTCAATTTGGCGGCCACGTTTATTTTGCCTGAAAACAAGCGGTTATCACAAAGGGAAACAATGCTAACGCTGTTGTTTGATTTGGGGCAACTGGTGTTTTTGCTGTATTTGACGGGTGGGTTGAGCAACCCGTTTGCCTTGCTAATTTTGGCTCCAGTCACAATTGCAGCCACGGTTTTGCGGCTGAATGCAACGTTATTGATTGGTGGCGTTGCCTTGGCTGCGATCAGTATCTTGCCGTTTTACAATGTGCCGTTGCATCAGAACTCTGGCGAGGTGATCGCACTTCCGGACCTATTTGTCGCAGGGTATTGGGCGGCTTTGCTGATCGGGATTCTGTTTGTGGGGGGCTATGCGCGGCGGGTGACAAATGAAACCTTTTCCATGAGTCAGGCTTTGTCTGCGACGCAAATGGCGCTGGCACGGGAGCATCAATTGACGCTTTTGGGCGGAGTTGTGGCCGCTGCCGCGCATGAAATGGGGACACCGTTGGCAACGATTAAATTGGTGGCATCCGAACTGTCGGAAGAATTGGCCGATAATCCTGAATTGCGCGAAGATGCAGAGTTGATCACATCACAGGCGGATCGGCTGCGCGAGATTTTGCGCGACATGGGTCGGGCGGGCAAAGATGATTTGCATCTGAAACGCGCACCCCTGACTGCCATTGTGCAAGAGGCCGCAGAACCGCATGAAAACCGCGGCATTGAGATAAAGTTTTTATACAACGGGCATACGGATATGCCGCGTTTGGACATTATTCCACTGGCGTTGCGTAACCCTGAATTTATTCACGGGGTGCGCAATTTGGTGCAAAACGCGGTGGATTTTGCGTCGTCCACCGTGTGGGTGCAAACCGTTTGGAGCGAAACATCCATTCGGGTTGTGGTGGGTGATGATGGCGCGGGCTATCCCAGTGATTTGCTGGGCCGCATTGGCGATCCGTTTCTGAGCAAGCGCAAAGCATCTGGGACAAAAGATGTGTCGCGACCCGAGTACGAGGGCATGGGTCTGGGCCTGTTTATTGCGAAAACGATGTTGGAGCGGACGGGGGCCGAGCTGACGTTTACCAACGGAACGCCAGATGGGTACACGTTGAACAATCAAACAGCGGCCATGCAGGCCATGGCAGGGGCCACGGGCGCCATTGTGAACGTGCGATGGGCCCGATCAGATATCGAAGTCGATAAATCAGGTGGCGTTGGCGAAAACCAGCATATCCCCGTGCGTGGCTGATCCGTTAACGCGAAATTAATACATATTACCAAAAACTAAGCGCACCTTATCACATGAGGGTGCGTTCGTGGTGTTTGATACATCTGTACTAATGCTTTTGGTGTTTTTGTTCGGTTTAGGCACATGTTTGTCTTGGCTGATGCCGATGGGTGGGCACGCCAAAGATGCGCAGGTTAATTCCATTTGCGCCATTGCGCAAAATGCGCCTTTTTCCATATGGATAGAACACGAAGATAAAGTTCTTTGGCAGAATGATTTTTGCAGGACTCATTTGTCTGACCCAAAGAAACCCTTTCAAGGGCGTGTCGAATTTGTGCAATCCAACGTGCTGAAGCCAGAAATAGGAACAATTGTCTATGATTTGCAAAACGCGCGGGCGCAGGCGGCAAAAAATTATACCCTGCAATCACAAACGATTGGGTCCAAGACGGTGTTTTATGCCCTTGATGCCACAGCGTTGGTGGAAACTGATGGGGCGCTGAAACGGTTTGTGCAAACGTTGGCGTCTACATTTGCACACCTGCCGATTGGGTTGGCCGTGTTTGACAAAAAGCGCGATTTGACCCTGTTTAATCCTGCCTTATCCACGTTGTTGGGGTTGGCTCCTGATTGGTTGGCACGACAACCGAGTATGCGGGCGTTTTTGGACCGGCTGCGCAATGACGGGGCGATCCCAGAGCCAAAGGATTTCACCACCTTGCGTCACGAATTTGCCGAGCTGGAAAGTGGGGCGTTTACAGGGAAGTACGAGGTGGATTGGGCCTTGCCATCAGGCCACATTTACCGCGTGACGGGCCGCCCCCATCCGCAAGGGGGAGCGGCGTTGTTGTTTGAGGACATTTCGCGCACGGCCGCGCTTGAGGCAAAGTATCGTGCCGAGTTACGCCAGTTGTATTCCGCATTTGAAAATCTGTCTGGTGCAGTGGCGATTTTCGATCAGGCAGGGGAGCTGTCTTATGCCAATGATGGGTTTGATGCGATGTGGGACTGTTCCTTGTCCACGTCCATTAGCCCCACAACCGTGAACGATGTAAGCCGCGTGTTCCAGAAGCACAGCAAACCGACGCCAGTGTGGGGGGAGTTTCGGAATTTTGTGAATGATATCTCTGAGCGGAGCCAGTGGCAGGCGACGGTTACGCTAAAATCGGGCCAAGATATTACGATGATTGTGTCGCCCATTTCGGATGGGTATGTATTTTGCGAATTTCAGGAAGACACACGCCAGGATGCAACGATGGAGTTGGTGAATTGAACCTTCCCCGTTGCAAAGACTGCGGGGATGGGCGTAGGAACAGGCAGTTCATTGTTTCAGGCGGCCATGCAAAAATCCTTCGTTTTATCCTCGATCCACGATACCAATCAATTGGGCCAAACGCTGGCAGACGCGGTCTCTGCGGGTGATACGATTTTGCTGTCGGGCGATGTTGGCGCGGGGAAAACGGCGCTGGCCCGGGCATGTATTTTGGCCCGTTTGCGCACCGTCGATGCGGTTGAAGATGTGCCATCGCCCACATTTACATTGGTGCAGGTTTATCCGCTGGATGATGTGCAAATTTGGCACGCGGATTTGTATCGGTTGTCATCCGTGGATGAGATTTATGAACTGGGTCTGGATCAAGCGTTGGAAGAGGACATTTGTTTGATCGAATGGCCTGAACGGTTGGGCAATTTGCGGCCTCAAAATGCACTGTCGCTGCATTTGGACACGATTGATGAGGACCGTCGTCGAGTTTCTCTTGAATGGACGGACAGCAAGTGGGACAGTGTGATCGCTCTGCTAGAGTATTTGAACACCCCGACGGAGTGACACCGTGCCAGACCGATCCAGCCTGATAACCACCTTTTTAAAAGACGCCGGATGGGCCAATGCGGAGCGCGCATTGTTGGCAGGCGACGCATCGAACCGCAGCTATGACCGTTTGCAAGATGCCACGCTGGGCCACGCCGTTTTGATGAACGCACCACCCGAAAAGGGCGAAGACACCAAGCCGTTTGTGCAGATCACCGAGTGGCTGTTGGCAGCAGGGCTGTCTGCGCCCAAGATTTTGGCGTCGGACGCGAAGCACGGATTCTTGTTACTGGAAGATTTTGGCGATGACCTTGTTGCACGGTTGTGTGCAAATGATGCCACGCTGGAACGCCCCCTATACAAAGCCGCTGTTGATGTTTTGATTGATCTGAAAGACGTAAAACCTGCGAAAGATGTATTACCTTATGATGGGGCAACGTATCTGCGTGAAGCACAGCTTTTGACGGATTGGTATTTGCCAGCGGCGACGGGGCAGAACACAAGTGTTGAGATTGTTAATCAGTTTAGTCATTTGATTACAGAGGCTTGTGGAAAAATCTTGAACGAAGTTTATGTGACGGTTTTGCGGGATTATCATTCCGAAAATCTGATTTGGCTGCCTGATCGCGCAGGGGTGCAGCGGATTGGTTTGCTGGATTATCAAGACGCGTTGGTAGGACATCCCGCCTATGATTTGGTGTCCTTGTTGGAAGACGCGAGGCGTGACACGTCACCAGCCCTGCAACGAGAGATGTTGGATCGGTATATTGCGGGCAGCGGGGTGGATTCAGCGGCGTTTGAAACAGCCTATAACATTTTGGGAGCGCAGCGAAATATCAAGATTATTGGTATTTTTACACGGTTGTGTTTGCGGGACAAAAAGAAAGATTACCTCAAATATATGCCCCGTGTTTGGGCGCATTTGCAGCGGGACTTAACCGATCCCGCATTGGCCGATTTACGCGAGTGGATCGCACAGAATGTGCCAGAGCCAAATTTGGCGATGCAATCACAAATTCGAAAGCTGATGAATGCCAATTGATCGCGCGATGGTGTTTGCCGCTGGATTTGGAACGCGTATGGCGCCGTTGACAGATACCCTGCCCAAACCCCTGATCCCTGTCGCTGGCAAGCCTTTGATTGATCATGCGTTGGACCTGTTGTCGGATGTGTCGACGGTAGTGATAAACACCCATTATCGCGCAGCCCAGTTGGAGGATTATCTTGCGGATCGCAATGTGGTTTGCCTGCGCGAAGAGCCGGAGGTTTTGGAAACGGGCGGCGGATTGAAAAATGCGTTGTCTGTACTGGGAAATGGGGCTGTTTTCACGCTGAATTCTGATGTGATCTATGCTGGGCCCAATCCTGTGGATGCGTTGCAAGCCGCGTGGGATCCAGACACGATGGATGCACTGCTGACGCTTATTCCCGTGGAAAATACAGTGGAATATTCAGGGGCTGGTGATTTCTATTTGGATGAAATGGGCCGAATTGAACGCCGTGGACGCCGTAAATCCGCGCCGTTTGTGTATGGGAGTGTGCAGATTTTGAAAACGGATTTGCTGGCGGAGGTTTCCCAAAATGCGTTTTCGTTGAACCTGATTTGGGATCAGATGATTGCAAAGGGTCGGGCCTTTGGCCTGCCTTATGAGGGGCGTTGGGTGGACGTCGGGCGGCCTGAAGGGATCAGTGTGGCGGAACGGGTTTTGGCCAATGTTTGATGCGAGCGAAAAGCCCCGTGTGTTCGCCATCCCGATTGGGTGTGATTTTTCCAAGAGCTTTGTGGCGGGTTTGACATCGCGATTAGCGGGGACGCCGCCTGAGGATTTGGCGCGGATCGAGATATTTGTGAACACGCAGCGTATGGCGCGGCGGTTAAAGGAGCTGTTAGCCGCGCAAGGGGCGGTTTTGTTGCCAAAAATTCGAGTAGTGACAGATATTGCAAACCATCCTGATCTGCCACGTGCCCTGCCCGATCCTATTTCAAAATTACGCCGCGAATTGACATTGGCGCAGGCGGTTGGCGCGTTGTTGGCAGCAGATGAAACCGTTGCACCCCAATCGGCGAAATTCGATTTGGCAAAATCGTTGGCTGGGGTTTTGGATGAGATGCAGGGCGAAGGCATTGCGTTTGACAGACTGACGGATATCGACGTTGAAAGCCATTCTGAACACTGGGGTCGAAGCCTGCGGTTTTTGAACATTTTGGCGCAGCATTTAAACACTGGAACGCCAACTGATCCGCAAGATCGCCAACGGGCAGCGGCAGAAGCGTTTGCGGCGAAATGGGCGATAGATCCGCCTGAGCATCCAATTTTGGTGATCGGCTCTACGGGGTCGCGTGGGGAAACGGCGTTGTTTATGCGAGCCGTTGCGGCGCTGCCAAACGGCGCAGTGGTTTTGCCTGGTTTGGATCGTGAATTGTCAGCGGAAAATTGGGATGCGTTGACGGGTGAAAATGTGCCACTGGACCATCCGCAATCGGCGCTTGCGGTATTTTGCAAAGGGGCGGGTGTCGCGTTGGCTGATGTCGCGAATTGGAGCGATGGGATGCCTGCGAACGCTGCGCGAAATGCGGTGATTTCACTGGCGTTGCGACCTGCGCCTTTTACCGATCAATGGCTGGATGAAGGGCCAAAGTTGATTGGCACGCTGGATGCTGCGATTGATGGGGTTTCTTTGATCGAAGCAGATACGCCCCAAACGGAAGCCCTCGCCCTTGCCTTACGATTGCGAGAGGCGGCGGAGACAGGGCAAAAGGCGGTTTTGATCACGCCTGATCGGACGTTAACGCGGCGGGTGACCGCTACGTTACAACGGTGGAAAATCCTGCCAGATGACAGCGCGGGGCGCCCGCTGCACCTGACACCACCGGGTGTGTATTTGCGCATGATTGCGGCGGCAATGGGTGCGCCGGTGACACCGCTGGACCTGATATCTTTGTTGAAACATCCATTGACGGACAGCGCCATTGGCGAAGGGTCCAGCCGCCGATTTGCCCGCGAATATGAACGGGCGAAATTGCGCGGTGGGGCGCCGTTTGTGGATTTTCAGGCCATTAAAGATTGGGCAGATACCTTTAAGAAAGAGCCAGAGCGCCGTGTTTGGGCGGATTGGGTTGAGGACTGTTTTGCGCCATTGGAACGCGTTGAAAAGGGCGGGCTCGACGGATTTTTAAACGCGCATTTAAAAGCAGCGGAAGCGCTGGCGCAGGGGCCGTCGCGTACCGTGCCGCACCGTTTGTGGGAATTGGAAACTGGGGAAGAAGCGCAAAAGGTTTTTGCCAAACTAGAACGCGAAGCAGACGCGGCGGGGCCGCTTTCGGTGGCGGATTATCAGGCGCTGTTTCGCACAGTTTTGGGCGCGGAAACCGTGCGCGAGGCGCGTGCATCGCATCCAAGTATTGCGATTTGGGGCACGTTGGAAGCACGGGTTGAAAGTGCGGATATTGTAATCCTTGGCGGGTTGAACGACAGCGTTTGGCCTGGTGTGGAAAGTCCTGATCCTTGGCTTAATCGGGCCATGCGGGCGCAAATTGGCCTGCCGCCGCCTGAACGTTTGGTGGGATTGTCCGCCCATGATTTTCAGCAAGGCTGCGGTGCGGGAGAATTGGTGCTGAGCCGATCCGTGCGGGATGGGGATGCGCCAACTGTGGCGTCCCGATGGGTGGTGCGCATTCTGAACCTGATGAATGGGTTTGGGGATACGGGCAAAGCCGCGGTTAAAGCCATGAATGCGAAGGGGCAACATTGGATTGATCTGGCGCGGTTGCTGGATCGGCCAATGGAACGGGTTCCGTTGGCGGTGCGCCCTGCCCCAGTGCCACCCGCAAATGCACGGTTGGATCGCCTGTCGGTGACGCAGGTGGAGCGGCTGATCCGTGACCCTTATGCGGTTTATGCGGCCAAGATTTTGGCGCTCAAGCGGCTCGATCCATTAGGGCGCGAACCGGATGAGATGATCCGTGGGATCGCACTGCATGCGGTTGTGGAGAAGTTTGTGAAGACCTGGCCAGAGACGTTGCCTGATGACGCGCGCACCGCGCTGTTGGATGTGGCCGAAGAGGTGTTGCGCGATGAAGTGCCCTGGCCCGCCGTGCAGCGCATTTGGCTGGCACGATTGGCGCGGATTGCAGGGTGGTTTGTGCAAGGCGAGGCGGATCGGCGCAAACGAGGCACCGTGTTAAAGCAAGAAGTGGAAGGGCAGCGGCACATTCCAGAGCTGGGCTTTACCCTGACGGCAAAGGCGGATCGGATCGATCAGGATACAAACGGTGGATTGGTGATTTATGACTATAAATCGGGATCACCCCCAAGCGCGGATGAGATCAAGTATTTCAAAAAGCAATTGCAGTTGGAGGCTGCGATTGCGGTTGCTGGTGGTTTTGACGGGGTGGAAGCAGGCGAGCCGTCGGTGCTGGAATATATTGGGCTCAGCGGTAAATCAATGAGTGCAGCAGGGGATATACAACCCGAGTCTACATCATTGGCAGAGGCCAACGCGGTCTGGGCCGAATTAACCGATTTGATTGCCGCGTATGCGGACCCAAACAAGGGTTTCCCATCCCGACCACGAATGCAAAAAATGGCGTTCGCCTATGAGTTCGATCATCTGGCCCGCAAGGGGGAGTGGGAAGAAAGTGATACGCCCAAGGATGTGCCAGTGGGGGATCGGACATGACCCAGTTTGACGAAGCAACCCTTGCGCAGGTGCGCGCGGCGGAGCCAGAAGCGTCCACTTGGGTGGCGGCAAATGCGGGATCGGGTAAGACGCGGGTTTTGACGGACCGCGTAGCACGATTGTTGCTGCATGGGACAACGCCGCAGAAAATTCTGTGTCTGACTTACACCAAGGCCGCCGCGTCCGAAATGCAGAACCGCCTGTTCGAACGATTGGGTGAATGGGCGATGATGGCGGATGATAAACTTCGCGAAACGCTGACACAGCTGGGCGAAGAGAAGAAGCTGAGCGATGCGGATTTGCGCCAAGCGCGGCGATTGTTTGCAAATGCGCTGGAAACGCCAGGTGGGTTGAAGATTCAAACGATCCATTCATTTTGTGACAAGCTGTTGCGGCGGTTCCCGTTAGAGGCGGGCGTATCCCCCCAATTTGAGGTGTTGGAGGATCGGCAAGCCAAATTGCTGCGCGCCGAGATTTTGGAAGAGCTGGCCATTGGCACGGGCTTGCCCGCAGTAGATCGGTTGGCGCGATTTATGTCTGGGCTGGAACCCGATGCGTTGTTGGCGGAGATTGCCAGCAAACGGAACACGTTGCGCATTGATGTTGTGCGCGAGATGTTTGCTGGGGCGGCAAACACGAATCCAAATGAGATTATGGACTCCATCCTCGGGGCAAACGGGCGCCAAGTGCTGCAAGAAACTGCGCGGATTGTTTCAGAAGAGCAAACGAACGTTGCCGATGTTGCCAAGATCGAAAAGCTATTGCAAAGCAATTCGCTAGATGGGTTTTTGAAAGCAGCAGGTGGTTTGTTGATTTATGGTGCAACCGCCAAAGCGGGGCCGTTTTCAGCAAAATACGACAAGCTACCATCGCAAAAGCCGTGTCGTGAGGCGCATCCTGATCTGGTTGCCGATTTGCACGAAATTATGGAACGTACAGAAGAGGCGTATTGGCTGTATGTGAACCATCTTGCGTTGGAACGGGCCGAAGCCTTGGCGGGCTTTTCGGATGCGTTTCTAGCGCGGTATGATCAGCGGAAGTTGGATGCGGGGCGGCTGGATTATGATGATCTGATCGCGCGGGCCAGTGCGCTGTTGTCTCATTCAAATTCAGCGCAATGGGTTTTGTACAAGCTGGATGGTGGGATCGACCACGTTTTGGTGGACGAGGCACAGGACACCTCGCCGAGCCAGTGGGATGTGGTGAAACGATTAACGGATGAATTTACCACAGGCGAAGGCGGGCAAACCACCGAACGTACCGTGTTTGTTGTGGGGGATGAAAAGCAGTCGATCTATTCTTTTCAGGGGGCGGACCCAGCGGAATTTGATGTGATGCGACAGCGGTTTTCGGACAGACTGTCAGCGGTGGGGCAACGTTTAGAAGAACGAGATTTGGCGTTTTCGTTTCGATCTGCTGATCCCATTTTGCGGCTCGTGGATCGGGTGTTTGATGGAGAAGCTGGCACAGGGTTTCGCAAAAAATCGCTACATCGTCCGTTTTTTGATCGCTTGCCTGGGCGCGTGGATTTATGGCCGTTCGAAGAAAAGGTCAAAACAGAAGACGACACGCCGTGGTTTGAGCCCGTTGACACGCCAGACCCTGACAACCCCCAGATCATTTTGGCCCGTAATGTTGCGGGTTGGGTTGATCAGCTTTTGTCATCTGGGCAGGAGTTGCCTGGTCAAAACCGTGCGGTACGGCCAAGCGACTTTTTGATCCTTGTGCAGGGTCGCCGCCCGATTTTCCACAATATTATTAAAGAGCTGAAGGCGCGAAAACTGCCTGTTGCAGGGGCGGATCGGTTGAACGTGGGGCAGGAATTGGCAGTGCGTGATGTGCTGTCTTTGCTGAAGTTCGCAGACCTGCCCGAAGATGATTTGTCCTTGGCCGAGGCGCTGCGGTCGCCATTGCTTGGTTTTAGCGAGGATGATTTGTTCCGCGTGGCCCATAAGCGTGGAGATAAAGTGACGCTGTGGCAGAGTTTGCGTGGTTTTGAGGATGCTTATCCAGCACAATTGAAGTTGTTGCGTGACGTTCTAAAGCAAGCGGATTTCTTGCGGCCCTATGAGTTAATCGAACGGATTATGACGCGGCATCACGGGCGGGAAAATATTCTTGCGCGGTTGGGATTGGAAGCGGAAGACGGGATAGATGAGCTGCTGTCTCAAGCCATGCGATATGAGCAATTAGAAGCGCCGTCTTTGCCCGGATTTTTGAACTGGTTTGCGGCGGGCAACGTCGAGATTAAACGCGAAATGGACGCGGCGGCAGGGCAGATTCGGGTGATGACCGTGCATGGGGCCAAGGGGTTGGAAGCACCGATTGTGATCTTGCCTGACACCGAAGTGCGTGCAGGAAATCGGGATACGTCGCAGATTATGCCGCTGGAAGAGGGTGGGTTTTTGTGGAAATCACCCAAAGACTTGATGCCTGCGGCGCAGATGCAGGGGGCGGCTGCGGCTAAGGAGTTTGCCGAGCAAGAACGGATGCGGTTGCTGTATGTGGCGTTGACCCGTGCGGAACAGTGGCTGGTTGTGGCGGGTGCAGGGAATCGCGGTAAAGAAGTCGCATCAAGCTGGTACAATCTGGTTGCTGATGCGATGAAACAAAGCGATTGGTTGCCTGTTGTGACACAAAATGTTGCGGGTGTTGGGACCTGTTCGTCGGTTTTGCATCACTGGTCTGAACAGACCTTTGAGGCTGAGGCGGGTAAATCGGCGAGCGCGCCAGACCTGCCTGAATGGATTGGACGGGAGGCACCAGAAGCTGCGAAGGTGGCAAAGACGTTTTCACCCAGCAAGATGGATGGGGCCAAAGTGGTTGCCGGGGGTGATGGCGTGGAGCCAGAGACCGCAAAGCGCAAGGGAAGACAGGTTCATAAGCTGTTGGAGCATTTGGTAAAATCGGCAAGGTCAGATCGGGTGGCCAAGGCACGACAGTTGTTAACGGGCGATTGCGAACCCGTTGATGAGGCGGAGTTTATCGCGGTTTTAGCAGAGGCCGAAGCGGTGCTGGATGATCCTGATTTGGCCTATGTTTTTGCGCCTGACACATTGGCCGAGGTTCCTGTTTTCATCGGCATTCCAGAGCTGAACGGCGATGTGATGGACGGGATTATTGACCGTATTATCGTGTCGGATGATCGGGTTTTGATCGTGGATTACAAAACCAATGCAAGGGTTCCTGACACGCCAAGTGAAACGCCGATTGGAATTTTGCGCCAGTTGGGTGCATATCGGTCGGCGGTGTCACAAATCTATCCTGATCGGGTTGTGGATGTGGCCGTTTTGTGGACCGCAACGCGCGAAGTTATGATGATTAACCACGACATCGTGATGGAAGCGTTACAATCACCCACCACATCTTGACGCGCGGAGCTGTGGTTCATAGGTTGGCGCCAACGTTAAAGATTCCCTTTTTGGAGAAAGAAAATGGCAACAGTATCAGTAACAGACGCGACTTTTGCAGAAGAAGTCACCAACTCTGACATTCCAGTGGTTGTGGATTTTTGGGCAGAATGGTGTGGCCCTTGTAAGCAAATCGGCCCATCCCTTGAAGAGCTGTCCGATGAGATGGCTGGTAAGGTGAAAATTGTAAAAGTGAATGTGGATGAAAATCCAAATTCTCCAGCGCAATTTGGTGTTCGTGGCATCCCAGCGTTGTTCTTGGTCAAGGACGGCGCGGTTACATCTAACAAAACTGGCGCGGCCCCAAAGGCGGCGATCCAAGGTTGGATCAACGAGAACATCTAAGCGCATTGCAAAATTACAGATTTAGGGCTCCTTCGGGGGCCCTTTTCTGTTTTAGGCTTTAGCCGTTGTCGCGCAGGACGTTGCCCGCGAGATAGAGCGAGCCGCAGATGAGGATACGGGCATTAGGGTCCTTCGCCGTTATCGTCCTGATTGCGGCAACAACATCGTCGGCCACGTGAGCATCCATTCCAACCGATTTGGCGGCAGCAACGGTTTCTTCGGCAGAGAGCGTGTTGATTTCTTCGGGGATGGAAACACCGTGGAGCGTTACCGCATTTTTGGCGAGCGGTTTGAGGTAACCCGTTACGTCTTTGGTGTTCAGCATGCCTGTGACCATGTGCAATGGGCGCGGTGACAGGCGTTCCAATGCTTCGGACAAGGCATCGCCAGCGGCGGCGTTGTGCCCACCGTCAAGCCACAGTTCAGCAGAGCCAGCTGCATCCACCAGCGGACCCGTTTTTAAGTGTTGCAGACGGGCAGGCCATTCGGCGTTCAACATGGCATCAATGGCGGCATCTTCGGACTTGCCGAGCATACGCAGCGCCATGATGGCAGCGCCGGCGTTTTGCACCTGATGCGCGCCAATCAGGGCAGGCAAAGGCAAATCCCATAAGCCGTTTTCATCTTGGAACATCAAGCGGCCGTTTTCTTCCCATACGTGCCAATGCTGGCCGTAAATTTTTAGCGTTGCGCCAACTTTGGAGGCTTGCTGTTCTATGACTTCTAGGGCTTCTTCTTCTTGGGGGCCCACAACGCAGAAGGTATTGCGTTTGAGAATGCCTGCTTTTTCAAAGGCGATCTTTGCCAGTGTGTCACCCAAGAATTGGGTATGATCCATCGACACAGGTGTGATGACGCAGAGTTCGGGTTTGCGGAACACGTTTGTGGTGTCCACGCGGCCACCGAGACCGACCTCCATCAAAGTGTAATCCGCGGGTGTGTTCGCAAAAGCCTGGATCGCAGCACAGGTGGTGATTTCGAAATAAGTGATCGGTTCGCCCGCATTGGTGGTTTCACAAAGTTCGAGGAGTTCAATGAGGTCGTCTTCGCGGATCAGTTCCCCTGCCAGACGAATACGTTCGTGAAACCGTGCCAAATGCGGAGAGGTATAGGCATGAACGGCGTGACCATCGGATTCGAGCCCCGCACGGATCATGGATTGTGTCGAGCCTTTGCCGTTTGTCCCCGCCACGTGGATCACAGCCGGAACGCGGCGTTCAGGATTGCCGAGCTTTGACAGCAAACGTTCGGTTCGATCCAAGCTCAGATCAATAACCTTGGGGTGGAGGTCCATCAGCCGTTCAAGGATGACGTCACTGTGGGCCGAATTTTCGTTGGTCACTTTTTCGCGTCCTCAAACTCGGCACCATCTTGGGCGGGAACGGGAGCGGGCAAATCTGCTGCGATTGCTGGATCCTGTTTCATCAACATGCGGGTGATGGTGATGAGTTCGTTGCGCATGTCTTTGCGGTGGGTCACGCGGTCAAGCATCCCATGATCGAGCAGATATTCCGCGCGCTGGAACCCTTCGGGCAATTTTTCGCGGATGGTCTGTTCGATAACGCGTGGGCCTGCGAAACAGATAAGCGCGTTGGGTTCGGCGATTTGCACATCACCAAGCATCGCATAAGACGCGGTGACGCCCCCTGTGGTCGGATGCGTGAGAACCACGATATAGGGAAGGCCCGCTTCTTTGAGCATTTCGACAGCCACTGTGGTGCGAGGCATTTGCATCAAGGATAGGATGCCTTCTTGCATGCGAGCGCCCCCTGCAGCGGAAAATAGGATCATGGGGCATTTCTGTTTCACGGCTGTTTCAGCGGCGGCAATGATCGCATTGCCCACATACATACCCATGGAGCCACCCATGAAAGAGAAATCCTGCGCGGCGGCCACAACTTTGGTGCGGCCCATGTCGCCGATGGCGACGAGCATTGCTTCTTTTTCGCCAGTGTTTTTGATCGCGGTTTTCATGCGTTCAGGGTATTTTTTCTGATCGCGAAAGCTGAGCGGGTCAGCGTTTGGTTCAGGCACGTCGATTTCTGTGAACAGGCCACCATCAAACAAGGAATGGAACCGATCGCGCGGTGTGATGTGCATGTGATGATTACAGTTTGAGCAAACGTTCAAGCTGTCAATCAGTTCACGGTGGAACAACATCGTGTCACATTCGGTACACTTGGTCCAAAGGTTGTCTGGGACTTCGCGCCGAGAAAAAATCGAGTTGATCCGTGGGCGAACGTAGTTGGAAATCCAGTTCATAGAGTCGTCCTGATTTGCGTGCTGTTCTTATGTAAAGGGGGTGGCGTCTGATTGCAATAATTGGCGTTCACGCCGCCGCATAATGAAGAGGTAAATCACATAAATGACTGTCAGATAAGCAAGGCTCGACAACAGCATGGTGCGCACGATTGCTTGGTCAGAAACGTGGGTGTAGGTGACAAAAAGCGATAGGCCGTTGAGCGTGCCATCCAACGACAGAAGCAGCATGGCCTGAAGGTTGTTCATAAAATGTAAGCCAATGGCCGCGCCAAGGTTTCCTGTGCGCACGGTAACGTCTGCGGCGATGATACCAAAGAAGGTTGTGATGGCCACAATCAGCAGCGCGTTTGATCCCATGCGGGTGGGGTCATAGTGGAGAAAGCCAAAAATGATCGCTGGGATAAAGAACCAGACCCAACGCGCCTTAAATCGTGCAGCAAGTTCTTGCATGAGATAGCCGCGAAAAATCAGCTCTTCGGAAGACACTTGAATAAGGAGGAGTGGGAGAGCAGGGATCATCCACAATAGCCACGTGCCAAAGGAAAGATTTGGGCGGGCGTCCCCTGACAGTATACCAAAGCCAACGCCGATCACGATAATAGGCAGCATGATAAGGCAGGCGATGCCGAAATTTCGTAAAACCGCGCCTGGGCCGATAAGAACGCGCAAACCTTGGCGGCGGAAGATCAGCGTTACAAGCCACACGGCGCCCAGCATTGCAAAAAAGGTACATAGGACGACGATCATTTGGAAAGGCGTGTCGGGATCTTCGAAACCTTTCATCAATGCGGCCATTGAGCCAGAGAAGGACTCGCCAGACTGCACTACATCAAGGCCAACAAAGACGAGTATGATTTGAAACGTCAGAACCGCATAGAATAGCATCAAGAGAATCAACGCCAAAGCCAATCGTAGGCCACCACGAGTGTGGCGTGCTGGTTCGACGAATGCCGCAAATTTTTCATTCATTTTCGGCAACATCTGCTGTATCCCTTGCCCCGCGCCAATAGTGTGACGCTGTTGGAAAGGGTTTAAGGGGTGCAACCGTGATCAGCAAGATGATAGATTTGGCGAAAGAGCAGCCAAAGAACCTGTCAAAACTCGCCGTTTTGACCTGCGTTGCACTGGGGTTGAGCGGATGTGTCGGGGCAGAGAATCTGGCGGCGACATCCGAGGCGAATGTGGATGCCGATACGAAGGTTGTGACGGTGAATGGCCAGAAACTGACCCTTGGGCGGGCGGCGGATTATTGTTTCAATGATCGGCAAAGCCGATTTACTGCAACAGGTGCATTTGTGGTGCTTGTTCCTTGTGATCCATTGGATGAAGGTAGTCTTGCTAAGGGATTGATATTGGTCAATGTTCTTGCAGATCAAGGTATGATGGATGCGATCAATACCCGTGAACTTGAAGCCTATTTCCAATCGGATGCGGGGCGCACCGCATTGAGCCGCAGAGCCAAACCTGAAAGCCTGACACTGCTTGGTACAATGCAAGACGATGGTGTTTATTATGTTCACACAACGGATGCGGATGGGCCTGTGATCCCTGATACAACGAATGATCAGTGGCGGGCATTCATGGTTGTGAAGGATCGTTTAGTGTCTGTGAGTGTTGTGAATTTCTTGGACGACAAGATGACGGACGGACAGGTTTTTGCACACATGGAAGCCGTAGCGCTGCGGATTAAGAGCCTTAACTGACACTGAGAAACGGCAAAATTGTTTCTATTTTCGAATAATTCATCTGAGTGCAGTGTATTGTTTCCATATCGGCACTAATTTAAGTATCTAAATGACAGACCTAAGCCGAAGACCCTTTCCACATGCTAGACAGAGTGCGCGCAATCCTTGACGACTTTCGCTATCGCAGGCAATTGCGGCAGTGGACAGGTGGTAGTGACAAAGCCCGTGAAATGCCGCTGTCAGAATTGCGGGAGCTGCGCCGCCGCGCCAATCAAGTGCGCCGCCGCATTGATGCAATCAACCATGTTGCCGTGTCACGTCTGACGTTGCCCGTGATTGGATCTAATGCCATTCGCAAACCGCCACGCACCGAATGGGCACATCGACCGCAAGCCTGGGCAGGGCCTGTGTATCCGTCAGGAATTGCGGCCGTTGATACAAAACAAAAGATCGGGTCCGAAGTTACGATTTTTCATGATTGCACTGAGTCAGAGTTGTCATTTCGGCAGGTGCGCAACACCAACGAAGACGATTTTGCGCCCTTTGGGTTACGCATGGATGTTTTCAATTTTGACGGGTCGTTTCTGTCTTTGGCGATTGAAATGCCAAAGAATGCGGTTGAGGGGCTGAAACGGACTCATATCCTGCGGCTCGATATGATTGTAGATAGTGAACGGCCACAAGAGATGTTTGCGCGATTGAACATTCGGCACGGGCCAAACACCGAACAAGTCGTGCGCGAATTGGACATGGCGCAGCGCAATATCTGGGTGGAGTTTGACATGTATTACACGCAGTTCGACGAAGCGCGCGGGGATAGCATGTGGATTGATCTGATTTTTGAAGGTCCATCCATGAATCAGGTAACGATTCGTGACGTGACGATGATCCGTCGTCCGCGCGCGTCGATTTAAGGGGTAAAGATGGCTGTTAAGTTTCGCCTAAACAAAAAGCACATCATCGGCGGCAAATATGTGGGGATTTTGCGCGCACGTGGGAAAGGGAACCCGACGCCATCGCTGGAGATGATCCATCTAGGCAATGTGGTTGGCGAAGTGACCGTGACCCCTGTTGGGACGGATGGGGACAATTGGGAAGTAAACGCGCAGATTCCACAGGAATTTCTGATGGATGGCGTACAGACATTTTTGTTTGTGTTCGAAGGGCAGACGGAAATTCTGGATCGGTTTTCTGTGATTACAGGGGAGCCGTTGGAAGAAGACCTGCGCGCGGAAATTCAGCTGTTGCGCGAAGAATTAGATATGGTGAAACGGGCGTTTCGTCGGCATTGTATCGAAACGCTCGGCGGGTAACGTTACGTTTTTGATGATCTTTACGTAAACGTAAAGTAAGGTGAGTGGAACGGAACATTCAGCTGGGTTTGCCACATGTCACAATCTCTTTATCCTCATATGCTCGCGCCGCTTGATTTGGGTTTCACAACCTTGCCGAACCGCGTTTTGATGGGCTCGATGCACACAGGTTTGGAAGAAACAGGCGATTGGAATCGTGTGGCAGAATATTACGCCGAACGGGCGCGCGGTGGCGTGGCGTTGATGGTGACGGGCGGGATCGCCCCAAACGAAGAAGGTGGCGTTTTGCCTGGTGCATCTGGGATGCAAACCGACAAGGATATCGCGGATCATAAGGTGGTAACGGATCGTGTGCATAACGCGGGTGGCAAGATCGCGATGCAGATTTTGCATGCGGGGCGCTATGCCTATTCCCCGAAATGTGTGGCCCCATCCCCTGTGAAATCACCGATTTCACCGTTTCCCCCTGCGGAGTTGGATGCGGAGGGGATTGAAAAGCAAATTTCGGACATCGTGGCCTGTGCTGAGAAGGCACAAAAAGCAGGGTATGATGGGGTCGAGATTATGGGATCAGAAGGGTATTTCCTGAACCAATTCCTTGTCACGCACACCAACAAGCGGACGGATGAGTGGGGTGGATCTTATGAAAACCGTATGCGCCTGCCTGTGGAGGTTGTTCGCCGCACGCGTGAGGCGGTTGGGACGGATTTCATAATCATTTACCGCTTGTCGATGATTGATTTGGTGCCTAATGGCTCCACTTGGGAAGAGGTTGTGCAGCTGGCCAAAGCGGTTGAGGCGGCGGGCGCGACGATCATCAATACGGGGATTGGCTGGCATGAAGCGCGAATTCCGACGATTGCAACAAGTGTGCCACGCGCAGCGTTCAGCTGGGTGACGAAAAAGTTGATGGGGGAAGTTAGCATCCCTGTGGTGACGTCGAACCGTATTAACACGCCTGATGTGGCCGAAGAGGTGCTGTCCGATGGACGGGCCGATATGGTGTCTATGGCGCGGCCGTTTTTGGCAGATGCGGATTTTGTGAACAAAGTGGCGAACGGCAAAGCGCAACAGATTGCACCATGTATTGCGTGTAATCAGGCGTGTTTGGATCATACGTTTTCGATGAAATTGACCAGCTGTTTGGTGAACCCGCGTGCCTGTTCTGAAACAGAATTGACCTATGATCCCGCAGCGACCGCAAAATCAGTGGCGATTGTTGGTGCAGGGCCTGCAGGCCTGTCCACGGCGCTGGTGGCGGCAGAACGAGGGCATAAGGTGACAGTGTTTGATGGGGCATCAGAGGTGGGTGGCCAGTTGAATATGGCCAAGCAAGTGCCTGGAAAAGAAGAGTTTTGGGGACTTGTGGACTATTACAGGAACGAAGTTGAACGGTTGGGCATTGATTTGCGGCTGAACACCTTTGTGTCTGCGGATGATCTGGGTGGATTTGACGAGGTGGTGATTGCCACAGGCGTAACGCCGCGTGATCCACAGATTGACGGGCAAGACGGGCCGAATGTGGTGAGCTACATCGACGTGCTGCGCGACAAGGCCGAGGTCGGCAAACGTGTGGCTGTGATTGGTGCGGGTGGCATTGGCTTTGATGTGTCCGAGTTTCTGGTTCACGAAGGCGAAAGCCCGACCGAGGATTTGGAACTGTGGAAACGTGAGTGGGGCGTGGGTGATCCATCCGACACGCGCGGGGGCTTGGCGGCCAAAGGCGCGCAACCCGAAGCGCCCGCGCGGCAGGTAACATTGTTGCAGCGCAAGGCGAGCAAGCTCGGCAAGGGATTGGGGAAGACGACGGGGTGGATTCACCGCTCTGCACTGGCCATGAAAAATGTCGAGATGGTTGCTGGCGTGAACTATGAGAAGATCAGCAGCGAGGGGCTGCATGTATCGTTTGGCGAGGGCCGCGAAAACCCGAAGGTGATTGAATGCGATACGGTGGTGCTGTGTGCGGGTCAGGTGTCTAACCGTTCGCTGGCGGATGATCTGGAAGCCAAGGGCGTGTCCTGTCACGTGATCGGTGGCGCGGATGTTGCGGCGGAGTTGGACGCGAAACGGGCGATCAATCAGGGGTCGCGGTTGGCGGCTGGGTTCTGATCTAGGTATTTGGGGAACATTGAAACCAAAAAGGGCGCCCCGATGGAGCGCCCTTTCTTTTGATATGTCGCTGACGCCTATGCGTCGAACCACCAGCGTTCGCAGAGGCGGGAACCATCCATTTGGAAGTTGTTGCCAACTTGCTCTGCGTGCTTGAGCTTGGTTGAGTGCGCATCGACGTAGTTTGCGTACATAGGTACAACTGTGCCGCCCTCTGTGGAGCAGAGCATTTGCATTTCTGTGTACATGTCTTTTCGTTTGCCGCTGTCAAGCTCGGCACGTGCTGTGATCAGCAGCTCTTGGAAGCGGGCATTTTCCCAGAACGTGTCGTTCCAAGGCACACCAGTTTCGTAGGCTGTTGAGAACATCCAATCTTCGGTCGCACGACCGGACCAGTAGCAGGCACACCATGGCTTTTTCAGCCATACGTTAGACCAGTAGCCATCATCTGGCTCTTGCACCACGTTGATTTCGATGCCAGCTGCTTTGGCAGATGCCTGATACAGCTGAGCCGCGTCAATTGCGCCTGGGAAGGCGGCGTTTGCAGCGGAGAGGTCCACTTTGAGGCCGTCCAAGCCAGCTTTCTTCAGCATGGATTTGGCTTTTTCAGGATCGTAGTCGTTCTGTGGCAGGTCAGCCGCATAGTACTGGTTCGCTGGACCAATTGGGTGATCGTTGCCAACCGCACCATGGCCGAGCAGGATCTTGTCTACCATTTCCTGACGGTTGATGGCGTGCTTCAGCGCTTTACGCACTTCGAGTTGATCGAACGGAGCGACGTTTGTCAGCATTGGCAATGTGTAATGCTGGTTGCCTGTCACTTCGAAGATTTCAACGTTCGGGTTCGCGTTATAGAGCGCTTCGGCTTTGGTATCGACGCGGTTAATCGCATCTACCTGACCAGTCATCATCGCAGTTTGACGTGCGTTTGAATCGTTGATCGCGATGGCTTCGATGCTGTCAAAGTGACCTGCTTCGTCGCCTTTGTAGTGGTTCGCAACGCGGGACAGTGAACAGCGCACACCTGGGTCGAAGTTTTCTACTTTGTAGAGACCTGTGCCGATGCCTTTTGCAATCGCTTCTTCTTCGCCACCTGCTGGATACATCAGGATGTGATAGTCAGACAGCAGATACGGGAAGTCGGCGTTGCCGGCTGCCAGTGTCATGACGATCTGGTGATCGGACATCTTTTTCATTTCTGTAATAGATGACACGATTGGTTTCGCAGCGGATTTCGCACCTTCGGCTGTGTGCATGTTCAGGGACGCGATCACGTCATCTGCACCAAATGCTTTACCGTTGTGGAATGTTACGCCTTTGCGCAGATTGAATGTCCAAGTTTTCGCATCGGCGGAAGCCTCCCAGCTTTCTGCCAATTCGCCCTTGAGCGAGCCATCTGCAGCGATTTCTGTCAAGCAATCAAATACAGCGCCGTGGGCCATAACGATCATGAAGCTGTCAGAGTGCGTGCGGCCATCCCAGCTGTCGGATGTGTTCGCGCCAGCAAGGCCAAGACGGAGCGTGCCGCCTTTTTTCGGGCCATGGCCCGCAGCCGAAGCCGTTTTAACAGTGGCAGCCACAAAACCAGCGGCAGCGCCAGCCTTAAGCAGTCCACGTCGGTTCATATTAAATGTCATACTATTCTCCCTAGTTGTTGACAGAGTGCTGGGTCATCCAGCGTTTGATAAGGAATGGTCCCTCATTCAAATTTCTTTGACGCGCGATTATATCTTCGCGCTGGCGGCGTCTCCTATGTTGTCGACACCACGTTCATTGAGCAGGTTTGTCAGCCAATCTGGATCCATTTCTGGGACAGAAGACAGCAACAAATCTGTGTACGGATGGTGTGGCGGTTGGAACATGTCGATCTTTGGACCTTGTTCAACAACTTTGCCTTCTTTCATTACGACCACCTCGTCCGCGATAGATTTGACCGTCGCCAAATCGTGCGTGATGAACATATAGCTTAGTCCGAGGGTATCTTGCAAATCGGCCAGCAGACGCAGGATACCTTCGGCGACCAATTGATCGAGCGCGGAGGTGACTTCGTCGCAGATGATGAATTTAGGTTCAGCGGCTAAGGCGCGGGCAATCCCGATACGCTGTTTTTGCCCGCCTGACAGTTCGGACGGCAAACGATCAATGTATTTCGATGGCTCTAGTTCGATCTGCTCCAACAGTTCGTTAACGCGTTTGCGTTTTTCTGCACCTTTTAATCCCATGTAAAACTCAACGGGTCGCCCGATGATTTCACCGATCTTTTTGCGTGGGTTCAGGGCGGTATCCGCCATTTGATAGATCATTTGAGCTTGGCGCAGTTGATTGCGGTTTCTGTTGCGGTAGTCCAAAGGCAGGCTTTCGCCGTCAAATTGGATCACGCCTTTGGTCGGGGGCAACAGACCTGTGATGCAGCGCGCGGCTGTGGATTTACCCGAGCCTGATTCACCCACAACGGCCACGGTGCGACCCGGGTGAATGTCAAAGCTGATGTCGTGCAGAACAGGGATTTTGCCGTAAGCGGCGGACACGTTTTGCAGCGAGACAACCGGTGTGCTGTGAATGGCAATTGGGACCTTGGGTTCGCGTTGAAAGCTGCGAACGGCCCAGAGGGATTTGGTGTAATCCTCTTTCGGGTCGGACAGCATTGTGCGGGTGTCTGCTTCTTCTACTTCGTCACCACGCAGCAGTACTTTGATCCGATCGGACATCTGCGCAACAACGGCAAGGTCGTGGGTGATATAGATCGCCGCTGTGTTGAACTGTTCGACAATATCACGGATCGCAGCCAACACTTCGATCTGGGTGGTCACGTCGAGTGCGGTTGTCGGTTCGTCAAAGATGATAAGATCAGGACGGCAGGACATGGCCATGGCGGTCATCGCCCGTTGCAATTGCCCGCCTGATACTTGGTGGGGGTAACGAAAGCCGATTTCATCCGGGTTTGGCAGACGCAGGCGATTGTAGAGGTCCATCGCATCTTCTTCGGATTCCGATTTTGAAGATACGCCGTGTTGAGTGGGGGCTTCGGTGTGTTGATCAATCAGGCGGTGTGCAGGATTGAAGCTAGCGGCGGCGGATTGCGCAACATAGGCGATGCGTTTGCCAAGAAGAGCGCGTTTGGTGGCCGCGTCTGCTTTGACAAGGTCGATGCCATCAAACACTGCACTGCCGCCACATATGCGACAGCCATCGCGGGTAAAGCCCATGGACGCGAGGCCCAAGGTGGATTTACCTGCACCTGATTCCCCGATCATGCCAAGGACTTCGCCTTTGTGCAGATCAAAGGATGCGCCGTTGATAATGGGGTTCCATTTTTCGTCGGAGCGGCCTTCGATTTCGAGGTTTTTCACAGAGAGAAGGATTTCTTTTTCTGACATGGTCTTACTCCTTCAAACCTGACGTTTTGTGCAGCATCCAATCCACCACAAAGTTCACACCCACGGTCAGGAGCGCAATTGCCCCAGCCGCCATAAGAGGCAAGGTCGCCTGTACGGGCAGGAATGCCGCGTAGGCCAAGAAGGTGGAGAGGTCTTTCACCATTGTACCCCAATCCGCCAGCGGTGGTTGGATACCAATGCCAAGGAAAGACAGGGATGCGATGGTGAGGAACACAAAACAGAACCGCAGACCAAATTCAGCAAGCAGTGGTGCATAAGCGTTAGGCAGGATTTCTTTGAACACCAAATAAGGCAGTGTTTCGCCGCGCAGTTTCGCAGCCTCGATATAGTCCATGACGACGATGTTTAAGCCAACAGCCCGAGATAGGCGGAAGACCCGCGTGCTGTCGAGAACGGCGATGATAAGGATCATGTAGACCGTAACCATCAGGCCATTGTTGCCCGCCCAAGCGGTGGCGATTGTCATCAGCAAAAGTGCAAAGATGAGCTGTGGAATGGCCATCAGTGCATCAACGGTTCGCGACAGGATTTGATCAATCCAGCCGCCTTTGATTGCGGCCAAAAATCCACCCGTGATACCGATCAAGAACGCGAGGCATGTGGTGATGAAAGCGATGCCAACTGTGTTGCGACCGCCGTAGATCAGGCGAGACAGAATATCACGGCCAATCTGATCCGTTCCAAGGACGTGCGCAGGGTCAACACCTGGGGCGAGGTTGGCTGATTTCAGAACCTCTTCTTGGCCATAAGGCGCAATCCAACCCGCGAAGATAGAACCAAATGCGTAAAGGATGATGACGAGGATACCAAAGGCCGCAGTGACGGGCATTTGGCGGAAGGCCTTTTTCGTGCCTTCTGTGCCGATCATGCGGCCCAGCCCGCGGAACAAAAACGCCGCGACCGAAAAGATGATAAGCCCGTGGATCGCGATGTAGAAAAAGAACAGTTTGTTCACGGTCGGGTCTTTGGCCCACCAACTGCTAAAGTTCCAAATGTAGGTGTATAATACCCAAGCGATTGCAAATGCGGCAAGCGCATACCCGATGGCCACACCTGCGGACATGTCACGGAAATAGGGTGTGTTGCCAGTAACCTTGCGCCCAATTAAGCGGAGCAGAAATGCCGCGCCGCCGATGGCCAATACAAATGCAACGATTTGAAGAAGTATTGTCATGTTGCGATCCTTACTTTGGGTGCCGTAGGCGCGGGTTGGAGAGGATCGACATAATGTCGGCGGTCAAGTTCAAGAGGATGTAGACGGCTGCGAACAGCAGACAACACGCTTGAACAATCGGGATGTCACGGTTTTTCACACTGTCAACAAACAGCTGGCCAATGCCTGGGTAAACGAAGACCACTTCGATCACCACAACGCCTGTAATGAGATAAGCGAGGTTCAGTGCGATCACGTTGATGATCGGCGCAAGGGCGTTTGGCAGGGCGTGAACAAGGATGACGCGCAGTGGAGAAACCCCTTTGAGCCGAGCCATTTCGATGTACGGCGAGGCCAGCAGGTTGATGATCGCGGCCCGTGTCATGCGCATCATCTGCGCGGTCACCGCGAGGGTCAGCGTGAGCGCGGGAAGGAGTGTGTAGTAGAGTTTTTCGTTGAACGGCAAATCCACACTGTAGTTTGAGAGCGATGGCAGGATCGGGTTCAGGTAGGCCAAGAACAGGATCAGGATGTAAGCCAAGAAGAACTCTGGTGACGAAATCGCTGACAGGGTGGTGACGTTGATAAAGCGGTCATACGCGGAGTTACGATACAGCGCAGCGAGGATGCCGAGGGTCAGAGAGAGCGGAATGGCGATGACTGCGGCAGTTCCAGCAAGGAACAGCGTTGCCTTAAAGCGTGGGGCCATTTGATCGGCGACGGATTCGATCCCGCCTTTGCCCGTATCAGCCCCTGCAAAGCTGGCCATGTTGGCCTGTGCAAAGCTGGTTCCGAAATCGCCCGTAACAACACCGCCCAGCCAATCAAAATATCGCACAACGGGATGTTTATTGAGACCAAGGTCTTCGCGAATTGCCGCGACGGCTTCGGGGGTTGCACCTTGTCCAAGGATCGCTTCGGCAAAGTCGCCCGGAAGGGCATTTACAGATGCAAAGATCAGGATGGACACGACGAGCAGAGTCAAAAGGCCAAGGCCTAGACGTTGGAGGATAATCCCTAGTACGGAATTCACACCTATCTCCCTATTTGATTTTGTTCTTTTTTATTGGTCGCACTTTTGTGCTGACAAAATCAGGTTAAGGGGTTGGGTTCAGTTTGCAAGTATGTTGACCAAAAATCTGCGAAATGGCCCGCAAAGCGCGTCAAGAATTCAAAAATTGATACTCTTTCAGGCGAAAAAACCTAAGAAAGTTCGTCCATTATGGTGACAAGCGCTGATGAAATGCCTGGTTCCGATAAGGAATGGCCAGCGGACGGAATCGTTATAAGGCGTGATGCAGGCCAGTGTTCATGCAGGCGAAATGCCGTATGCGGCGGGCAAATCATATCGTATCGGCCCTGCACAATGGAGCCTGGAATGTTTTCAATTTTGTGCAGGTCTTTGAAGATTTGTCCGTCTTCGCGCAAGAACCCTGCATTGCGGAAATAGTGGTTTTCGATCTTGGCAAAGGCCAGTGCATAAGATGCTGGAACAGTGCCACGGTTTGGAGATTGTTCGAGCGCGGCAAGCGCGCTTTCCCATTCCGTCCAAGCGCGGGCAAATCGAATTTGAATGTCTTCGTTGTCTGATTCGAGCCTTCGGGCGTAGGCCTCGATAATGTCGTGTTGTTCTTCTGCGGGCAGCAGCCCTGCAAAGTGATCCCATTCATCGGGAAAAAACGCCGCTGCACCACCGCCGTAGAACCATTTCAGTTCTGCTTGGGTCATCATAAAGACACCGCGCAAGACAAGGTGTTTAACGCGGTTTGGATGGGTTTCTGCATAAACCAGCGCAAGGGTCGCCCCCCAAGAGCCGCCAAACACGATCCAATCGTTGATGCCAAGTTCCTTGCGGATATGCTCAATATCGGCGACCAAATCCCACGTGGTGTTATCGGTAATCGAAGCATGTGGGCGGGAACGGCCACAGCCGCGCTGATCAAATAGGATCACACGGTAGATATCAGGGTGAAAAAACCGCCGCATTCCAGGGGAACAGCCGCCGCCTGGGCCGCCGTGCAGCACAACAACGGGGATGCCGTTTGGGTTTCCGCATTCTTCGACATAAAGCACATGGTTTCCTGTCACCGCCATCATGCGATAGTTGTAAGGCTGGATCACGGGATAAAGCGGACGGGATGCGCCAATTTGGCTCTCGGAATTTCGCATGTGTGGTCTATATAAAACGTTAGTTGGGTTGCCCAACTGTGGCAGTTTGGGAAAGTGAGCGCAATGGCGGGACCAACAACAGTAGATGCAGGCGAAATTGCAAAGTTCGAAGCAATGGCCGCGGAATGGTGGGATGAGAGCGGGAAATTCAAGCCGTTGCACATGCTGAATCCCTGTCGTTTAGAATATATTGTGGATCAGCTGACCGCCGAGTTTGGGCGGGATCGCGATGCGCTCGACAGTCTGAAAGGGTTGCGAATTCTGGACATTGGGTGTGGCGGCGGTTTGCTGTCTGAACCCATGGCGCGATTGGGTGCAACGGTTGTGGGTGCGGATGCGGCGGCAGGGAACATCCCAGTGGCAAAGGTACATGCAGAGCAAATGGGGCTCGATATTGATTACCGTCATGTGACGGCAGAAGAGCTGGCCGAAGCTGGTGAACAGTTTGATGCGGTTTTGAACATGGAAGTGGTGGAGCATGTTGCCGATCCGCAGGCGTATTTGAATGCCTGTCAGACCTTGTTGAAACCGAACGGAATTATGATTTGTTCCACCCTAAACCGAAATCCGAAGAGTTTTCTGATGGGGATTATCGGCGCGGAATACGTGATGCGGTGGTTGCCCAAAGGCACGCATGAATGGAGCAAGTTTATCACGCCAGATGAATTGTATGATTTGATCGAAACGGCTGGTCTGACGCCTGTGGATCGCAAAGGGTTTGTGTTTAACCCGATCACATGGAGCTGGTCCATTTCAGCGCGAGACCTGAGCGTGAATTACGTGACAGCCAGTGTGAAACGTTAGCTTTTCAACGTACCGCGGAATTGGCGTAGGGTTGGAAGGATTGCTTTGATCTTTTGATCGCCTAGCGATTGCGCGACTTTTTCAAATTCTGGCATGAGTGAGAGGAGCGCCTGTTCGTGGGCGGCACGGCCGGCGGCGCTGATGGAGACTTGTTTTTTGCGGGCATCATCCCAATCGGGGCGGATGTGGATATAACCCGCCAGTTCCAATTTTTTAAGCGTGTTGGTGATGGCCCCTTTGGTCAGAGCAAAGCTGCGTGCCAATTTCGCGGGGGAGGTTTCGGTCACATGATTCAGATGTGTCAGGACAGAAAAATGCGACATTTCCATGCCTTTGGGTAGGCGGCGCGATAGGACACCTTTGATCGCTTGATCCGCTGCGATCAGTTCGGAAAACAGGGCCACGGCAAGATTGGAATCTGATTGGTCTGTCACGGGTTTGGTTTTCTGTAGGCGCGATCATGGGTGAGCGCGGGAATGCGTTTGCGCGCAGTTTGCACCGAAGCGAGGTCCAAATCAACGACATGTGCGCCCACATCCGTTCCAGCATCCAAAAGGATTGCCCCCCACGGATCAACCACAAGGGAATGACCATAGGTGGCGCGGGGTTTGCCTGTGGAAATATCATGCTGACCCGTCTGTGCGGGTGCGATGACAAAGCAGCCTGTTTCAATGGCGCGGGCCCGCAACAGAGTGTGCCAATGGGCCGCCCCAGTGACGGGGGAAAAAGCGGATGGCATGGTAAGGATATCCGCCCCGCGCTGCGCAAGAGCGCGGTAGAGGTGAGGAAAGCGCATGTCATAGCAGATGGTCATGCCGAGATTTGCGTTTTCCAGATTTGTTAGGGCGGCATGTTTTCCAGCACGGTATCCCGCGCTTTCACGGTAGGTTTCGGTTTCCGAGACCTGCACATCAAACATGTGGATTTTGTCGTAAGATGCGGTGATGTCGCCTTGCGGATTTATCAGAAAGGACCGATTGGCAAAGCGGCCTTCTGGATCATCGGTTTTTAATGCGAGAGAACCGATCAACAGCCAGATTTTTAAGTTTGCCGCGTGGGAGCGGAGCGCCTGTAGCGTTTGGTCATCGGCTTGAAATTGCAGAACCACGTTTTGACGCGCACGGGATGTGGACACAATATTCGTGACCTCGGGCGTGGCAACAAAGGTTGCGCCATTGGCTGCTGCCTCGGCGATCAGGGTTTGGGTATGAGGCAAGTTTGCGGTGGGGTCATCACCGCTGTTGAGTTGGATGACCCCGACGCGCATTAGCCTGCCAACAGTTTATCGAGCTTGCCAGAGCGTTCCAGCGCGTGCAAATCATCACAACCGCCCACGTGTTTACCGCCGATAAAAATCTGCGGCACGGTGCGGCCCCCGTTGGCCCGTTTGATCATTTCTGCCTTTGCAGCTGGGTTGATCATGACGTTGGTTTCTTGGAACGGGACCTTTTTCGCGTTCAGCAGCCGTTTGGCAGCAGAACAAAAACCACAGATCGGTGTGGTATAAATTTCGACTTGTTTCATTGTGACAATCCTTAGACGTTTGACACCTTATATATGTAGTTATTCGGGCCGTGCAACGCGAGCAAAGACCAGAACGTTCACAGATGCGGCACCTGCCTGTAAACATGCCTCCGCACAAGCGGACAATGTGGCGCCTGTTGTCATCACGTCGTCGATCAGGAGAATTGGTTTTCCTTTGATCTGATCTTGCCTTTTGGGGTGGGCGCGCAAAGCGCAGCGTTGGTTTTCGTATCTTTCACTGCGCGACATGTTTTTTTGCGGTTTCGTGGCGCGGATACGTTGCAGCGCATCTGGGATATGGCGCATAGCTCGTTCTGCGGCGATGGCATCGGCAATTAAAACCGATTGATTGAACCTGCGCCGCAACATGCGTGACCAATGTAGTGGCACGGGGACAAGGGTCGTTTCTGTGCTGATAAGAGGGCCAGCGTTGGCCAGCATCCAACGCCCCATATGTTTGGCGATGTCGTGCCTGTCGCCGTGTTTTAGGGCCATGGTCATGCGGCGGATGGGCCCTTCGTATAGGCCAACGGCGCGACCTTGTTTCCAGATGGGTGGGGCAGCGTGACAGGCTTCACACAGGTCATCGTCCTGCGCTTCGCCTTTGATAGGAACACCACAAGCATTGCACACGGATCCCGCGATGAAATGGGCATCAGGCCAGCAGGATTGGCACAACATGCTTTCGATTTCCGTATCATCGCCGCAGGATAAGCACCGCGCGGGATAGGCAAATCGGATTATTTTTTGCAACGCGGTTCGTATGGTGTTTTCCTTTCGCGATCCTTCGGTGTAACCAGTGGCTCAGGAGAAAACCCCGATGGATACACCTGCTCTTTTTGATCCACATGCTGTGACGGCGCACCGTGCGCGGGCCCGTGACGAAGACGCGCTGTTTTTACATAAATTTGCTGCATCTGAAGTTTCAGAGAGACTGAAAGACGTTAACAGAACGTTTACGGATGCGGTTTTCATTGGATGGCAGGGGCCGCTCTGGGCGAAGGAAACGGGGGTGTTTCCCCGATTTATCCCTGATTCCGACGTGTTGGATTTAGAGCCTGAAAGCTGTGATCTGATCGTGCATTGTTTGGGGCTGCATTGGTCGAACGATCCTGTTGGGCAGCTTATTCAAATGCGGCGTGCGCTGCGCCCCGATGGGTTGATGATTTCGGTGATGTTTGCAGGTGAAACGCTGGATGAATTGCGCCAATCCTTGACGCAGGCCGAGGCTGCGATTTCGGGGGGTATCAGCCCACGAGTTGCACCGATGGCGGATCTGCGCGGACTTGGGGCGTTGTTGCAAAGGGCGGGGTTTGGATTGCCAGTGGCCGATATTGAACCCGTGCGCGTGGCTTATGAAACGCCATGGCATTTGATGCGTGAGCTGCGTGCCATGGGGGAGGCGAATGCCATGACCGCGCGGGGCAAAGGATTTACGCGCCGTGATCTGTTTGTAAAAATGGCCGAGGTTTATGCGCAAAATTTTTGTGAAGACGGGCGCATGATGGCGACCTTTGAATTGGCCTTTCTGACAGGCTGGGCCCCGAGCGATACACAACAAAAACCCTTGCGGCCTGGATCGGCAACCACGCGGTTGGCGGATTTCTTGGGTGCGACAGAAATGGGTGAAGACGGGGAAAAGGCTTGATCCTTTGTCTCTTTGCGTTAGGTCCGATTTGGATTTGGAGAACTTAATATGACTGCAACACGACCAGAACATTCAAACGCCGACCACCCGAAGGTACATTTTGGCAAAGTGGGTGTGATTTTGTGCAATCTCGGCACGCCTGACGGCACCGATTACTGGTCTGTGCGGCGGTATTTGAATGAATTCCTGTCGGACCGACGTGTGGTGGATGTGGCCAAGTGGAAATGGCAGTTGATTTTGCAACTGATCATCCTGTCGTTTCGTCCGTTTACATCTGGTGCGGCCTATAAAACCATTTGGAACGAAGAAAAGAACGAAAGCCCGTTGTTGACTACAACGCGGGATCAAACCACGGCTTTGACCAAAGTTCTGAAAGAACAGTATGGGGATCAGGTTGAGGTGGATTTTTGTATGCGATACGGCAATCCATCGACGGAATCCGTGATCCAAAACATGAAGGATCGTGGCTGTGATCGGATCGTATTTTTCCCGCTGTATCCGCAATATTCTGCAACGACCACAGGCACGGCCAATGACCAGGCGTTCCGCGCATTGATGAAAATGCGGTGGCAACCGACCATTCGCTGTGTGCCCGCATATTTTGAAAACCCGTTACATATCAAAGCCTTGGCGGACAGTGTTCGCGAAGCTTATGCCAAAATGGAAGTGGAGCCAGATGTGTTGGTAACATCCTATCACGGCATTCCGCTGCGGTATTTGATGGAGGGTGATCCGTATCACTGCCATTGCCAGAAAACGACCCGATTGCTGCGAGAAGAGCTCGGTTGGGACGAGAGCAAAATCCAGCTGACATTCCAGTCAATCTTTGGGCGTGAGGAGTGGTTGAAACCCTATACCGTTGAGGACGTGGCGCGTTTGGCCCGTGAGGGTAAGAAAAACATCGCGGTGATTGCGCCTGTGTTTTCCAGCGATTGTATCGAGACCTTGGAAGAGATTAACGAGGAAATCAAAGAGGCGTTTATCGAGGCAGGGGGTGAAACGTTTACCTATATTCCATGCTTGAATGATCGCCCGGATCATATTGAAATGATGGCGGATATTGTGGCGACGGAGTCTGCGGGCTGGTTACAGAAGATCGCGTAACGTTGCGATCAGCGGGATATCCGCCTGTGGCATAGGATAGTCTCGCATTTCGTTCACATGCACCCACTTCAGGGTTTGATTTTCGCGCGGTGTTGGAATGCCCTCCCACTTGCGGCAGGCAAACACAGGCATAAGCAGGTGGAAATCATCGTAGGTGTGGCTGGCAAATGTAAGTGGTGCGAGGCAACTGGACCATGTGTTGATGCCGAGTTCTTCCTCTAATTCGCGGATAAGCGCGGCTTCTGGTGTTTCGCCCGTTTCGACCTTGCCCCCTGGAAATTCCCATAGGCCTGCCATGGATTTCCCTTCAGGGCGTTGGGCCAGCAAAACGCGGCCATCTTTGTCGATCAAAGCGACAGCGGACACGAGGATAGTTTTCATGAACGATAATCCGCGTTTATTGTTATATATCCGTGAGTTAGATCACAGGTCCAAACCTGTGCGGACCCGTTGCCAATGCCAAGATCAGTGCTGATTTTCAGGTCTTGGTTTTTCATATAGGCGACGCCTGCTGCTTCGGTGTAATTGGGGGACACCCAGCCGTTTTCGGCAACGAGGATATCGCCAAAATGAATGCTGATCTTGTCGCGGTCGGCGGGTTCGCCAGATTTACCAACAGCCATAACAACGCGGCCCCAGTTTGGGTCTTCGCCTGCGGCGGCGGTTTTCACCAGCGGGGAGTTTGCAATGGCGAGGGCCACAGTTTGGGCGCTTTCGTCGGATGTGGCACCTGTGACCGCCACTTCGATAAATTTGGTCGCGCCTTCGCCATCTTTCACCACCAGATGGGCCAGATCGCGCATCACATCATGCAAAGCGGCAGCGAGGGTTTGGCCATCATCGCTAGTGGCGTCCGAAATCATATCGTTGCCTGCAGCGCCCGTGGCAAAGGCCAGCAACGTGTCGGATGTGGATGTGTCGCTGTCCACTGTAATGGCGTTGAATGTGCGCTGGTTTTCTGCGCTGATCATCTGTTGCAACGCGGGGGAAGTGACCGCCGCGTCCGTGAAGATGTATACGAGCATCGTGGCCATATCGGGGGCAATCATACCAGACCCTTTGGCGAACCCTGCGATATTTATGGGTTTGTCGTTGATGTTAATTGTTTTGGCAGAGCCTTTGGCAAAGGTGTCCGTCGTCATAATCGCGGCTGCGGCAGCTTGGCCATTTGTTGGGGATTGATTGGCCGCAAGATCATCCAAAACCGCGATGATTTTGTCATGCGGTAAAGGTTCGCCGATGACACCTGTTGAGGAGGTCAGGATATTTTCGGGTTTTGTTTTCAATGATTTGGCAGCAGATGCTGACACAAAACCAACGGATTCATCACCTGCTTTGCCCGTGAACGCATTGGAATTACCTGAGTTCACTACGACGCCCAGCGCGCCAGACACTGTGTCCGTTTTTTGAAGGTTCGCCAGTTTTGCCTGACAATCCAGAACGGGGCCAGAGCGCGTGGCGGAGCGGGTGAAAACGCCAGCAACCGCGCTGCCAGCGGCTACATGAGCCAGCATCACATCATCGCGGTCTTGGTATTTTACGCCAGCTGCACCAGCGGCGTAGGTCACGCCGCCGATTTCTGGTAGGGCGGGAAAGCCTGAAGGCGGCGCCAAAGGCGAAATCGCAGGGGTGCTTGAAGCGGTATGTAAATCCGCACGCAACCTTTTGATTTTTTGCTTTAATTTTTTGATTTTACTTTTCAGTTTTGCCTTTGACTTAGCCATGTTGGAACCTATTCGTCAGCGATAAGATCAAGGTTGCGAATGACGGAAGGGTCGATTGTTGTTTCGGGGCGTATGACGTCACCAGTAAGAGTCAGTTTTTCCAAGTGATTGGAAACAGCAGACCGTTGCAAAGTGGTTTCGATTTGTGAACGAACCTCTTCCAATGTTGGTTTTGGCAATTCGCGTTTTTCATTAAGCTTTATCACATGCCAGCCAAATTCCGTTTGGACGGGTGCAGACACATCCCCAACATTCATTGCCACAACAGCCTGTTCAAACTCGGGCACCATGCGGCCCAGACCAAACCAGCCTAGATCACCGCCATTTGGGCCAGAAGGGCCAGTGGATTTTTCTTTGGCCAGCTCTGCAAAATCAGTGCCCTCATTCAGGGTCTCTATCAGTGCTTTGGCCTCATCTTCGGTTTCCACAAGAATATGGGCGGCGTTGTATTCAACATCCCCTTTGGCGTTTCCGAATTCGTCTTGGTAGGTTTTTTCGACAGCTTCGTCCGTTACTGCGGCGGCTTCAACTTTGTCCAAGGCTTTGGATGCCAACAAGGCGCGGACTTCATTTTCAACGGCCAAGCGTACGGCGAGGGATTCTTCGCTGGTGTCCGCAGTTAGCAGGCTTTGTTGAATAAGCTGATCCACAACACCATTGAACAACTGGTCATCTGGTAATTGTTGAACGTTTTGGGGAAGGCGATCTACTAGGGCGATCACATGTCCAACCGTGATGTCTTTGCCATTTACGGTGGCCACTACCGTGTTGGCCGTAACAGCATCCTGCGCCATTGCGGATGTGGCCATAAGAACAGCGACGGCAGAAGACGCGAAAAGACGTGTAAATTTCATGATTGGCTCCAGTTTTTGGCCCAATTTAACGCGGGCAGATAAAGTATTTGTGTCGCCTGTTTCTAGGGGCAACGTTGACAGTACTAACAGACCCGCTTAGATGCAATTCTGGCATGAATGCAAGGACTGCGCGGCGTTGAAAAACCTTTACGCTGACATGGGCAAAGCCACAAGGCAGGCTTTGGTACGATCCTTCACAGTCACGTCAGATTTTTGTCGCAGATATAAGCGGCCTTAAAGATAAAACGGAGCAGCTATGCTTGGCTTGAATACGATCGGTAAAAAGATTTTTGGAACGCAGAATGACCGCAAGGTGAAACGCGTCCAATCGCTGGTGAATAAAATCAATGCGCTAGAGCCAGAATTCGTCGCGCTGGACGATGCTGGGATCAAAGCAAAAACCGAAGAGTTCAAAGCACGGCTGGAAAAAGGTGAGAGCCTTGATGATTTGCTGCCCGAAGCTTTTGCCAATGCTCGTGAAGGCGCGAAACGCACATTGGGGTTGCGCCCGTTTGATGTGCAGTTGGTTGGCGGGATTTTCCTGCATCGTGGTGACATTGCAGAGATGAAAACGGGGGAAGGTAAAACGCTGATGGCGACCCTGCCCGTGTATTTGAACGCGCTGACAGGCCGCGGTGTGCATGTTGTGACCGTGAATGACTATTTGGCGAAACGTGACGCGGAATGGATGGATCAGGTTTATTCATTCCTTGGGATGACAACAGGCGTGATTTATCCTGGCATGGACGACGCCGAAAAGATCGCAGCGTATCAGGCCGATATCACCTATGCGACGAACAATGAGCTGGGCTTTGATTACCTGCGCGACAATATGAAATCTGAATTGTCCCAAATCGCCCAGCGCGACCACTATTTCGCGATTGTGGATGAGGTGGATTCAATTCTGATCGACGAAGCACGGACTCCGCTGATTATTTCTGGCCCTGCAGAGGATCGGTCTGATCTGTATGTGAAAGTGGATCGGTTGATCCCGTCCCTGATCGAAGATCATTACACCATCGACGAAAAGGCGAAATCGGCTGTTTTAACAGACGCTGGCAACGAATTTGTGGAAGAGCAGTTCTTGGCCCAAGGTTTGATGGAAGAGGGCCAATCGCTGTATGATCCAGAAAGCACCACATTGGTGCATCACGTAAACAATGCGTTGCGTGCGCATAAAATGTTCCTGCGGGAAAAAGATTACATCGTGAAAAACGGCTCTGTGATGCTGATTGATGAGTTCACTGGCCGCATGATGGATGGACGTCGGTTGTCTGATGGCCTGCATCAAGCGATTGAAGCCAAAGAAAACGTGGAAATCCAGCCAGAGAACGTAACACTGGCGTCTGTGACGTTCCAAAACTACTTCCGTCTGTACGACAAGCTGGCGGGTATGACGGGTACGGCGCAAACCGAAGCCGAAGAATTTCAGGAAATCTATGGTTTGGGTGTGGTCGAAGTTCCAACCAATAAACCGATTGCGCGGATTGATGAACACGATGCGATTTATCGCACGGCCAAGGAAAAATACACGGCCATCGTGGAAGAAATCGCCAAGGCATATTTGAAGGGTCAACCTACGCTGGTTGGTACAACATCCATCGAGAAATCAGAGTATTTGTCGATGCTGTTGAAAGATCAGGGGTTGTTGAAAATCATTTCTGAAAATCTGCGCACCCGTGCGGCGGATATGAAGAAAGAAGAAAACCAGAAGAAATACACCGACTGGGCAGATGGGATCGCCGAACTGGCATCGCGACCAGATGGTATTCCGCACAATGTTTTGAACGCGCGGTTCCATGAACAAGAAGCTGGAATTGTTGCCAATGCGGGTAAGCTGGGTGCAGTAACAATTGCGACGAACATGGCCGGCCGTGGTACGGATATTCAGCTGGGTGGTAACGTCGACATGCAAGTTCTGGAGGCCATTGAGGCCGCTGGCGATGATGCTGATCCAGCCGCTATTCGTGAGCAGATCACCGCAAGCGTTGCCGCGGACAAGAAAAAGGCGCTGGATGCGGGTGGTTTGTTTGTTCTGGCCACAGAGCGGCACGAAAGTCGCCGCATTGATAACCAGCTGCGCGGCCGTTCTGGACGCCAAGGTGATCCAGGAAAATCCAGCTTTTTCCTGAGCTTGGAAGACGATCTTATGCGGATTTTCGGGTCAGAGCGACTCGATAAAGTATTGAGCACCTTGGGCATGTCCGAGGGTGAAGCGATCATCCACCCGTGGGTGAACAAATCACTGGAAAAAGCGCAGGCCAAAGTTGAAGGCCGTAACTTTGACATTCGCAAACAGTTGCTGAAATTCGATGACGTGATGAACGATCAGCGTAAGGTGATCTTTGGTCAGCGGTTTGAAATCATGGAAGCCGATGATCTGTCTGACATTGTGAAAGACATGCGCGACGAGGTTATCGAAGATTTGGTAACCGAGCATATCCCGCCGAAAAGCTATCCAGATCAATGGGATATCGAAGGGCTCTATGGTAAAGTCATCGAACATATCGGCATTGATGTGCCTGTGATCGAATGGGCCAACGAAGAAGGCATCGACGATGAGGATCTGAAAGAACGCATCTCGAAAGAGGCTGATAAATTCATGGCCAAAAAGGTGGTGGATTTCACGGCTGAACAGTTCCGTTCTGTTGAAAAGCAGGTTTTGTTGCAAACAATCGACAAAAACTGGCGTGAGCATCTGGTAACGCTGGAACATTTGCGATCCGTTGTTGGGTTCCGCGGCTATGCAAACCGTGATCCGTTGAACGAGTATAAAACGGAAGCGTTCGAGTTGTTCCAGGGTATGCTTGACGGTTTGCGCACGGAAGTGACGGGGCAACTGGCCCATGTGCGCATCCTCACAGAAGAAGAGCGCAATGAAATCATGCAGCAAATGCAGGCCGAAGCGCAGGCGAATATGGCCGCTGCAACACCTGCATCAGAAGGTGAACCAACAGAGCCTTTGGACGGATTTGTGGAAGATGATCCGACCACTTGGGGCAACCCAGGACGTAACTCTGCCTGCCCATGTGGGAGCGGGAAAAAGTTCAAACAATGTCACGGAAAGCTGTGATTTAGACATTTTGTGGCGGGACAAAGGCATTTTGCCTCGCCACACCCCTTTCAGGCGTCAAATGCCAGATTTCCGCCAAATTTGAATTAAGCCCAATTTTTTGCCTTGCACAAAATGGCCCGTAAAGGACCAAGTTGCCTGCCCAAAGCCGCCCAGATTGAACGCTAATTTTCGTTAAGTTAAACACTTATCGAGGCGATCATGCGGATCAACGACAGACTTTTGACTTTGGTAACAGGTGCGGTTTTGGCTGTGGGTGGCGCAACTGCGAGCCTGTTTTTGGGCGAAGATGAAACGAATGCGGTGTCCCCTGTTGTGGTGGCCAGCCTTGCAACACCAGCGCTGACAGACGCAAACGTGGATGGTGGTTCGGATGTTGTTATCAGCGATCTTCCGACAAACAGCGTAGTTGCAACCGCACCCGCTATGCCAGAGATGCCAGCCAACGAAGATAATGCAATTGCAGGCGTAGACGCCGATATGATCTTGGCTGCGGTGGAACCGAACGCACGCGAAACGGGTGATATCACACCAACGGATCTGATTAATTTGGATATCGTTGCTGTTGCGCCAGAATTAGCGTTTCCTGCGGACATCACAGATATTGTTTTAACCCGTACGCCTGTGGCGCTCGACACACCTGTTGCACCGCGTGTGACAGCCAACCTACCGAGCATGGCATTTGACATCGCCGAGCTGGTTGAAATTAGAACAAACGACGCGGCGAGCTGTGCGCTTGATATTCGTGCAACGCCAATTTTCGGCGCGCGCGTAAAATTGAAGCTGATTGCGCCGTGTCACCCGAACGTGGTTGTGACGATCAAACATGCGGGATTGCAGTTCAAGGAGCGTTTGGATGGCGCAGGGGCGATTGAACTGAAGATCCCTGCATTCGCAGAATATTCCCGTTTTGATATCGAGCTGGCCGATGGCATGACGTCCACAGTTGGCGCGTATATCGCGGGCCTGTCTGCACTTGAGCGTGTGGGTATCGCATGGGCAGGTGCAAATGATACGTTCCTGCACGCCATGGAGAATGGCGCGGTAGCTGGGGGTGTTGGCCATATCTGGCGTGTTGCGCCAAACACCTTTGCCAAATCACGCATGAATGGTGGCGGATATATGGTGACACTTGGCAATCCTGAATTGGAAAATGCAGAACTGGCACAAGTTTACACATTGCCACAGCGTGCGAAAAAGCGCGCACAGGTTGTGGATTTTGAAATTGAAACCCTGCGGGGCGAATATGCCTGTGGCGCGGATATGACCGTTCGTATGGCGC
The DNA here is from genome assembly GCF_029854195.1 of Amylibacter sp. IMCC11727. Taxonomy (NCBI): domain Bacteria; kingdom Pseudomonadati; phylum Pseudomonadota; class Alphaproteobacteria; order Rhodobacterales; family Paracoccaceae; genus Amylibacter; species Amylibacter sp. IMCC11727. Next base: position 179,764 of record NZ_CP122960.1, read on the forward strand.
AGCACCGCATTAACAGTGGTGCAGCCCAGAGCGAATTGTCGCTGACCATGCCTACCTGTGGGTCCGAAACCACCAGTCTGGTGTTGAAAAATGCGATCAAAGACATGAAAGTGGCCCGTAAGTAAAAACGGGGGTTTTCATGCGGTTTTTCAATCTGCGTGCGGTGGTAAGTGCGGTAGTTCTGGGCTGTGTTTCAGGTGGCGTTAGTGCGCAGGAGATTACTCTGTCGGCCATAGAAGGAGATCAGCAGGTTACTGGTACGCTGATCGAATTTGATGGTGAATTCTTTCGTGTTGAGACCGAATTTGGCCCTGTCACAGTCGATGCACGGACCGTCACATGTAGCGGCGAAAGCTGCCCCGCACCATCAACCGAAGTGGAACAGCTGAACGCGATGGGTGATCCGTCTATTGCGCTGCCCTTGATCGAGGCGTTTGCGCTGTATCAAGGGGCGGAGATTTCCATTGCAGGTACGGACGCGCAGGTTGTGACCGTGACAACCGAAGCGGGATCCGTGTTGGCCGAAGTGACGATATCTAAAGGGTCGACCGATGCGCTGCGTGATGGATCAGATACGATTTGGATTTCAACCGCTGCACCCGTTGATCCATCTTTGGCGCAGGTGATTGGGCTTGATGCTATTGTCATTGCAGCATCTGATGTGAACCCTGTTGGGGCCATTACACTGGATCAAATGCGAGGGGTTTTGGATGGATCTATTACCAACTGGAAAGACTTAGGTGGTGGAGATTCTGACATCGTTGTTCACACTGCCAAAGGTAATTCAGGGTTTCAAGCACAGGTCGAAACCTTAGGGCTGGTTCCATCCGAGGACATCGCCGCAACAACACATCCACGATTGAAAGAAGCCGCAGATGCAGTTGCAAATGATCCATTTGGTTTGGCCATTCTGCCCTTTTCGGGGATTCGCACAGCGCGGGCCATGGGGTTGCGCGGGTCCTGTGGGATGCACAACGACGCGAATAGTTTTGCGGTGCAGTCTGGGGCCTATCCCATGCAATACGCGCTGTATGTGTCGAAGCCGAACAAGCGATTGCCGCTATTTGCACGGGAATTTATCGCGTTTTTGGAAACCGAACAGGCGCAAGCCGTCATCGCGGATTTGGGATTTGCGGATTTGGGGATCAGTGCGCTGCGACTGGATCGTCAGGGTCAGAGATTGGCCAATTCCATGATGATTATCGGCAAGGAAGTTCCGCTGAAAGATGTGCGCGAGATGACGGCGATTATGTCTGGTGCGCAATTATTGTCGGCGACGTTTCGATTTGAGGCGGGTTCGACACGGCTCGACGGACCATCGCGGGTGAACGTAGATGCGCTGTTGGATGGAATTGCGCTCGGAAATTATGCGGATAAGGCGATTTATCTAATGGGGTTTTCGGATGGGGAAGGCCGCGCGCGACAGAATAAATCCTTGTCCAAAGATCGTGCTGAGGCTGTGTTCGCCGCGTTACAAGAATCGGCACCAGAGAGTGCGCTAGATGATGTGACGATTGAGGTGTTGGGGTATGGTGAAGCATCACCGTTGGTGTGCGAAGACAGCCCGCAAGATGCCGCAATCAATCGGCGTGTTGAGGTTTGGGTAAAGGATCGTGTCGCGCCTGTGGAAGTGGCCGAATAATCCCACGAGGCAAACCTCAAAGAAGGCCCATAGCGCGAAAGCTGCTATCTGTTTCTGCGCCGATGATGACGTGGTCGTGCAAGGTGACGCCAATGGCGTTGATGGCGTTTTCCACAAGCAGGGTCATGTCGATGTCGGCTTGGGAGGGTTCGGGATTTCCGCTGGGGTGATTGTGGACAAGGATCATAGCGCTGGCGTTGAGTTCTAGGGCGCGTTTTGCGACCTCGCGGGGGTAGACAGGAACGTGATCCACCGTCCCCTTTTGTTGTTCTTCATCGGCGATGAGGACGTTCTTTTTATCCAGAAACAAGATGCGAAATTGTTCTGTTTCGCGGTGTGCCATTGCGGTTTTGCAATAGGTCATGAGGGCGGACCAGCTGGAGAGCACATCAGTGTTGAGGACCTTGGATTGGGCCAGCGAATGTGCGGCGGCCTCGACTATTTTCAATTCTTGAATGACGGCATCACCGACGCCTTGGATTTCAGCCAGCAAGCTCGGGCGGGCGGAGACCACGCGGTTGAAATCACCAAAACAGGCGAGGAGGCGTTTTGCCAGCGGTTTCACATCGCGGCGCAGGATGGCGCGAAAGAGGACAAGTTCGAGGAGTTCATAGTCATTCAAGCCCGTTGGCCCAGCGCGCATGAACCGTTCACGCAAGCGTTTGCGGTGATCTTTAGAAAATTCAGGGGTGGATCGGTCAAACGCAGCGGGCTCTGGCGTTTGATCGAATTGTAGCAGAGGTTGCTCTGTAAAGGCGTTGGTCATTCCCTCACTGTGTGGGGGAATGGTTAATCAGACGTGAATCAAGGCTGTGTTGGGTGGAACAAACCTGCGGGGGATTCTGTGAAAATCTCAACGCCGTCAGCCGTGACGCCCATGGAGTGTTCGAATTGGGCTGACAAAGATTTGTCGCGCGTGATTGCTGTCCAATCATCGGCGAGGACTTTGGTTTCTGGGCGGCCAAGGTTCACCATGGGTTCGATGGTGAAGAACATGCCTTCTTCGAGAACAGGGCCAGTGCCCCAACGGCCGTAGTGCAGAACGTTCGGCGGGGAGTGGAATACGCGGCCAAGGCCGTGACCGCAGAAATCGCGCACGACGGAGCATTTTTGCGCTTCGACATAGCGTTGGATGGCTGCGCCGATATCGCCGAATGTGTTGCCGGGTTTGACTTGGTCGATGCCGATCATGAGGGCGTCATGGGTGACTTGGATCAAGCGTTTGGCATAGGGTTTCGCGTCCCCTGCGATGTACATGCGGGAATTGTCGCCATACCAACCGTTGAGGATACAGGTCACGTCGATGTTGAGAATATCGCCGTCGAACAGTGTATCATCGGTGCGTTTGTTTTTGTCGTTTTTCCATGACGGAATTTTACTGCCAGGGATGCCGTGGCACACCACGTGGTTCACGGAAATGCACGATGATTTCGGATATCCACGATAGCCGAGCGTGGCTGGGGTAGAATCGTTTTCGATCATGAAATCGTGGCACAGTTTGTCCAGATCATCGAGCTTTGCGCCAGGAACAACATGCGGGCCAATCATATCGAGAATTTCTGCCGCCAAGCGACCAGCCGCGCGCATGCCTTCGAATTCTTCCTTCGAGTGCAGGGTGATGCCGTCTTTGTTGAGCCGTGGGGTCACGAGGTGTCTCCGTCAATTTGTCGTGCGGGTGATAGAGGAAATAGGGCGTTATTGCCAGTGGGGCGATTTAATTTTGTTTAACGGGCAACGCATTGGCCAATTTAATGTCGGTTGGGGTGATGTCACAGGCGTAAGCGAGGGTTTCAACACCAGCTGCAATGGCGGTTTTATATGCCGCAGAATAGGCGGGATCGAGGGCATGGGCGAGGCGGAACTTATCGCAGTCGGTGCGTTGAACGAGGTAGAGCATGACGGCGCGATGACCTTGGCGCACCATTTCGGTAAGTTCGTTGAGGTGCTTTGTGCCGCGTTCTGTGACCGTGTCGGGAAATTCGGCCCAGCCATCTGGAGCCGTGAGCGTGACGTTCTTTACTTCAACATAGCAATCGGGTCGGGCGTCATCTGTGAGGAGGAAATCAATTCGCGAGCCTGTGCCGTATTTTGCCTCTGGTCGGATATGTGCGTAAGGGGCGAGGGTTGGGATATGTTTGGCGAGGAGGGCTTCTTTCACCAAACGGTTGGTGAGGGCGGTGTCGATTCCTGCGAAATGACCATTGGCCAGTTCGACGAATTTCCAAGAGTAATTCAATTTCTTTTTCGGGTCATCGTTAGGTTCGAGCCAAACGCGGAGACCTTCGTCTTTTAGCCCTGTCATCGCGCCTGTATTGGCACAGTGAGCGGTTACGATATCGCCATTTTCAAGAATGCAATCTGCCAAAAACCGTTTGTAACGTTTGATCAACGTTGCGGGAACGAGGGGGGTGGAGAATTGCATGGTGAATCCGTAAGACTAGGGCAACGATAAGGACAGATAATATGACGAACCCTACTGCTGCAATGCTTGTGATTGGCGATGAGATTTTGTCAGGGCGGACGCGCGATGCGAATATGTATCATTTGGCGGGACGACTGACAGAGATGGGGATCGACCTGAAAGAAGTGCGTGTCGTGTCGGATGATGCCAGCGAAATTGTCGATGCGGTCAACGGGTTGCGCAGCAAATTCGATCATGTGTTCACCAGTGGTGGCATTGGGCCGACCCATGATGATATCACGGCGGATAATGTAGCGGCAGCGTTTGGTGTGCCGATTGGGCCGCGACAAGATGCCATTGATATATTGGCGACGAACTATCCGGGTGGTCATACGGAGTTGAATGCAGCGCGAATGCGGATGACACGCATTCCTGAAGGCGCGGTCTTGATTGATAATCCGATCTCCAAAGCGCCTGGATTCACCATTGGCAATGTGCATGTGATGGCGGGTGTTCCAAAGATATTCGAAGTGATGCTGGATGGGTTATTGCCCAAGTTGACGGGTGGGGACCCTGTGGTTTCTGAAAGTGTGCGGTTGAACATTCCTGAAGGGGATGTGGCAGGGCCGCTCGGGTTGATTGCCGATGCTTTTCCGACGCTTTCGATTGGGTCTTATCCGTTTTCAAATTCCGAAGGCTACGGCACGAATATCGTGATGCGCGGGACGCGGGCGTCGTTGGTGGCTGAAGCTGCGGAAAAGGTACGGGAAACGTTTGATGTGGACTGAAGCAGACCTGTTTGCAGCGGTGGACGCAACCTGGCCAGCAGCAGAGATGACGCAGGTGGAAGGCTGGACCATTCGCGAGGGTCGTAGTGGCGGACAGCGGGTATCGGCGGCCTCTGGCAAAGGGGATATTTCTGTGGCTGAGACCGCGATGATGGCGCTGGGTCAGGATAAGTTATTCATGATCCAAGGAGCGCAAACGGAGTTGGATGCAGAGCTGGCAGATCGTGGGTATGTTGTGAAAGACCCTGTGGATTTGTTGGTCTGTGATGCGGCCAGTTTAGCAGATGGGTTTAAACCGAAACTGGATGCGATTTTTGCGCAGTCGCCGATGCCGATTCTCGCCGAGATTTGGGCAGAAGGTGGCATTGGCCCAGCGCGGTTGGATGTGATGCGGCGGGCCGTTTGTAACAAAACTTTTGTGATGGGGCGGATTGATGCGCGGGCTTCTGCGGCGGCATTCGTGGCGGCATCGGGTGGCATTTGCATGGCCCATGCGGTGGAGGTTTTAACCCGTGAACGGCGGCGTGGCGTCGCCGAACGCATGATGCGCGCAGCCGCGTGGTGGGGTTTGCGACACGGCGCGGAGACGTTTTGCGTTTTGACCACGCAGGCAAATACGGGTGCGCAGAGCCTGTATCGAAAGTTGGGCATGGAAACTGGTGCGCAGTATCACTACCGTATCAAAGTGTAAGGGAGAGTCTGATGACCAAGAATGTGACTGCGCTGGATTTGCCGATGGCAGAGTTGCCGCCTGAAACGCAGCGGTATTTCGATATTTGCGTGGAGAAATTGGGCTTTGTTCCGAATGTGTTGCAATCTTATGCGCATAATGTGGATAAGCTGAACGCGTTTACGGGCATGTACAACGATCTGATGTTGGGGGACAGCGGGCTGAGCAAGCTGGAACGCGAGATGATTGCCGTGGTCGTTTCATCCATCAACAAGTGTTTTTACTGTTTGGTGTCACATGGATCGGCGGTGCGTCAGATCAGCGGCAAACCAGAATTGGGCGAAGCCTTGGTGATGAATTATCGTGTGGCCGACCTGTCAACGCGGGAGCGGGCGATTTTGGATTTTGCGGTGAAGATGACAGAGGCAAGCGCCAAGATAGAAGAGCCAGATCGCCAGCTGTTGCGCGATGCAGGTTTGAGCGATGCGGACATTTGGGACGTGGCTGCGGTGGCGTCTTTTTATAACATGTCGAACAGGTTCTCTTCGGCTGTCGCGATGGAGCCTAATCCAGAGTATCACAGCGCGTACAGATGAGACTTGGCCTTGCCCTTTGTAGTGTTGCATTGATCGCGCCAACCCTTGGGGCGGCGGAATTTGTGTTGCAACTGCCATTGGGGGCAAAGGCAACCTATTCCGAAGTAGAAACAACGCTCGCGGCAAAGGTTCCTGTTGGGCCATTTGCTGATGGTGTTTTGCCAACCGAAGATACGCCGCAGAATATTCGGCGCACGGTGTTTGCCATGGGAGGTGAGCAAACCGTGGCAGAGGTGCGGTCTGGCATCGCGGATCAATTGGAACGATCTGGATACGACGAGATATTATCCTGCGTTGCCCGAGACTGTGGCGGGTATGATTTTCGATTTGCCATTGATGTCGTGGACGAGCCGATGATGCGCGTGGATTTGCGTGATTTTCAGTTCATCACGGCCAAACAAACGGTTACGGAAAATCCCGCCTTTGTGACGTTTTTGTTAAGTAAGTCGCCTGTGTCCGTTTACGTGCAAATGACGGAGTACCGCCCAACACCAGCAGATGGCGCATTGGTGGATACTGTTGAAACAGGGCCTGTGGCGTCGATTGGCACTCCTTTGGAAATTACGGGGGATGTTTCGACGGTTTTGGAAGGTCTGACGTTTGACGCGGGCAGCACAACGTTGGGGGCTGATCCAAATGGGGCGTTGGCTGCGTTGGCCGAAAAACTGAAATCAGATGAAAGTTTGCGGGTTCTATTGGTTGGGCATTCTGACATGTCAGGATCGCTTGAAGGGAATATCACGGTATCGCGGAAGCGGGCCGAGTCTGTACGCGCGGCGTTGATTAATGACCATGGGATTTCGGCAGATCGGTTGGAGGCGCATGGCGTTGGGTTTTTATCGCCGCGCGCTACCAATGAAACCGAAGAGGGCGCACAAAAAAACCGCCGTGTTGAGGCGGTTTTTTCGAGATAAAGGTTTGATGAGGCGTCAAACCCCGATCTGTTTTTAGCCCCAGTCTTCTGGACCTTTTTGTTTGAAATGCTCCACCAAGAAGTCGATGAAAGCACGCAGCTTTGGCTTTGTGTAAAGGCCAGGAGGGTAGACCACGTGGACGCCGAGTGTTTCAACTGGCAGTTCAGGAAGAACCGCTTTCAAACGACCATCTTCAACAGCTTCATGGTACAAAAAGCTGGGCAGGTAGGCGATGCCGAGACCTGCTTCGGCGGCTTGTAGCAAAGATTGTCCATCGTTCACCGTTAGAGAACCACCAGCACGGATCAGGCGTTTTTCACCAGATGCAGATGTGATTTTCCATGCGTTGCCCGAAGATTGGTTCGAGAAATGTAGTAGCTTGTGCTGCGCCAGATCGTCGATTTTCTGCGGAACACCATGTTCATAGAAATATTTCGGGGACCCGATCACACGCATGTTGGTTTCGGCCAGTTTCCGGGCCCGAAGGGATGAATCCTGCATCTCGCCAATGCGGATCGCCAGATCAAACCCTTCGGACAAAAGGTCAACGTTGCGGTTTGACAGAACCATGTTGACGTTAATTTCGGGATAGCGGTTCAAGAACGCGCCAAGTGCTTTGGAAATGTGGTTCACACCAAAGTCGGAGGTAGCGGACAAACGCAAGGAGCCGCGCGGCGTGGACTGCATGGATGTGACCATTGCGTCTGCTTCGCCAGCATCGTCGAGAACCTGACGTGCCTTATCATAATACGCGAGACCGATTTCTGTCGGGCTTACGCGGCGGGTTGTGCGGTTCAAAAGACGTGCGCCAAGGCGTGCTTCTAATGATGACACATGCTTAGAAATTGCTGATTTTGACAGGCCCATTTTGCGGGCTGCATCTGTGAAACCGCCAAGGTCTACGACACTGGCGAAGGCTTCCATTTCGGTTAACCGATCCATAACTCATTACCTCATTACTGAATTACTCAACTGTGCCGTTTATCGGGGGGGAATGCGTCACCAATTTGGAAACAAAAGGACATTCCGCGGTTTAAATTGGGAATTGTTGGGGCAACGTGCACAATGAAACAATTCATATTTCTAAGGAAACAACGCGGAGTCCCCTTATTTTATTCGGTTTATTTGAACTGAAAAAAGGCAGCCGATGACACAATCCAGTGATGGGGTCGTTATTGATGCCCAATTGTGGTCAATTAGCAAAGTCGACTCCGTAGCGGTGGAATCGGAAATATGGGTTGACCACTCGCAAGAGTTATATCACGGCTATGGCGTATAAAACGGAGGCCCGCACCATGAACAAGCAAACACTGCTCAATCACCGACCAACTGACGAATTGGTGGCGTTGAACGCTGCACACCATATCCAGCCCTTTGCAAATGGTGCCGTGACCAAGACAACTGGCAGCCGCGTTATCACGCGGGCAGATGGTGTTTATATGTTCGATAGCGAAGGCCACCGCATTCTGGACGGTATGGCAGGGTTGTGGTGTGTGAACATCGGGTATGGCCGAAACGAACTGGCGGATGTGGCCCAACGCCAGATGCAGCAGCTGCCCTATTACAATACGTTCTTTCAAACCACGCATCCGCCTGTGGTGGAACTGGCCACAAAGATAGCGGAGTTGACGCCTGGAGATTTGAACCATGTGTTCTTTGGCAATTCAGGGTCAGATGCCAACGATACGAACATCCGTTTGGTGCGTCATTACTGGGCATCCAAAGGGAAGCCGACCAAACAAGTGATCATTTCCCGTGAAAACGCGTATCACGGATCCACTGTCGCCGCGACCGCGCTGGGCGGTATGGCGCATATGCACGTCCAAGGGGCCGAAGGAATTGCGGGGCTTGCACATATTTCACAACCTTACTGGTGGGTTGGTGGGGGCGATATGTCACCCGAAGACTACGGCCTGAAATGCGCAGCAGAGCTGGAAGCCAAAATCAATGAGCTGGGCGAAGACAATGTAGCCGCGTTCATTGCGGAACCTGTGCAGGGTGCAGGTGGTGTGATTGTACCCCCAAGCACCTATTGGCCCGAAATTCAGCGCATTTGTGATGCCTATGACATTCTGCTGATCGCGGATGAAGTGATTTGTGGGTTTGGGCGCACGGGTAATTGGTTTGGCTCTGAAACTTACAACATCCGTCCTGACATTATGACCATCGCCAAAGGGCTGTCATCTGGGTACATGCCGATTTCAGGATCCGTGGTCAGTGACCGCATCGCGGAAGAGTTTGCACAGAAGGGTGGCGATTTCTTCCACGGTTATACCTATTCTGGGCATCCTGTGGCAGCGGCGGTTGCGTTGGAAAACCTGCGCATTCTGGAAGAAGAGAAAATCGTCGAACATGCGGCGAACCTGTCGCCTTATTTCGCCGAGAAGTGGACGTCTCTTGGGGATCACCCGTTGGTGGGTGAGGTGCGGATTTCTGGTTTGATGAGCGCAATGCAACTGACGCCAGATTCTAACAGCCGTGCGCCATTTGCGCAGCCTGGAAGCATCGGAAAAATCTTTAAAGATATCGCGCCTGAAAACGGTGTGATGTTGCGTGCTGTGAAAGATAGTATTGCATGTTCACCGCCGTTGGTGATTACCGAAGCCGAAGTGGATGAACTGGTGGCCGCGGCCTGGAAGACGCTGGATCAAACACAAGAGAAGGCGAAAGCAGAGGGATTGTTAACCGCGTGATGACACCAAAAGACACCGCCACCGATTGGATCGCGAAACACCCGACTGTAAAAACTGTGCAAGCGGGTGCTTATGATCTGAACGGTCAGCTTCGTGGCAAGCGTATGCCAATCCAAAACCTTGAAAAGGTGCTGGATGGCAAATTGCGGATGCCTGTTTCGCTGGCGGTGGTCGATGTCTGGGGGAATGACGTTGAAGACAACGCCTTGGTGTTTGAAACAGGTGATGGGGACGGTGTTTGCTCGCCAACAGAGCACGGAATCGTTTTGAACAATTTGGGCGCGGCGCCCAGCGCCTTTGTTCAATTGGAATTTGCCGATGAAACAGGCGCGCCGTTTTTAGCGGACCCGCGTCAGGCGTTAAAGTCTGTTGTGGAGCGTTTTACGGCAAAGGGCCTAACAGTTGTTGTGGCAACGGAGTTGGAATTTTACCTGACGGATCCAGAAAGTGACTTTGTGTCCAGCCAAGTGTCTGGGCGCACGTCTGATCGGTATGCAACCGTTTCGTTGGAAGAATTGGACCACTATGAGCCGATTCTAAACGATGTGTATCGCCATTGCGAAGAACAGGGTATCCCAGCGGATGCTGCGATATCGGAAAATGGCACGGGGCAGTTTGAAATCAATCTGAACCATGTGCCTGATCCGATGCGGGCAGCCGATGATGCCATGGCATTTAAGCGGATTGTTCGGTCAGTGGCGCGGTCCCATGGAAAGCAAGCGACATTTATGGCCAAACCGTTCGGGGATCGGTCTGGTAGTGGATTGCACGTGCATTTTTCGATTCTGGATAAAGATGGGAACAACATCTTTGCGGATGGGACGGACAAGGGATCAGCGGAGCTCCGACACGCGGTGACGGGTTTGTTGAATGCGATGCCTGACAGTATGGCGATTTTTGCGCCGCATCTTAATTCCTATCGCCGATTTGCGCCCATGAGCCATGCCCCAAGTGCAGTGGCATGGGGGTATGAAAACCGCACAGTTGCGGTGCGCATTCCAGGTGGACCAGATGCGGCGCGGCGCATTGAGCATCGCGTAGCAGGTGCAGATGCCAACCCATATTTGGTATTGGCTTGTGTATTGGGTGCTGCATTGCGCGGTATGGAAGATGGGGTGGAGCCCCCTGCCCCAACCGTTGGTGATGGGTACGCCCCTGATCTGCCGCAACTGCCCAAGGTTTGGGAAAATGCTGTTGTAGCATTCGAAGCCAGTGACGCGATGGCAGCAATCTTTGATCCGATTTTGATTGAAAGTTTTGCCAAGGCCAAACGTCAGGAAATGGCAAAATTCGCTGCTGTAGTCAGTGACTTTGAGCGCAGCACTTATGCGGATTTTGTTTAGTAAGACAACAATCCCTTATTCATTCTTTTCCTAGGGTGCCGCGTTTGCTAGCCTGTAGAAGCTCACGCTGATGTCGGGCAACGGAGATTTTATGTATACGATTGCGGGAAACCGCTAAATCCCAAAAGGGATTGTGATTGAAAACAGGGTGACTGATTATCAGTACGCCCTCCTTTTCGTGTGACCAAACAAACGACCTAAGGCACATGAAACAATCGGCCATCAAAGGTGGCTGTACTCAGAAAGATATGAATATGAAAATTCGTAAAACAAAGTCCGAAGACGTTCGGGACCTCCAAACTGTTCTTGAAGGCACAGAGCTGTTTCCAAGCGAAATGCTGCCAGACATGGTGGCTGGGTTTTTACAAAACCAAGACAGTGGCGATTTGTGGCTAACGGCGGAACAGGACGGTAAAGCAGTAGGGTTTTGCTATGCCTTGCCAGAACAATTGACCGAGGCAACTTGGAATATGCTGGCGATTGCGGTTTTGCCTGATGTGCAAAGCAATGGGATCGGTGCTGAATTGGTGCAGCAGATGGAAACAGAGATTTGTGCGGTCGGTGGTCGTATTCTGATCGTTGATACATCTGGCACTGAGGCATTTGCTAAGACACGCGCGTTTTATCTGAAGAATGGATATGACGCAGAAGCCCGAATTCGGGATTTCTGGGCGAACGGAGATGATAAAGTGATCTTTCGCAAAGCGCTTTGATTAACGCGACGGCGGTTCCGCGCAGTGCGGGACCGCTTCCCCTTGCGCTTTTTGATTCGATCCCCTATATCCCAATCAACAGCGGTAAGACTGGCTTCCACCCCCAGACTTCCATCGGAATTTGCGACGGGCCCTGCGCCCGTTTTTTTGTGTCTTAAAGGATGCGTACAATATGTCTGATCTGATCGCGAAAGCGGCCATTGATAAGAGAATTGCAGAGATCGTGCAGCCCGTGATCGAGGATCTGGGTTATGAATTGGTGCGCCTGCGTTTGATCACAGGCAAGCAGACCGTCATGCAAATTATGGCAGAACGTCCCGAAGGTGGGATCGAAGTGGATGATTGCGCCAAAATCTCGACCGAGGTGTCGGCGATTTTAGATGTCGAAGACCCTGTTGAAGGCGAATACGCGTTGGAAGTTTCCAGCCCAGGTATTGATCGCCCGTTAACACGGTTGAAGGATTTTGAAACCTTTGAAGGCTATGAAGCCAAGATCGAGACATCAGAATTGATTGATGGTCAGCGTCGGTTCAAAGGGGAATTGCGTGGGGTTCAGGACGGCGAAGTTCTGATTGAAATCCAGCAGGGAATTATCGGGTTGCAGTTTGACTGGCTTTCAGATGCGAAGCTGGTTCTGACGGATGCCCTGATCGAAGAGAGTTTGAAGGCCCGCAAAGATGGTGGGTTGGACGAAAGCAAGTTTGACGACATTGAAACCGAAGAGGACGCGTCATGAGCATTACCAGTGCAAACCGTTTGGAATTGTTGCAAATCGCAGATGCAGTTGCCCGTGAAAAAATGATCGACCCCGATCTGGTGTTGCAGGCGATGGAAGAATCCTATGCCAAAGCTGCCAAATCAAAGTACGGCCCAGAACTGGACATCCGTGCCAAGATTGATCGCAAATCGGGCGAGCTGGAAATGACGCGCGTGCGCGAAGTTGTGGCAGAGGTGGAAAACCACTTTACCGAGATGACAGTGCGCGATGCAGAAGCGCATTTGGACAACCCTGAAGTGGGTGACTGGGTGATTGACGAACTGCCACCGATGGATTTCGGCCGGATCGCCGCGCAATCTGCCAAACAAGTGATCCTGCAAAAAGTGCGCGAAGCAGAGCGTGAGCGTCAGTACGACGAATTCAAAGACCGCGAAGGAACAATCATCAACGGTTTGGTTAAACGCGTGGAATACGGCAACGTTATCGTGGACGTGGGCCGCGGCGAAGCCGTGCTGCGCCGTGATCAGTTGATCAACCGCGAATTGTTCCGCAATGGCGACCGTATCCGTGCGTATATCAAAGAAGTGCGTTCCGAAATGCGTGGGCCGCAAATCTTCCTGTCTCGGACAGCGCCTGAATTCATGGCAGAGCTGTTTAAAATGGAAGTGCCAGAAATCTATGATGGTATCATCGAGATCAAAGCGGTTGCCCGTGATCCAGGGTCCCGTGCGAAAATCGGTGTTATCTCTTTTGATAACTCCATTGATCCAGTGGGTGCTTGTGTGGGTATGCGCGGCAGCCGTGTGCAGGCCGTTGTGAACGAATTGCAGGGTGAAAAGATCGACATCATTCCTTGGAATGACGATGCGCCTACGTTCCTTGTGAACGCGTTGCAGCCTGCCGAAGTGGCAAAGGTTGTTTTGGACGACGAAGCAGAACGCATCGAAGTTGTTGTGCCTGATGATCAACTGTCCTTGGCCATTGGTCGCCGTGGTCAGAACGTGCGTTTGGCATCCCAGCTGACCGGTCTTGATATCGACATCATGACAGAAGCTGAAGAATCAGAGCGTCGCCAGAAAGAATTCGAAGTGCGCTCCAAACTGTTCATGGAAACCATGAACGTGGACGAAGTTGTGGCCCAATTGCTGGTGTCAGAAGGCTTTGCCACGCTGGAAGAGGTTGCGTACGTCGAAGTGGATGAATTGCTGACCATCGAAGGGTTCGATCAGGACACTGCCGATGAATTGCAGGCCCGTGCGCGCGAATCTTTGGATGAAATGAACGCAAAAGCATTGGAAGCGGCCAAAGAATTGGGTGTGGAACAATCGCTGATCGACTTCGAAGGTTTGACACCGCAGATGATGGTGGCTTTGGCCGAAGACGGCGTGAAAACGCTCGAAGATTTCGCGACTTGTGCGGATTGGGAACTGGCTGGTGGATATACCACTATTGATGGCGAACGTGTGAAAGACGAAGGTCTGCTGGAATCATTCGATGTGACCTTGGCTGAAGCTCAAGAGCTGGTCATGACAGCTCGTTTGATGCTGGGTTGGGTCACAGAAGAGCAAATGGCCGAAGACGCTGCTGCCGAAGAAGGCGAAGCGGAAGACGGCGAAGCATCCGAGGAGTCCGAAGTCTGATGCGTCAGACTTTGGGATATGCCTTTGGGTCGCGCTGGACGAAAGACACAAACCGATGAAGCAACCCGCCGCTGTATAGCGACGGGGGAGGCTCAGCCGCGTGCGGGCCTCATTCGGTTTGTCTTGTCACCAGATGGGATTGTTACACCCGATCTGACGGAACGCTTGCCGGGCCGTGGGATGTGGGTGTCTGCCCAACGGGACGCGATGGAATTGGCCATCCAAAAAAAGCTGTTTTCACGTGCAGCAAAAACCCAAGCAACGCTCCCTGATGGGTTGCTTGAACTGGTCGAAGACCTGTTGCTGAAACGGGTTATTGATCTGATATCCCTTGCACGACGCAATGGGAGTGCTATTTGTGGGTTTGAAAAGACCAAGGGCGCGTTAATTTCTGGAAAAGCCGTGGTGCTGTTGCAAGCGTTGGACGGCTCAGAACCCCAAAAGGGTAAGTTACGCCCCCCAGATGGCCAGAATACCCATATTACCTGCTTGAAAGCCGCCGAATTGGGTTTGGCTTTTGGGCGTGACTATGTGATACATGCGGCGCTTGCGGGAGGTGGTTTAACCAAATCGGTTAAGCACGATATTGCAAGGCTTGCTGGAATACGCGGCGAGGACGCCATAATTGAGGCAAAGCAGTCGGATGAACCCGACGCTGAAAGGTTGAAGACGAATGAGTGACGACGACAAAAAGCCATTGGGATTGGGCGGAGCACGCCCTTCGACAAGCCGTGTGCGGCAGAGCTTCTCCCATGGGCGGACAAAGTCTGTTGTGGTTGAGAAAAAACGCAAACGCGTGATTGTGCCAAAATCTGGCGCAGCTGCGGGTGGCGGTAAATCAGGTGGTGGCGTCAACGCGCCAGGTATTTCTGATGCCGAAATGGAGCGCCGCAAAAAGGCGTTGGCTGCAGCGGCAGCCCAAGAGAACGAGCGCGCCGCAAAGGAAGCGCAAGAATCTGCACGCCGCGAAGCAGAGCGTGAAGCGCGCCGCCGTGAGAAAGAAGAAAAAGAGCGCGAAGAAATCGAACGCGCTGAGCGTTTGAAAGCCAAAGAGGAGGCTGAAAAAGCCGCTGCTGAAGCCAAGAAAGCGCCAAAAGAAAAACCTGCTGAGCCAGAAGTTATTGACCAAGCAGCAGCCGAAGCCGCTGCGGCCAAGGCTCCTGCGAAGACGGCAAAGCGGGATGACAAACCCGCGCGGGTTGACGACAAAAAGCAAAACCGTGGCAAAGGGGGCGATGATCGCCGCCGATCCGGTAAGCTGACAATCAGTCAGGCCTTGTCTGGACGTGATGGCGGGCGCCAGCGCTCCATGGCGGCAATGAAACGTGCGCAAGAGCGTGAACGCCGTAAGATGATGGGCGGTAACCAAGAACGTGAGAAGGTCGTTCGTGACGTTCAAGTGCCAGAAGCAATTACAGTGCAGGAGCTGGCAAACCGTATGGCGGAAAAAACTGCTGCGGTTGTTAAAGCGCTGATGACAAACGGTATTATGGCCACACAGAACCAAACGATTGACGCGGATACTGCCGAATTGATCGTCGAAGAGTTTGGCCACAAGGTTGTTCGCGTTTCCGATGCTGACGTGGAAGAAGCCATCGTTACAGTCGAAGACAAAGAAGAAGACCTGAAGCCACGCGCCCCAGTGATTACGATCATGGGCCACGTTGACCATGGTAAGACATCTGTGCTCGACGCGATCCGCAAGACCAATGTTGTGTCTGGCGAAGCCGGCGGCATCACGCAACACATTGGTGCGTATCAGATCACAACGGATGACGGCACGTTGCTGTCTTTCCTCGATACACCAGGTCACGCGGCGTTTACGTCGATGCGGGCTCGTGGTGCGCAAGTGACCGATATCGTTGTATTGGTTGTGGCCGCCGATGACAGCGTTATGCCACAAACAATTGAGGCCATTAACCACGCGCAAGCAGCCGAAGTGCCGATGATTGTGGCCATCAACAAGATGGACAAACCTGGTGCTGACCCAGATGCAGTGCGTGCAGAGTTGCTGCGCCACGAAGTGATTGTGGAAGCCATGTCAGGTGATGTGCAGGACGTTGAGATGTCCGCGCTGAAAGGTGAAGGTTTCCCTGAGCTGCTCGAGGCGATTGCACTGCAATCTGAGTTGTTGGAATTGAAAGCAAACCCAGATCGCAATGCCGAAGGCGCAGTGATTGAGGCAAAGCTGGATGTTGGTCGCGGCCCTGTTGCCACGGTTCTGGTTCAGAACGGCACATTGCGCAAAGGCGATATCTTTGTTGTGGGTGAGCAGTGGGGTAAGGTCCGCGCGTTGATCAACGACCAAGGTGAGCGTGTTGACGAAGCTGGCCCATCCGTTCCTGTCGAAGTTTTGGGTCTGAATGGCGCACCAGAAGCAGGCGACGTGCTGAACGTTGTATCCAGCGAATCAGAAGCTCGTGAAATTGCCGATTACCGCATCAAAGCGGCAAAAGACAAAAAAGCGGCGGCTGGTGCTGGGACAACGCTTGATCAGTTGTTGGCGAAAGCTAAAGCCGATGAAAATGTCTCTGAACTGCCAATATTGGTTAAAGCGGATGTTCAAGGTTCGTCTGAAGCGATCGTTCAAGCCATGGAAAAAGTCGGCAACGACGAAGTCCGCGTGCGCGTGCTGCATTCGGGCGTTGGTGCGATCACTGAAAGTGACGTGACGCTTGCCGAAGCCTCTGGCGCACCGATCATCGGCTTTAACGTGCGGGCCAATGCGCCAGCGCGGAACGCCGCAAACCAAAAGGGTGTGGAAATTCGCTACTATTCCATCATCTACGATTTGGTTGACGATGTGAAAGCGGCGGCCTCTGGTCTGTTGTCTGCAGAAATCAAAGAAACCTTTATCGGCTATGCGTCGATCAAAGAGGTGTTCAAGATTTCTGGTACGGGCAAGATTGCTGGTTGTGAAGTCACCGAAGGGGTTGCACGCCGTGACGCGGGCGTTCGCTTGCTGCGCGACAACGTTGTGATCCACGAAGGCAAACTGAAAACGCTGAAACGCTTTAAAGACGAAGTGAAAGAGGTTCAGGGTGGTCAGGAATGCGGTATGGCGTTCGAGAACTATGAGGACATCCGCGAAGGCGATGTGATCGAGATCTTTGAGACAGAAGAAATCGAACGCAAGCTGGATTAATCCACGCGATAGACTTGAAGAGGGCGTTCCATTTGGAGCGCCCTTTTTCATTGCAGGGATAGGATGCCTTTGGCGAAGATATTTATGCTCAAAAGAAACATGGGGTTGGCGTTTAGAACGCGATGATTATGTTGTGAGATGAAAGAGGTGAATTCGATGGCTGACGACAAATTTCCAGGATGGCACGGGACCACGATTGTGGGTGTGCGCAAAGGTGGCGAAGTGGTGATTGCGGGGGATGGGCAGGTATCGCTCGGCCAGACTGTAATCAAGGGAACGGCGCGAAAAGTGCGGCGCATTTCGCCTGGTGGACATGATGTGGTTTGCGGGTTTGCAGGATCAACGGCAGATGCGTTTACGTTGCTGGAGCGGCTGGAAGCGAAGCTAGAAGCGTCCCCAGGGCAATTGGCCAAGGCGTCTGTGGAATTGGCGAAAGATTGGCGGATGGATAAATATCTGCGCAATTTGGAGGCCATGTTGATTGTCACGGATGGTGCGGATTTGTTTGTGATCACGGGTGCGGGTGATGTTCTGGAGCCAGAGCATGACGTGGCCGCGATTGGATCGGGCGGGAACTTTGCGCTGGCGGCAGCACGGGCGTTGAGCGAAACGGATCAATCCGCCGAGCAGGTCGCACGGCGCGCACTGGAAATTGCGGCAGAGATTTGCGTTTATACCAATGGAAACATGACTGTAGAGAAGATTTCTAAATGACCGATTTGACCCCCCGTGAGATTGTTTCAGAACTGGATCGATTCATCATCGGCCAGACAGATGCGAAGCGGGCTGTTGCCGTTGCCTTACGAAATCGCTGGCGGCGTAAGCAGTTGTCTGACGATTTGCGCGATGAAGTGTATCCCAAAAACATTTTGATGATCGGACCCACCGGTGTCGGGAAAACCGAGATTTCGCGGCGTTTGGCGAAGTTGGCAAAAGCACCTTTTTTGAAAGTGGAAGCAACGAAGTTTACCGAAGTAGGCTATGTAGGCCGCGATGTGGAACAGATCGTGCGCGATCTGGTGGACAGCGCCATCGTAATGATCCGCGAGTTGAAGCGTGAAGAGGTTAAAGCGAACGCCCACGGGGCCGCTGAAGAACGTGTTTTGGATGCGTTGACGGGGGAAGACAGCCGCGAGCAAACGCGGGAGCTGTTCCGCAAAAAGCTGCGGGATGGGTTGTTGGATGAGAAAGTGATCGAATTGGATGTGGCGGATACGTCCAATCCGATGCAGATGTTTGAAATTCCAGGACAGCCAAACGGCAATCAGGGCATGATGAACATCGGGGATATTTTCGGCAAAGCATTTTCTGGACGCACGTCGCGGCGCAAAATGACGGTGGCTGAAAGCTATAAGGTATTGATTGAGGAAGAAGCCGATAAATTGGTGGATCAGGAAACTGTCACTCAAGAAGCCGTGGCAGCGGTTGAAGAAAATGGCATCGTATTCCTTGATGAGATCGACAAAGTTTGCGCGCGTTCTGATGCGCGGGGTGCGGATGTATCACGCGAAGGGGTGCAGCGGGACTTGCTGCCGCTGATTGAAGGGACGACAGTTTCCACAAAGCATGGGCCTGTGAAAACGGATCATATTCTGTTCATCGCGTCTGGTGCGTTCCACATCGCAAAACCGTCTGATCTTTTGCCCGAATTGCAAGGACGTTTGCCCATTCGTGTGGAATTGCGGGCGTTGACCGAAGAAGATTTCGTGCGGATTTTGACCGAGACAGACAATGCGCTGACGCGGCAGTATGCAGCGTTGATGGCAACGGAAGAGGTTAAAGTCACGTTTGCTGATGACGGTATTGCGGCCATCGCGCGGATCGCGGCAGAGGTGAACGCAAGTGTTGAAAACATCGGTGCGCGGCGGCTTTATACCATTATTGAGCGGGTGTTTGATGAGCTTGGCTTTGTGGCCCCTGATCAGGGCGGTTCATCCGTGGCGATTGATGCGGCCTATGTTGAGGAACATCTAGGCGAATTGGCACGGAGTACCGATGTAAGTCGATATGTGCTTTAGGGGCTTTGCCCCTCTGCTGCGCATTCACCCCAGGATATTTCTGGACAAAAGAAGAATGGACGTGACCTCGTCTGTATTTCCTGTTCTTGATAGGGCATGAGCCTTATCCACTTTATCCGCGATAATGCCCGCTGGTTGGCGGCGGGGGTTTTGTTGACGTTTATTTCCAGTTTTGGGCAAACCTATTTTATTTCGATTTTTGCGGGCGAGATTAAGGCGGAGTTTGATCTGTCCGATGGGGATTGGGGTCAGCTTTATGCAATGGGAACGATGGCGTCGGGCTTTTTGATGATTTGGGCCGGAGCCACGGCGGATCATTTTCGGGTACGCACGCTTGCAATTGTGGTGATCCTAACGCTGGTGGTGGTGTGTTTAGCCATGAGTGCAGTGTCGTCTTGGTGGATGTTGGTGGTAATCATTTTCGGGTTGCGGTTTACGGGGCAGGGCATGACGAGCCACATTGCGGTGGTGGCCATGGCGCGGTGGTACGTGCGTGCGCGGGGCAAGGCGCTGTCGGTGGCGGGTGCAGGGTATTCCACGGGTGAGGCGCTGTTGCCGATGCTGTTTGTGGGGCTGTTGGCGAGTGGGTCTTGGCGCAATCTTTGGGTGGTTGCGGCTGTGCTTGCTGGGTTGTCGATCCCGATCTTGGTTTGGCTGTTAAAAGAAGAGCGTGTGCCATCCGTTGCATCAGAACGGGACGATGCGCTCGGGATGCGAGGTCGGCATTGGTCGCGGATGGATGTCATCAAGGATTGGCGTTTTTGGGGGCTAGTGCCGATCATTACAGTGACGTCAATTTTTGGAACGGCATTATTTTTTCAACAGGTGCATTTGGCAGATGTGAAGGGATTAGAGCACCGCGATATTGTGCGATTGTTCCCGATTTATACGATCACCACAGGAGTATCGGCAGTGGTAAGTGGGCTGGCCATTGATCGGTGGGGTGCGGTGCAATTGTTGCCCATTATTCCCATTCCAATGGCAGTTGGCTTTGCGGTGATGGGATTCACCGACAGTGAATATATGATGGGTGTAGGGTTCATGCTCGTGGGTCTAACGGGTGGCATTTATGGCACGGTACAAGGTGCGTTTTGGCCCGAGGTTTATGGCACGCGGTTTATTGGTGCGATCAAAGCCTTGGCAACGGCGTTGATGGTGATCGGGTCTGCGATTGGTCCCGCTTTAACGGGCTGGGGCATTGATGCCGGTGCAAATTTTCCACAGCAAATGATTTGGTATGCGATTTATATGGTGGTGATTTCTGTGTGGTCGATATTTGTCGTGACGCGGATTTGGCCCGATCTGAGCCCTAAGATCGCTTCCGTCTAAGATAGACGTAATACGCGCCGCCACCGCCGTGTTTGCCATGGGCTTGGGTGACTTGCAAAACCGCGTCTGAATTTTTGAGCCATTCTGGGACGCCTGACCTGAGAACACCTGAGCGTGGGCGGCCAAATTCATCAATCGTTTTCTTATTGCCCTTGCCTGTGATGATCAACAACAGGCGGTTGCCCATGCGATTGGCGTTCTGGATAAAAATTTGCAGCTGCATTCGGGCCTGATCTGCGGTGAGGCCATGAAGATCAAGCGTAGCGTCGATTTCCAACTGGCCTTTGAGCAACCGCTGAAAATTGCGCCGATCCATGTTTGGCGATGTTTGATTTGGGCGATCAACGAATGATGGCGCAGAGGGTGTGGCCGGTTTTGGCTTTGCCTTCGAGCCAATTTTAAACGGTTTGATTTCGCGCGGTGTTTCAACTTTGGGCGTTTTTGTGGGTTTGGGGGGTGCGGTGATGATCAGCGGTGGCATTGCTTCGATCGTTTCAACCTGCTTGATCACCTTGTTCCACAGTTGTTGTTCGTTTTCCGTGAGTGCGCGTTTTTTGCGGGCCATGATCAACCCTCTGGTAGAAGGCGGCGCACAGAGGCGTGGGGCAATAGGGTGATCATGCGGCCGCCATCTTTGGTGACGCCAGCGACGGCGCCTGCTTCGTCCCCTGTGCCAAAGAAAATGTCCGAGCGTTGCGCGCCTTTGATAGCGGAACCGACGTCTTGGGCGATCATCAGGCGGTTGAGGGGTTTTTGGCCCTTTTTGGCAATCCAAATCGGAGCGCCCAGTGGCTGAAATTTGGGATCAACAGCAAGAGTGCGATCATCGGTTACGGAAATGCCCATAGCACCGATAGGACCATCAGCGGGGGACAAATTCGTCAGTTCGCGGAAGAACACAAAAGATGGGTTGTGTTGCAGAAGTAGGCGACCCTCGGCAGGGTTATTGCGGACCCATGATTTGATTGAACCCGCAGAGGCATTTGACTTGTTCAGAATACCACGGCGAATGAGTTCTTTCCCGACGGACCGATAGGTTTGATGGTTTTTGCCAGCAAAACCGACCCGCATTGCGCCACCTTCGTTCAGTTTCAGACGGCCCGATCCTTGAACATGCAAAAAGAAGTTTTCAACGGGATCGGCAAGCCAAGCAAGTTCTAGCCCTTGGCCATCGAGCGCACCGTTTTCGATTTCAGCGCGAGTTTTCCACGGCACGCCTTCTTTCAATTCAGGGGGACGTTTATAAAGCGGGTATTGAAATTTCCCGCCACGGCTGCGCGAAGCGATAATCTCAGGTTCGTAATAGCCAGTGAATAGCGTCGTGTTTGCATCACCGATCAAAACGGGTTGAAAGAAAATTTCAAAGTACGCTTTGGGATTGCTGACGTATTTGGTGATAGCACAGAGGTCTTTCCAGTCCTCTGTTTTGGTCAGGTTATTGGGCCGCAGCTTTTTGCAGGATTTGCGAAACGTGGCAAAAGCCGTGGCGTGATCGTCCGTTTCCCAACCTTCAAGTTCGGAAAAAGAAACGGTTTTGACCTGCATGTCCGCTGTCCCTGCCGTTGTCAGCCCGACCCAAATAAAAAGGGCGGCTGAAAGTATTCGTGCCGCCCGTTTTATTGTTACTCTCCGGTTGCAACCAATTCCCAGTTTGGATCATCACTTCCCATAATTCGGGCGAAAGTCCAAACATCTTTTTGACGTTTGATCACTGCTGGATCACCTTCGATCACCTCGCCTTCTGCGTTTTTCACACAAGACGTGATTTCACCGATGAATTTCATGGTAATCTCGGCTTCGTTGTTAGCCTCGTCAAACATGGCGTCGGCCACTTTCAATTCACGAACACCAATAAAGTTGGCGTCAACTTTCAAGCCCTTGGCCTGGCGTTCGGTGATGACGCTTTCAAAGCTGTCATAGACATCCGAGGACAAGAAGGATTTGAGCGTTTCCAGATCATCGCCCTCAAAGGCCATGAGGATCATTTCATAAGCCTGACGTGCGCCACCTGAAAATTCTGTGACAGAAAAATCAGACTCGATGCGTTTCATGGCGGCAAAAGCCTTGCCTGCGCGGCTGTCGATGTCGACGTGATCAGCAATGTCTGGATCTGGGCCACCGTCAATGACTTCGAAGTCGCGCGCTTGTCTGGATGAAGCAGGGGCTTGGCGTTCTACGGGGGGTTCGTACCCATCGCGCGTTCCCAAAACATTGCGCAAGCGCAACACAAGAAAAACGGCGATTCCTGCAAGAACCAGCAACTGAATGAGGGCAGAGTTCATAGAAGTTCTTTCTTATTTTCGTATCGGCAGTGGAAAAGCCCACGTTTCACACATATCTAGGGCAGAGCGTGGTTCAAGTCCACCAAATGACGAAAATGCTATTGTGAGGCCAGATGCCGCTTTTATTGATCTTTATCGCGATCCCAATCATCGAGATTGCCCTGTTCATTCAGGTTGGGGGTTGGCTCGGGTTGTGGCCGACACTGGGGATTGTGATTTTAACCGCTGTGATCGGCACATATTTGTTGCGCCAACAAGGCATGGCGGAATTGGCCAAGCTGCAAGGCAGTATGCAAGGCGGCGGCAATCCTGTGGATCCCATTGCAAATGGAGCACTGATTTTGGTGGCGGGTGTTTTGCTGTTAACGCCAGGGTTTTTCACTGATGGGGTTGGTTTTGCCTTGTTAACACCCCCTGTTCGGGCAGTGGTGATTAAATGGTTGGCTGCGCGTTTTGCCAACAGTCCAAATGTTGTGTTTACCCATCCCAACCAGCCACCAGCCCGCGACCAAGGGGCTGTGGATGCGGATTATGTGGTTTTGGACGATGATGAACCGACAGAGCCAGGCAATTCGGGTTGGACCAAACGGGATTGATCCACGTATTGTGTAAACAGCACGCCTGAAATTCCCGTTTTAAGCACGATGCTTTGGCGTTGTTCTTTCAGTGCAGACTTGTTACCACCACGCGAAACATTTTTTGGGAGTGAGTCCATGGCCGACGAAACAAATGGTGCAGCAGCAGAAGCCGCACCCGTGGCAATGAAAATTGTAAATCAGTACATTCGTGATCTGTCATTTGAAAACATTGCTGCGCAGAAAAATCTGGGTGGCGATCTGAAACCTGAAGTGAATGTTCAGGTGAACTTGGATGCAAACAAAAAGGGCGACAACGGATACGAAGTTGCCCTGAAGTTGAACGTAAATGCAAAGTCTGGCGATCAGGCTGTGTTTGTTCTGGAAATTGATTACGCGGGTTTGTTCACCATCGAAAATCTGCCAGAAGAGCAACTACACCCATTCTTGATGATCGAATGTCCGCGCATGATGTTCCCGTTTGTGCGCCAGATTGCACGCAACACAACTGCGGATGGTGGATTCCCGCCACTGAACATCGACAACATCGACTTCATGCAACTTTACCGTGGTGAATTGATGCGTCGTCAGCAGGCAGCCGCTGCTGAAGCCCCTACGAATTAAGCCAAAGCGCGTCGGGACCCAAAGTCTCGATAAACTTTTTATGGTTCTCTTTTTCCGCCTCGGTTGTCCGGGGCGGAAGTGTTTTTGGCCGAGGGTGTGGTTTCCAATCAGATCCTGCGACCACGTTTTTCGTGTCTGTTCCCCCAACAATGCCCAGCGCAAAATCAGGTTGGCGGCCGCCGATCAATTCCAGATACACCGCGGCAAGGATTTGACTGTCCAAAAGAGCGCCGTGCAGATCCCGTTCGATGTTAATGCCAAATCGACGTGACAGGCCATCAAGCGTATTTTGGGCTCCTGGAAATTTGCGCCGTGCCATATCAAGCGTGTCAATCGCCTGTTCCCATGGCAATTGTGGTTTTTCACACCATTCAAGTTCGGCGTTCAGGAATTTCATATCGAACGCAGCGTTGTGGATCACCAATTTGGCATCGCCGACAAAATCCAGAAAATCCTGCGCGATATCTTTGAAAACAGGAAAGTCTTTCAAAAACTCTTCGGAGAGGCCATGCACATCGAACGCCCCTTGGGGCATGTCCCGTTGCGGATTGATGTATTGGTGATAGGTACGGCCAGTAGGTAAATGGTTATCCAGCTCCACCCCGCCAATTTCCACGATGCGGTCCCCAGTGCGCGGATCAAGCCCCGTGGTTTCCGTATCCATCACTATTTCACGCATCGCGCTGTTCCCTGATTTGTTTGATCACAGTTTGAACCTGCGCGCGTGCGGCGTCCAGTGTGGTTGTTTCCACGATGAAATCAGCGCGTTTACGTTTTTCCGCATCGGGCATTTGTTTGGCAAGGATAATGTCGAGTGTGGCTTGATCCATTGTGCCGCGTGACAAAACACGATTCCGTTGTGTTTCAGGGTCAACCGTCACCACAAGGATGGCATCGCAATAGGCATCAGATCGGCTTTCAAGCAGTAACGGATGGTCGATAATCACAATGTCGCTGGTGGCGTTAGCGATGAAATTTGCGCGGCTTTGGGCGATGAGAGGTTGTACGATCGACTCTAGTTTTTGCAGGATGGATTGATCCTTGGCGATAAAGTTCTTGAGCGTTTCACGGTTCACCGTCTGATTGGCCACTGCCGTTGGGATCATATCCGCGATTTGGCGCACGGCAGGTGTGTCCCCCGTGTAAAGATCATGCACGGTGGCATCCGCATCCCAAACGGGGATACCCATATCAGCAAACATCTGTGCCGTGGTGGATTTACCCATTCCGATGGAGCCAGTGAGGCCAAGAACAAAAGGTTTTGTCATTTCAATACAATCTGGCGAAGGGTTTCATCAACAGTGGGACGGGTTCCGAACCATGCTTCGAACCCTGGAACGGCTTGGTGGAGGAGCATGCCAAGGCCATCGACTGTTTGACAGCCTTTTGCGGCGGCTTGTTTTAACAAATCTGTTTGCAGCGGTGCGTAGACGATATCGGTCACTAAGGTATTTGGGGAACAGTGAAGCGATATTTCGAGTGGGGCTTGGCCTGTCATGCCAAGGGATGTTGTGTTGACGATGGTGGAAACGCCTGTTGTCGCATCTGAAATTGTATCCCAATCAATTACAGTAATGCTGTCGCCAAATTCTGAGGCGAGGGTTTCTGCCCGGGCCTTGGTGCGGTTGGCAAGCAAGATTTCTGGCGTTCCCTCTGCCAGCAAAGAAAACAGAATTGCACGGGATGCGCCGCCCGCCCCGAGAACGAGTGCTGGCCCAGATGATGCAGCCCAATCTGGCGCGTTCTGTTTAAGGTTGTTGATGAAGCCTTCGCCATCTGTGTTGTCGGCGCGGTAACCACCATTTGGTAGAAAAACGAGTGTGTTGGCCGCACCAATAGCACGTGCGCGATCTGTTACCTCAGTCGCGTGAGCAAGGGCGGTTTCTTTGTGTGGGATTGTGACGTTCGCACCAACGAAGCCATTTTCAGGCAGGATCGCAAGTTCCGCAACAAAATCTTCTGGCGTGATCCCCAAAGGTAGATATTCACCTGAAATCCCATGTTTTTCCAACCAATGGCCGTGAATACGTGGGGATTTGGAATGGCTGATTGGCCAGCCAATAACAGCGGCACGGGGTTGGGTCATTCGACTAGGGCTCCTCTGGTGCGAAGAAATGCAAGGACTTCTAACAAGGGTAGGCCGAGAATGGTGAAGTAATCTCCTTGGACGCGGGAAAACAGATTCACACCATGGGATTCCAGTTGATAACAACCAACGCAGTGCAAAATGTCTTCCCCTGCTTTTTGTAGATATTCATCAAGAAATGCGTCTGAGAAATCGCGCATGGCAAGTTGGGCGCGGCCCACATGACGCCAAACTGGTTTCGCCTCTTCATAAACAACAACAGCCGAGAGCAATTGATGCCCCTGCCCTTTCAGTGTGTTCAAATGATCGCGGGCTTCTGCCATGTCTTTGGGCTTAGCATAGATTTGGCCATTACATGCCAATACTTGGTCTGCGGCGATTACAATGGCCCCTGGGTTTTTGTCGGCAATGCGGCGGGATTTGTATTCGGCCAATGTATCAGCGATATCAGCTGGTTTCGCCCCTTCAGCCTCTAGCGCACGCAGAATAGACTCTTCGTCAACACGGGGGACACTTACGGTAAATGCCACACCTGCATCGCGCAGCATTTTGGCGCGAATCGCAGAGCCAGAAGCAAGGATTATCTGTGACATGAGGTGCGGTTTACCGATCGTTTCATCCCTTTAGGGGTATCCTAGATCGAAAAGTTGTTCCAGCGGCCTGTGGAAGAATCAGGCTGAAATCTGTGTAGGAAAAATAGTTATCCCAAGGCTAATGGGTATGTTCAAAAGTTCCACGGAACTATCCCATAAATCGGCGGTGTTTTTCACAAGAGGATAAGAATGGTTTAGGGAGACTGTTTTTGTGAATAGGATTAAACCCAGCATTTTTATTCACAGCTCTATCCACATGTGTTTCTTAAATTTAAGTCACTAAAACTGGCCTATGATGGGTTATCCCAATTCGAAGGATAATTTGCTCCACGAATTTGAAAGAGAACGAAATCGCCACGTTATTGGGGATAGAAATTTAATCCACAGAAATTCAGTATCCCTACAACAAAAACAACTTTTCTAAATATATATATTTATTGAGTGAGATAAGAGAGACCGCACTAAATAAGCCTGTTCCGAAAAGGCTAAGAAAAGAATAAGACTAATTTATGACAGACCTGCTCGCGACCTTTTACCCTTGGATTAAAACCCTGCATATCATTTCGGTGATCAGCTGGATGGCGGGATTGTTGTACCTGCCCAGATTGTTCGTAAATCACGTGGAACACGGACCCGTTGGTTCTGAAACTTCTGAAGTTTTCAAAGGTATGGAAGAACGCCTGATGCGGATCATTATGGCCCCAGCGATGATGGCAACTTGGCTGTTTGGGCTGATGCTGGCGTTTACACCAGGTATTGTCGATTGGTCATCGTTTTACCCATGGATTAAGGCCGCAATGATACTTGGCATGACAGGCTTTCATCATTGGCTGATCAAAGTTCGCAAAGAATTTGCAGCAGATAAAAATGAACGACCTGCAAAAACATATCGGATTGCCAATGAACTGCCCACTGTGATGATGATTGTGATTGTTATTATGATTGTTGTACGCCCCTTCTAAATTTGACTCTGAAGGGATCAGCGGGTAGACGATAAAAAACAGCTCGGTTTCCCCAACCGCTTTATGAGCTGCACTCCAAAACAAAAAAGAAAACAGCACGCGGATTTTGTGTGCGTTGAAGGATGTTTCCTATGGAAGATAACGAAAAAGTTTCCCTGTCCGAATTGAAGGCCATGAGCCCAGCGGATTTGTTGAAACAGGCAGAAGAGCTGGAAATCGAAAACGCGTCCACGATGCGTAAAGGCGACATGATGTTCGCCATTTTGAAGGAAATGGCCGAAGACGGAGCCGAAATCTCGGGTGATGGGGTTTTAGAACTGATGCAGGATGGATTTGGCTTTTTGCGGTCCCCTGAATCAAACTATTTGCCAGGTCCTGAGGATATCTATGTCAGCCCAGAACAAATTCGAAAACATTCTCTGCGAACCGGTGATACAGTTGAAGGTGTGATCAAAGCCCCTGATGATAACAGTGAACGGTACTTCGCGCTGACCAGCGTGACGACGATCAACTTCTCTAATCCAGAAGACGCAAAGCATAAAGTTCACTTTGATAACCTGACACCGCTATATCCCGAAGAGCGTTTGAAGATGGAGATCGAAGATCCAACCATCAAAGATAAAACAGCGCGCGTGATTGATTTGGTTGCACCAATCGGTAAAGGGCAGCGGTCCTTGATCGTGGCGCCACCGCGGACGGGTAAGACGGTGATCTTGCAAAATATTGCGGCCAGCATCGAGGCGAACCATCCTGAGTGTTATTTGATCGTTCTGTTGATTGATGAACGCCCAGAAGAGGTGACAGACATGCAGCGGTCGGTGAAAGGGGAGGTTGTGTCCTCTACCTTTGACGAGCCTGCCACGCGTCACGTTGCCGTGTCTGAGATGGTGATCGAGAAAGCAAAACGTTTGGTTGAGCATAAGCGGGACGTTGTGATCCTGCTCGACTCTATCACCCGTCTGGGTCGCGCGTTTAACACGGTTGTGCCGTCTTCTGGTAAGGTTCTGACAGGTGGTGTGGATGCAAACGCGTTGCAACGGCCAAAACGGTTCTTTGGTGCCGCGCGAAACATCGAAGAGGGTGGGTCGTTGACGATCATCGCGACGGCGTTGATTGAAACAGGTTCGCGCATGGACGAAGTGATCTTTGAGGAATTCAAAGGCACGGGCAACAGCGAGATTGTTCTGGATCGTAAGATTGCAGACAAACGTGTTTATCCAGCCATTGATATTCTGAAATCGGGTACGCGCAAGGAAGACCTGTTGGTCGACAAAGGCGATTTGACCAAGACGTTTGTATTGCGCCGTATTTTGAACCCCATGGGGACGACAGATGCAGTGGAATTCTTGCTTGGAAAATTGAAGCAGACGAAGTCTAATGCAGAGTTCTTTGATTCAATGAATACCTAAGTTAACCTTTTAAAACAAAGGGTTACATCATGTCTGACACTATTTTTGCACTTGCATCTGCACGTGGCAAGGCAGGCGTTTCTGTGTTTCGGATTTCGGGGCCAGACGCATTTCTTGTTGCGGAAAAATTGTGTGGGCCTGTGCCGGATGGGCGTGGCTTGCGGTTGTTGCGGACGGCGGATGTGGTTTTAGATCAGGCGTTGGTTTTGACCTTTCAGGATGGGGCTAGCTTTACTGGCGAACCCGTTGTGGAATTTCAATGTCACGGCAGCCCAGCGGTTGTTGCGTCTGTGTCTAACGCCTTGTCCGCAGCTGGTGCGCGATTGGCTGATCCTGGAGAGTTCACCCGCCGAGCGTTGGAAAATGAACGATTGGATTTAAGCCAAGTTGAAGGTTTGAGCGACTTAATCGAAGCGGAAACCGAGGCACAACGTAAACAGGCCTTTGCTCTAATGGATGGCGGTCTAACTGCGAAAGTAGATCGTTGGCGCAGTGATCTGATTCGTGCGGCGGCCTTGATCGAAGCGACCATTGATTTTGCGGATGAAGACGTTCCTGTGGATGTAACGCCAGAGGTTTCAGCTTTGATTGCGGGTGTATCCAATGATTTGGCCGCAGAAATTAAGGGTAGTTTCGTTGCTGAACGCGTGCGCGAAGGGTTTGAGGTTGCCATCATTGGCCCGCCGAATATCGGGAAATCCACATTGCTGAACGCGTTGGCGGGGCGGCAGGCTGCGATTACATCTGAAATTGCTGGAACAACGCGTGACGTAATCGAGGTGCGTATGGACCTAGAGGGGATTCCAGTGACGGTTCTGGATACAGCTGGCCTGCGAATAACAGATGATACAATTGAAGCATTGGGTGTAGAGCTGGCACGCAAACGGGCTGAGGGTGCTGATCTCCGTATTTTTCTAACGCTTGATGGGAAAACGGACGGGTTTGGTGTGGAAATCCAGAAGGATGATCTGGTGTTGTTGGGTAAAGCGGACGACGGTGGTGGTGTTTCTGGTAAGACGGGTGCCGGGCTCGATGAAATGATTGCGCATATTACTCGCGTTTTTGGAGATCGCGTAGCATTGACGCAGAGCGCGGTGCGCCAGCGGCATCGTCTAGCCATGGACGCTGCAATTGGCTATATCACCGCGGCAGAAGATTTGATGGCCATGGATGGCGACAGTGAGTTGGTGGCCATGGAGTTGAATACCGCGCTCCATGCGATGAATTCCATTATTGGCCGCGTTGGTGTAGAAGACCTGTTAGATGAGATTTTCGCGAGCTTTTGTTTAGGAAAGTAAGCGAACAGCGAGGATTGTTTCACGTGAAACATACGGATTTTGATGTTGTCGTCATTGGGGGTGGTCATGCTGGCGCGGAGGCCGCGCAAGCCGCATGGCGTATGGGCGCAAGAACAGCGCTTGTCACGCACAGCTTTGATAAGATCGGCGAAATGTCGTGTAACCCAGCGATTGGTGGATTGGGTAAAGGGCATTTGGTTCGCGAGATTGATGCCTTAGACGGCGTCATGGGGCGTGTTGCAGACCAAGCTGGTATTCAGTTTCGCTTGTTGAATCGCCGTAAAGGCCCAGCGGTTCAGGGCCCGCGCACTCAGGCGGATCGCGCGTTGTATCGATCAGCGATGCAAATAGAGTTCTGCAATCGTGATGGTTTAGATGTGATCGAATCAGAGGTCACCGATTTTGTTATGGCAGGAGATGCCGTTCAAGGCGTGGTTTTGTCCGATGGGTCCACCATTAACGCGGCTGCTGTGATCCTGACCACGGGGACATTTTTGCGTGGCGTTATCCACATTGGTGACGTTGCAAAGCCAGGTGGGCGCATGGGCGACAAACCGTCGGTGGCTTTGGCTGATCGGATTGATAGTTTTAACCTGCCTCTTGGTCGTTTGAAGACGGGCACACCACCGCGTTTGGATGGGCGAACAATCAATTGGGACGGTTTGGAAATGCAATCCGCAGATGAAGAACCGAGTTTGTTTTCTTTTCTGTCGAAAAAAGCAGGCGCACGGCAAATTGCTTGTGGGATTACCCATACGAATGCGCGAACGCATGAGATTATTGAGAAAAATCTCGAAAAATCAGCGATGTATGGGGGACATATTGACGGAGTAGGCCCGCGGTATTGTCCATCAATTGAAGATAAGGTGGTCCGCTTTGGGGAAAAGGAATCCCATCAGGTGTTTTTGGAGCCTGAAGGTTTGGATGACCCAACCATTTATCCAAATGGCATTTCCACGTCTTTGCCAGTGGATGTACAAGAGGACTATGTGACATCGATTGTTGGGCTGGAGAATGTAAAAATTTTGCAACCTGGCTACGCAATTGAATATGACTATGTGGATCCCCGCGCACTCGACAGCACTTTGCAAGTGCGTGATGTGCCTGGTTTGTTTTTGGCGGGTCAGATCAACGGAACGACAGGATACGAAGAGGCCGCTGCCCAAGGTTTGGTGGCTGGGTTGAACGCTGCACGATTGGCCGCTGATGGCGCTCCTGTTTCGTTTAGCCGATCTGAAAGCTATATCGGCGTGATGATTGACGATCTTACAACGCGTGGAGTGACGGAACCGTACCGTATGTTTACATCACGGGCAGAATATCGACTTTCTTTGCGTGCTGACAACGCAGACCAGCGTTTGACACCCCGTGGAATTGAAATTGGCTGCGTTTCCGAAAATCGTTCTTCCATTTTTGATCGTAAAATGAATGCGTTAAACGAGGCACAGGCCATATTGGCGGCACATAATGCTACGCCAAATCAGGCGGCAAAGGCGGGGATAAAGATCAACCAAGATGGTACGCGCCGCAATGGTTTGGAGTTCTTGGCTTTTAAAGATGTTACGTTGGGCACGCTTAAAACACTGTGGCCTGATCTGCCAGATTTTGAGCCGCATATTGGCCAGCAAGTGCAAAATGATGCGATGTATGCGAATTACATCCAGCGCCAAAATGCAGATGTGAAAGCACTGCAGCGGGATGAAAACCTAAAGATTCCCCGTGAATTCGAGTTTTCAGGATTGCCTGGTCTGTCGAATGAGCTTCAGAAGAAGCTGATTGCGACACGGCCAGAAACTTTGGGGCAGGCATCGCGGATTGATGGGATGACGCCAGCTGCGCTAACGTTGTTGCTTGGGCGGATTAAGCAATTTAATGCTGCGAAATCAGCATAATGAACGATTTTACTGACCTTCGATCTGCGGCTGCGTACTTTAATGTTTCACGTGAAACATCTGAAAAGCTGGAAATTTATGAGAACCTGTTGGTTAAATGGAATAAGTCCATCAATTTGGTTAGCAAGTCGACGCTTAATTCCGCTGCAACACGACATTTCGCGGATAGCATGCAATTGTGGGCGTTGCGCAAAGACTTTGACGTTTGGGTTGATATTGGATCAGGAGCGGGATTTCCCGGCATGGTTCTTGCAATCATGGCGGAAGGACAAGGCGCGTTCCATTTGGTGGAGAGTGACGCACGTAAATGTGCATTCTTGCGCAATGTTTCACGTGAAACAAATACTCCTGTAACGGTTCACACAACGCGGATTGAAGAGTTCGAAGGCGCAAAGGCGGATATCGTTTCAGCGCGGGCGTTGGCCTCGGTAGATGCGTTGTTTTCCTATACTGAAAAATTTCTGCAGCCAGATGCAATTAGCCTTTATTTAAAGGGGCAAACTTGCGAGACTGAATTGGAAGAGGCGAGTCGGTCTTGGACATATGAAGCGGAGCAATTCGCCAGCAAGACCGACGAAAATGGAACAGTATTGCGGATCAAGGATATTGCGCGTGTCGGATGAATTCGGTGATTTGAAGCCGGCCAAGGTGCTGTCGGTGGCCAACCAAAAAGGTGGTGTGGGCAAAACCACAACGGCAATAAATCTAGGGACAGCGTTGGCTGCGGTAGGTAAGCGGGTTTTATTGATGGATTTGGACCCACAGGGGAACGCATCCACAGGTTTGGGTGTTGATCCATCCCAGCGCAAAGTGACCATGTATGATGTTTTGGTCGATCAGGTGGATTTGAAAGAGTCCGTTATTCGGACCTCTGTGCCAAATTTGTTCTTGGCACCTTCATCTGTGGACTTGAGTTCAGCTGATGTGGAGTTGGTAGACGATCAGCGCCGTATTTTACGATTGCGTGGCGCGTTGGATGATTTGAAGACGTATGAAGACGAATTTGATTATGTTTTAATAGATTGCCCACCTTCGCTAAACCTTTTGACGTTGAATGCCTTGGCTTCAAGCCAATCTGTTATTGTACCGTTGCAGGCCGAGTTTTTTGCGCTTGAGGGGCTGTCGCAACTGATGCTGACAATCCGTGAGGTGCGACAAAGCCTGAATCCTGTTTTAAAGATTGAGGGCATTGTTTTGACCATGTTTGATGGGCGAAATCGCCTGTCGCAGCAAGTGGAGCAAGATGTGCGCGATAATTTGGCGGATTTGGTCTATAAAACGATTGTGCCGCGCAATGTTCGCCTGTCCGAAGCGCCGTCATTCGGGATGCCAGCCATTTTGTACGATCATAAAAGTCGCGGTAGTATTGCGTACCAAAAGCTGGCAGCTGAGTTTTTACGCCGCGAGAACCGTAAGGTTGCGAAAGCAGAGTAAAAGATTGGGAAGGTTGTAAAAATGGCTAAGAAAAAGACAGAAAAACGGGGTTTGGGTCGTGGTTTGTCTGCTTTGATGGCGGATATTAATGAGCCAGAAGTCCAATCAGATGTGCCGACGCAATCGCGCAGTAGTGAGCGTTTGGTTCCAATCACGCGCGTTCATGCGAATCCTGATCAGCCACGTCGGACCTTTGACCATACGGAGCTCCGTGATCTTGCGAAGTCTATTCTGACAAAGGGTATTATCCAGCCCCTGATCGTGCGTCCTGACCCAAATAAAGATGGTGAATTCCAAATTGTTGCAGGGGAACGCCGCTGGCGTGCGGCGCAAACGGCAAAGCTGGATCAGGTTCCTGTTGTTGTGCGGGATTTGAATGATCTTGAAGTGCTTGAAATTGGTATCATCGAAAACATTCAGCGCGCAGACCTGAACCCCGTGGATGAAGCGAATGGATACCATCAATTGATGGAAAAGTTCGGCCATACGCAGGAAAAACTGTCAGAAGCGTTAGGTAAAAGCCGAAGCTATTTGGCAAACTCAATGCGTTTGTTGAATTTGCCAAGTGCGGTTCAGGATATGTTGGTGGATGGCCGTTTGACCGCCGGCCATGCACGTGCACTTGTTCCTGCGGATAATGCGCTAACTCTAGCAAAACAGGTTGTGGAAAAGGGATTGTCGGTGCGGCAAACCGAAGCTTTGGTGAAGCGCGGAGATGCCCCTGCAAAGAAATCTGGGCCAAAAACAGAGAAAGACAGCGATACGGTATCTTTGGAAACAGATTTGGCGGCAAATCTGGGTATGAAGGTAAATATCACCCATAAATCGGGCACAGAAAGCGGAACACTTTCAATCAGTTACAAGTCATTTGATGATTTGGATGCTT
The DNA here is from genome assembly GCF_029854195.1 of Amylibacter sp. IMCC11727. Lineage (NCBI taxonomy): Bacteria > Pseudomonadati > Pseudomonadota > Alphaproteobacteria > Rhodobacterales > Paracoccaceae > Amylibacter > Amylibacter sp. IMCC11727. Next base: position 214,415 of record NZ_CP122960.1, read on the forward strand.
TATGTCAGCTGCTGTCCGCTACGAATGCGGCCGGGTCCAGATAAACAGCATCACACAGCTGAGAACGATCACTTGCGCAATCAGTGCTTGGTAGGGAACGGCCAAAATCACGGAGATTAAAAAGGCAGCTGCGATTGCGACTGTAGCGGCTATTTTCGCGGGTTTGCGGATCGCGCCGCGTTCGTTCCAGTCTGCAATGGGTGGCCCGAGTTTTGGGTGCGTGGTTAACCACAAGTGCATGCGTTCTGAAGATCGCGCAAAACAAAAAGCCGCAAGTAAGAGCAAAGGAACCGTTGGAAGCAGTGGCAGAGGAATGCCAAGGATGCCAAGACCGAGGCTTAGTAATCCCGCAATGAACCAAAACACCCGCATTTATCAGCTTTCAATTGCCAAGAGCTCGCCCAAGATCGCGTTGAGAACAACCTTACCCTTAGTTGTCGTGCAAAGGTGCTGATTGTCCAGTGTTAGAAAACCATCTTCGATCATTTGAGCCATGCGTTGCGTGTTTACTCTGTCTTTGGATAAAGCATTCACGCGGGAAAGATCGCTGCCTTCGGTCAAACGCAGGGACATCATAAGGTATTCTGCGGCTTGGTCGGCTGCGCTGATAGTTTCGGCGTCGCGGGTCGCGGTTCCGCTGGACTGAATGACTTCTAACCAAGTTTCGGGCATCAACGGCGTGTCTGTTGCGATGCGGTTTCCAGAGAAAGTCAATCGTCCATGGGCGCCAGGACCAATTCCTGCATAGTCGCCATATTGCCAATAGATTTTGTTGTGACGGCATTCTGCGCCTGGTCGCGCATGATTTGAAATCTCATAGGAAGGCAAACCTTTGGCGGCACATAAATCTTGGGTCATATCGTACATGTCAGCAGCAAGATCATCAGGCGGTAAACCACGGAGCCGCTTGCGGGCGTGTAGATCGCCGAATCTTGTGCCAGATTCGATCGTAAGCTGATATAGAGACAAATGATCGACAGCCATATCGAGGGCCGCGTTCAGCTCCGTTCGCCAATTCGCAAGGGTTTGATTTTGGCGTGCATAAATCAGATCAAAACTGACGTTATCGAAGTTTTGTTTTGCAATATCAAAGGCTTGTGATGCTTCTTGTGCGGTATGCATACGACCGAGGGCTTTAAGATCGGTGTCATTCAGTGCTTGGACGCCCATTGAAATACGATTAACCCCTGCATCTGCAAATCCTTTGAATCTGGATGCTTCTACCGAGGTTGGATTGGCCTCTAGGGAGATTTCTGTTGTGTTTGAAAGAGTCCAATTTTCACGAATTGCGGACAAAACAGTGTCTACTGTATCAGGTTCCATCAGGCTGGGCGTGCCGCCACCAAAGAATATGGTATCGATGACACGGTTGCCTGTACGCGCGGCGATGGATTGAATTTCAGCGACATAGGCGTTGGCCCATGACTTTTGATCAACGGTTTTGCGGACGTGAGAATTGAAATCGCAGTAGGGGCACTTTGCGGCACAGAAAGGCCAGTGGACGTACACGCCAAAACCAGCATTTCGCCAGTCTTCACCCATCGAGGCAGGCTTTTAGCTTTGCAAATGCGTCAGCGCGGTGGGACATGGCGTGCTTCTTTGCGGGGTCCATTTGACCGAATGTTTCGGTTTCCCCGTCTGGAACGAACATCGGATCAAAGCCAAATCCCAGATCGCCCCGCATCGGCCAAGTAACGCGGCCTTCGACTTTGCCTTCAAAAATTTCGTCGTGTCCGTCGGGCCATGCTAGACAAAGCGTGGCGCAAAATCGTGCGGTGCGCGGTTCAGGTGCGTTGCGTTCTTCGAGTAGGGTCCAAACTTTGGTCATGGCCATTGGAAAGTCGCGGCCGTTTGGTGTTTCGGCCCAATCTGCAGTGTAAACACCTGGATCGCCATCAAGTCCGTCCACTTGGATGCCGCTGTCATCAGAAAGTGCAGGCAGACCAGAGGATTTGGCAGCAAAATGCGCCTTGATCCGCGCGTTGCCAGCAAAGGTGCTTTCTGTTTCTTCAGGCTCTTCCAAACCCAAATCGCCTGCTGAGACCACTTCAATCCCGTATGGGACCAAAAGTTCTGCAATTTCGCGCAGTTTGCCTTTGTTGTGGCTAGCGAGAACGATTTTGGATTCAGTGAGTTTTCGCATTGGTCAAGCCGTGGCTGCTTTTTGTGCGGTGACCAATTCGGCCACGCCTTTTTCAGCGAGGTCCATGAGTTGGTTAAATTCGTCGCGAGAGAACGTTGCGCCCTCGGCGGAACCTTGGATTTCGATCAGGCCTTTGTTGCCCGTCATTACAAAGTTCGCATCTGTGCCTGCTTCGCTGTCTTCTGCATAGTCGAGGTCGAGAACGGGTTGGCCGGCGTAGATACCGCAAGATATGGCTGCCACATGATCTGTCAGCGGATCTTCTTTGATGTCGCCTGCTTTGAGCAATTTGTTTACCGCCAAGCGAAGCGCGACCCAGCCACCTGTGATTGATGCACAGCGAGTGCCGCCATCAGCTTGGATGACATCACAATCGACCGTGATTTGACGTTCACCCAAGGCAACGCGATCCACGCCAGCGCGCAAAGATCGGCCAATGAGGCGTTGAATTTCTTGTGTACGGCCCGATTGTTTGCCTGCGGTAGCTTCGCGGCGGTTTCGAGTGGTGGTTGCACGTGGCAGCATACCGTATTCAGCTGTGACCCAGCCAAGACCGGAACCTTTGATCCACGGTGGAACACGTCCTTCAAGGGATGCAGTACACAAAACATGTGTGTCGCCCATTTTGATCAGGCAAGAGCCTTCGGCGTGTTTGGTTACGTTGGTTTCGATAGTAACGTCGCGCAGTGTGTCGGTTGTTCTGCCTGATGGGCGCATGATATTTATCCTTTTGTGTTTGCATGGGGGTGTATCTGTTTCACAAGGGTCACGCAAACCCAGATTGACGATGGGGCCAAGAGTTCCTAATAATTTGACGTCTTATTGGAATGGACAAACCCGTGACAGAGAATGGATCAACCAGCATTGATGCGCTAAACGCACGCAGCCGCGAAGTGTTTCGCCTGCTTGTAGAATCCTATCTGGATACGGGCGATCCTGTTGGGTCGCGCACCCTGACACGCACGATGAACGAGAGCGTTTCGGCAGCGACTATTCGCAATGTGATGCAGGATTTGGAACATCTTGGGTTACTAGATAGTCCACATGTGTCGGCTGGGCGGATTCCTACGCAGTTTGGATTGCGGATGTTTGTGGATGGATTGTTGGAAGTTGGTGATCTGTCAACGGATGAGCGGCGCACGATTGATGCGTCGATACAGAGCAATTCTGAAGATATCACAGGCGCATTGGATCGGGCGGGGTCGTTGCTGTCTGGGTTAACGCAAAGTGCCAGTGTTGTGTTGGCGCCAAAGACAGAAGCACCGATTAAACACATTGAGTTTGTGTCCCTTTCGCCGGACAAAGCTTTGGTTGTTTTGGTGATGGCCGATGGGCAGGTGGAAAACCGAATCTTTACGCCACCGTTGGGCCAAACACCGTCGGCGATGCGCGAAGCAGCCAATTTTTTGAATGCGGTTTTGGCGGGGCATACCGTTAGCGATCTGAAGTCGGTTGTAGAGACAGAAATTGGACTGCGACGTCAGGAGTTGGACTCCCTAGCGGCCAAGCTGATCGAGGCTGGTGTTGCGGTTTGGGCGAATGAGGGCGTAGGCGGATCGGAACGATTGATTGTTCGCGGTCGGTCCAATCTGATTGATGAAACGGTGACGGAAGCGGACCTCGAACGGGTAAAAACATTGTTCGATGATCTGGAACGTAAGCAGGATATTGCACAATTCCTTGACCTGACTGAACAGGGCGATGGTGTGCGTATTTTTATCGGCTCAGAAAACAAACTTTTTTCACTTTCGGGGTCGAGTCTTGTGGTTTCGCCCTATATGAACGCTGATCGAAAGGTCATTGGTGCGGTCGGTGTGATCGGACCAACACGACTAAACTATGGCAGAATTGTACCTATCGTAGACTACACAGCGCAGCTTGTGAGTCGTATGATGTCGAACAGAAAATAAGTGACGAAGAACATGGGTAAAAAAGACGAAGATTTGGATGTGAGCTTGGATCGCTTCTTGGACGAAGAAGAATTTCCGCTGGATGATATCGACGAAGAGGAAGTCGAAGATATTGATCTGACGGAAGAGCCTGAAGAGGTTGATCCGATTGAAGCGTTGCAAAACGAAGTGTCCGATCTGAAAGATCGTTTGATGCGGTCTTTGGCGGAACAAGAAAACCTGCGCAAACGGGCGGAGCGAGATCGTCGTGATGCGGAAACCTATGGCGGGCAAAAGTTGGCGCGGGATTTGTTGTCTGTCAGTGACAATATGAAACGTGCGTTGGAAACCGTCAAAGATGAACAGCGTGAAGCGAACAAAGGTTTGATCGAAGGGATCGAGCTGACGCAGCGCGAATTGCTGAGCGCCTTTGCCAAACACAAAATTGTGCCTGTGGCCCCAGAAGTTGGCGAGAAGTTTGATCCAAACATGCACCAAGCCATGTTTGAAGCACCGTTTCCAGATGTGAAGGCAGGCCATATTTTGCAAGTTATGTCCGAAGGATACATGATTGGGGATCGCCTTTTGCGCCCAGCACAAGTCGGCGTGTCCTCTGGTGACGGGAGCTGAATTTATGAAACAAGGTGTGCGATCAATGCCAATTTTGCCAGCCAACGATCTGGCGGCATCGGTTGCGTTTTACACGGACAAGCTGGGGTTTGATCTGGCGGGCCAGTGGCAAAACGATGATGGCACACCTACTTTCGCGATTGCTCAGCTAGGCGATGTGACGCTTGGTCTGTCTGCATCAGATCGGTCTGGATCAGGTGATGATTGGGCGGCCTATGTCTATATCGAAGACATTGATGCGTTTACAGATCAGGTTTTAGGGCGCGGTGTAAAACTGGATCGTGGACCAGAAGACAGTTTCTATCACTGCCGTGAGGTTGAGGTGGTAGATCCAAACGGCAATCGGTTGTGCTTCGCGCAAGATTTGAAGCCAGGGGCAGATGGCCCGGGTTTATGATCCGAGTTTTTCTTTAAGCCGATACACCAGCGCAAGCGCGTCTTTGGGCGAAAGTTCGTCGGGAAGAACGTCGGATAGCAATTCCTCGACTTCGGATGTTTTTGCGGGTTGGGCCACGGGTGCAGGCGTGGCGGCGAACAGCGGCAAATCTTCGAATAAGGTGGCGGCTTTGTTGCCGCCTTCACGGTCGCCTTTTTCCAGTGCGTCCAATACCACGCGGGCGCGTTCAACAACAGATGCGGGCAACCCTGCAAGTTGTGCGACCTGAACACCGTAAGAACGGTCAGCTGCGCCTTGTTTGACTTCATGCAGGAAAATGATCTCGCCTTCCCATTCACGCACAGCGATTGTGGCGTTCATCAGGTTTTCCAACTTTGAAGACAGTTGTGTAAGCTCATGATAATGCGTGGCAAATAAGGCGCGACATTTGTTGGCTTCGTGCAGATGTTCAAGCGTTGCCCATGCAATAGATAGGCCATCATAGGTTGCCGTCCCACGTCCAATTTCATCCAAAATGACCAGCGCGTTTTGATCGGCTTGGTTCAAAATCGCGGCGGTTTCGACCATTTCCACCATGAAAGTGGACCGCCCGCGTGCCAGATCATCAGATGCACCAACACGGGAAAAGAGTTGTGATACCAGGCCAATGTGGGCCTCGTTCGCGGGAACAAAGGATCCCATCTGTGCAAGGATTGCGATCAGAGCGTTTTGGCGCAAAAATGTGGACTTACCGGCCATGTTCGGACCAGTGAGCAACCAGAGGCGTTTAGCTTCGGTTTCATCTGACAAATCACAATCGTTTGCAACGAAACTGCCGTTCGCCTGTTTGCGCAATACTGCATCAACCACGGGGTGACGCCCGCCTGTGATCTTAAAGCTGCGATCATCGCTGACTTTGGGGCGGGTCCAATTTTCGGTGAGCGAAAGTTCGGCGAGCGCAGACTGCAAATCCAGCTCGGCCAATGCTTTTGCTGCCTGTCCAATTTCCACTCCGAAAGACAGGATTTCTGCACAGAGTTCTTTGAACACTTCTTGCTCAATTTCAAGCGCACGGCCCCCCGCATTGAGGATTTTTGTTTCCAGTTCCGACAGTTCCAATGTGGTAAATCGAACTGCGTTTGCGGTGGTTTGACGGTGGATAAACGTGTCCGACAAAGGGGCTGACAACATCTTATCCGCATGGGTTGCTGGGGTTTCAATGAAATAGCCCAACACATTGTTATGTTTGATTTTTAATGCAGAAACGCTAGCCAAATCTGCATAGTCTTTTTGCATGGATAGTACGACTTTGCGCCCTTCGTCGCGTAGGGTGCGCGCTTCGTCCAGATCGGTGCGGTATCCACTTGCGGTAAACCCGCCGTCACGGGCCAGTAAAGGAGGCTCTTGGATCAGCCGAGTTTGCAGGAATGCCACTAGGCCGTCATGATTTTTCAAGTGTTCCACGGCATTTTGCAGCAGGTCTGGCATCTGTGCATTGGTGAAAATACCCAAAATGCCTTGGGCTGCGATCAAACCGTCACGAATGGCAGCGATATCGCGGGGACCTGAGCGATCCAGCGAAATACGGGTTAGGGCGCGATCCATATCAGGGGCGCTACGCAGGACCGTGCGAAGGTCATTTTTGATTTGTTGGTTTTCGGTAAAGAAACTGACAGCGTCTAAACGGTTCTGGACGGTTTCCAAATGGCGCGACGGATTGTTTAGCCGCGTTTCCAGCAAGCGCGCACCAGACCCCGTGATGGTTTTATCAATTACAGTCAAGAGCGCACCGGTCCGATCCCCGCTGATAGTACGGGTTAGTTCCAGATTGCGGCGCGTGGCGGAATCAATCCGCATGGATGTATCGGTTGCTTCGGCCACTGGGGGTTTTACCAGTGGGAGTTTGCCCTTTTGCGTGATGTGCAGGTAATCGACAATTGCACCCATAGCGGCGAGTTCATGGCGTTCAAACGTGCCAAACGCGTCGAGAGACTTTACGCTAAACAATCCAGTTAAGCGATCAATGGCGGCAGTGCTGTCAAAACTGGCGCGGGCCAGTTCCGTGACAGAAGCGCCAGATTCTTCGACCGTTTCACGCAGCCAGTTTTCGGGGTTGTCACCAACCAAAACCTCGCGCGGGGCAAGGCGGGCCAGCAAGGGCGATACGCCCACATTTGGGCAGGATTGAACATGGAAATCCCCCGTTGATACATCAACCCATGCCATTGCAGATTTATCGCGGACATTGGCAAAGGCGCACAGATAGTTGTGTTGGCGCGCATCAAGCAAGCTATCCTCGGTCAATGTGCCAGGAGTAACGAGCCGCACAACACCGCGTTTCACAACGGATTTACTACCGCGCTTTTTCGCCTCGGCTGGCGATTCGAGCTGTTCGCAAACACCAACACGAAACCCTTTGCGGATAAGGGTCAGTAGATAGGTTTCGGCTGCGTGGTGCGGTACGCCGCACATGGGAATGTCTTGGCCCAGATGTTTGCCGCGCTTTGTAAGGGCAATGTCCAATGCTTCGGCTGCTAAAACCGCATCGTCAAAAAACAACTCGTAAAAGTCGCCCATACGATAGAACAACAGCGCATTCGGGTAGTCTTCCTTGATCTCAAGGAATTGCGCCATCATTGGCGTTACTGCACCCGATTCCGTTGCCACGGCCATACTCCACCAAACGTGTTTTGCAGACGATATCGAAGCGTTTGACCAAGGAAAAGCGTAATCGTTTGGCGCTGTTGTGCGATTGTTGTGAACGCGGTATGACTGGCCGCTGACACAGGGACAATAGACACAAGACCATGACCAAAAACAACAAAGTGACCGATGAAGAGGCGCTCGCCTATCACCTTGAACCGACACCCGGAAAGTTGGAGGTCGTTCCAACAACTGCGATGACCACGCAACGGGATTTGTCGCTGGCCTATTCCCCAGGTGTGGCCGTTCCATGTGAGGCAATCGCTGCGAACCCTGAAACGGCTTATGATTATACGTCAAAAGGCAACATGGTTGCGGTGATTTCTAACGGGACGGCTGTTCTGGGACTTGGGAACCTTGGGGCTTTGGCGTCTAAACCCGTGATGGAAGGGAAATCAGTCCTGTTCAAACGGTTTGCCGATGTGAACTCCATTGATTTGGAGCTGGATACCGAAGACGCAGATGAATTCATCAATGCGGTTAAGCTGATGGGGCCGTCTTTTGGCGGGATTAACCTTGAAGATATTAAAGCGCCTGAATGTTTTATCATTGAGCAACAGCTGAAAGAGTTGATGGATATTCCAGTCTTCCACGACGACCAGCACGGTACAGCGGTGATTTGTGCGGCGGGCTTGCTGAATGCTCTTCATATTTCTGGGAAGAAAATCGAAGACGTTAAAATCGTGTTGAACGGCGCAGGGGCCGCAGGGATTGCCTGTGTTGAACTGATCAAGGCGATGGGTGCGAAATCTGAAAATTGTATCGCGTGTGATACGAAAGGGGTGATTTATCAGGGCCGCACCGAAGGGATGAACCAGTGGAAATCAGCCCATGCGGTGAAAACCGATTTGCGCACGCTTGAAGAGGCAATGAAAGACGCAGATGTGTTCCTTGGTGTGTCTGTCAAAGGGGCCGTGACCGAGGATATGGTCAAAAGCATGGCGCCGAACCCTGTGATTTTCGCCATGGCAAACCCTGATCCAGAGATCACCCCAGAAGAGGCAAAAGCCGTGCGTCCTGATGCGATTGTGGCGACAGGCCGATCTGATTATCCTAACCAAATCAACAACGTACTGTGCTTTCCTTATCTGTTTCGTGGGGCGCTGGATATTAACGCGCGTGCCATCAATGATGAAATGAAGATCGCTTGCGCGACAGCGTTGTCTGACCTGGCGCGGCAAGAAGTGCCAGATGAAGTGGCGATTGCTTATGGTGAAAAGCTGGTGTTTGGCCCTGACTACATCATTCCAACACCGTTTGATCCACGTTTGATCCATGTGATCCCGCCAGCGGTGGCAAAGGCAGGTATGGACACGGGTGCTGCACGACGTCCGATTGTGGATATCGAAGCCTATGAGTTGGCGTTGAAATCACGGCTTGATCCTGCGGCATCTGTTTTGCAGTCGCTGTATGTTCGCGCTCGTAATGCGCAGGCGCGTATGGTGTTTGCGGAAGGTGGTGATGAACGTGTTTTGCGCGCCGCGGTTGCGTATCAACGCAATGGTCTTGGCCAATCTGTGGTGGTTGGGCGCGTCGACGATGTGAAACGCAAGCTAGAAGATGCAGGAATGGGCGATGCGTTTGATGAGATTGAGGTCACAAACGCCGCTTTGTGTGACGATTTGGAAACGTATAAAGAGTTTCTTTACAATCGCTTACAGCGCAAAGGGTACAATGAAAAAGATGTTCACCGCCTTGCGTCCCGTGATCGACATGTCTTTGCGGCACTGATGCTGCAACATGGGCACGGGGATGCAATGGTCACAGGTGCATCACGCAAATCTGCACAAGTGATGGATTTGCTGAACCATGTTGTGGATGCCAAACCGTCAGACGGTGCAGTGGGTGTGACAGCGGTTCTGTTGCGCGGACAGATTGTGTTTGTGGCTGATACGTTGGCCCATGAATGGCCCGAAGCAGATGATTTGGCAGACATTGCCGAGAAATCTGCGAGCGTGGCGCGAAACATGGGCTTGGAGCCGCGTGTGGCCTTCGCCAGTTTCTCCAACTTTGGCTATCCCGTATCTGAGCGGGCGACCAAAATGGAAGATGCGGTTGCAGTTCTGGATGGGCGCGGTGTTGATTTTGAATACGACGGTGAAATGACGGCGGATGTGGCTTTGAATGCGGACTTGATGAAACAATATCCGTTCTGTCGTCTGTCTGGCCCCGCCAATGTTTTGGTCGTGCCTGCCCGTCACTCAGCCTCCATTTCTGTGAAAATGTTGCAGCAAATGGGTGGTGCCACGGTGATTGGCCCGATTTTGGCAGGGATCGAAGCACCTGTTAAGATGTGTTCGATGACATCCACCGTGAATGACATTTTGAACATGGCTGTGATGGCGGCGTGTAAAGTCGGGAATTAAACGAAAAACGCCCCCAACATGTGCGGGGGCGTTTTCTTTGATTACAATGGAAGGGATTTACCCTTTCATTCCATCCCAGAACGTTTTGACTTTGCCAAAGAAATTGCTGCTTTCCGGACTGTTATCCTCGGACAGTTTTTCGAACTCTTTGAGTAGGTCTTTTTGTTGCGAGGTCAGGTTTACGGGTGTTTCCACTGCTAATTCCAAGAATAGATCGCCTGTCTGGCTCGATCTGATCGCAGGCATACCCTTGCCCTTCAAACGCATTTGTTTGGAGGATTGAGACCCTGCTGGAACCTTGACCCGTGATTTACCACCATCAATTGTCGGCACTTCGATTTCGCCGCCAAGAGCAGCTTTGGTCATGCTGACAGGGACGCGGCAGAACAGGTTTGGACCTTCGCGTTCAAAGATGTCGTGATCTTCCACTTCGATAAAGATGTAGAGATCGCCTGTTGGGCCGCCGCGCAAGCCTGCTTCGCCTTCGCCAGCCAGACGAATGCGTGTGCCAGTTTCAACGCCAGCAGGAATGTTCACGCCCAAAGAGCGTTCCCGTTGCTGAAGCCCAGAACCTGAGCAGGAATTACAAGGGTTGGTGATGATTTGCCCACGCCCCGTACAGGTTGGACAGGTGCGCTCAACGGTAAAGAACCCTTGTTGCGCGCGCACTTTACCCATGCCTGAACATGTCGGACAGGTCGATGGTTCGGCACCACCTTCTGCCCCTGATCCATCACATGTGTCACATGCGACTGAGCTGGAAACAGATACGTTCTGCTGTTTACCAGAGAACGCTTCTTCCAAAGTGATGGTCAGATTATACCGAAGATCAGAACCACGGGTTGCCCGTTGACCGCCGCCACCGCGCCGTCCACCGCCCATGAAATCACCGAACAAATCGTCGAATACATCAGAGAAGGCTGAACCAAAATCACCGCCGCCAGGGTGGAATCCACCGCCGCCGCCGCCCATGCCGCCTTCGAATGCAGCGTGGCCATATCGGTCATATGCAGCTTTTTTGTCGCCGTCTTTTAGGACGTCGTAAGCTTCGTTCACTTCTTTGAACTGTGCTTCGGCCTCAGGATTGTCTTTGTTGCGATCTGGGTGAAGTTCCATCGCTTTTTTGCGATAGGCTTTCTTCAATTCTTGTTCAGACGCACCTTTTGAAACACCGAGCAGGTCGTAATAATCACGCTTTGCCATTATCGCCTCCGCGTATCATGGGGCCGAGCACCGAAGTGCTCAGCCGCATGTGTGACTGTGGATGTACGATTAACGGTCGCCTTTACCGAGATCTTCGAAATCGGCATCAACGATGTCTTCGTCCACACCTTTTGGGCCGCCTTCGTCAAAGGTTTCACCTTCTGGTGCAGCTGCCCCTGCTTCTTCGGCTTGCGATTGGTAAATCGCTTCGCCAAGTTTCATCGCAGCTTCGGTCAGGTCTTGTGACCGTGCTTGGATGGAAGACGCATTTTCGGTTTCCAGCGTTTCTTTCAGCGCTTTAATCGACAATTCGATCACTTCGATAGTGGAGGCATCCACTTTATCGCCGTGCTCTTCCACAGATTTTTCTGTCGCATGGATCAAGCTTTCAGCTTGATTCTTGGCTTCCACCAATTCCTTGCGCTCTTTATCTGCTTCGGCGTTTTCTTCGGCGTCGCGCACCATTTGTTCGATATCGTCATCGGACAGACCACCAGAAGCTTGGATCGTGATCTTCTGCTCTTTGTTGGTGCCTTTGTCTTTGGCGGATACGGAAACAATGCCGTTTGCGTCAATGTCGAAGGTCACTTCGATTTGCGGCAAGCCACGTGGTGCTGGCGGGATATCTTCCAGATTGAATTGACCCAGAATTTTGTTGTCTGCGGCCATTTCGCGTTCGCCTTGGAACACGCGGATGGTTACAGCGTTCTGGTTGTCTTCTGCAGTGGAAAACACCTGCGATTTCTTTGTTGGGATCGTTGTGTTGCGGTCGATCAAACGTGTGAACACGCCGCCCAGTGTTTCGATACCAAGGGACAGAGGTGTTACATCCAAGAGAACAACGTCTTTCACGTCGCCTTGCAGAACACCCGCCTGAATAGCTGCGCCCAGCGCAACAACTTCATCAGGGTTCACACCTTTGTGCGGCTCTTTACCAAAGAATTTGGTCACTTCTTCAATGACTTTTGGCATGCGGGACATACCACCAACCAAAACGATCTCATCAATGTCGCCTTTGGCAAGACCTGCGTCTTTCAACGCGTCCTGACAGGGTTTCATTGTGCGTTTGATCAGGTCAGCAACCAGTGATTCCAGTTTCGCACGTGTCAGTTTCATGACCATGTGCAATGGTGTGCCAGTTTTGGCATCCATGGAAATGAACGGCTGGTTGATTTCTGTTTGTGCAGAAGAGGACAGCTCGATCTTGGCTTTTTCAGCAGCTTCTTTCAAACGCTGAAGCGCCATTTTGTCTTTGGACAGATCAACGCCGTTCTCTTTTTTGAACTCATCTGCAAGGTATTCAACAATACGCATGTCAAAGTCTTCACCACCCAGCGCAGTGTCGCCGTTTGTGGATTTTACTTCGAACAGGCCTTCGTCGATTTCCAGAATGGAAACGTCGAATGTACCACCACCAAGGTCATAAACAGCAATTGTCTTGCCGCCTTCTTTGTCGAGGCCATACGCCAACGCCGCAGCTGTTGGCTCGTTGATGATACGCAAAACATCAAGACCAGCGATTTTACCAGCATCTTTGGTGGCTTGGCGCTGGGCATCGTTGAAGTATGCAGGAACCGTAATGACAGCTTCTGTTACTGTTTCACCGAGATAGCTTTCGGCGGTTTCTTTCATTTTGCCCAAGATGAATGCGGAGACTTGTGAAGGGGAGTATTTCTCACCTTTGACTTCGACCCATGCGTCACCATTGCCGCCGTCTACGATGGCGTAAGGCAGGTTTTTCGCGTCTTTCTTGATCACTGGGTCGTTTACAGAACGACCGATCAAACGTTTCACGGCGAAGAGTGTGTTTTCAGGGTTGGTTACGGCCTGCCGTTTGGCGGCCTGACCGACGAGGCGTTCGTCGTCTGTGAAACCAACGATAGAAGGTGTTGTGCGTGCGCCTTCGGCGTTTTCTACAACTTTTGGCTGCGAACCATCCATGATTGCAACACAGGAGTTTGTTGTACCCAGATCAATACCAATAACTTTAGCCATCAGACTTCCTTTCTTGTGGCGATTTTGAAACGTTGGCCCGCATTCGGCGCCCTTGCTTCATCCCAATTGTCGGCCCCCAATTGCAGGGGCGGCTTAGCATTGACGGTATATAGGTCCCCGATTTGATATCTGCAAGCATTTGGATGTGGATTCTTTATCACATTTCTTTTGTTTTCTTGGCGTTGCGCCCATCCACCGCTAAATGTTGTGGATGACTGATATGAAACCCCTGAACCTGCGTGGATTCCTGATCTATAAATCTCTGATTTCTGCCCAAGATCAGGCGGAAATCTTGGATGATATTCGCGCGGGTCTGCCTCAAGCACCGATGTTTTCGCCTGTGACTGCGTGGGGGAAACCTATGTCGGTGCAAATGTCATCGGCGGGGCGGTATGGGTGGTATTCGGATCGCAGCGGGTATCGGTATGAACCAAAACACCCTAATGGGAATGACTGGCCAACCATACCACAATCCGTTTTGCGGATTTGGGAGTCCGTGTCGGGCACGGATCGTCAGCCAGATTGTTGTTTGATTAACCATTATCGTGAAAAAGCGCGGATGGGGTTGCATCAGGACAATGATGAACAGGACTTTACCTATCCTGTGGTGTCAATTTCGCTTGGGGATGACGCGTTGTTTCGCATTGGCGGAACGGATCGCAAAGACAAAACTGAAAGCGTTTGGTTGGCATCAGGAGATGTTGTCGTGATGGGCGGTGATGCACGATTAGCATATCACGGCATTGATCGCATTCGATTTGGCACATCGACGCTCTTGAAAAATGCGGGCCGCATTAACCTGACCTTGCGCGTGGTTGATTAACGGCGTCTGTTCCAGCTTTCGGAAACGGTGAGGCGTGCGTAATGTTCCAGCATCATCCCAACGCAAATCAGCACCAGCGAAAGATAAACGGCATAAGACAATGTGGTGTGATGTGGCGTGTAATTCACAAATGCCGCCCCCCGTGCTTGATCAATTGTATGGAATAGCGGGTTCCATGTGAAAAACACCAGATAGCCAGCAGGTAGATTATTTGCGAGGAACATTTTCCCGCTAAAGATCATGTTGGCGCGCTTATAGATCTGTTCAATGATTGTGACAGTCGACGGAAAGAAGGGCCGCAATGATAAAAAGATAATGCCGATCGCCACACCAGAAAACCACGCGATCATAAAGCACAGCGATACACGTTTCAGGTTATAAACGGTGAAGGGATCGATGATGACGTTGGCCACGAAAGAGATCACCAACACCGCAAGGATTTGCACGTAAAGCGCGGAAAACGCACCCGACACAATCAGCAGAAATGTGGTGACAGGGGCGTGTTGCAGCATTGGATTAACAGGACCACCGCCACCCACAGCCGACACGGCCTTATTGTGGGTGATGAACAGAAAAACCCCTGTTAGAACGTACAAAACAAAACTGCCCCGCACGGCAACACCACGCATGCCAAGGAACGTGATTAAGACGTAGAAAAAAATCACAACGGTGGCGGCTTGCAATACCTCCATCACGAGGGCTTGGATCGCGTTTCCTTTGCCTTTGCGCACGTCACGTACCGTTGCGTGATACACGAGCGTGAGGAATTCGATCGTACCCATAAAGATACGCGAAAACGAAGAGTTGTTAACTACGCTCATGTGGCCTGCCTAAGGGTTGCGTGATTTAATCACTGCTTGCTGTTTTTTGTTGATCGGACCATAAGACGATAAAACAAATTTCGCAAGAAAT
Organism: Amylibacter sp. IMCC11727; assembly: GCF_029854195.1. Lineage (NCBI taxonomy): Bacteria > Pseudomonadati > Pseudomonadota > Alphaproteobacteria > Rhodobacterales > Paracoccaceae > Amylibacter > Amylibacter sp. IMCC11727. Next base: position 229,455 of record NZ_CP122960.1, read on the forward strand.
CGCTACTTGGGCAGCATCATAGGGGTAGAAAAATGAACAAATCGGAAATTTATACGGTCATTCGCAAGCTGGCGATTGAAGCAGGCGAAAAGATCATGGACATCTATGATGCTGATGACTTTGAGGTAAAATCCAAATCAGACGAGAGCCCGGTGACCATCGCGGATGAAACCGCAGATGCGCATATTTCCGCAGGATTGCGGGCGGCCTTTCCAGAAGCGGCACTTGTGACCGAAGAACAATCCGCCACGCATGCCGAAACATCCAACACCTTCTTTATTGTTGATCCGTTGGATGGCACAAAAGAGTTTATTCATCGCCGTGGTGATTTCACGGTGAATATCGCTTATGTCGAAGATGGCACACCGACCATGGGTGTGGTTTATGCCCCCGCGAAAAAGCGGCTGTTTATCACGGATGCAGTTGGGGTATCGCACGAAGAAATGGGCGATCACGATGCAAATGCCATTGGCGAAATGCAGCGGATTTCCGTATCCACACCAGATGAAAACGCGCTGATCGTTGTGGCGTCTAAATCGCACCTGACCCAAGAAACCAAAGACTACATCGCCAAGTACAACGTGAAAGACAGCGCCAGTGCGGGATCTTCGTTGAAGTTCTGTTTGGTGGCCACGGGTGAAGCGGATATTTATCCACGCGTTGGGCGCACGATGGAATGGGACACAGCCGCTGGCCAAGCCGTGTTGCAAGGGGCGGGCGGTCGCGTGGTGCGATTTGATACCCATGAACCGCTGACCTATGGCAAACCAATCTTTGAAAACCCGTATTTCATCGCCTATGCTCCAGGGATGACCCTGCAAAAGGCTTAGCCCATGTCCACGCTTATTGTTATTCCAGCACGCTTTGCGTCCACGCGGTATCCTGGGAAACCGCTTGTTGAGCTGCGCGGTGCAACGGGTGTTGCAAAAAGCCTGATCCGTCGCAGTTGGGACGCCGCGATGAAGGTAAATGGCGTGGATCGCGTGGTTGTGGCGACGGACGATGATCGCATCAAAGAGGCTGCCGAAGCTTTTGGTGCAGAAGTGGTGATGACATCTGAATCCTGTCGCAACGGAACAGAACGCTGTGCCGATGTGATCGAACGGTTGGGTGAATCTTATGATATTGTCGCGAATTTGCAGGGGGATGCCCCGCTTACACCGCCATGGTTTGTGGAAAAGCTGGTCGAAGGGTTGGCCGCCGCACCCGAAGCCCATGTGGCAACGCCGATGTTACTGTGTTCCAAAGAGGCTTTGGCGAGCTTCAAAGAAGATCGAAAAAATGATCGGGTTGGGGGTACAACCGTTGTGTACGACAACAAAAAGCGTGCGCTGTATTTTTCCAAAGAGGTTATTCCTTTTGCTCCCGATCTGAATGTGCCCGTTTATCACCATGTTGGTGTTTATGCGTATCGCCCCGCGTCCTTGCGTGATTATGCTGCCTTGCCCGAAGGATTTTTGGAAAAACAAGAAGGGTTGGAACAGCTGCGGTTCATGGAAAATGGGTTGCATGTGCAATGCGTTGAAGTGGAAAATCCTGGCCAAGAGTTTTGGGAACTGAACAACCCCGAAGACGTGCCACGGGTTGAAAAGATACTGGTCCAATTGGGGCTTGAATGACCCAGTCGCCAACCGTCAGTTTGGTGATCGTGAGCCGAAAACGGCGGTCTTCTTTGCGGCGCACACTTGCCGCACTGCGGTTTCAAACGTTTGAAAATTTCGAAGTCGTCGTTGTATCAGATGCGCCAGACAGTGGATTTTTAAACGACCTGCCGTTTGCGCAAAACATCTGTCATTTGCATTTTGATGAACCGAATATTTCGGCGGCCCGAAATATTGGGATCGCGGCGTCCCGTGGTGACATCATTGCGTTTTGTGATGATGATGCTGTGCCTGATCCGTGTTGGTTGGAACGGCTTATTGCACCGTTTGAACACCCGAATGTTGCCAGTGCGGGTGGGTTTGTGCGTGCCCGCAATGGGATCGAATATCAGTGGAAAGCGTTGCTGACAGATTGCTGCGGGGATGACTCGCCTTTGACTGTGGACGAAGATACACCGTTTACGGCAGTGGTTTTTGACGGGACGCGGTGCGCAAAACTGCAAGGAACGAATTGTGCGTTTCGCAAAACAGCCTTGGATCAAATTGGCGGTTTTGATGACGGCATTCGCTTCTTTTTGGATGAGACAGATGTTTGTTGGCGGCTGGCGTTGGCTGGATATGACAGTGCCTTTGTTCCGATGGCGCAGGTGCACCATGGGTTTGCGGCCAGTGAACACCGATCTGCGGATCGTGCGCCAAAATCGCTGACGGAGCTGGGTACGAGCAAGGCGCGTTTTTTGAACAAACATGCGGAACCTGCTTTGCATGCGGGGTCAATACAGCAGTTCATCCAAGAACAACGCAATCGGCTGATCGCTTTGATGGTGGATGGGCGCATTGAACCGCGCGATGTTGCGTGTTTAATGACCAGTTTGCAGGATGGATTGAGTGAGGTTCGCACAGAAACAGCGCAGCAACCTCAAACAATGACTTCGCGCAGTTTCACACGGTTTGGACATACACGACCCGACCGATTTTTGGTTTTGGGCGGAAGTACGCTTTCAAAGCGGAAATTATTGAAAAAAGTGAAAAAAAACACAGAAATCAATTTGCCTCAGCTTGTAATGATCTTTTCGATCACCAGTTTGTTCCACAGACGTGATTTTGATGCGCGGGGGTTTTGGGTGCATTCTGGGGGAATATTTGGTAGATTTAATAGATCGGACCCTCTATTCCGTTTTGTTCGCCTGAATGAGCGTATCAAGATCGAGTTTGAAAGAGCAAAGACTGTGTTTCCTGGTACAGAACTGCGAACGATTAAAATCTTTCGTAATTTCGTCTTAGAAATGACAAAAACTGGCTCTAACTGATTTTCTATCGAGCAAGATGGGAAAGCGTAAATTGAATTACGCTAAGAGTTAACAAAGGGGTATGTTGTGAAACAACGAGTAACGAAGGCCATTTTTCCTGTAGCGGGTTTGGGAACACGATTCCTGCCGGCAACAAAGAGTATTCCCAAAGAGATTTTGTGTTTGGTGGACAAACCACTGATCCAATACGTGATTGACGAAGCGCGTGAAGCAGGCATCGAAGAATTTATTTTTGTCACATCACGAGGCAAAGGCGCGTTGGAAGACTATTTCGATGGCGCACCGCAGCTGGAACAATCGCTGATGGCGAAGGGTAAAAAAGACCTGCTAGACATCTTGATGAAATCGACCATGGACAGTGGTGAAATCGCCTATGTTCGCCAGCGCGAAGCCTTGGGTTTGGGCCACGCAGTTTGGTGCGCGCGCCGTTTGATCGCGGATGAACCATTTGCGGTTATTTTGACAGATGACGTGATCGCGGCAGAGAAGCCTGTTCTGAAACAGATGGTCGATGCGCATGAACAAACCGGCGGGAACATTGTTGCCGCGATGGAAGTGGCGCCAAGCAAAGCATCTGCTTATGGTTTGTTGGACATCAAAGAAGACATGGGTTCGCTGGTGTCTGTCAAAGGTATGGTTGAAAAGCCAAAACCAGAAGATGCGCCATCGAATTTGGCTGTTATCGGCCGCTATATTCTGACACCGCAAATCTTGCGCAATCTGGATACACAGGAACGTGGTGCAGGTGGTGAAATCCAGCTGACAGATGCAATCGCGAAAGAAATTGAAAACTCTGACAACGTCTATGGGTTCCGTTTTGATGGCAAACGCTATGATTGTGGTTCAAAGGCTGGCTTCTTGCAGGCAACTGTTGCTTTTGGACTGGCACGTGGCGATCTGTCCGATGAGTTTCTGGACTTCTTGGTTGAGACGGTTGAATGCCGCCGTGCCGCGCAATAGGCGACCCAATATTAATGAATTTAAGCCGAGGTATTTCTTACCTCGGCTTTGCTGATTCATGAGGTCACTATGTCTCGATATATCTTTGATATAACACGCTTTATTTCTCGGATTGGGCGCGGGAAGCCAACGGGAATTGATCGCGTCGATATTGCGTATCTGGCCGAGCTGTCTCGTCGTGATCCAAACTGTCTGACGGTGGCAAAGATCGGTACGGACTTTGTTCTTGGGCGGGCTGCGGACGCTGTGAACGCGTTGAACGCTTTGCAAGACGGAAGATCGGTTGGTCGCCTTGGGTTGCAAGATTTTTATCGTTTGAAACTGCCCAAAGAACAACGCAGAGCACGGCAATTTTTTCGGTTTCACGCCATTTGCAGCAGCAAGTCACCACAAATGTTGTTCGAGGGGCGATCGCTGTCTGACCTAGAATATGTGAATGTGGGCCACAGCAATTTAAGCGATGCGTTTCTAAGTGCCATTCGCGCCGCAGGATGTTCGAAGATCACTGTGATGATCCATGACATGATCCCCTTGGATTTTCCGCAATTTACCGGCGCTGGTATTTCTGAACAATTCGAAGCGCGGATGAAATCCGTCGCGCAATTCGCCCACCGTATTATCTGTAACTCTGCAGACACCGAAGCGCGGGTTCAACACTATTTCACGCAGTGGGGCGCAAGCGTAGACACTGTTGTTGCACATCTGGGTGTGGAGCCGTTGAGTTCTATACTAAGCCTGAGAAACCCGCAGCCGTACTTTGTGTGTTTGGGAACGATTGAACCCCGAAAAAACCATGCGCTGTTGTTCGATGTTTGGGACAAATTTGCACTGGATCACGGACCAGATGAAATCCCCGAATTGCGGATTATTGGACGGCGTGGTTGGAACAACGAAACGGTGTTTAAATATCTGGATACAGCCCCTTTGGTGGGTACAAAAATCAAAGAGCAGTCCGATTTGAACGACACGGACCTGGCCACACAAATAAACCATTGTGTTGCGTTGGTTTTCCCGAGTTTTGCTGAAGGTTACGGCCTGCCCGCATTGGAAGCGGCGCAAATGAATGTGCCTGTGATTTGTTCAGATTTGCCGGTGTTTCGTGAGCTTTTAGGTGAGTATGCCACATTTTTAGACCCAAATGACGCAGATGCTTGGGCTGAAACCCTTAGAACTGTTGCAGAAAAGACTAAAAAAGGCACGGATCGTGGTGATTTTGCCAATCATGTACTCGATGTGCCGCGATGGGAATCACATTTCTGCCATGTTTTTGATGATACTGGTACGCAGCAGGCATTTCACGAGTAGTATTTCCACATGAGTCTATGGAGCCGATATAAATTGCGGATAGAGCTGTCGTGCGTTGTGGATCGAACAAAAAACATCCGCCCGTCTGATATTCTGGTTTTCTCCACTCTGCGCAATGAAAAGGCGCGGTTGCCCTATTTTCTTGATTATTATCGCAAGTTGGGCGTGAACCATTTCTTTTTTGTAGACAACGACAGTGATGATGGAGGTCGTGAATATCTTAAAGATCAGCCCGATGCGTCCGTCTGGACAACGACGGCCTCTTACAAACGTTCGAAATTTGGTGTGGATTGGCTGAACGGGCTAAAGGCAAAATATGCAGATGGGCATTGGGTGCTTGTGGTCGATGTGGATGAGCTGTTGGTTTACCCGTTTTGCGACACGCGTCCGCTGCGCGCGCTGACGGATTGGCTGGATTCAGCATCCATTAAATCCTTTGGGACAATGCTGTTAGACATGTATCCAAAAGGCAAAATCCAACACGCCCGTATCCGTGAAGGCAAAGACCCTGTTAAGACCGCGTCATACTTTGATGCGTCTAACTATTTCGTTGAAAAGAATAAGAAATATGGAAACCTATGGATTCAAGGTGGCCCGCGTTTACGGTCATTTTTTCGGGATAAACCTCAGTTTGCACCAGCACTGAATAAGACGCCATTGGTAAAATGGTCCAAAGGGTATGTGTACGTGAGTTCGACCCACACTCTGCTGCCGCGTGGTTTGAATCAAGTGTATGATGAATGGGGTGGGCAAAAACCTTGTGGGGTTTTGCTGCACACCAAGTTTATGAACACGTTTTCTGAAAAAGCCGAAGAGGAAATGAAGCGCAAACAGCATTATGCCGCCAGCCGTGAATACCGCATGTATCTGAATAAGCTGAACGGGGACCTGTTACTGTGGAATGAGCAATCCAGCGAATACAAGAATTGGCAACAGCTTGAACAACTTGGCCTGATGGCGCGTGGGAATTGGGCGTAACGATGCGATTGGGGTTTGTCATACTAGCACATACCGACCTGCACCGTGTCGCAGAGCTGATTGCGCATTTGTCAAAAGAAGACTGCGTGGTTGGAGTTCACATCGACAAGAAAGTTTCGAATGTGGAGTTTGACGCGTTCAAAAGTTCCGTACAATCCTTTGATAATGTTGTGCTTTCCAAACGAACAGCCTGTGAATGGGGTGAGTTTTCTTTGGTGCGGGCCACATTGGATGCTTCTGAAAAGCTCCTTAATACGTTTGATGATATCAGTCATGTATCGCTGATCAGCGGGTCGTGTTTGCCGATCCGTCCTGTGCGCCAGATGAAGCGTTTTCTGAAACGCAATGCTGGGACAGACTACATCGAGTCTGTTTCTGTTGAGAATAACTATTGGGTCAAGGACGGTTTGAACGAAGAGCGGTTTACGTTCTATTTTCCGTTTTCATGGCGCAAACAGCGGCGTTTGTTTGACGCGCTTGTGGATGTACAGCGCTGGGCGCGGATTAAGCGAAAAATCCCCGAACCGCTTGTGCCACATATCGGTTCGCAGTGGTGGACGTTAACGGCGAAAACCTTGCGGACCATCATCAATGACCCAAAGCGCCCTTATTATGATGCTTATTTCAGTTGGTCGTGGATCCCTGATGAAAGCTATTTTCAGACCTTGGCGCGGCTGCATTCTTCGTCCATTGAATCGCGTTCGCTGACGTTTTCAAAATTTGATTATCTGGGAAAACCGTTCGTGTTTTACGACGACCATTTAAAGGAACTGACGCAATCGGATTGCTTTTGGGCGCGAAAAATTTGGGGAGGAGCGGATAAGCTCTATTCGTCTTTGCTTGATGAAAATCGGGCAAACCAGCCGATGTCTGGGGCCGATCCAAAAGCCTTTGACGAAAAATTCGAAGCGGCGGATGTAATGCGATGTGAAGGGGGCCTTGGTCGATTCCATCAAGGACGATACCCTTACGATCGGGCCGAGCGGACGGGTGTTTCGGTGTCCCCATTCACGGTGTTTGTTGGGTTCAAACCCATTTATCGCGCGTTTTCCGATTGGGTGGATGCGCATACGGACGGAATATCTTATGGGAGCATTTTTGCGCGCACAAATGTAGGGGATTTTGATCCTGAGACACATTTTTATGGCAACCTGCCGGCTGAACCAAAAGTAAGAAACCGCAATCCCAAGGGGTATTTGGCCAACCTTTTGTGGGGTGGTCAGGATCAGCATCAAAACCTGATGTATGATTTTCGGGATTCCCCTCGGATTGTTGGAACGCTGGCCCACGATGAGATGGCAAAGGTTATTTTGGTGCGGCATTCATGGATGCTTGGCTTGCTGCATTCTTCCGCATCGTTTGAAAACCAACTGTCGAATGCCAAACGATTGCAAAGATTGGAGCGACGTTTTTTGGCGGAGTTTGATAAAGATACGTCCAAAGCAGATTTGACGGTGATGGATTTAGAAGATGTTCTGGCACACCCATCCCGCAGCCTACGTGCGGCGATTGAACATATGCCGAAGAACCATCAAGGAAACCTGAACGTGATGCCTGAACGGTTTAACACCGATGGTTTGGATAATTTTGCCAAGAAATTGCGCAATCACGGGCTGAATATCGACTATGAACCGCTGGTTCGCCCGAAAGACAACAAAAAACAGGACACGGTTTTTGAAAAGCCGTATGTGGTGAAATAGATGGCGCAATTTTTCAAATATTTTGTCCTGCTGGGCAACATGCGGACCGGGTCAAACCTGTTTGAGCAAAATATCCAATTGTTCGACTCCTTTTCCAGCCATGGGGAATTGTTTAACCCGCATTTTATCGGTTTTCTGAATCGTGATGAGGCCTTTGGCGTCACCATGCAAGAACGCGAGATCAAGCCGCAAAAATTGCTTAATCGGATGATTTCCAAAGAAAAAGACACGTTGCCTGGGTTTCGTCTGTTTTCCGATCATGATCCGCGTATTTTGCAGCATTGTTTGAACGATCCAGAATGTGCAAAGATAATTTTGACGCGCAATCCACTGGATAGTTTTGTGTCGCACGCCATCGCAAAAGCCACGGATCAGTGGAAACTGACGGATGTGAGCAAACGCAAAAAGGCAAAGGTTCATTTTGATTTCTTAGAGTTCAAAGCCTATCTGACACGGCTTGAAAACTATTTGTCCGAAATCAAAACAACGCTGCAAAAAACCGGCCAAACCGCATTTCCGCTGGCGTTTGATGAGTTGAACGATTTGGAAGTGTACAACGGTTTGGCGCAGTTTTTGGGCAGCGAAGAAAAACTGAAGCAGCTGGGGGATAAGATTATTCGTCAAAATCCAGAAGGCCTGCGTGACAAGGTTGAGAATTTTGATGAGATGACAGAACAAGTTCGCATGTTGGATTTGCTCGGCTCTGATCTGATCCCGACGACGGAACAAGTTCGCAATCCAGGGTCCAAGAACTTTGTGGCTGCGTCCAACCCGCCGCTGTTGTTCATGGCTATGCACAAGGGTGATTGTGATCCAGTTGTAACGTGGATGAAAGCACATCAAGAAAATGGCGGCCTGAGCAAAGGTATGAATCAAAAGCAGTTGAACGAATGGCTGTCGGATCATCCCGTTCGCACATCTTTCACCGTTCTGCGTCATCCGTTGGACCGGGCCTACAACGCATTTTACAAACATATCTTTACGTCAGGTGATGATTTGTTTCCTTGGATTAGAACGACCTTGGAAAACACATACGGAATGGAATTGCCCAGTAAGGGAATGACAGAAAAGCCAAACCGTACGGTTCTGGAAAATTCTGGTTACGGGGTAAAAGAACACCAGAAAGCATTCTTGGGATTCCTGCAGTTTTTGAAGGGTAACCTTCAGGGGCAAACCCGTGCGCGTGTTGATCAATCTTGGGCGTCCCAAAATTCCATTTTGCAGGGATATTGCAGATTGGCGTTTCCCGATACAATCGTGCGGTTTGAAAATCTGGCCGAAGATTTGCAGCGGATCGAGTCCAGTATGGGGCTTGGGCATGTGCCGCTTGCGCCTGAAAAAACGGATCAATGTTTCACGTTGTCAGATATCTATGATCCAGAAATGGATGCGATCAGTCGCGACGTTTATGGCCGCGACTATGTCAAGTACGGCTTTGACAGCTGGGGTTAGCGAAACGCAGATGATCCCCGTTTTCGCAAACGGCTTTAAGCAGCCTTTGACGTTGTCAGTTCTGTCAAAATAGAAAACAAAGTCGCAGGGTCATTGTTGGCCCGCAGCGTTTTGCAGTTTTCTTCATTGCGCAGTGTACGGGACACCATCGCCAATGCTTTCAAATGCTCTGGGCTATCGTTTGCAGGTGCGAGCAATGTGAAGATTAGGTCCACAGGTTGGCGATCCATGCTGTCGAAATTCACAGGTTTTTCGAGCCGATAAAACAGACCGACGATTGAGTCCAAAGATTCAAACCGTGCATGTGGAATGGCGACACCACGGCCAACGCCCGTGGTGCCAAGGTTTTCGCGTGCTTGCAAAGCTGAAAAGATCTCATCTGATTTGAGCCCATAAGTGGACTCTGCGTGTTCAGAGATATCTTGCAAAAGACGTTTCTTACTGGACGCACCCACAGCAAACCGAACTGCGTTTTGGTCCAAAATTTCGGCCATTTCCATTTTTTATTCCAGCTTTGTTCACCGGATTACACCGGGTCTATCCATCCGATGTTACCATCGGCTCTTTTGTAGACCACGTTCACCCTTTTCTGCCCTTCGTTCTGAAATACCAAAACGTTCTCGTCGGCTAACTCCATTTGCATGACAGCTTCCCCGACGGACAAGGATTTAATCTTGGTCTGTGTTTCCGCGACAATGATGGGCTGCAACGTTTCAGGTTCGCTCGCATCTTCGCCTGCGTCTTCTTGAGCGAGGATATACGATGGAGCGCCGAAGGTTTCAACCGGTGTTGAACGATGCGTGTGGTGATCTTTCAAACGGCGCTTATACCTACGTAATTGTTTTTCCATCTTTTCTCGACATGCATCTAGAGAAGCGTAGATTTCACCAGCGTGCGCTTTGGCATTTACTGTTAATCCTGTGGATAAATGCACAGATGATTCGCAGACGTATTCGTGCCTATCTTTGGAAAACGTGACATTGGCCTCGGTCGGTCGTTCTGCATATTTGGCAACAACGTCATTTAGTTCTTGTTGCACATGCTGTTGCAAAGATTCGCCGATATCGAGTTGTTTTCCGCTGATTTGGTAACGCATTTAGGCTCCTTTCAAGAGTTTCAGAGCATGGCTCTGCCGGATGGTATTCATCCATAGATCGGCCCCTGTGCAGATGCACAGCACGTAACCATCAGACTGCTGCAAAGCGGCGGTTCTGATTGAAACACGTCAATAATGAAGGAGTGATCATACCTTAACGATAGTGCGCCACGGCTGATGTTGCAACTTTTTAGCGATAAAATCTTTATCGAAAACGCGTGATCCAGCTCTAAACGCGGAACTCTTCGCCTAGGTAAACGCGACGAACGTCCTTGTTTTTCACGACATCTTCTGGGGGGCCAGACATCAGAACGCTGCCCCCATAAAGGATATAGGCACGGTCAATAATTTCGAGTGTTTCACGCACGTTGTGATCTGTGATCAGAACGCCGATATCACGATTCTTGAGCTGCGCAACCAATGTGCGGATATCGCCAACAGCGATCGGATCAACCCCAGCAAAGGGTTCATCGAGCAGCACATAATTCGGATTGCCTGCCAAACAGCGTGCGATTTCTACGCGGCGTCGCTCCCCCCCTGACAAAGCGACGGCGGGGCTGTCACGCAGGTGCGAGACCGAGAACTCTTCCATCAATTGTTCGGTGCGGTTGTGTCGATCGGCGCGATTTGATTCCCACAATTCAACCACAGAAGCGATATTTTGTTGAACGGTCATTCCGCGGAAAATGCTGGCCTCTTGCGGCAGATACCCCAGTCCGAGACGAGCGCGGCGATACATTGGCAGGTCGGTCACATCCCGCCCATCAATGGATACGTTGCCTGTGTCCGCGGCGATCAGACCCGCGATTGAATAAAAGCTGGTGGTTTTACCGGCGCCATTGGGGCCGAGCAGCGCGACGACTTCGCCACGGTTCAAACGCATGGACACATCGGACAGCACTTTGCGTTTTTTGAACGATTTACTAAGCCCAACAACGGACAAGCCTGTGGGCGCTGCGTCGATTTCGGCTTTGGTCATGGATCAGTTTTCGGAACAAACACAGTTTTGACGTTGCCGCTCATGGTGCCGCGATTTGTTTTTAGATCAAGGCTGAGTTTATCACCTGAAATGGCGTTTACGCCCTGCACCAAAACCACATCGCCTGTAAGGTCAACGGTGCCTGACCCAACTTTGTAGACCCCGTTTTGGGCTTCGGCCACTTCGGTTCCGTTGGTGAACATCACATTTGATGTGGCCGTGACCGTTTCAATGGCGCTTTGTTCTGCGTTGTACTGCACTTTGATCTTGTTCGCGGCGAGGATCAGCTCCCCTTGTACAACGCGGGCGTTGCCTTCGAATGTGGCGGTATTTGAATCCTGCTCAACTGTCAGGTTGTCTGCAGTCACTTCAACAGGTTGAGAGCCGTCAATCTCCACAGGGCTTAGCGCGATGCCAGTACCTTGGGCCAAAACTGGACCAGCCAATAACACGGCCAAAACCGTAAAGACGTGCAAAATGTGATGGCGCATATCGGCCCCCAAAGTTAACCCTTCGCAGGGTTGTATATCAATTTAACGCCTTTGTTAAACATAAGAACGGCGTTGCCTGTTGGATTTTGATCAAGGTCCTGTGTCAGCGTCATTGCGCCCGCTTCGATAGAGCCAAGCGGCCCATTCGCAATGACGGGTCCTTCGCTGTAAAGGTTGCCTGTTTTAAAGTTAATAGCGACGCTTGTGCTTGTGGCGGTGTAGCCATCTGTGGTGCGCAGGCTCACCCCATCGGACAAAATGGCTTCGTTGGTGCGAATGTTTAATGCGCCAAGACCAGCCACGGTGCGCATGGTTCGCCCATCCTGAAAATTGATCGTGGTGCGCGGTTTGCTGAGGTCAATTTTCGTTGGTCTGGCCCCGTCAGGCAGTGCCCAATCTGCGTTGATCGTAAACGCATCGCCCGATTTGGTGACGCCAGAAAAATTGGGGTTTGTTATCCGTTGACCAATGGCGAGCTCTGCCAGAGGACCATCTTCAATGAATTCAGAAATTTCGGACAGTTTGTTTGCATTGGACAGCAGGAAAATACTGCCAATCAAAACGATACCCACAATCGGGAACGCCCATTTCAACACACGCACCATACGTGAATATCCATCGCGTTTTGAAACGCCAACTATGGGTTCTTGGTTTTTCACGGGTTAATGCGCGAAAATGTCGGTGTCAGGCCAGCCCATAAGATCGAGGGCCGCGCGATGGGGTAGGAAATCGAAACACGCCTGTGCCATCTCGGTGCGGCCTTCGCGGGCCAACCGAATGTCCAATTCCCCTTTTAGGCGGTGCAGGTACAAAACATCTGACGCGGCATAGTCAATTTGCGCTTGGGTCAAGGTTGTTGCACCCCAATCAGAGCTTTGCTGCTGTTTGGAAATATCAACGCCGATCAATTCTTGCGTTAGGTTCTTTAATCCATGACGGTCCGTATAGGTGCGCACAAGTTTGGACGCGATTTTTGTGCAATACACGGGTGATGTGCGAACACCAAAGCGATTTTCCATTACTGCAATGTCAAAGCGGCCAAAGTGAAACAGTTTTAGCTGTTCAGGGTTGGCGAGCATTTTACACAGATTGGGCGCAGATGTTTGATCCTTGGCGATTTGCACGAGATGCGCATTGCCATCGCCAGAGGACAGCTGGATCACACACAGACGATCACGGTGCGGGATGAGTCCCATTGTCTCGCTATCAATCGCAACAATCGGACCAAGGTCCAAATCATCGGGAAGATCACCTTGGTGAAGATGGTTTGCCATTCCTGCGCTCACTTTACTTGTTCATATACCGCAGGAGTAAACATAGGGGTAAATAGGGCTGGATTAAAGACCTGAGACGCAATGTGGTTTAAACAATACGTTACATAAAACAAAAAAAAATCTATTTTGTGTAACATTATGTTTTACAGAAGTGCCCATGCTTGATAAATATAGTCAGGGTCGCACGAAATCACAGGAATCGCAGATGAACGCCTTTATCATTGATGCAGTTAGAACGCCGATTGGCCGATATGGCGGATCCCTGTCTTCGGTTCGGACAGATGACCTTGCGGCTTTGCCTATTGCGGCGCTGATGGAACGCAATTCATCTGTGGACTGGGGGCAGGTGGATGATGTGATCCTTGGCGATGCGAACCAGGCTGGCGAAGACAATCGCAACGTAGCGCGGATGGCGACCTTGCTTGCAGGCCTACCGATCGAAGTTCCAGGTACGACCATCAACCGTTTGTGCGCATCGGGTATGGATAGTGTTGGCATGGCGTCTCGGGGCATCAAGGCTGGGGATTACCGCTATTCCATCGCTGGCGGTGTCGAAAGCATGAGCCGTGCGCCGTTTGTCATGCCAAAAGCCACATCAGCCTTTACCCGTTCAAATGCGGTTTATGACACAACCATCGGCTGGCGGTTTGTGAACAAAAAGATGAAGGATCGCTTTGGCATCGATTCCATGCCACAAACAGCGGATAATGTGGCCGAAGATTTTGATATCAGCCGCGAAGACCAAGATGCTTTTGCCGCGCGCTCACAGGCCCGTTGGGATGCCGCGCATAAGGCGGGGCATTTTGCGGATGAGATTATTCCCGTCACAATTCCACAGCGCAAAGGCGATGACATTATTTTTGACACAGACGAACATCCGCGTCCTGGTGTGACTGCCGAAAAACTGGGTGGTCTGAAGGGCGTGAATGGCCCTGATTTATCCGTAACAGCAGGCAATGCGTCAGGCGTAAACGACGGTGCGGGGGCGTTGTTGTTGTGTAACGAAGCACTGGCGCAGAATCATGAGCCGATTGCTCGTGTCGTTGCGATGGCGACAGCGGGTGTGGAGCCGCGTATTATGGGCATTGGCCCTGTACCAGCCACGCGAAAGGTGCTGGATCTGGCAGGCCTGACCATCGACCAAATGGATGTGATTGAACTGAACGAAGCGTTTGCCAGCCAAGGGCTCGCCACGCTGCGGGCGCTGGGCATTCCAGATGATGCGCAACACGTGAACCCAAACGGGGGTGCGATTGCGATTGGCCACCCGCTTGGCATGTCGGGGTCTCGTCTTGTGATGGCAGCGGCTTATCATTTGAAACGAACAGGCGGGCGTTATGGGCTCTGCACAATGTGTGTGGGTGTGGGCCAAGGTGCTGCCATGATTATCGAACGCGTTTAGAGGAGAGACCAGATGTATGCACAGATGATTAAGTCCGAAGCGACGCAGGACGATCCAGAAAAGCTCGCGGCATTTCAGGCGCGCATTGATGCAGGGGAAAAGATCGAACCCAAGGAATGGATGCCTGTTGGGTATCGCAAAACCTTGATCCGCCAGATCGGCCAACACGCGCATTCTGAAATTGTGGGGCAGCTGCCCGAAGGCAATTGGATCACACGCGCACCTACGCTGGAACGTAAGGCGATTCTGCTGGCCAAAGTACAAGACGAAGCAGGCCATGGTTTATATCTTTATTGTGCTGCCGAAACGCTAGGCGTGTCCCGTGATGAAATGACTGAAATGTTGCTTGATGGGCGGATGAAGTATTCGTCGATCTTTAACTATCCCACACTGACATGGGCCGACATGGGCGCTGTTGGTTGGTTGGTTGATGGCGCAGCGATCATGAACCAAGTGCCTTTGCAGCGCACATCCTTTGGCCCCTATGCTCGGGCCATGGTGCGGATTTGTAAGGAAGAAAGTTTCCACCAGCGCCAAGGGTACGACATCATGATGACCATGTGTAACGGCACAGATGAGCAGAAAAAGATGGCCCAAGATGCATTGAACCGCATGTGGTTTCCTGCGCTGATGATGTTCGGTCCGAGCGATAAGGACAGCACGCATTCGGTGCAATCTATGTCTTGGAAAATCAAGATGAACACCAACGATGAGTTGCGTCAAAAATTCGTAGATTTGACCGTGCCTCAGGCAGAATACCTCGGTCTGACCATTCCGGATGAAACCCTGAAATGGAACGAAGAAAAGGGCGGTTACGATTTCGCCGAGCCTGATTGGGACGAGTTCTTTGATGTGCTGCGCGGCAATGGTCCGTGTAACGCTGAACGCATCGAAGCACGGCAAAAGGCATGGGATGATGGCGCATGGGTGCGTGACGGTTTGATGGCCCATGCGGCCAAACGCAAAGCACAGAAAGAGGCAGCCCAATGAGCGACACAAAGAAAGAATGGCCCCTATGGGAAGTGTTCATTCGCGGCCAACATGGCATGAGCCATCGCCACGTAGGCAGCCTGCATGCTGCGGATGAGGAAATGGCAATCTTGAATGCGCGCGATGTTTACACACGGCGCAACGAAGGGGTGTCCATCTGGGTTGTAGAAGCCAAAAACATAACGGCATCATCGCCCGATCAAAAGGGCCCGATGTACGAACCTTCCAATTCCAAAGTGTATCGTCACCCCACCTTTTTTGACATTCCAGATGACGTAGGCGCGATGTAATGACCGATCCGTTATTTGAATACCTGCTACGCCAAGGGGACAACGCGTTGGTTCTAGGCCACCGTGTATCTGAATGGTGTGGCATGGCCCCAGCGATTGAAGAAGACATCGCATTGGCCAACATCGGATTGGATCTGATTGGGCAAACGCAGATGTGGCTTGGTTACGCTGCCGAGGTAGAAGGCAAGGGCCGTGACGCAGACGCATTGGCGTTTCGCCGTGATGTTTGGGATTTTCGCAATCTGTTGCTGGTGGAACAAACTAACGGGGATTTTGGCAAAACCCTGATGCGACAGTTTTTGTTTGACGCCTTCAATGTGCTGAACCTGACGGCACTGACAAAATCTTCCTATCCGCGGATTGCAGAGATTGCTGCAAAAACGGTGAAAGAAGCAGAATATCATCTGGAGCGGTCACGTGAAACGGTGATTGCGCTGGGCGACGGTACAGAAGAAAGCAATGCACGGATGCAAAAAGCGCTGACTACCTTGTGGCCGTTTGCTGGTGAAATGTTCGTAATGGATGATGTGGACAGCGCCATGGCTGATATGGGCATTGCACCTGATTTGGCGGCGTTGCGCAAAGAATGGGATGCAATAGTTTTGCCAACGCTCAGCAGTGCAATGTTAACTGTACCAGACAGTGATTTTGCCCATAAAGGGGGTAAAAACGGTGTGCGCCATTCAGAGCATTTGGGCCATATGTTGGCCACGATGCAGTATCTACAGCGGGCTTATCCTGACGCGCGGTGGTGATATGACACGGGCTAATGTGGACCAGATTTGGGGTTGGCTTGATGCCGTTCCTGATCCGGAAATTCCGGTGATTTCTGTGGTGGATTTGGGTATTGTGCGGGCGGTGAGTTGGGATGACGACACGCTCGAAATTGCAGTCACCCCCACCTATTCGGGCTGTCCAGCAACAAGCGTTATTGCGATGGATATTGAAACCGCTTTGATGGATCGTGGCGTGAAGTCGGTGCGGATCAAAACCCAAATATCGCCCCCTTGGACGACGGATTGGTTGTCCGACAAAGGCCGTGCAAAGCTAGAAGATTATGGCATTGCTCCACCTCGTGCGGCGGGCGGGCCAGAACGCTGTCCGCAATGTAAATCAACGGCTGTCGAACGGATCAGCCAATTTGGGTCCACCCCGTGCAAGGCACAATGGCGGTGTACCGATTGCCTAGAACCTTTCGACTATTTCAAATGTATCTAAGGATCAAATTATGGCGCAGTTTCATTCTTTGAAAGTTACCGATATTCACAAAACCATCCGTGATGCGGTCGTTTTGACGCTCACGCCAGACACACCTGATGCGTTTGATTTTACGCAAGGCCAGTATCTGACATTTCGTCGTGATTTTGACGGAGAAGAGCTGCGGCGGTCTTATTCGATTTGCGCTGGCAAAGATGATGGCGTGTTGCAGGTTGGAATCAAAAAAGTGGACGGTGGCGCGTTTTCAACTTGGGCCAACGAGGATTTGAAAATTGGCGATGTGTTAGAAGCCATGCCGCCAATGGGCAATTTTGGAACCGAGCTTAATGCGGCGGCGGAGAAACATTATCTCGCGTTTGCGGGTGGTTCTGGGATTACGCCTGTTCTGTCAATTTTGCGCACTGTGATGCAACGGGAGCCGCGATCACGTTTTACCCTAGTTTACGCAAATCGTGCTGTGAATACGATCATGTTCCGATCCGAAATCGAAGATATGAAAAATCGGTTTATGGGGCGGATCAACGTGGTGCATATTCTGGAACAGGATGCGCAAGACATTGATCTGTTCACGGGTCGCGTAGACGGTGAAAAATGTGCCCTGCTGTTCAAACACTGGATCAACATTGATGACATCGACACGGCCTATATCTGCGGGCCAGAACCTATGATGTTGGCAATTTCCCAAGCGCTGTCAGACCATGGATTAAGCAAAGAACAGATCAAATTTGAACTCTTTGCCAGTGGCCAGCCAGGACGTGCGAAACAAAAAGCTAAGGCGGCCGGAGCAGCGGCGGTAAAGGCTGTGGCTGGGAAAGTGACGCTTGGCGGAGAATCCCGCAGTTTTGACATGTCTAAAGATATGAGCCTGTTGGAGGCCGCGCTTGAAAACGAGGTTGAAGCCCCATACGCCTGTAAGGCGGGCGTTTGCTCCACCTGTAAATGCAAGGTGTTAGAGGGCGAAGTTGAAATGCTGACAAATCATGCGTTGGAAGACTACGAAGCCGAGGCAGGCTTTGTTTTGTCGTGCCAATCCTATGCCGTTACAGACAAAGTGGTCTGGGATTACGACGAAGCAGGCCATTAAAGCCCAGCAAATCCGCCAGAGCACAATCGGCTGATGTGCGCGGCATAGTCGCGCCGATCTTTGCCAGTTGCATCTGGCTTCCACATGTAAAACCAATTGAGCATGCCAAACACTGACATAGTGGTTGCGCGTAATTTGGCGGGATCGTTTTCAAAAACAACGGGTTCGACATCGCGAATAAGACGGCTCATTAAGTGAACCAACTCTCGTTGATAGCCGAGCAGGATTTTTTGCTGATCTGGTGGTAAATGGTTCAGCACCGTGGTCTGCAATCGATGTTCGTGATCCATGCCCTGATAATCGAGCAGGATTTTGGTGATTGTTGCAGAAAACCGATCTTGTGCAGTCACATGCGTTAGCGTGGTTTGCAGTGCGAAAATACCGTCCCGCAATCCTGACAAATACGCATCGAGAATATCAAACAGTATTTCATCTTTGCTGCCGTAATAGTGGTATACATTGGCCTTTGAAATTTCACAGGCCAGCGCCACGCGGCTGACGGATGTGCGATCAAATCCTTCGTCCGCGAACAATTGGGCGGCGCGATCAAGGATCAATCGCCGCTTTGTTCCGTAGTCTTTGGCAACAGGGCGTGCCACCTAGCGTTCGCCTGTGCGGTTGTCTAAAACGCGAACGGCTTTGCCTTGGCTGCGTGGAACGCCCCCTGGCTCTGAAACGTTTACAATCGTTGTGACACCTACATTGGTTTTGATTCGATTGCGCAACGTTTCGCCTGCTGCGGCGCGGCTGTCCGCGTCAGAGGCGTTTGGATCTGCTTCCACGTTGACACGCATCGCATCCATGCGGCCTTCGCGATACAGTTCAATTTGGAAATGCGGCGCGAGCCCGTCGACGGTCATCAGTTGTTCTTCGATCTGGGTTGGGAACACATTCACACCTCGTAAAATGATCATGTCATCGGATCGACCTGTGATCTTTTCCATCCGCCGCATGGACCGTGCGGTGCCAGGTAGCAATCGCGTCAAGTCGCGGGTGCGATAACGGATCATCGGGATGCCTTCTTTGGTCAGTGTGGTAAACACCAACTCTCCTTGTTCGCCATCTTCCACCAGTTCACCCGTCGTGGGGTTGATGATTTCTGGGTAAAAGAAATCTTCCCAAATATGCAGGCCGTCTTTGGTTTCAACACATTCGTTGGCAACACCTGGACCCATAATTTCGGACAGGCCGTAAATATCGACAGCGTGCATATCGAAGGCCTGTTCCACTTCGGAACGCATCGCGTTTGTCCAAGGTTCCGCGCCAAAGATACCAACTTGCAGCGACGTGTCTCTTGGGTCGATGCCTTGGTTTTGAAACTCTTCAAGCAAATTTAGAATATATGACGGTGTAACTGTGATCGCTTGTGGCTTGAAATCATTGATTAACTGCACCTGTTTGGCAGTTTGACCGCCACCCATAGGCACAACACAAGCCCCCAGCCGTTCAATACCCACATGGGCGCCCAGTCCCCCCGTAAACAAGCCATAGCCATAGGCGTTGTGAACCATTTCACCTGGCCGAACACCAGAGGCGCGCAAAGACCGAGCAACCATATTGGCAAACAGATCACAGTCGTTTTTGGTGTATCCCACAACGGTGGATTTTCCCGTTGTGCCAGACGAAGCGTGAATGCGGATGATGTCTTCGCGCGGGACGGCGAACAAGCCAAAGGGATAATTGTCGCGCAAATCGTCTTTCACAGTGAAAGGAAATTTTGCGAGGTCTTTCAGGTTTTGAACATCATCAGGATGAACCCCAGCTTCGTCGAACCGCTTTTTGTACATTGGTACGTTGGTATAGGCATGGTTCAATGACCATTTCAGCCGCTTCAGTTGAAGGGCTTCAATCTCGTCGCGGGACGCGATTTCGATGGGTTCTAGCTCGGATTTCTTTGCGCCAAGATCTTTCATGATACTGTCCTTACGTGCTCTTTTTACCAGAGAAGTTGGGGGCTCTTTTTTCCAAAAAGGAAGAAACGCCTTCGGCATAATCGGGGGTTGCGCCGCAGAACCGTTGGTATTCTGCTTCTAGGTCGAGTTGCGCATCAAGCGAATTGGTTGAGGCCGCTTGGATTGCTTGTTTGGTTTTGCCTAGACCGATGGTTGGCCCAGCGGCCAGCTGCGTGGCCAAGGTGCGCGCGGTTTCCATCAGGTCTGCGTCTGGTACGGCTTTCCAAATCAGCCCCCATTCGGCGGCGGTTGAAGCTGGCAAGGGTTCTGCTGTAAGCGCCAATGCTTTGGCTCGTGCTTCGCCCAACAACCGTGTGAGGCTCCATGTGCCACCGCCATCGGGGATCAACCCAACCTTGGCAAACGATTGGATGAATTTTGCACTTTCTGCTGCGATGACGATATCACAGGCCAGCGCGATATTGGCCCCCGCACCAGCGGCCACACCGTTCACGGCACAGACAATGGGCATGTCCATAGCCTTAATCTGGCGCACCAGTGGATTGTAAAAATTGGTGAGTGTTTTACCCAAGTCAGGCGGTCCATCCATTTTGGATGGGTCTCGGTCGCCCAAATCTTGTCCCGCACAAAACCCGCGTCCAGCCCCTGTCAGCAAAACGGCCCGCGCCCCTGATTCCACTGCGGCATTCAATGCGGCACGCAGGGCCAGATGCATTTCGTCGTTAAAACTGTTCAACCTGTCAGGGCGGTTCAGCGTGATCTCTACCATGTCGCCGTGACGGTTGGATAAGATGGTTTCGCTCATATGACTCTCCCCAATCGTTTCACAATTTTCTTGCATAAACCGACCGGTTGGTCAATTAATTCCTGATACCAAATAAATGACAAAGGACGCTGCTATGGGACTTCTCGATGTACACAGCTTTGCCGCGGGGCGGTGGGTTTCACCTGATAGTTCTGCACGGTCTATTGAAAATGCGGTCACAGGGGATGTGATGGCGCGAGCTGGCTCAGCGCTCGATGTTGCAGAGATGCTGGATTATGCTCGTACCAAGGGCGGGCCTGCGCTGCGGGCGCTGGGGTTTCATGATCGGGCACGCATGATCAAAGCACTGGCGCTTCATTTAGGTGAGCATAAACAGGCGCTTTACGATCTGTCTTTTGCAACTGGGGCCACGCAATCAGACCACCTGATCGACATTGATGGTGGTATCGGCACGATGTTTGTTTTCGCGTCCAAAGGGCGGCGCGAAATGCCAGATGGACAGATTTATGTTGATGGTGATGTGGAGCAACTGAGCCGAAATGGCACGTTTCTGGGGCAGCATATTTGCACGCCTTTGCAGGGTGTTGCGGTGCATATCAACGCGTTCAATTTCCCTGTTTGGGGCATGTTGGAAAAGCTGGCGCCCACATTGCTGGCAGGTGTTCCCGCAATCGTAAAGCCCGCAACCGCCACCTGCTATGTGACCGAACTGGCAGTAAAGATCATGGTCGAAAGTGGCATCCTACCCGATGGTGCGTTGCAGCTGGTGTCAGGTGGTCTCGGTGACATGTTGGATCAATTGGGTCACCAAGACGTGGTAAGTTTCACGGGTTCTGCAGACACAGCGTTTAAACTGCGATCAGCGCCACATATCTTAAAAAACTCGATCCGTTTTGTGGCGGAGCAAGACAGTTTGAACGCATCCATCCTTGGCCCAGATGCGGTAGCTGGAACGCCAGAGTTTGATCTGTTCGTGAAAGAGGTCCAACGGGAGATGACCACAAAAGCGGGTCAGAAATGTACAGCCATCCGCCGTATCATCGCGCCCGAAGGACAAGTGGACGCCGTTATTGCGGCATTGTCTGCGCGGCTCGACAAAACGGTTATTGGCGATCCTTCGGCCAAAGACACGCGCATGGGGGCCTTGGTGTCCAATGCTCAAAAACGCGATGTGCTGGAAAAAGCGGCGATCATCGCAGACGAGGCGGAACGCGTTTACGGCGATCCAGATGCGTTTGACGTGTCAGGTGCAGATGGTCAGGCCGGCGCATTTGTGCCGCCGATGGTGTTTCATTGCGCCAATCCCGATACCGCTGTTCGGGTTCATGACACCGAAGCATTTGGTCCCGTGTCCACTATCATGGGGTATCGTGATCTGGACCACGCCATTTCGCTTGTTAATAAAGGTGAGGGCAGTTTGGTTGCATCGGTCATTACGCATGATGCGGATGTGGCGCGTTCCGTTGCAATGGGTGCGGGCGCGTATCATGGCCGTCTGTATTTCAACAACCGCGACAGTATGAACGAAAGCACGGGCCACGGGTCGCCCTTGCCTCATATGGTGCATGGTGGACCTGGCCGTGCGGGCGGCGGTGAAGAAATGGGCGGCGTGCGCGGGGTCATGCACTACATGCAGCGCACAGCGATTCAAGGCAGCCCTGATATTTTGACAGCTATCGGCGGCCAATGGGTTGCGGGCGCCGAGGAAAAGAAAGGCCCTGCTCATCCGTTCACACGCACGTTTAATGAAGTGGAGATTGGGGAGACCATCCACACAGAACCCCGCATTGTTACGATGGAAGATATCGAGCATTTTGCAGAGTTCACGGGGGATACGTTCTATGGCCACATGGATGATGAAGCTGCTGCACGTAACCCGTTTTTCCCAGGTCGCGTGGCTCATGGCTATCTTCTGTTGTCCTTTGCAGCGGGCTTGTTCGTTGAACCGAACGAGGGGCCAGTGCTGGCGAACACAGGGTTGAACAATCTGCAATTTATGAAACCCGTTGCGGCCGGTGACAGCATCAAAGTGCGCTTAACCGTCAAAAAGAAAACACGCCGCACCGATGAATATGGCGAAGTGCGCTGGCATGTGACACTGACAAATCAGGATGATGAATTGGTGGCAGAATATGAACTGCTGACGATGAACAAATACTAGGTTTGATCATTGCGCATAAAAAACACCCCGCCAGTGAAATGGCGGGGTTTTTTGTGAGTGTAGAAAAAATCAGAAGATTTCGATGTCGTTTGTCAACTGACCCAAATTCGTAACGCCTTCGATAATCAGGATATCGCCGTCTCCAAAATCAAATTCGGCATTGCCGCCATTGATGGAACCGAAATCATCGATAACATCCTGCACGGACCGTGTACCCGTCCAAAGGTTATCGTTGAAATAGATGGTGTCAGAGTTGTTCACAAAGTCAGTGATCGTGTCTTGGTCATCGTTGTTGCTAAAGTAGAAACGGTCCGCATGGTCGCCACCCGTCAACGTATCGTTGCCTTTGCCACCATACAAACGGTCGTTACCGTTGCCCCCCAACAACTTGTCACCGCCATTGCCGCCAAACAAAGTGTCATCGCTGTTGTGGCCCTTGAGAACATCGTTGCCATCGTGGCCTTTCAACAGGTCATCGCCGTTATTGCCTTCGAGCAAGTCATGGCCGCCGTTGCCTTCGAGCGTATCTTTGCCGTTACCGCCTTCTAGGACGTCGCTGCCTTTGCCACCCTCAAGGATGTCTTTGCCATCGCCGCCTTTCAGCAAGTCTTCGTTGTTGCCGCCCAGCAGACGGTCGTCGTTTGAACCGCCGAACAAGCGGTCTTCGCCGTTGTGGCCTTTCAACACGTCCTTGCCGTCGCCGCCTTCCAGACGGTCATCACCAGCATTACCCTCAAGCGTGTCTGCACCACCTTGGCCGCGCAGGGTGTCGTCGCCAACACCACCGATCAAAAGGTCATTGCCAGCGTAACCGCGCAGATCATCATTGCCACGCGCGCCGTGGATTTCGTTATTCGCGCTGTTGCCGCGAATTTGGTCATCCCCGTCCCCACCATAGGCGTTTTCGATGACGGTGCCGCTAGCCAATGTGGCCCAGTTTATACCGTCAACACGCAAGTGGTTTGTGCCTGTGTGATCCAAGTCAAGGAAGATGCTGCCTGCGATTGCAGACATGTTGATCCAGTCATCGTTACCACCGTTGGTGTCGGCAATAACCTGACGCCCTGTTTGACCCGTCGTGCGGGACAATGTGAAAAAGTCGTCGGTGATGTGGTGGATTGTGTTGGTGTTGGCTGTGCTGCCATAAAAATCCAACCCCCAAGAATTCAGGAAACCAGTGTCACCACCTGCGCTGTCTTGGATGGACAGTGTCCATGTGCCAGAAACAGAGTCTGTTCCGAGCAAGGAAGTAACACCAAAGGCCCAACCCGTTGTAATGTTCGCGCCGCCACCTTGTCGTTCAGAGAGTACGAGGCTTTCGCCGTTTGGACCAATCAAGGTGATGGTGAGATCGCCAACATAGGTGTGTGTGAAGTCGATCCAGACTGTCAAATCTTCTGCACGCAATGTTGCGCTTACGGATAATGTGGATGTGATCGTGTTAAAGTCGGAAATGGTTTGGTTGTCGGTAACAGAGAAACTCTCTTCAACTTCGTTTGCCGAAGTCTGTGCGTCACCGTTCATTGTGAGCCATGCTTCGGCCATACGAACTGCTGCAAAGGCATCTACCATGCCAAAACCGTAGCTGATGTTGAACGTCATACCGCCGCCGTTCCAGTTGGTCGCGCCGTTCGAATACCACGCACCCTGTTCAAAACCTGATGGGGCATCCCCATAGGCACTGCCTGTATGAGATGCGGAAATCGCCAAAATGTTTTGAACATCACGCCAGCCAAGATCGCCGTTTGCTTCAAGCATCAAAGCTACAACGCCAGCAACGGCTGGAGTTGCGGCAGATGTACCGTTGAATCCATCAACATAGTCGCCAGAAGAGTAGCCATCGCTGCCCTCAAGGTCGGTTGTGTAGTTGAAGGCAGGACCAGACAGCAGGATTGATTGACCGAAGTTGGAATAGTCCGCTACCGTTCCGTCCAGTTCAGTTGCTGCAATCGAAGTTGTATAGCGAACGGCGTTAATGCCGTCTGCGTTCGCATCGCGCGTATCGTTGCCCGCTGCCTGCATGATGACTGTGCCTAAGCCGCCGCGGCCGTTTTCAATGGCAACTTCCATGCCGTTGAACACTTCGTTGTACACAGATGATCCAGTGTTCATCAGGTTCTGATAGCTGCCATAGAGCGGGGTGCGACCCCAGCTGTTGTTCATCACATCAAAGTTTTGCGCCCACTGTAGGGATGCAATTTGTTAGTCAACTGTTGGCAAACCACCCAAGAATCGTACACCTGTCATGGTCACGCCCCAAGCGACGCCAACACCACCGACACCGTTTTCGCCTTCAGCACCGATGATGCCTGCTACGGCTGTGCCGTGACGGTCGTTTGTGCCTGTTGGGATCGGGTCATACGTCACGCCGTTGTATTGGAAATGCAACGAGCTGTCGTAGTTGCCAGAAAGATCTTCGTGGGTGTACTCAAAGCCATCGTCGTAAACGCCGACATTTACGCCAACACCGGTAAATTCGTCCCAGATGGTTTCTAAATCGCCCATCACGGTCAAGAACTGTTGGCTGTTATAAAGTGGATCGGTTGGAGTGGTCATGGTATTCCCCTGTCACTGACTATTCGCTACATGCCGCATATGTGTGGCCACAATTTGGCGATTGAATGCTCTGATTGAATTTATTGAGCGGTAATTCACCTTCAGATACGCAATCTGCTCCAAGTTTTCAATGCAAAGCAGTCGAATTTTATGCTGAAGGTGGAAAGATCTGTTTTGGGTCAAAAATAGTTGGAATTAACCAATCTGAGTCCCGTTACCAAGCGAGATATCCAACGGAGCCAAATGCTACTGCCACGCCAAACCATTGCCCCATGGACATGCGTTCTTTAAGAAACGCCCAAGCCAGAATGACGGTAATCATGCCAAACATTGACGCTGCAACCGCCGCAAATTCTGGGCGATTGAGGTTGCCAGAACCAATGACAATGCTGTGCGCTGTTGTATCCAAAAGCGCCATGGCAGCCAAAAAAGGCAATGCGGCGCGGTCAGGCAGTTTTGGCCCTTTCTGGGCGAATAAAAGGATAAGAACGCCAACGGTCGCAGCCACGCGTGTTACCAAAATAATCGGCAATTCATCGCCTGCTTTTGTTGCGATGTGCCCAACTGCAAACGCCAGCGCGAAGCCAATGCCGCCGAGCAATGCCCAACCAACCGCTGCCTTAGTTGAATTTTCGGTATCATCAGCTTGCGACAAGTATCCAACCAACGCGACCCCAAGGACTACCGTGCCAACCGCGATCCATTGATCCCACGGTACGACTTGGCCTGAAAGGCCAGCCCATGTGATCGACAGAATTGGATAAGCGCCAATGATCGGTGCAACCAATCGAACGGGACCGATTGCGAAGGCTTTGTACAGGCCAATACATCCCAGCAAGTAGATCCCACCGCCAAGGAGGCTGTATTTGACCCCAGTGCTTGTCATGGCTGTCCAATCTCCCATGCCTGCGGAAATTGGTAGCAATATAATGCAACCTGACAGCAAAACGGTGGCCAAAGACGGCAAAATGCCCCCTTTTTGAGAAACCTGACGGACGCAAATATCGTGAATGCCCCATGCTAATGCGGCAATCGTACCGAGCAAAAGTGACAGCATTTTAAACCTTCCCGTCGATACGGGAATAAAAACCCGAATTTACGCGACTCACTTGCTTTGCGAACGCAATTTGATATTCTTAGGGTTAAATATTTATTCCGCTCATGCAACATGCAAACGATCGGATCACCTTAAGGACGCTGACATGCTCGACGATCTCTATCCAAAGGTCCAGCCCGGCCCACCAAAGCCGAGCAAGATAATCATGCCCCAACAGTTTTCGTTGCCCCAAGGCACAGAGCGGTATGTGGTTGAAGGGGCAGGTGCGATCCTAATCCCTGTGTCCGCGGGCGACCATATCACGATCACCAATGATGAAGGTGGTCAGGTTTGTGAAGTTGTGGCGTCAGACGACAAAGGCAAAGTGGATTGCGGTATCGTAGGCCAAAGCGCCAATGCTACCGCTGATGGCTTGCGTGCATTATTGACCAGTGATGATCAATCCTTGCGCGGGATGCGCATGGGTTTGGATGCGCGTAAGATTGATCTGGCAAATGCGGATTGTGTTCGATTTTTTGATTCCGAGACACGGCCAAAAGCCCAGCAAGAGCTGACCGTTCAACGGGATGGTGTGGTGATTATCGCAACCCCCTCCCCTGCGATGGATTTTGAACTGCAAAATACAGCAACGCCGCTGACTGTTTTGGTGAAACGCGCGACATTGCGGTCTCATCAGCGGTTTGAGTTGCCCGATCCATTGGCCAATCCAACACAAGAAATCCGCGTGCATTCGCAAACCGCCGAGAGCTTTTTCGTAAAGGCTGGGGACTATATCCAGATCATTGATGTGGATGGTCGCCAGTGTTCAGATTTCGAATGCTTCAGCGCGCGCAAATTGGACAAGGGCATTGAACATGCCTTGGATGTGACCACGACACGAACATTGATGGGCCACGCCTATCCGATGCCAGGTCTGCATGCGAAATACTATGATCAGGAAATGCTACCGCTGGTCGAAGTGGTACAAGATACCTGCGGCCGTCATGATGCGTTTGCTTTGGCGTGTTCTGCAAAATATTATGACGATATTGGGTATCCAGGACACATCAACTGTTCTGATAACTTTAACCACGCGCTTGATAAATACGGTGTGTCTGGCCGTCCGGGTTGGATGGCGATCAACTTCTTCTTTAACACAGGTCTTGATGATCACGGCGTGATGTATGCGGATGAACCTTGGTCCATGCCAGGGGATTACGTTTTGTTACGCGCGCTGACAGATATCGTTTGCGTATCTTCGGCTTGTCCTGATGACACAACAGCCGCTAACGGTTGGAACCCAACCGACATCCACGTCCGCACCTACAGCGGCACAGAAACATTCCAACGGTCGGTTGCGTACCGCCCCACACCAGATTCGGAAGCTAAAATGACCAAACAAACAGGGTTCCACGACAAATTCGCCCAGCACACACGCAATTTCATCGAATACAACGGCTATTGGTTGGCAAACTGCTTTGCCGAAGCGGGCCCAATTGAGGAATACCACGCCTGTCGTCAAGGCGCGGTTATGATGGATTTGTCGCCCTTGCGAAAGTTCGAAGTGACGGGCCCAGATGCAGAAGCCCTGTGCCAGTACATCTTTACCCGCAACATGAAAACGCTCGCCGTTGGCGGCGTGGTTTACACCGCCATGTGTTACGAACACGGCGGCATGATCGACGACGGCACTGTGTTCCGTTTGGGCAAAGACAATTTCCGTTGGATTGGTGGTAACGATTACGGCGGCGAATGGATGCGGGAACAAGCAGAAAAGCTCGGCCTGAAGGTTTTGATCCGTTCTTCCACAGATCAATTGCACAACGTAGCGGTTCAAGGCCCCAAAAGCCGTGACCTGCTGCGCAAAATCGTATGGACTGCGCCGCACAATCCAGAGTTCGATCAACTCGGTTGTTTCCGTTTCACACCTGCACGTTTGAACAACGAAATGGGCACACCATTTGTTGTGTCACGTACAGGCTACACAGGTGAGCTGGGTTATGAAGTGATGTGCCACCCGAAAGATTGCGCCGAGATTTTCGACGCAATTTGGGAAGCAGGCGAAGAATTTGACCTCAAACCTATGGGGCTCGAAGCGCTTGATATGGTGCGTATCGAAGCAGGTCTTATTTTCGCAGGTTACGACTTTAGCGATCAAACAGACCCGTTTGAAGCAGGCATTGGATTTACCTGTCCGTTGAAATCTAAAACAGATGATTTCATTGGCCGCGATGCCCTGATCCGCCGCAAAGAAAACCCAATGCACAAACTCGTTGGTCTGGACATCGACAGCAATGTTGATGTGGAACACGGCGATTGTATCCATGTGGGCCGTGCGCAAGTTGGCGAGGTTACCTCGTCTATGCGGTCCCCGCTGCTTGGTAAAAACATTGCAATGGCGCGGGTTGATCTGGCCCATTCAGAGCCTGGCACTGAACTGGAAATTGGTAAACTGGACGGTCACCAAAAACGTCTGCCAGCCACGATTCGCAAAGATCTTGCAGCGTTTGACCCAACGAAAGAACGCCCACGTTCATGACGCCTTCTTTCTTAGAAAACCTCGGAGGAGAAGAAGCTCTACGCACTTTGGTAGAGCACTTTTATGATCTCGTGGAGACTTTGCCAGACACGGCTAATCTGCGTGCCCTGCATATGGATGGGCATGGGTTTGCGCACACGCGTGAAGAGCAGTTTGACTTTTTGTCAGGCTTCTTAGGCGGGCGGCAATACTATATGGAAAAGCATCGCCATATGAATGTGCGCGAGATTCACGCGCATGTGCCAATCAAAACCGAAGACGCGGAAACGTGGTTGCGGACGTGGGATCAGGCGATTGATGATTTAAAACTAGAAGGACCACATGTGGAACGCATGCGCGCAACAGTGCGTCGTGTTGCGATGGTTCTGGTAAACGATGGTAATGTAGCATGATCAGAGCGTTAACCCTAGCAATCGGGCTGTGTGCGGCAGCAACGGGCGCAGTGGCGCAATCCGTGAAACTGACGGCCGAAGAAATCACACAGCTTCTGACCGGTAACACCGCCATTGGAGTGTGGGCAGGTGCGAATTACCGCCAATTTTTTGATGCCGATGGCACAACAATTTATGCCCAAGAAGGAAGCCGATCCGCACGGGGCGAATGGCGCATTGATGCCGAGCGTGACGAATACCAGAGCATCTGGGCACGGGATGCCGAGTGGGAAGGTTGGTTCGTTATGGAATACCTTGGAAGCTATTTCTGGGTTAGCAAATCCACACCACCAACACCGTTCAAGGTTGTTGCAGGCCAGCAATTGGTTGCACCAAGCGAGTGATAAAACCGATGTCGCTTTTGCGTTAGACCTCCTTTCCTATGGTGCCTGATCCTTGTGTGATAAGGAGGATGGCTCATGTCGGTCAAAAGATCAGGACGAAAAGCAAGGCTTCGAACGCAAACAACTATTACAGCACCCGCAATTGTGCGCCGTATCATGCCACCTTATGCGCCGTTCCCAAGCCACGACATAGACGCCTTGGAACGACAGGCGGATTGGTTGCTGTCTGAAATTGGTATTGAGTTTCGAGATGATCCCATTGCGCTGGAATTGTTGTCAGACGCTGGCGCACGTGTTGAAGGGGTGCGCGTGTTTTTTCCAGATGGGTTGGCGCGACAGTTGTGCGCAACTGCGCCGAGTTCGTTTGATTTGTTAGCGCGGAACCCAGCGAGAACCATTCGATTGGGCGGCGATCATATCGTGTTTATGCCAGGCTATGGCTCGCCGTTTGTGACGGATATTGAACAGGGGCGTCGGTATGCGACGCTTGTCGATTTCCACAACTTTGTGAAAATGACCTATGCCACGCCATATTTGCATCATTCGGGTGGAACAGTTGTCGAACCCACAGACGTGCCAGTGTCAAAGCGGCATTTGGATATGGTCCACGCTCACCTCACGCTGAGCGATAAGCCGTTTATGGGGGCCGTAACCCACCCTGATCGCGCCAAAGATACACTTGATATGGTGCGGTTGGTGTTTGGAGATCGTATGAATGCCACCCCTGTGGTGCAGGCCAACATCAATGTGAATTCCCCGCTTGTTTATGACGGAGCGATGACGGGTGCCTTGCGGGTTTACGCGTCTGCTGGGCAATGTGTTTGTATTTCTCCTGCGATATTTGGTGGCGCAATGGGCCCAGTTACGTCTGCAGCCGTGGCTGCACAAACCCATGCAGAGGTTTTGGCTGGCGTTGCCCTGTGCCAAATCATCCAACCCGGCTGTCCCATCGTTTACGGCAGTTTCCACAACACCATGAGCTTGAAATCTGGCGCGTTGACCTTTGGAACACCGGAGGCAAACCTTGTGACTTTCGCGCTCGGCCAATTGGCCCGGCGGATGAACGTGCCGTTTCGATCAGGTGGCGGTGAAATCACATCAGCCAATTCTGCAGATGGGCAAGCTATGTCTGAAAGCGTTTCCGCCCTATGGTCCACTGTCTTGTCAGGAGCCAATCAAGTGTGGCACGCGGCAGGTTGGCTCGAAGGTGGTTTAACCATGGGATACGAAAAATTTGTGATGGATTTGGATATCTGCGGCGCGTTGTTGAAAATGATCGCGGGTATGGAAGTGTCTGAGGACACCCTTTCAAAACCGTCCTACAAACAGGTTGAACCAGGTGAAAATTTCCTCAGCACAGATCACACGATGGCGCATTTTTCGACGGCAAATTTTGAACCCGAAATCGCAGAGGCGGGTCCATTTGAAACATGGCAGGAAAACGGGAGCCCTACAGCGGAACAACGGGCGTTTCCGCGGTGGAAATCGCTGTTAAACAGCTATGAACCGCCTGCGATTGACGAAGCTGCTAAGAAAAAATTGGATGACTTTATGGCTGATCGAAAATCCAGTCTGCCGGATGAGTGGTATTAACCCATTTCTTTGCGAAAGGCCGTGTAGATCGTTTTGGAATAGGTCAAGGCTTCGGGAACATACGCTTCGACCGCATGCGATAAATCTTTGGTCGCGGTGGCGGAATGGAGCCAGCTTTCAGCGCACTGAGCATTGTCAGGATTGCGTAGCCATGTTGGAATCAGCCCTTTGATAATTTCTGGATGAAATTGCATACCCCATGCAGATGATCCAACACGAATGGCTTGCACGCCGCAGGCCTCATTCTGGGCCAAAACAGTGGCGTTTGGCGGCAGAATGGATGCCTCCACCCCATGCCAATGCAACGCTTTGAAAGACTCGGGCAGGTGCGCGAAAACCGCATCAGATTGTGCGGCATTTGTTTTGTGGATTTCCGAAAGGGCCAATTCTGGCAAGGCCATTTTGGTACAGGTTCCACCCATTGCATCCACCAGCAATTGGTGGCCCAAACATATGCCTAGATAAGGTTTGCCGGTGGTTTGAAGCCACGTGCGAATGGCAGCTTTTTCTTGGATCAGCCATGGGTTTACTTTGGTCTCCCAAACATCCATCGGCCCGCCCATGACAAGCAGCGCATCATAATCTGAAAAGTCTGGGATGGTGTCGTTTGCAAAGAAACGAACAGTGTCAAATGTATCCCCCGCCGCGGCCATGTGCTTGGCAAATGCGGCGGGGTGTTCGGCCTCAACATGTTGAAAGACCAGGAGGTGCATTAGTTTTGCAGATAGACTTCCAAGCTGTCATCCAGTGCATCTTTCCAAGGGGTGTGATGCTTTGGTGCCATTGTACCCGTAATGACGGACTTATAGCCATTGTTGCGGAAGGTCATGATGTTTTCCTTCTTGTGACCTTTCCATTCCTTGAATGCCTGACACGCGCCTTCAACATCAAAGGTCGGGTAATCTGTCTCATTGATGAGCTCTTTGACGTAATCGCCCTGATACCAAATGGCATCATAGTCGTCTTCGCCTTTGTCTTCGCGTGCGACGCGGTCTTCCACATCGGCTAGCATTTCTTCCTTGGATGGCGTCTGGATTTTGCCCATCATCACGTCACGTGCCCACCATGCTTGTGCATCAAACATGTTGAAGGTGAACCACTGATCCTGCATGCCAAGGTAGAACAGGTTTGGATTGTCGATCCATGCCACCCCTTTGTACAGGTTCGCCGTTGCCAAACGATTGGCCGTGCGCAAGCACAGATCGTCTTCCATGAACGGGAAGTGATGGATATAGCCAGTACACAGCAAAATTGCATCTACGTCTTTGGTTGTGCCGTCTTTGAAGTGGGCTGTTTTGCCAACCACTTTTGTCAGCAGGGGCACCTCTTGCCAGTTGTCGGGCCAGTCATAGCCCATGGCGGCGGTACGGTGTGACACGGTGATCGATTTCGCACCGTATTTCCAGCACTGGGAGCCGATGTCTTCAGCGGAATAGGACGTGCCGACGATCAGGATGTCTTGGTCTTTGAACTCCAACGCATCACGGAAATCGTGGGCGTGCAAAATGCGGCCCTTGAAGGATTCAAAGCCTTCGAATTCTGGCACGTTTGGTGTGGAGAAGTGACCAGAGGCACAAACCACGTGATCAAACACTTCGGTGCTTTCAGTGCCGCTTGGCAAATCTTTTACCGTAACAGAGAATTTGTCGCCTTCCGCTTCGACACGGCGCACAACTGTTTCGAATTTGATCCAATCGCGGATGCCCGCTTTTTTCACACGGCCTTCGATGTAGTCAAACAAAACGGCGCGTGGTGGATAAGATGCGATCTGTTTTCCAAAGTGTTCTTCGAATGAATAATCAGCAAATTCCAAACCTTCTTTCGGACCATTGGACCACAGGTAACGGTACATAGAGCCGTGGACAGGCTCGCCATACTGATCAAGGCCCGTGCGCCATGTGTAGTTCCACAACCCACCCCAGTTTGATTGCTTTTCATAACAAACGATTTCTGGAATTTCCTCGCCTTTGGCGGCTGCAGATTGAAAGGCTCGCATTTGTGCCAGTCCGCTCGGCCCGGCACCGATAATTGCTACACGTTTCGTCATTTACTTCTCCCTTTGGTCTTATTTGGACTAATTATGGTATATTTGGTTTGAACCAATTTAAAGACTATGGTTCAATACCTGTCAAGCATTAGGAAGGAAATAGATGTCTAGCTTTGCAGAATTTCTGACCCTTACAGGGCAGTTGCCCAAGCTCGATCCTTTGGGGCAAAGTACTGTAAAGATTGGGTTTTTGGGGCCGCTGTCTGGACCAGTTGAAAGCTGGGGAGCACCTGGTTTGAACGGGTGTGAAATTTGGGTGGATTGGCTCAATGCTGCGGGTGGTCTGTTAATTGGGGGCCAGCGACGCAAAGTGGAACTTGTTTCTTATGATTGCGGCGTGGATCCAAGCGAAGCTCGAATCGGTGCCGAACATTTGGTTTTGGAAGAAAAGGTTAGCCTTTTGATGATGTTGGGTGGGTCGGCTTTGCAATCCATTCAACTGTTTTTGACAGATCATAAGGTTCTGACCTCCACCTTATTGCCTAGCGATTTGTCGCCTGACACCCCTTACGTCATAGCACCAAGTGAAGTGCATCCTGTTTATAATGTTACGGGTGTGGATTGGCTGTGTCGCACGCAAAAACCCAAATCTGTGGCCCTTTGTGCGCAAACAGATGCGATGGGACTGCCTTCACTCGCAACGTATCGCGCTGCGTTCGCGGCGCGAGGCGTAAATATTGTTGAAGAGATTCAATATGATCCGCAGGAGAAGAGTGGTCACGCCATCGTCTCCAAAATGATCGCAAGCAACCCAGATGTTTTGTGTTGGTGTACCAGCTATTCGCCAATGGTTCATGCCCTTACAAAAGCGGCTTATGATCTGGGGTATTCAGGGCAAATCCTGTCTTGTACGGCGGATAATTACACCGATTTGGTGGAACAGACATCCAAAGAATTCATGGAAGGATTCACCTTTCAATTCCCCGACTTTGACGATCCAGCTTTGGCAGAAAAGGATTTCTTTTTCCACCAGCCGAAGAAGTTTTTTGAGGAATATAACAGGCGATTTCCCAATTCTTGGTCCGCGGTAAGCTGGGAGTATGTTGCGATTCTTGACATCTGGCACGCCGCCGTTGAACAGGCGAGCAGCGTATCGTCGATGTCTGTACTTGCAGCGATGAAGCAGCTTGGCCAAGTGTCCCATGCCTTTAGCGATGCAACGTGGTGGGGCAAAGACTTGTTTGGGATTCAAAATGCGCTGATTGGCGATTGGCCTGTGGTGCAAATTCACTCTGGTAAGGCGCGCATCGTTGCCTTTGAATCCATCGAAACATGGCTTGATGAACATCAGCCTTTGTTGCAGCAGGAAATGGAAAAATTGGGCCAGATGTGGTTTCAACGACTGGGCGCTGGAACGCCTGAATATCAGTTTTCCTGAAGCATCAACCGCTGTTCTTCGATCAAATGCAGCTTAATAAACTCGACCGCTGCTTCTGTGTCGCGTGCGGCGAGCGCGTTGAACAAGCTGTTGTACCGTTTCTGATAGGTTTGAATACGGGCAGGCGTTAAATACCTACGCAAATGCGCAGCGCGAAAGCTTTGACGGCAAGAGTCTATGACCAGCCCGTAACACCCTACGATAAGTGGATTGCCTGTTCCGCTTGCCAATTTTTGGTAAAACTCTTCTTCCAGTCGCACAAATTGATCAGCGTCTGATTGGATCGCTTCCATCTTGCTCAGCGTTTCACCCAAAGATTCGATATCATTAGGCGGCATGTTCATGACAGCCAATCGCACCATATCTGGTTCAAGGATTCCGCGAATGACTTGTAAATCCAGTGGGCTGCTTTGCGCAGCTATTTCTGAAGGGGCCGATGCTGCCAGTGTTTCCGAATTAACAAACCGCCCGCTGCCTGCGCGTCTGCGGATCAGTTCGTGGGTTTCCAAAACGTCCAAGGCTTCGCGCACAGTATTACGGGCAACCCCAAGCTCTGCGGCCAAAGTTCGTTCTGAGGGAAGTCTTTCATCCACCACATAAGTCCCGTTTTGGATGCGCGAATAAATGGCATCCACAACGATCTGCACCGTTGCGCCGATCGAATGTGCGCTGACAAAGCGGGAAGGGGACAAGTGTGTGGTCATTCCTTATCCTATCGTAATTCCGTGTTCTGTATCCACACCCATTTCATACAAAAAAGCCGCACTGTTTCCAGCACGGCTTTGCTTGTTTTTGTTGGGTCCGATTTAGATATCGAGCGTATTCGCGCGTTCCCACTCGGAGAAGTGTGAGCAGAAGTCGTTCCACTCTTGATGCTTCATCTTCATGTAAGCGTTAGAGAACTCTTCACCCATAGAAGCCTTCAGTTCTTTGTCGCGGTTGTAAGCGCGCAAAGCGTCGAGCATGTTCAGTGGCAGTTTTGGTGCGCCGCGTACTTTGTGGCCCTCTGCGTACATGTCGATGTCGTGGCGTTTGCCAGGATCCGCTTTGGAGCGTACGCCAGACAGGCCGGCAGCGATGATAACCGCTTGCAGCAAGTATGGGTTCACCGCACCATCTGGAAGACGCAATTCGAAACGGCCTGCGCCTGGTACGCGAACCATGTGCGTGCGGTTGTTGCCTGTCCAAGTCACCGTGTTTGGTGCCCATGTGGCCCCAGACATTGTGCGCGGCGCGTTGATACGTTTGTAGCTGTTCACCGTAGGGTTGGTGATCGCTGCAAGGGCAGAGGCGTGCTTCATGATACCGCCAAGGAAGTGGCGACCTTTTTCAGAAAGACCCAATTCTGTTGTCTGGCTTTCGTCGCTGACAGGAGCTGCAAAAACGTTTGTTTTAGCGGCAGAGCCAGGTGCATCCCATACGGAGATGTGGGCGTGGCAGCCGTTCCCTGTCAGACCTTCTACAGGCTTAGGCATGAATGTGGCGCGGTAGCCGTGCTTTTCCGCAACAGTTTTCACCATGAACTTGAAGAAAGAGTGCTTGTCAGCAGTCTTCAACGCGTCATCGTAGTCCCAGTTCATTTCCCACTGGCCGTTCGCGTCCTCGTGGTCGTTCTGGTAGGGGTTCCAGCCCATTTCCAACATGTAATCAGAAATTTCGCGGATCACATCCATGCGGCGCACAAATGCCTGCTGGTCGTAACAAGGCTTGGCCGCTGTATCAAATGGGTCAGAAATCTTGTCGCCTTCTGGTGTCAGCAAGAAGAACTCAGCCTCGATGCCTGTTTTAACGTGCATGCCTTCTTCGGCTGCTTCGGCAATCAAGCGACGCAAAACGTTCCGTGGGGCTTGAGCAACGTCTTCGCCTTCCATTACGCAGTTGCCTGGCACCCAAGCCACTTCTTTGTTCCATGGCAGAATAATCACCGACTCTGGATCAGGCACAGCCAGCATATCTGGGTGCGCTGGAGTCATATCCAGCCAAGTAGCAAACCCTGCAAATCCAGCGCCGTCTTCTTGCATATCTGCAATCGCGCGCGCAGGAACCAATTTGGCCCGCTGTCCACCGAACAAATCGGTAAAGGAGATCATGAAATATTTTACGCCGTTTTCTTCGGCGAACTTTGCGAGATCAGTTGTCATGTGATCACTCCCTGATTTTATCTTTGTTAACTGTGATTGAAAAAGGCGCGTGTCACAAGACCGCGCCTTTTTAGAGACTTAGAAAGATGTGTTTGGTTTGCCTGGGTACCAGTTGGTCCCGGCCAATGGAACTTGCGCCATTGCTGCCGCTTCCATTGTCAAAGCAACCAGATCTTCTGGCTCCAGATTGTGCAGGTGGTTTTTACCACAAGCGCGCGCAATCGTTTGAGCCTCGAGAGTCATCACCTTGAGGTAGTTGCGCAAGCGGCGGCCACCTTCAATCGGGTCAAAGCGCTTCATCAGCTCTGGGTCTTGTGTTGTGATACCAGCAGGGTCTTTGCCCTCGTGCCAGTCATCATATGCACCTGCAGTTGTTCCGAGCTCATTGTACTCTTTTTCCCACTTTGGATCGTTGTCCCCAAGCGCGATCAATGCAGCTGTACCAATTGCAACTGCGTCTGCACCCAGCGCCATTGCTTTGGCAACGTCAGCACCAGAACGGATACCACCAGACAGGATCAGTTGAACCTTGCGGTGCATACCGAGGTCTTGCAGCGCTTGAACCGCTGGACGAATGATTGCCAGTGTTGGCTGACCAACGTGTTCGATGAACACATCTTGTGTCGCCGCTGTACCGCCTTGCATACCGTCCAAAACAACCGCATCCGCACCTGCTTTGACCGCCAGTGTCGTGTCATAGTACGGGCGTGCGCCTGCAACTTTTACATAGATCGGCACTTTCCAACCTGTGATTTCGCGCAGTTCGAGGATTTTGATTTCCAGATCATCTGGGCCAGTCCAGTCAGGGTGGCGACACGCAGAGCGCTGGTCGATGCCTTTTGGCAGGTTACGCATCTGTGCAACACGATCTGAAATCTTTTGGCCCAACAGCATACCGCCGCCACCTGGCTTGGCGCCTTGGCCAACCACGATTTCAATTGCGTCTGCTTTGCGCAGATCATCAGGGTTCATACCGTAACGGGATGGCAGGTATTGATAAACCAGCTTGCTGGAGTGGCCCCGTTCTTCGGGTGTCATGCCGCCATCACCTGTGGTGGTAGATGTGCCCGCTTCGGACGCACCACGGCCCAATGCTTCTTTGGCAGGGCCGGACAGCGCACCAAAGGACATACCAGCGATGGTGATTGGAATATCCAATTCAATCGGATTTTCTGCATGCAGACCACCGATGGTTACGGACGTTTCACATTTTTCACGGTAGCCTTCCAAAGGGT
Organism: Amylibacter sp. IMCC11727; assembly: GCF_029854195.1. NCBI lineage: Bacteria > Pseudomonadati > Pseudomonadota > Alphaproteobacteria > Rhodobacterales > Paracoccaceae > Amylibacter > Amylibacter sp. IMCC11727. Next base: position 267,725 of record NZ_CP122960.1, read on the forward strand.
AACGAGAAATCGAAGCACCCATGAACAAAAGGTCATCAAAGGACGGAACTTTGCGTTTCGCACCACCACCACGGATATCATAAATCCCTGTGGCTGCTGCGCGACGGATGTCACTGTTGATGTCTTGTGTAAACGTTGCCGATTGGCGCGGTGTTGTGTTTGGGATCTTATTGTCAGTCATGTCTTAAAACCCTTAATACGCGCCAGCGTTGTCGACGTCGAAGTTGTAGAGGTTCCGTGCGGAACCATAACGAGTGAATTCGGATGGGTCGGCATCAATGCCTGCTTCATCCAGCAAACCTTTCAAGATTTCGATGTGCTCTGGACGCATCTCTTTCTTTTCACAATCTGCACCGAGGCTTTTTACCGTACCGCGTACAAAGAAACGCGCTTCATAGCAGCTATCGCCGAGCGCATCGCCAGCATCGCCACACACCACGAGGTTGCCTGATTGGCCCATGAACGCGGCCATGTGACCGATGTTGCCTTGGACCACAATGTTCACGCCTTTCATGGAAATTCCACAGCGTGATGATGCGTTGCCTTTGACCACGATCAAACCGCCATGGCCTGTCGCACCCAAATACTGGCTTGCATCACCTTCGATGACAATTTTGCCAGACATGATGTTTTCACCTGTGCCTGGACCAGCGGACCCGTGAACATGCACAGTCGCCTGTTTGTTCATACCACCACAGTAGTAGCCAGTGGAGCCTTTGACGTTCACCTCGATCGGCGCGTCCAGACCCACCGCGATGGCATGTGCCCCGCGTGGATTGACAACTTCCCAAACCGTTTGGTTGGTGTCTTCAGCTTGTGCGTGAAGGGTTTTGTTCAGTTCGCGCAGACCCTGCGCTTCAAGATCGAAACTTTGCATTAGGCTGCCTTTTCTTGTGCAGTTGGGGCCCCGTTGTGGCTCCAGAAGTAAACAGTTGCGGGCTCTGGCTCCCAGACGCGAGCGTCTTCGATACCTGGCAGGTTCACCAGTGCGCGGTATTCGGAACCGAAGGCCACATACTGGTCTGTTTCTGCCATAACCGCTGGCTTACAGGCGATTGGGTCACGAACAACGCCAAACCCGTCTTTTGTGCCAACAACAAATGTGAAGAAGCCGTCAAGGTCATCCAAAGAGCTTTCAAGCGCTTCACCCAAAGTGGAGCCTGTCTGCATTTTCCATGTCAGATATGCAGCACCCACCTCGGTGTCGTTTTCGGTTTCAATGTGAACCCCTAGACGACGCAGTTTGCGGCGCAGGGAGTTGTGGTTGGACAAAGAACCGTTGTGAACGAGGCACTGATCATCGCCCGTGTTGAACGGGTGCGCACCCATTGTTGTCACAGCTGATTCTGTGGCCATGCGTGTGTGACCGATTCCATGAGAACCGCTCATTTGACGCACTTCAAAGCGTTCTGCCACTTTTTCTGGCAGACCAACCTCTTTGAAAATTTCCAAAGATTCGCCACGGCTCATCAAGCGCAGTTCAGGGTGATTTTCGGCCAAATAGGCACGGGCCGTTGCCATCTGATCGGCGTTGATTTCCAGCACAGCATGTGTGTCTTTCACGTGCATGCTGACCTTGCCTTTTACAGCGTCACGCAGGGCGTTATCCAGCTTGTGAAACGAAGTATCTGGATCATCAGATTGTACAGTAAGTTTCACCTTACCCTCTGATTCTCCACCGTAAATTGCGATGCCAGCACTGTCTGGACCACGGTCCGTCATAGTGATCAGCATGTCAGTCAACATATCGCCCAGTTTTGGCTCCAGCGATTTGTCTTTTAGAAAAAGTCCGACGATCCCACACATGGTTCAACGCCCTCCCGAAGATCAGTTTAAATCGACTCAAACGCTAGCATTGTTTTCAAAAGCGCTCAACCACTAGGAAACTTTTTTTCATAATAGTTAAAAAAAATCTAGCCAGAATGAAATTCTCGTGTTTGACTACTAATAATGCCGCGCACGCGTATACGACGGCATGCCTAACAACAGTGGAAAGGGAGTTTACTGTGGAAGAACAAATCGCAGCATTGGTCGCGAAAGTGGCCGAGCTAGAGGCGGCAGGTGCGGGTGCGAAGGTCACCAACACGATGTTTGCCGAGACATTTTATTATCTAACGATTCCGTTGATGATCATCATTCACGCAGGGTTCCTTGCGTATGAAATGGGTGCATCACGGATGAAGAACGTGCTCAGCTCAGGCGTCAAAAACATTCTCGCCTTTGCGTTCATGATTCCAACATTCTACTTCTTTGGCTGGTGGGTCTATTGGGGCTTCCCAACAGGTTTGACCTTCGCTGAAGGTCCTGCAGGTATCTCTGGCGCAGCTTATGCGAGCTCCATCGCTTGGGGTTGGGGTGAATCTGCACAATACATGGGTCCGAATATTGCCGACCAAGCGTCTGGTGTGTTCTTTGGCGCCTTTGCATTGTTTGCAGCGACAACTGCTTCCATCATGTCTGGTGCTGTGATTGAACGCATTCAAACAGTTGGCTTTGTTATCCTCGCGATCGTGCTCGGCTCATTTGCTTGGGTTGTTGCAGCGGCTTGGGGCTGGCACGCAGACGGCTGGATGGTTACAAAATTCGGCGTTCATGACTTTGGCGCGGCGGGCCTTGTACACGCGGTTGCTGGTTTCTTTGCGCTTGGCGTTTTGATCAACCTTGGGCCACGGATCGGCAAGTTCAACGCGGACGGTTCTGCAAACCACATTGCGGGTCACAACATGCCAATGACAGTCGTCGGCTTGATGTTGATCATCGTTGGTTTCTGGGGCTTCCTCATGGCTTGTGTGATCGTACCGGGCGAAGCATGGAGCTGGTTCGGTGACAAACCTGCAACCATCTACGGTACGCCAATCACACTGTCTGCTTTGTCCTTTAACATCTTGATGGCGATTGCTGGTGGTATCATTGGCACTTGGATCATGACACGTGATCCGTTCTGGATGATGTCTGGTGCGCTTGCAGGGATTATTTCCACAGCTTCTGGCTTGGATATCTACTTCCCTGGTCTAACGTTCATCGTCGCATTCTCTGCAGGTCTGATTCTGAAGATGTGTGCGGATTGGTTGGAGCGCCGTGGTATTGACGATGCCGTTGGTGCGGTCACCGTACACGGTACGATCGGTCTTTATGGTGTGGTTATGCTCGGCATCTTCGCGTCTGGGTACCCAGCGCTTCAAGGCGAAGACGCACCAACAATCAGCTTGATGGGTCAAATTATCGGCGCGGTTGTTTTCTTCCTTCTTGGCTTTGTTCCGGGCTACGTGTGTTCCTTCATCCTCAAGATGTTCGGAATGCTGCGTGTGCCAGAAGGTGCAGAACTCGCGGGTATGGATACTGTTAAGGTTCCTGCTCAGGGCTACCCAGAGGGCATTCCAGCCTCTGCGGCTCCAGCTGAATAATCTTAGAAAAGGAGAAAACACATGGGTTTTCCATATGACAAAGCTGACTGGTCAGTCGTAGATGGCGCAATGTTCATTGGTTGGGGCAGCTCAATGCCCGGCCTCTACACAGCCATTGCTGCCGCGATCTGCGTTGCTGTTCTCGTGATCGGTCACGGGAAAGAAGCGAAAAAAGCGAAAAAATTCGACAAATAATCGAAGTAAAACCTGAAAGGGCCGCTCTCTGGGCGGCCCTTTTTTATGCCTCACCCGAAAAAATATTGCCTCTCAGGAAAATATTTTGCATCTCATTCTTGCTTTTTGGGATGGTCTGAGGCTGAATACGCACAAATAAAGACTCACAACGACAGGGAAAAAATCATGGCAATTATCTGGAGACATTCCGCACTGGCACACCGTCACGCTGAAATTGGCGGCGAGCTGGAAGATTGGAACGGCATGGGCACGGCTTGGTTCTACGACCACACACCAGAGCGTGCAAAAGCCGATTACGAAGCAATCCGTACCAAGGCGGGTCTTATGGACGTGTCTGGTCTGAAAAAAGTACACCTTGTTGGTGAAGACGCTGCTTACGTGATCGACCGCGTAACAACGCGCAACGTTGAAAAGATCGGCGTTGGCCGTTCCACTTATGCGTCTATTTTGAACTCTGAAGGTAAGTTCATTGACGATTGCATCATCTATCACCTCGCGGTGAACACATGGATGGTTGTACACGGCACAGGCACAGGCATGGAGCAGCTGACATCTGTGGCAGCGGCGAAAAACGTTGCTGTGATCATGGACGACGATCTGCATGATATGTCTTTGCAGGGTCCAGTGGCTGTTGATTTCTTGGCCAACCACATTCCAGGTATTCGTGATCTGGCTTACTTTGGCATCATCCACACAAAATTGTTTGGCAAAAACGTCATGATTTCCCGCACCGGTTACACGGGTGAGCGTGGTTATGAGATTTTTGTTGCCGCAAAAGATGCAGTCCATGTTTGGGACAACATTTTGGCCGAAGGCGAAAGCATGGGTATCCGTCCATGTCAGTTCTCAACGCTCGATATGCTGCGGATCGAAAGCTACCTGCTGTTCTATCCGGGTGATAACTCTGAAACCTTCCCGTTCGACAACGAGCCATGTGGCGACACGATTTGGGAGCTGGGTCTGGAATTCACAGTGTCTCCTGGCAAAGAAGGCTTCATCGGTGCCGAAAACCACTATGCTTTGGAAGGCAAAGAACGTTTCAAAATCTATGGTGTTCAGCTGTCCGACAGCATGGAGCAAATGGAAATGCACGCTCGTGTTATGCACGAAGGTAAAGACGTTGGCGTTATCACCTACGGCCTGTCTTCCGAGCTGAACAACTATTCTGTTGCGATCGCCCGTCTTGACCCATCCGTGGCAAAAGCAGGCACAAAGCTGACAGTTGTACAGCCAAACGGAACAGAGCTGGCAGCAACGGCAGAAGAAATGCCATTCTACGATAAGGAAAAGGTCATTCGCGCAGCGAAAGGCTAATTTCACAAAACACGCAGGCGCGGGGGAGACCTCGCGCCTAACTTGTCTTGACGAGGACTAAATGTCGAAATTCGAATTTCCACCTTCTATCCGCAGCCGTCCAGTTTACGGCACGCTTGAACCCCGTGCGGGCAAACACCATCTGATGATCGCTGACGCCGAAGGTGCCGAAGCGATCTTGGACATTGCTACGCCAGAGCTTATGGCAAAAACGCATATCATCTACATTCCGCGTGGAGCTGATTATTCCGAAAAACTTAAGGCGCTAAACCCGTCACAGTTTTACGAAGGTCCGTCCTATGCGGCAGCTGTCACACGCATTCAGCGCGTTCTGCAAGACTCGCACATGGGTTTGCAGGTCTATCTGACTGGCACCGAAGGTCTGATGGGCCAAGCCCAGAACGAAGCGATGAAAGCGGGCATTCCGCACACCGCCATTCAAACAGAGCATCGCGGTTCAGTCGCGCGCCGTATGCAGTGCGTTCACTGCAAGGGCATCACCGAAGATGTGGAAGTGGATCCATTTGAGTGTTCCCACTGCGGCCTGAATCTCTTTGTGCGTGATCACTACTCGCGTCGTTTGGCCGCCTATCAAGGCGTCTGCATCGACGCCGAAGATCCTGGCAATGTTCCTGCATCGAAAGGAATTTACGAATGAGCGGCGCAGAAAAAATCGCAGTTCGCGTAACCGAAGTAACCCCGTTGAATGAACTGGTCACACGGTTCAAATTTGAACCCGTTGCGGGTGGTTTGTTGCCAACTTTTTCAGGTGGCGCACATACGGTTGTTGAAATGGAAGATGGCGGCGTAACGCGCCTGAACCCATATTCTTTGATGTCTGATCCGTTTGATCAAACAGCATACACCATTTCTGTACGTCGTGATGACGAAGGCCGTGGTGGTTCTGTATTCATGCACAAGAACGTATCAGTGGGCGACGAGATGACGATCTCTAACCCTGTGAACTTGTTCAGTCTTGATTTGCGGGCGAAAAAGCATCTGATGATCGCGGGTGGTATTGGCATCACGCCATTTCTTGCGCAGATCAAACAGTTGGATCGTGCCCACGGGAATTGGGAGTTGCATTACGCTTGCCGTTCAGAATCCCTTGGCTCTTACGTTGATTATCTGACGACAACACATCCAAACGATGTGAACGTTTATTACGACGACCAGAAACAAGCAATTGATCTGGAAAACCTGCTCGATGGTCAGCCTCTTGGCACCCACATTTATGTGTGTGGCCCGAAAGGTATGATTGATTGGGTGCGCGGTAAAGCCGAAGAACTCGGTTGGCCGCGCGAGGCTGTTCATTACGAAGAATTCCTCGCACCACAGCCTGGTAAACCGTTCGAAGTGAAACTCGCCGTTTCGAACAAAGTCATCCAAGTAGGCGAGCAAGAGAGCCTGCTGGAAGCCATGGAGCGTGAAGGTGTTGATGCACCTTATCTGTGCCGTGGTGGCGCGTGTGGCATGTGCGAAACATCCGTGATCGACTACTCTGGCAACTTCATTCATCGCGATCACTGGCTTGAAGATGATGAACATGCCTCTGGTAAGAAAATCATGCCCTGCGTATCCCGCTTTGAAGGCAAAACACTAGTATTGGACCGATAAGATGACGATACAATTTAACGACGAAACTTTCCGCGAAGACTACTCGTTCTATAACACAGAGCGTGCGATTAAACGCTTCCCGTTCCCATTCGACAAAGACAGCTACATGTATGCTGTGAACATGGAACAGCATCGTGGTGGCCCAGCAGATAGCGTTTACGAAAAACGCTTTGATGTGGATGAACACTACGTATCTGAAATGCGGGATCGCGCGATGGTTCTGGCCGATGATCCATTGCGTTGCCAATCCCTGCCGCACATGACCTTGGCGGGTTGGGATTTGCTGGAACTGATCATGGTGTCCAAATCCGAAGACTACCCTGATCTGTTCGAACTGCACCGCGATGGTGACCAATGGCGTTGGATCAACAAGCCGCTTGGCATTGATGATACCTTTACATTCATGGATGAAACCACGCTGCCTTACGGTCCAATGGAATACATCACACGTCAGTCGCAAGGTGATTTCTGCGTGCTGGACCAGCGCGATGATAACCTGTGGATGGATGCAGGGATGGTGACAACTCAGGCGGATTGGTCACTTGATTTTGACATTGGCATGAACTTTTTCGAATGGCACGCGCCAGTGCCATTGGCACATGAAAAAGGCATCTTTGTTCGGGCGTTGAAATTCTTGCTGAACATCCAGCAAGGTGCTCCTGCGCGGCGTCTGAACTGGACAATGACTGTGAACCCGCTGCTCGATACGTCCCCAGAAAACTACCACAAGTGGGGCATCCAAAAGACAGGTCTGACACCCGAGAACATCGGCTCTAAACAGCACCTGCGTGTGGAGCTGCAAACGTTCTATCGTTTGCCGCGGTCCAACGCGCTCGTCTTCCCGATCCGCTGCTATTTGTGCAGCTTTCAGGATCTGATGACAGTGCCCAAATGGGGTCGTCGTTTGCACCGTGTGATCCGTGATCTGCCTGAAGAGCTGGCAACGTACAAAGGCTTCATCGACAACCGTCCGATGATGCTTGATTACCTGTCTCAGTTTGATGATGGCCTGCCCACATCCGATGGCATCTGGCCAGAGCTAGACACAGAGCCACCGCTGCAAAAATAATCAGTGAATCGCCAAGAAGGTGGGCGTGATGTTTCGACATCGCGCCCCTTTTTTATGTGTTCTGTGGGTACGAAATGATCGACAGGTATCGCGCTGGCAATTTGACCAACTTCTCTGGCCCATGCGGCGCATCTGCATCAAAGAAAAGCGTGTCCCCAGGGCGCAATGAATGCACATCATCCCCGTGACGGTAATCAACTTCACCTTCCAGAATGTAAATGGTTTCGATACCGCCATGCTGGAATGTAGGAAACACGTCCGATTGGTCATTCAGTGTAATCAAATAGGGTTCGACGATCACGCCTGATGCGTTTGATCCGATATGGCCCAGCAATTGGTATTGATGATTGGCGCGCGTTCCAGCACGCTCGATTTCGACCCCTTCCCCTGCTTTGGTGTGAACGGCTTCACGGTTTTCTTCAAAGCGGTGGAAAAAGCTGGTCAAAGGCACGCTCAAGGCGTTGGCCAGTGTTTGTAATGTGGTCAAAGACGGTGATGTATTTCCGTTTTCGATCTTTGAAAGCATACCAACAGACAATCCTGTCAGATGAGAAAGCTCCGCAACGGTAATTTCTTGTTGGCGGCGAAAGGCACGAACTTCGCGGCCAATGGCCACTTCTAAAACTTTTTCGCGATCACCTTCGCGCGTGCGATGTGGGTCTTGAGTCAGCTTTATTGCGTGTTCCATGCTCAATTTTTCAATATTCATGACCGTTTTGTCCAAAAATGGCAGCTTTGCAGCGTTTTAAGTTGAAAACAGGATAACCCTAGTTTTCACTGTCAGACAATAAAAATAAACTGATAGTGAAAAAATCTTGCACAGAATTTTCTACAAGTACCATCCCCAAGAAGAAAAAAACTTGATTGTCAGGAAAATTATGTGACAGAATGCCTCAAGGAGATTGCCGCGCTCGAGGGAATCACTCTGCCCTTGACGGAAGAGTATCAGAGCGTTCAACTTCGTAACAGGCGACGTACTTGTCGTTACATCAGGGAGAAAGACATGAAGAAATTCACAACAGCTTTGACAGCCGGTGTGTTGGCAGCAATGCCATTCACAGCAATGGCAGAAGACAGCAGCGATCCGATTATCATTCCGATCCACAACTGGTCTTCACAAATTGTGATGTCCAACGTGGTTGGCCAAATGCTCGAAGGCATGGGCAACAACGTTGAGTACGTTACAACAGACAGCCAAGCAGTTTATGAATCAGTTCGTCTCGGCGACGTGACATTTGAACTGGAAGTATGGGAAGGCGCTTTCGGCGCATCTTTCCGCGCTGCTTTGGAAAAGGGCGGTCTGCATGACGCTGGTGACCACAATGCGGTTACTCGCGAAGACTGGTGGTACCCAATGTGGACCAAAGAATCATGCCCAGGCCTGCCTTCATGGGAAGCACTGAACGATTGCGCAAAAGTGTTCGCGACAGCTGAAACAGGCGACAAAGGTCGTTACTTGGACGGTCCAGTTGACTGGTTGAAGCACGGTAAAGAGCGTGTTGAAGCACTCGACATGGACTTCGTTGTTGTGAACGCGGGTTCCGCAGCTGCGCTTTGGGCTGAAATCGGCGCAGCCGAAGCCGAAAAGAAACCAGTTGTAGTGTTCAACTGGACACCAAACTTTGCTGAAGCTGTATGGCCAGGTGAATTCGTTGAATTCCCAGAGTGGGTAGACGGCTGTGACAAAGACCCATCCGTTGGTCCAAACCCGAACGCGCTTTACGACTGTGGTAACCCTGCTAAAGGCTACCTGAAGAAAGCAGCTTGGGACGGCATGAAAGACAAATGGCCAGCAGCTTACGAAACGCTGACCAAAATCTCTTTCACCAACCCACAGATCGCTGAAATGGCTAAACTCGTTGACACAGACGAGATGGAGCCAGAAGAAGCAGCGACAGCTTGGCTGGAAGCAAACAAAGACGTTTGGATGCCTTGGACACAATAATCCAAGACTAACGTCATAAGTTTGAACCTCGTCCGGGTCATCTCGGGCGGGGTTCTTTTTCAAGAAAGTTGGTTTCGGCTGGATTTCCGAATTCATCCAAAGCAAACTCCGCTTAACATCAGATAAAAAACTAGGACCACTGGCATGACAAATGATGCACCCGTAATCTCATGTAAAAATGTGTGGAAACTGTTCGGCCCAAGTCCAGAAAACTATCTTGCGTCGATGCCAGAAGGTAAATCCTTCGATGAAATTCGTGCAGATGGTTACATCGCAGGCGTGAAAGACGTTTCTATTGAGGTTGGTCGTGGCGAAATGCTTGTGATCATGGGTTTGTCAGGGTCTGGTAAATCCACATTGGTCCGCTGCTTCTCTCGCTTGCACGACATCACAGGTGGCACCATCGAAGTCGAAGGTCAGGACATCATGTCCTTGTCCGAAAAAGAACTGATTGAGCTGCGCCGTAACAAAATGGGTATGGTGTTCCAATCCTTCGGTTTGCTACCGCACCGTACAGTTTTGGAAAATGTTGCTTTCCCGCTCGAAATGCGGGGCCAAGACCGTCACACGCGTCGCGAACGTGCGCTAGAGGTGATTAAACTCGTCGGTCTTGAAGGCCGTGAAGAATACTTCCCCCGCGAATTGTCTGGTGGCCAGCAACAACGTGTTGGCATCGCGCGGTCCTTGGCGATTGAGCCCGACATCTGGTTCTTGGACGAACCATTCTCGGCTCTTGATCCCCTTATCCGTCGTGAAATGCAGGACGAATTTTTGCGCCTGCAAGATATGCTTGGTAAGACCATTGTGTTCATTACGCACGACTTTGACGAAGCTCTGCGCCTTGCAGATCGCATCGCCATCATGAAAGACGGAGCGGTTGAACAATGTGATACACCTGATCAAATCGTTCTGAACCCTGCCACTGAATACGTGCGCAAGTTCACCGAGGAAATCGACAAGGCCCGCGTTGTCCATGCCAGCGTTCTGGCAAAAGCCGATCAAAAAGGGACAGGCGATCCCGTTCAAGCCAGCGAAACCGTACAAGATATGGCTCGACTGTTGGTTGCCGACAAACGCAAGGTTATCCCGGTTGCCAAAGGCGACGAGATTATCGGTGGCATGAATCGTCAAGACGCACTTGATATCCTGCTCGGGGCAAGCTGATGTCTATGGAAGCCAACATTGAAAATTCACCATCGAGCGTGTTGAAAAAGCCAGCTATGTTGCTGTGCATTTTCGCGGTGTTGCTAACCTTGTTGCAGTGGTTTGGGTTGCTTCCCGAAAGCCTGCATCGTTTACCAGAAAGCTTGGTTCCGCCGCTCGCGCCAATTTTGGATGCTATCTTTAATTTCATCAAAGATGACTTGCACCTGATTGATGTCACTCGTTGGCTGACAGGCGGATTGCAATGGATCATCGACGCCAGCTCCAACCTTTTGTTTGGGAAACGTCGCTGGCCAAACATCGGGCCAATCCCATGGACCGCAATTGCGGCCGTTGCTGGGATTGTTGGATACTATCTTGGCGGCTGGCGTTTGGCGTTTTTGGGCGCAGGTACGTTTGTTTGGACGGCACTGATTGGCCAGTGGAAAATCGCTATGGAGACAATGTCGGTCCTCGTCGTTGCGGTTCCTGTCGCGTTTTTCGTTGGTTTGTTGCTTGGAATCTGGGCTTGGAAAAGCCGCACCGTCGAAGCGGCGCTTTCGCCGATCCTTTCGATTCTGCAAACCATCCCGTTCTTCACCTATCTTTTGCCAGCGGTCATCTTCTTTAAGGTTGGCCCTACGGCGGGTGCGGTTGCGACAACGGTTTATGCTATTCCGCCGATGGTTCTTATGACCACGCTTGGTTTGAAAAAGGTCAGCCCCGAAGTGATCGAGGCTGGTAAAATGTCTGGCTGTACCCGCTGGCAGATGATGCGCCACGTGTATATTCCATCTGCACGGACTGAAATCCTTGTGGGTGTGAACCAAGTTATCATGCTCAGCCTTGCGATGGTTGTTTTGACAGCCTTTATCGGCATGCCAGGGTTGGGGGCTAAACTGCTTGCGATGATGGGCAGCTTCAAACTGGGCCGTAGTGTGGAAATTGGTATCACCATCGTTCTGCTCGCGGTTATGCTCGACCGCTTGACCAAAGCATGGGTGGCGAAACAGCCTGTGCATTTCGAACGTGGCACCAGCTGGTTTGTCCGCCACAAGTTTCTGGTTGGTTCGGTTTTGGCATTTGTTGGCTGTATTTTGCTGGCACAGGTTTGGGACATCGCGTCCGAGATTGGTCGGAAACAACACTTTAGCCAAGGCAAGGCACTCGACGCATATGTAAAGCAAGATCTCTTGCAAACGCCTGCCCTAAAGTCAGTGACTGAGACGTTGCGGTGGTTCATGAACATCTATGTTCTGATCCCGTTCCGAAACCTCCTTCTGTCCATTCCAATGCCCGCATTCGTGGCCTTTGTTGTTGCTTTTGCGTGGTACATGGCGGGCCGTAAACAGGCCTTGATTGCTTTGGCATTCTTCAGCTGGGTGGCACTCTCTGGTTGGTGGGATCGTTCCGTTATCACGATCTCTTACGTTCTAACCTCTACATTTGCTGCGGCCATTATTGCCATTCCTTTGGCAGTTTGGGGCGCAGGTCCGCCTGCGCAGCGCATTAACTTCTCCAACGGGATTAACATGAACGTTGTGGTCGGTTTGATCAGCTTGATCTTCCGTCGTTCGGTCATCTTTATGGCGTCGCTAATCGTTGCTGGGACCTTGCGGTACATGCTGTGGAAGCTTGGCGTGTTTGGCGGGGAAGAGGTGTCTCCTGTCCTGTACAGCGTTGTCTTCTGGATCATCTTCGCCATCAGCTTTTACATTATCTGGCGTTATGTCGGGCAAATGTTGCGCGATGTGTTCCTGTTGCTGGCTGCTGACACGGCGCAAACGTTCCCGAGCTTTGTGTACCTGTTGCCTGCCATTATGTTGTTCAGCATCACGCCAATTGCGGTTCTGTTCGCGATTATGGTGTTCGCGATGGTTCCGCTGATCCGATATACCATCGAAGGCCTGCGCAACGTTCAAAGCGAAATGACAGAATCCGCTGACATGTCTGGTGCAACCCGTATGCAGAAACTGTGGTCTGTTCAGTTCCCCTTGGCACTGCCAACCATGGCTGTTGGGTTTAACCAAGCCCTAATGTTTGCCTTCTTTATGACGATGATCGCCGCCTATATCGGGACCGTCGATCTGGGTCAGGAATTGCAACGCACCTTGGCTGGTGCGGACATGGGCAAAAACTTCGTGCTCGGTCTGAATGTGGCCTTTATGGCGCTGACCTTTGATTTGGTGATCATGAAATGGGCGTCAGACAAGAAAAAGCTTTTGGGACTGGATTAACCAATCCCCAGTTGCTGACCAAACAGGCCTGTGGAGAAATCCACGGGCCTTTTTCGTTGTTTCAGGTGCGCGTTTATCACGACAGGACTCAGCTTTCTTTCCCAAATCAATTTCGCTACACACTGGCGTATGGATAATCTGCATGTTTTAGCCCCAAATTTAAAAAAGCGTCTGTCAGGTGTGACCGCTACGATTGCGCGCTTGGTTCCTGTGCAGGCAGAAAAGATCGGGATCAAAGCAACGGGCCCTGGGCTTCCATCAGACGTTCCACATATTTCGCTGTTGAAGGTGTTTCTTTTGCCGCGCAAAACTTTGCGGGTTTGGCATGCACGGCGGAATGTGGAAATCTTGCTTGGGTTGGTTCTGAAATCTGTGTTCCGAAAAAACCTGAAACTGTTGTTCACATCTGCATCGCAGCGCGAGCATTCAAAATATACAAAGTGGTTGATTCAGAAAACTGACGCTGTGGTCGCCACTTCGTCAAAGGGGGCCGCGTATTTGGATGTGCCTGCGCGCGTCATTCATCATGGGATCGACACAACGCAATTTTGCCCCGCAAACAAAAACGCGGTTCGCACAGAATTGGGTTTGCCGACGGGCCGATTGATCGGGTGTTTCGGTCGCGTGCGCCATCAAAAGGGCACCGATGTTTTCGTGGATGCAGTGATCAAAGCCATCCAAACGCACGACGACATCACCGGCATTATTTTGGGCCGTGCAACGGAAAAACATCAGTCCTTCGAAGCCGGCCTGAGAGACAAAGTCGCCCAAGCGGGATTGGCAGATCGTATTCTGTTTTGTGGCGAAGTGCCCGTTGATCAGGTGTACCGTTGGTATCAGGCGCTTGATCTGTTTGTGGCACCACAAAGATGGGAAGGATTTGGCCTTACACCTTTGGAATCAATGGCCTGTGGCGTTCCTGTGCTCGCAACCAATGTTGGCGCGTTTGAAGAACTGATCGTCGAAGGCGAAACAGGCCGTGTCATCCCCAGAGATGATTTGGCGGCCATGTCCACAGCACTGGAGTCCATCCTGTCTGAACCGCTCACCGATTGGGGCAAAGCGGCGCGAGATCACGTTGTTGCAAATTTTGCACTGGAACGCGAAGCAGACCAATTGATTGAAATTTATCAAAATTTGCGTAAAACGTAGCGTTTCGCTGCATTCCGCGCGACAGAGTAAAAGGACAATCATGGCGCGTTCTCTTTTGACTGCTTCCACTATGGTAAGCCTGATGCTCTTGCTTAGCCGTGTGTCTGGGCTGGTCCGCGAACAGGTGATTGGCGCACGTCTTGGACTCAGCCAAGAGGCAGACGCGGTTTTGTTTTTGCTGACGTTTCCCGACATTCTGGTTGGTGTTCTCCTGTCAGGTGGATTTGGTGCCGCGCTGATTCCAGTGTTGTCTCAGGCAGACAAACAAGCCCGCATTGTTCTGCTGCGGCGTATGGTGAAATGGACTCTTTTTTGCGCCTTAGTCATGGTCGCCATTTTGTGGGTCGGGCAAAATGTGGTGGTGTCTTTAACTGTCCCTACGCTTGATATCTCGGCGGTTCCGGGCCTGTCGACGGGGTATACGCTGTCATTGATCGCGGTGCTACTAGCGGCGGTGATCGGTGTGGCGTCCGCCTACTTGAATGTAACGGGATACTACTCTTTGCCAGCACTGTCCGTTTTGGTCTTTAACGGTGTGATCATTCTGTATTTCGGCTTTGGCGTTGCTGCGTTTGGCATGAACCTGATGATGTTTGGTTGCGTTCTCGTCATAGCAAACCTGTTGCGTTTTGCCGTGCAAATGAGCCGCATGACCGAGGTATTATCCAAGGTAAACGTGACCGCATCGTTTCCCGATGGTTTCGTTTTGCGTTTTGCCCAAGGGGTTTTTGCCTTTTCGCTGATCGTTGCGATGCCGATGTTGTTCCGCTCGCTCTATGCGGCTGCTGGACCTGGAGCACTGGCCGAATTTAACTATGCTTTGCGCTTGTTTGAATTGCCTATGGGCGTGCTGATTTCTGTCATTCCTATTTTGTTTTTGCCCCTGCTGTCGCGCATTGGGAATTCCAACGATCCAGCGTTCAAGAAGACACTTTTGCTGGCGCTTGAATTGGCATTGGGGCTCGGAATGATTGCGGCCGTGTTGTTGGGGCTGTTTGCCTTGCCGATTGTAACTGTCTTGTTTGGCTATGGTGCGCTTGCAGGGGATGGCGTAGCTGGAATTTCCCAAGCTGTGCAAATCATGATGATCGGCTTGCCGTTTCAAGCCATGTTCCAAGCACTCGCGGCGGGGTTAAACGCAACCAATCGCACACGCTTCGTTTTGTTTATTACCTGTGGCGCGTTCATCGGGTCCGTTGTGATCTACTTGCTGTTAACCTTAACAGGCTTTGACCCAAAAATGGCCGCGATGTCAGGTTTTGTCATCTTCCACATCTTTGCATTTGTGGCGGCATTTGGAACAACACTGGGGATTGGCGCGGTACGTATATTGCCAAAAATGCTATTACCTTCAGTTCAAATTGGCGTTTTGGCTGGTTTATGTGCATGGCTAAATCCATGGCTTCGGGATGGAGCCGTCCGTCTGTGGGAAGTCGGTGCAGTCACCGTATTGGCGGTTTTGCTGCTGTTCCTCATTCGACCTTTGATAAAACAACTTGCCACGATGCGGGATACAGCCCAAGAAGAATGACAGGATAGGACTAAACGCAGCTGTGACTTCTTTGCACTTTTCAAATTATCTTGTGAACCTCACCAGAAAGAACAAGGCAATCCTGACCGCAACCGCGGATTCAGTTTTGATTGTTGTGTCTGTTTATGTTGCGATTGCTCTACGTCTTTCGACCTTGGAGCTTGGCGAATATTGGGTTGGTGGCTTTCGATCCATCCTATTGCTTATTCCGATTGGTTTGCTGTTTTCGATTTTCTTGTCCGTCCCGTGGATTTCAACCCGCGCGTTTAACTTACATGGTATTTGGCGAACTGCTGTGTTTGCAGGTGGACTCGGGTTGTTTTTCTTTGTCTTCAACATCTTTGGTCAGTGGTGGGTACCGCGTTCATCACCCCTGATCTTTATCCCTGTGTTTTTGGTTGGAATGGTCATGGTGCGCATTGTGTCAGGCATGTTGCTTGAACGGGCACAGCCCTTTGCCACAAGCCAAGAGCGCATCCTAATCTATGGCGCAGGCGCGGCAGGGCGCCAATTGGCGGACGCGTTGCAAGGGTTTTCAGGCGCGCGCGCTGTTGCCTTCGTTGATGACAACCCATCTTTGCGCGGCGTGTTAATTGGTGCGTTACGCATATACGGCCCCCATGAAATTGACCGTTTGATGAAAACCCGTGGCATCACACAAGTCATCCTGGCTATGCCGTCAGCACGCCGCGTTGTTAAAAATGAAATTTTGCTAAAGCTGCAACCTTATGGCGTAGAACTGAAAACGCTCCCCCATTTTGTTGATTTCATTGGCGGGGCATCTTTGCCGGCCCAGCTGAAAACGGTAAAACCCGATGATCTGCTGGGTCGTGCGCCTCAAGCATTGGATATGCCCGAAATTTCCGATGCCTATGCCAACAAATCCGTCATGATTACTGGTGCTGGTGGATCCATTGGATCAGAACTGGTTTGGCAATTGGCCAATGTACCCGCCAAAACCATCGTTCTGTACGAGCATTCAGAAACAGCACTTTACCAAGTGGAGCGACGGTTACTTGAATCCGGATTGGCCGTAAAAGTTGTTTCCGTTCTGGCGTCGGTACTGGATCAATCCGTGCTGGAACGTGCCATGAAAGAGCATGAGGTTGATGTGGTTCTGCACGTCGCAGCCTATAAACATGTGCCGTTAGTTGAAAGCAACGAAATCATGGGCGCGCGTAACAATGCGCTTGGCACCTATACGGTTGCAAAGGCCTGCGCCGATATGGGCGTTCCGCGTTTCATCCTCATTTCAACGGACAAAGCCGTGCGTCCTACAAACGTGATGGGCGCAACCAAACGATTTGCGGAAATGCTGATCCAAGATTTGCAAACACGCAATCCCAACACTGTGTTTTCGATGGTTCGGTTTGGGAATGTGCTGGGATCATCGGGATCGGTCATCCCGTTGTTTCGCGAACAAATTGCCAACGGCGGCCCAATTACCGTGACACACCCCGAAGTTACGCGTTTCTTTATGACCATTTCCGAGGCCGCCCGACTTGTCCTGTTGGCAGGCACGTTTTCAAATGGCGGAGAAGTGTTTGTTCTGGATATGGGCCAGCCGATGAAGATCACCGATTTGGCACGTAATATGATCGTGGTCAGCGGTCTAAAGGAAAAAACTGAACAGCAACCAGACGGGGATATCGAAATTGTTTTCGTGGGCCTTCGCCCTGGGGAAAAGCTCTACGAAGAGCTTTTGATTGAACCTAACCAAATCGCGACACCTCATCCGAAAATCATGTGCGCCCAAGAAAAATTTCTATCGCCCAAAGACACTGCTGCTGCCAAAGCAAAACTGGAAGCCGCCATCGAAAAGGGCGATTCAAATGCGCTGCGCGACCTGTTTAAAGAGGTCGTTGATGGATACCCAGAAGGACATATTTCATGAAGCGCCTGTTTGATTTTGTCTCGTCTTTTTTAGGTCTGTTGTTGCTCAGCCCTATACTTATCGTTTTGGGTGTTTTGATTTGGCTACCTGATCGGGGGCCCGTTTTTTATCGCCAAATCCGAGTTGGCCGAAATTGTAAACCTTTTGGTATGTTAAAGTTTCGTTCCATGGTTCGAAACGCAGATCAAATTGGCGGGTATCAAACCCATGCTGGCGATCCGCGGATTACCAAGATTGGGCGCATTTTGCGCAAAACCTCCCTTGATGAACTGCCGCAACTGATCAACGTTTTACTCGGTGACATGTCTCTGGTGGGTCCGCGCCCCGATGTGCCTGCTCAGGAAAGCTTGTATTCAGCGCAGGATTGGCAGAAACGCCATTCCGTTCGTCCAGGCATTACAGGTCTTGCACAGGTAACGGGCCGCTCTTCTGTCGATTTTGAAACGCGATTGGGTTATGATCTGGAATACGTTGAAACCCAATCTTTAATGTTGGATCTCAAGCTTTTGGTCAAAACCGTTGGAGTCGCGACCAAGAGTTTTTGATCGACGGACCCCCAAAAGACATCTTTGCTCGCGACATTTCGCGCAGGGTGCATTGGAGCGCCGTGATCTTGTTCAAGGTAGATGGTGTAGATATATAGAGTTGAAACAGGCACATTGCACGGCTCGGCCCTTTGATATGGTCTTTGTCACCAGAGGATAGATTATGAAGAAAAAAGTAATGATTGTTGGCTCTGGGTTTCGGGGCTTTTGTGATGCTTTGCACTTGATGGATAACCCTGATCTGGAGCTGCAAATCGTCGACTCCGCGCCGTTCTTTGGGGGCGTCATGCACTCTTTGGACATCGAAGGGTTTGCCGTCGACAAAGGCGTGCATATCTTTGACTCCATCCCTGTTTCACTGGCTGAAACGGTCACTGAAATCATGGACGGCCAAGTCCATGAAATTGATTTTGTGTCCGCGTCCGCCTTTAACAACAAAGTCACCGAACAATTCTCTCTTCCTGATCTGAATTCACTGGATGATGCGTCTGTCAAAGAACAAATTCGCCAAGAGCTTTTGACGCTGGCAAAAGAATCCCCAACGGGCTTGCCAGCCAATTTGGAAGAGTATTTTGAACAGCGGTATGGCAAAACCGCGGCTGGAATTTTCTCCCAGATTTTCCACAAAGTGTATGGCCTGACTTCGGCAGAGGTGGAGCCAACGGCGATTGCTCAGACCTCCATGGGGCGGCTCAAGTTCTTGGACGATGATGCCATGCGCGAATTGAAACAGGACCCGTGGTTGGACACCGTGCTGGCTGCGCGTCGTAAGTCTATGGGCAAAATTGACGATTTCGTTTCAATCTATCCAAGTGATGGTAATGCTATGCGGGGCTGGTGCGAACGCGCCGTAAAATGGCTCGAAGCCAAAGGCGTCGCCGTTAAACTGGGCGTAAAAATTGAAAAGATCGAAGAAGACGACAACGGTGTACGTGTTCATACGAACAACGGTGTGATCGAGGTTGATAC
The DNA here is from genome assembly GCF_029854195.1 of Amylibacter sp. IMCC11727. Taxonomy (NCBI): domain Bacteria; kingdom Pseudomonadati; phylum Pseudomonadota; class Alphaproteobacteria; order Rhodobacterales; family Paracoccaceae; genus Amylibacter; species Amylibacter sp. IMCC11727. Next base: position 286,740 of record NZ_CP122960.1, read on the forward strand.
GGTTCTGTGGTCTAACGACAGCATCAAAGCATTGGGCGATGCAATCGACATCCCTGATGATGTTGATGGGCTGCAATACGGTACACCGATGATGTTTGCTACGTTGCTCACACAAGCGGATAAAGTCCGCGACTTTACATACTTGCAAAACTTTGACCCCGATCAACTGACCTATCGCACTGCTGCGTCCGGGCGGTTCAGTCATCAGGTACGCCCTGATGGCGTGTCTTTCTTGACGGCAGAATGCCCAATCCAAATAGGTAGCGAAAATTGGAACAATCCAGATGCCATGGGCCAAAAGGTTTGGGATGAAATCAAAAATCTAGGCGTTGTGGATCAAGACGCAGAGCTGGTTGCGGCGGATATCAAGCGTATTCCTGTTACCTTCAAACTGGCCAAAACTGGCTACGCCAAAGCATTTACCGACTTTCACCAAAAGGTTGCCAACAACCACAAGCGGGTCATTTTGCGGGACGTAACGCCGTTTTTCCGCCGTGATATCTACTTTGACAGTGCGCACCTTGGCGAATTGATCGCGTGATCCGATGAAGCGCCGTATACTGCTTATTTCCTTGGGGAGCATTGGTCGTCGACATTTGCGCAATGTCAAAGAGCTGATGCCAAACGCAGACCTGTGCATTTGGCGTCACAAGCCAGCAGACATCCCCTCAGAAGCGGAAAACATTCCGATTGTGTATTCGGAAGAGGACGCATTGGCCTTTGCTCCTGATGCGGTGATGGTGTCTTCGCCTGCATCGTTTCACGCAGCGCAATGCGCACCATTTGCGGAGAAAGGCATTCCGATCTTTGTGGAAAAGCCATTGGAAGTGTCGGTCGCAGCTGCTTCCGTGCTAAAGACAGCGTTGGACTCAGGTAAAGGCTTGTTATTTGTCGGTTATGTCCTGCGCTTCCAGCCAATCATGGCAGCATTGAAATCAATCCTCGACAGCCAAAAAATTGGCACAATTCGCACAGCCCATATTGCCACAGGACAATACCTGCCCGATTGGCGTCCAGATGCGGATTACCGCGACGGAGTGAGCGCTCAGGCTGCACTGGGCGGTGGTGTTCTACTGGAATTGTCACACGAGTTGGACTACGCGCGGTGGTTTTTTGGCCATCCGAAAACCATCACATCTGAGGCAAGCAAATTATCCGATCTCGATATGGATGTGGAAGACAGTGCCACGGTTATCTTTGGATACCCCAAAGCCCGTGTGACCATTAACATTGATTTCCTGCAAAGGGTCGCGGCAATGACACTGAAAGTTGTCGGGTCAGAGGCGACATTGGAAGCAGATTTAGTGGCAGAAACTGCTCGCATTTGCACCCCTGATGGAGTTCAAGACTTGGATTTGCCAAAGCTGACCCAAGGCAACGAAATGTACCTGCGCCAGTTCGATGCGTTTTTTACACAGGCGTTTTCTGAATACATCCCTGTATATGAAGAAAGCCGCAACAGCCCCTTTGCACGTTTCGAAGATGCGCTTGCCGTTGTTGGCCTCGTCGAGGCGGCCAAACACTCTGCCGCCGCCGGAAAACGAGTTGACGTATGATCCGCTCTAACCACACTGCATTCCTGTTTTGTCGCGGCGGATCAAAGGGTATTCCAGACAAGAACATCAAAATGGTTGCTGGCAAACCCTTGCTGGCATGGTCCGTTGAGTGTGCGTTGGCATCGAAATACGTGTCGCGCGTGGTTGTTTCAACCGACAGCAAACGCATTGCAGATGTTGCACAAACTGTAGGCGCAGAGGTCATTATGCGCCCAGACGAATTGGCAACCGATACCGCATCAGAACTTCTGGCCTGGCGTCACGCGATACAGGTTGAACACGACACGTTGCAAGGCACCTTTGTGTCCTTGCCTGCGACCTCTCCTCTTCGGGTGCCGCAGGATGTTGATACAGGGATCGAGCGGTTCTACGCAGGCGGCTGCGACATTGTTTTTGGTATCTCAGAAGCACACCGTTCCCCGTACCTAAATATGGTCACACGCGACTCTGATGGGTTGATCGGGTTGGTTAACCCTGGCCTTGGGGCGACACGTCGTCAGGATGTGCCGGATGTTTTTGATATCACAACCTGCGTTTACGTGGGTGCTGTGCCTTATATTGAAACCTGCAAGGGTTTGATGGATGGGCGTGTCGCAGGAGTGGATATTCCTGTTGAACGTGCGCTTGATCTGGACACGCCTTATGATTTGCACTTGGCAGAACTTTTGCTGAAACACCCCTTTCAAAAGGATATGAAATGACACGCTCTATGGATGGAATGACGGTTCTTATTACAGGCGGTGGCGGTCATATCGGGCGCGCAACGGGCGAAGCCTTAGCGGAAAAGGGTGCAAATCTTGCATTGTTGGATAAGGCGGACACAACAGATTTTTGCAAAGATATTTCAGATCGATTCAGCATTCGTGCCGAACAGGTTGATGCAGACCTAATGGATCCAAAAGCGCTCGAAAACATTCCGACCCAGATGCAGGATCGTTTTGGAGGATGCGATGGCTTGGTGAACAACGCCGCGTTTTATGATGACATGCCTGGATGGGGTGTGCCCTTTGGCCAAGAAGGCTACGAGGCTTGGATGGCGGTGATGCGGGTCAATCTGCTCGCCCCATTTTTCTTAGCACAAAGCCTGACGGAACAACTGTCGGCGTCCGGCAAAGGCAGCATCGTGAACATCGCGTCCATCTATGGCGTGGTCGGTCCAGATCATGGGTTGTACGCGGGAACGGAAATGACCAACCCTGCAGCTTATGCCGCATCAAAGGGCGGGCTCATCGCGCTAAGCGGTTGGCTGTCCACTGTAATGGCCCCAAAAGTACGCGTGAATACTGTAACACCAGGCGGCGTCGCCCGTGGTCAGTTGCCAGAATTTGTGTCGCGATACGAGGCAAAAACCCCCTTAAATCGTATGGCAACAGAGCAAGACGTTTCTTATGCGATTGCCATGCTTATGGACCCAGGTGCGGGTTACATTACAGGGCAAAACCTGCTGGTGGATGGTGGTTGGACCGCTTGGTAATCACAGCAGTTGAATAATTTCATCACAGACACGCCCTGCAGATGGTGGGATTGGCTGTAATTCAGCGAAAAGCTCAAACCTACGCAGGTTTTCTGGGCCATCGTTAAGCGCACCGTTCACTGCTTCCAGCATAGTGCTTTCCGAAGAAAACATCGCTTCCCACGGTACGCCTGTATCCAACACCCCATCTTTTTGCCGCAGGTTCTCATCGTAAAGATATTGAACAACAGGTGTTCCAACCATGAGCGCCTCTGCAAGGATGGATGAAAAATTTCCGACTAAAATGGAAGATGTGGCCAAACTATTGCCAACGTTTCTGTCTTGATCAAGCCGAAGTGTTGATTGCGTTTTCTGCTGCCAGTCCTCAAAGATCGATCGCTGCATAGAAGGGTGCAATCGCACTTTTCCTTCGGCCCCAAAATGATCGGTTATCTTTGACCAAAGGTCGAAATGGGTAAAATAATCATCTTGTGTGAATTCAGACCATTTAACATCGTTGTCTGCGATTTTCCCGGTTTGCTGAGCGAACAGAATGACCGGTTTTTTGGGCGAGAATGCGGCTCTGCGTGCCATATCAGGTACAAATCGATCAAGCGCAGGATTCCCTGTAACAGCGATTTTTTGAAATTTGACCCAGTCTTTTTGCTCCCACACGTCTTGCGCCAAAACCGAGGGACAACACAACGTGCTGCAGTCCACAGCGTTCAGACCAAGGCGGTTATAAGGGTAAGGTGTATCCGCAACGACCAAAACGGGAACGCCTGCGTTTTTTGCAACCTGTCTTGCTGCCTGTTCTGTCCGTGGGCTAGACGTGGTGATAACGACACTTGGTTGAACAGTTTCAAACAGCGTTTCCATTGCCAGAAGCGGTAAAAACGCAGTGCGAGCAAGGTCATCATATTTGGCTTGCGCCGCATCGGGCCCATGTTGTTTGACCAAATCGAGATAATTGGACCCCAGATAGGCGATGCTCTGTTCCACTGAAACACCGCTTGCTGGGTTATGGTTTCCTGCCAAGAGTTGGTCGCCGTATTCTTGCACCGCTTCCGCATCTTCGTCCTTGATCAGATCAAGATAGGTCAAATGTGCAATGCTTGCGCGCTCCAAATCGACAGCACCGTTGGTGGCCCCAAAAACAACACACCGCAGTTCGGGATGTGTGCCATTCATTTCTTGAATCACAGGGATCAGCGTTTGTGCATGCCCACCTCCGTAACAGACGAAAAGAACGGTTTTCTGTGTCATCATCGTGGAAGGCTCCGCTGCCAAACTGATCGCCAATTTGGATTTCTCTTTCGCTTTGTCGTGCATTTCAAACAGATTTGGTTTACGAACGCGCATCTTTGAATTCACGAGCCACTTATGACCCGTCGCATCGCTTTTGTCACCACAGCCCGCAGTGATTACAACACCATGTTTCCTGTCATGCGTGCCGCCAGCGCGGACCCTGACATCGATGCGCGTATTTTTTGTGCTGGGATGCATTTGGTTCCTTCCTTTGGCGACACATGGCGTCAACTCGAAGAAGACGGATTAGACATTGCAGAAAAAGTGGATTTCCTGAGTGAAACCGATGGCGAAGCCGCGTTTGCGCATGGTTTGGGCAAAGGTGTTTCCGCGTTCACAGATGCCCTTTTGCGCCAAAAACCACAAATCGTCTGTGTTTCGGGTGATCGTCTGGAAAACCTCGCGCTGTTTACTGCTGCAACTACGCTCGGTATCCCGATTGCGCACATGTGTGGCGGGGACATCACCGAAGGGGCGCTCGACAATCAAATCCGCCACGTCATGACCAAACTTGCCCATCTGCATTTCGTATCCATGCCCGAACACGCGCGACGCGTCATTCAAATGGGCGAAGAGCCGTGGCGCGTTGTGCTGACAGGGGATGCCGCCATTGATGTGATCGTGGATCGCCCAAAACTGAGCCGCGATGATTTGAACGCTGCGGTTGGGTTACAAGACGAAGAACCGTTCTTTCTATCCACCTATCACCCGCAAACCTTGGGGGAAGACACGGCGCAAACCCAATACGCCTATGTCTTGGATGCAATCGCATCCGTTCCTGAACGTCCCGTAATGATCCGCCCTAATATTGATCCAGGCTTTCAGCCACTGGTCGATATGCTCGAAGCGTTCCAAGCCAGACGCCCCGATGCGATTATTCGTAAAAGTTTTGATCGCGATGTTTTTTATGGTCTGATGGCACACGCGTCATTCATGATCGGCAATTCGTCATCTGGCCTGTGGGAAGCACCGAGCTTCGAATTACCCGCAATCAACGTGGGAAAACGCCAAGATGGCCGTGTCCGAGGTGCCAATGTGATCGACGTGTCAGGATTGACGGGCAGCGATGTAAACGCCGCCGTCGCCAAAGCAAGCTCGCCCGAATTTCGAACCAGCCTCAAAGGTATGACAAACCCATACGGGGACGGCAAAGCGTCTGCCAAGACACTTGAAACGCTAAAAGCGGTTCCATTGGGCGAGGAATTGATGTTGAAAAAATTTCATGAAATTATGTTTGACCCCCTCGCATTGGGGCTTGGTCAGCGAAAGGAAAACTGATGGACGCTGTTTGGGAAGAACTACATGCCGCCCGCCCGTGGGGCAAATACCCAGCGGAAAACCTGATCCGCACGGTGATGCGGACCTATCGCGATCCGCAGGATAGGGCGAATACTAAGGTTCTTGAACTGGGCTGTGGAGCAGGCGCAAATCTGTCGTTCTTTTTGGCGGAAGGGTTTCAAACCTATGGGATCGATGGCGCTCCATCCGCCATCGCCAAGGCAAAACAACGTTTGCAAGCAGGCCCAAATCAAACCTTGGATCTGAGCGTTCAGCTGTTTGAAGAGATTTCCTTCGCCGATCAATCCTTTGATTTGATCGTTGATTACTACGCTATCTATGCAAACCCTCTTGCTATTATCGATGCAACCTATGCCAAGGTTCGTGATCTGCTGGCTCCGAATGGCCGTTTTTATACGCGTGTGTGGGGTACAGAATGCACCGGCGCCAAGACGGGTGAAATGATCGAGCCGAACACGTCGAAAAATCCGACCGCTGGACCCTGCAAAGATATGGGTGTTTCGCATTTCTTTACCCGCGAAGAATTGGAAAACCGTTTCGCCGATTGGGGGGACGTGAAAATTGCCCGCACGCTGGCAGAGGATTATAACGGTGAAATTAGCGAAGAATTTGCAGTGTGGGTTCAAACCTAAATGGTGCCAGATATCCTCCTAAAAGACGCTTATGAGATTTTGACATCGGCAGGTCAGTTTACCAAAACGATTGTACCTGGGCAGCCTGTTACCACATCTCTCAGCACAGACCCTCTGGTCACGCCAGATGTACTAGAGGCACTCCGCACCGGGCAAGACCTAAGCCCAGAGCAAATGCGCACCCTAATTTGGGCACTTGATCTGTTGGCTGCGGGAGTGCCAGATCAACAGAGTTTTCAGGTTGATCCAAACGTTCAGCGGGTGGCGGGTAAGCTGCGCGAACGGTTCAGCCGTGCCCATAAAGTCTCTGCCTATGCGGGTTTGGACGCCACATAAAACAGCTGCCCTTCCGTCAGATCATTACTGACGTCACCTGTGGTGTAATGAACAGACTGCGCTTTTTCGATTTTGAAACCCGCGCTTTTCAGCAGATCAACCATTTCGGCTGGTGTGAAGAAATGACCAGATGCGGGATAATCCACACCATCAATATTCCAGTCAAACCGAATGTCCCCGCGGGTGTAATTGGGTTTAATCGCATCAATGATCCGTCGTCCCAAAGATGTCCAACGGCCATACCCAACATAGTGACGGTTGTTCACATCAATGAACAGCTTTCCACCGGGCCGCATGAGCGAAAACAGCTCTGCCAATAGGTTTCGCCGTGCGTCTGTTCCTGGAACGTGCCCCAGAACATTCCACAAACAAACCAGTGCATCCACATCCGGTAAATCAGCTGCCCAATCGGGTGTGTTTACTGAAAAAACCTGTTCCGCGTGACCCAACTCTTTGCACCGCGCAACCATTTCATCTGAGATATCCGCCTGAAAGAATCGCACAGGCGCGACCTGTTTGGCCAATTCAATGCCGCGCACACCATCGCCAGACCCATAATCCAACATGACAGAGGGGGGCGTCTTCAACTGCCCTGCGATCAAGTCATCAACCGCCCCAATGTAGGCCGACTTAGTTTCAGAATACGCCCGATATTTATCTGCAAACGCATCATAAATGGTCGCTGCATCCACGGCGGGTTCAGGATCGCTCATAGGTCAGACCACTGAAACGGAGAGTCAGTGTCTTTGGCAACTTTCAAGGCACGGCCCAAAACCTTGTCCAAATCAAACGGCTCAATGCCATTACGCGGACGTTTAAACGCGATGTCTGCCTCTGTCACCACATGGCCAACGGGCAATGGATATCGCGCAACGATTGCCTTGCGGATCAACGGGATCTGCGGAATTTCGGATGGAACAGGCACTTTGATTCCGCTACCCAAACAGGCCTCGGCGCCGCGCATCCCATCTACCATCTCGCTCAACTCGTCTGGCTCAATAGACGCGCGATGGTCTGGCCCTGGCATGTTGCGATCCATCGTAAAGTGTTTTTCGACCGCACAGGCCCCGAGCGCGGCTGCGGTGATTGGGGCGATGGTTCCCACAGTATGATCTGAATAACCCACTGGATACCCAAATGCGCGCGCCATCGTATCCATCGCCTGCAGGTTAACCTCTGCCAATGGTGCGGGATATTCAGACACACAATGCAGCACAACAAGTTCTGGGTCAGGTTTGGCTTGTTCAATCACACGGATCGCAGCTGCGGTTTCTTCTAATGTGCTTGCGCCTGTGGACAAAATCATGCCCACGCCTGAACGAGCAATTTCAGCCAAGAACGGATGATGGGTCACTTCGGAAGACGCAATTTTGATGGATTTAACCTGAAGATCACGCAGCAAAAATTCTAGACTCTTGCTTTCAAAAGCGGTGCAAAGAAAGGGCATTTCCATTTCCGCACAGAAATCCCGCATAGTGGTTAACTGCCCGTGTGACAATTCCAATGCTTTGGCCATTTCCAACTGGCCCGTCCCGTCGTCACCAGTCGTGTCTTTCTGATAACTGGCTTTATCCGCATGAATGCTGATTTCTTCTTCTGCGATGAAGGCTTGGAATTTTACAATATCCCCGCCTCGTTTCTTGATTTCCCGCACCATCTGACGTGCAAGATCTAGGTCCCCGTTATGGTTTACGCCAATCTCAATAATGGATTGGCAATGTCCGGGGTTCGCAAAATCAATGTTGATCGTATCAAAGTTCATTATGGGTCTCAGCTTTGGAGGCGGTATCGCGGAAAAAATGCACTTTCGAGAGCATCGCCATGGGTTTGTTTTTCACGCGACTTTACCGCGTTAGTTAAGCTTTCGTATGTGGTTGGGTCAAGAATGGATTGGGTTGAATACAACGGCAATGTCTGATGCGAAAACGAGTTCTTGAAGGTGAATAACGGGTCTGCCCCATCGGTGCGCCCGCCGCCCAGATGGAACAATTTGTATCCTTGTCCCTTGGCCCAAATCAGGCTGTCCAACATCAACAAAGGTGTTGGGTTTAATTTGCGTGCGGCCAAATCAGCGCAGGAAAAATGGTAATACACCGTGTCGTACATATGGATGTGAAAAAACGATGCGATGATTTTGCCATCGTGTTGCGCATGGAGCAGGGTCACATGGTCAGGCCCCAAACAATCACGGCAATTATGAAAATAATCATCAGGAAAATGCCAGAATTCGCGCGCATTCACAGCATCCATCGTTTCTAAATAACGCGCGTGATACGCATCATAATCCGCATCAGATCCGTCAGACGCGATGACTTCCACACCTGCTTTGCGTGCTGACATGGCCGCCTTGCGTTGGCGATCATCAATGCGTGCCCAAATTTCTGGCAATGTTGGTGTCAGATCAGCCACCACAACTTCTTTGCGGTAATCGACTGTTTGTCCACTGGGCAGGACATCTTTTTGCACATCGGTGAACTTGGGATTGAGCAGGGTGAAATCCGTTACGGCTGCATTCTGCTCTGCGAACGCCATGAAACCCTGCGCAAAGCCTTGCTTGTCGCTTGCATTCGGTTGCCCAGTCGCAAGGGCGCCGCCGTATCCGTAAACCGACGAAAAATCCCGCCGTTTGGTGGCAGAAATGCTCTTTGGGATATCGCGCACCATGATCGGCTTAAAAATCGTACCGCTCTGACCTTCCCACACCACAAGGTAAGATTGATCTGAATAAGTCTTTTCATAGATGGCTAGGTAATCTGGATGATAGTGAATATCACGTTGGTCATGGGGCAGTTGATCCAACAAGGCCACCCATTGATCACGATCATCTGTGGTCAGAATGTTAAGGGTCATAGGGCGGCAACAGCGTCTTGAAAGGCAATTTTGTTAGCGTTCAATTGGTCCACTGGTGCGTCTTTAAAGGTTTCGTAAATACGCAACAGCTCGGCAATTTCTGCTTCAAAATCCATGATGCCCCGCAGCTCTTCCAGAGTCTTTGCTTGACGGTGGAAACTCCGTGACAGGATCGCAGCAGATGATCCAAGCCGCACATGCTCGCCCAGTAATAATTCCGGGGGAATATTCCCCTCTGACGCACGGGCAACGCCGCCAATGCCAAACGGGATGCCTTTGGCTTTTAGCGCCTGCGATGCATCTTCTAGAACACCATTGGCAAGGGGTGAAAAGATCATCTTATCCCCCCGTTCCAGCGAAAGATCGTTTAACCCGATATGCAACGTCGACAAAGGCAAACGTTCAATGATCTCTGGTAAAGCAGCAATGGACCCAACTGTTTCAAACAGTGGAACCGCTTCAATACGATTGTTCAACACATCAAGGAAAGCCGCCAGCGTGTCATAGTCATGAAACATCGGTAGCATAACACTGTCTGCGCCGCGGGCGATAACCGCGTCAATTTCGGATGCGGTGCCATCATGAAACGGATTGATCCGCACCAACAAGTGTCCGTTTGGTGCGCCGTCCCGTATCCGCGAAACGGTGTCCATTGTCTGAACGGATTGGACCGTATCCAAGTGTCCTTGCCGTTCCTGTTTTCCCATGACTTCAAGATCAACAAACAAACGGTTCACACCGTGTTCGCTAATGAAACCAGCAATTGCGGGGTCATCCACAATCATCAAGAATTTGAAATCAGAGGCTGCCATCAAATTTACGCCGCCGCGAGTTGGCGCATCCAATGGGCGCTCATCAACAAGGTTCGCAATTCGCGTGTATGGTTTGCTTTGCCGCCCTTGTGATCTTCAAACATTTGAACTGCACCTGCAACATTGTACCGCGATGGGTCCAGCGTGGCCAAAGTATCCCGCGCCCAATCTTCGAGCGGGCCTTTGATCCATTCTCCAATCGGCATGGTTGGCATGGATTTTTTACGGAACATCAAATCCCGATCAAAGTGGCGCAAGCCGTAATCTTTCAGGTAGAGTTTGCTCACGCCATCGCGCATTTTGTCTTCTAAAGGCAGGCGGGCCAATGCCTCTGATACGCGGTGATCCATAAACGGAGACCGCCCCTCAATAGATTGCCCAGCCCCCATGCGATCGGTTTTGATCAGATTGTTGCCTGGGCTGAGTGATGTACATTCATAAGCCGCAATTTGATCGACTGGGTCCAGATGGCCCCAAGGTGCAAGAATTTCCTCGAACGTTTCAATCGGCTTGTCCAAAGACGCACGGAAATCTGCGTTCAACACACGGGCGCGTGCGGCCTCTGGCATAAAGCAAATTTGATCAAAGTACTTTGCGATCGGAAATTCCTTGTTTTGGGGCTCATTGAAAAACGCTTGGTTGTGCGAAAACCCTGACAAAACTTCATCAGGTCCATCACCGTTCATGGCTACAATGACACCCGCTTCATGTGCCGCTTGGCACAGACGGCGGATAAGGAAGAACGAAAAATCACCATGTGGCTGATCAGCGTGATGCAGCACCGCAGAAATATTATCGGGTACAATCGAATGATCATATTGGATTGGGTGCAGATCAATCGTGTCAAATTGCGCAGCAACCTGTTGTGCCAAATGATATTCACCATAGCCTTCTTCGCGGCAATCAAGACCAAAGGCCAACATGCTCGGCGCATTCCACTGGTGGCGCAAATGGGCGGCGATCACAGAGCTATCAACGCCCCCTGAGAGGAACAAACAGCCCTTTACGTCAAACCGCATCTGCAACCGAATTGCATCATCGAGCAACGCGCCAAACGCGTCGTGTGTCATCGGTTGCGCCTCTTGACCAATAGGCCATGACCAATATTGGTGCGATGTGCGCGACCCATCTGGGGCGATTTCCAAATACGTGCCAGGGGCAAGATGGGTGATCCCCTTGTAACAGGTGCGTGGTGGCGGACAGTAATTAAAGCTGTGCATCAGGTTGACGCCGATATCGTCAATCTCTGGCGAAATGCCTGGCAAAGACAGGATCGTTTTGATCTCGGAGCCGAACGCAAAACCACCGTCTGGCAAATCCATCAGGTAGCAAGGTTTAATCCCCTGACGGTCGCGCGCCAAAATCCCTTTGTTCTGTTTTGTGTCCCACAGGCAAAAGGCAAACATCCCGATCAGATCATCGAGCATGGCCACACCTTTTTCGCGCCACAGATGCACTAAGACTTCGGTGTCGCAGCGCGATTTGAACTGATAGCCTTTTGACTTCAGGTCTTCGCGCAATTCGATGAAATTGTAGATTTCGCCGTTGAAGACAACCCAAACCGTGTCATCCGTATTAGACATCGGTTGCCCGCCATTTTCAGGATCAACCACAGCCAAACGCGCATGACCGAGCAAGGCTGGACCAATCTGAACCACGTCTTGTTCATCAGGCCCACGGTAAGCGATGCAATCGATCATCCGTGCAACGTCTGATTTGGTATATTTCTGGGTTCCGATAACGCCAGCTATTCCACACATCTTTTTTCCTTACTTACGTTTGTAGGACCTAACGTCGTGATTAAGTTGATTTACGCGATCCATTTTGTCTGGCCAATGCTTGGCCCAAGAATGCAATTAAAGCAGATTGAACAACCTCTTCAGAGTTCAAGCTATCTGGAAGGTCTGCCAACAAGGCGCGAACTTGATCGTCTGCAAAGGGACCTGGCCCTTCGAATGATCCGCTGACCAGCTGGAGCCCATCTCTTTTGGCCATCGCCTCCAGTTCCGTTTGCAGGGCTGTCTTCTGTGTATTTACAGTTTGATGCAAGGCTCCAAACCGTAACGCCGCGTCACGGGCAAATGTGTCATCGCTTGCTGCGTAGCTACGCAAAGGTGCCGTTTGGTACAGGCTCATGAATCCCAAAACCGCAGCATCGCGCCCTGATCCCGTAAGTGCCACACCCAACGGTCCTTCTGTCATCATACGGCGCGTTGCATCATCCAGTAGGCTCATCAAGCGGGCCGTTATCGCCCCTTTGCTGTTCACACTGTCCACTGCATTACTCATGATGCAAATCCTTCGCTCAACACGGATCGGATAGATGCAATGACACCGTCTTGTTCTTTTACGCTCATGGCAGAGCCAGACGGCAGACATAGCGTGCGCAAGAAAACCGAAGTTCCAACAGACTCGTCCAGCGAATGAGGTTCGAACTCTGCTCCTGCTAGCAGGGGTTGCATTTGCATTGGCTTCCATGCGGGTCGCGTTTCAACACCATTATTGCGCAAGGCTCTCATCAGCTGATACACATGTAACGGCACCTGATCAGGGTCCAAAGAAATAACGGTCAGCCAACGGTTGCCTTGGCTGTTTGTACATTCAGCCTGAAATCCAAGTCCTGGAATATCGCCCAAACCCTCGACATAGCGATCATAGATTGCGCGGCGGGCCGCAACCCGTTCGTTTAATACTTCGAGCTGACCGCGCCCAATCCCTGCCAGAACATTGGACATTCGGTAATTATACGCAATTTCGGTGTGCTGATAGTGTTCCGCGTCATCGCGACCCTGTGTTGACAGTTTTTGCGCCCGAGCCATCAGATCCGCGCGATCAGACATCAACGCACCACCGCCCGAAGTTGTAATGATTTTATTACCATTAAAGGAATAAACACTCAGCAATCCGTGCGCTCCAGAAGCGAGGTTGCCATAGGTTGCACCAAGGCTTTCTGCGGCGTCTTCGACAACGGGCACTTCATACTGATTGGCCAAAGCCATAATCGCATCCATATCTGCCGATTGCCCATAAAGATGCACCACGATGATCGCTTTGGGCAACGTGCCAGCCGCCGCATCACGCGCCAATGCCCGTCCCAGTGCTTGGGGCGACATGTTCCACGTAACGGGCTCTGCATCGATCAACACGGGGGTTGCCTGTTCGTATAAAATGGGCTGCACCGATGCAACAAATGTCAAATCTGAAACGTAAACCCGATCCCCTGCTGTGATATCCAAAACCCGCAGCGCCAGGTGCAATCCTGCCGTGCCAGAAGATACGGCCAGCGCATGTTTGCGACCTGAAAACGCGCATAATGCCGATTCAAATGCAGTCAGGTTGCTGCCCGCTGGTGCAACGTAGTTTTCTTCAAAGGCCAACTGCACATAGCCTGCTTCGCCATTGCCCATATGCGGCGGCGAAAGGTACAGCATTTTGGACAGGCTCAAACGGTCAATGAAACGGGTTGGTCGCCCGTTCTCATCCACCAAAACCACAACGTCGATACTGTGTTCGTCCAACGTGGCCAGTGCATCCGCATCGCTGGCATCATCAGGTAAAAGTATCGGGTGTTGTCCTGGAAAATCTGTAACGGGGGAGTCTAAATCCAGACCCTGTAACAGCGCACGTCTGACATCGCCGTTCGTAACAGTGCGGATCACTTTGCCCTGTTCATCAACGATAACACACAGTTTCACGGGACCTTGCTCTAGGGCCGAAATGGCCTCATGCAATTTGGCATGGGGGCCCAAAAGATACTGATCCAAAAGCATACAAAACTCCAACCGAGTGCATACAAAAAGACTTAGACGCTACCTTTTAATAAGGCAATCACTTGATCCACTTATGAAAGATGGCTCGCTTGAAACTGGCGCTTTGTCGCAAGACTTCGCTCTTTTTCTTTAACCACCAATTCGGTTTCGCTTTTGGGCGGCTGTTTTGGGACGCTTGCGCAATGTCGCTTGTCACGTTCAAGATTGAAAACGGGGCAGGATCCAACGCCAAACCCTGCCCGCTTTGAGACATCAAATGGCGAAACATATGATCGACAGGTGCAATGGGTTTTGCGGCCTCTTTAACAAACCGCGCTGCCCCTTCTTTGGACCACAAAATTGCCGTTGCAATCACTGGGAAATAAAACGCCTGAAACACCGTATGCGCTGTGCCACCGTGTTGCGAAAGCTCTTTGACCGGACGTGTCACAGATCGCGGGGCCCGCCCGAGGTTAACCATTTCCCAAGCTGGACAAGCATCAGATTTCAGAAACGTTGTCAGTTCTTCAAGTATTGGCCACGTGTGCGGAAAGCTCCGGAAATCGTCTTCAAAGACCAAGCCATAATCTTCACCGCTGTCCAAGAATGCTTGAGCCGCTTTGACATGGGATAGATAACACCCGACTTCGCCACTATTGAGGTCGCGACCAAAAAACTCGATGGCGGATTTGGATTCGTAATTTGGAAAATCCGTCGCAAGGCGTCCGCGTCCGTCAACGGCTTCGACGCGTTCAAAATCCAAATCAACCGCCGCCAATTGCATTTTGGCAGAGTCCAAACGTGCATCGCTGCCGTTCAGATTTATAACAAAAATCGGGCCATCAAACGGTTTCATTTACTGCCCCGTCTTGTTCCAAAGCCGCCAAAATTATCAAAATCCCAACCAGTGAAAATGCCGTGGTGAAGGCAGAGATATCAACAAAGAAGATGTTATTCACAGCGGCAACCCCAGCAAAAGCCAAACTCCCCAGCACACCAATTTCCCGTCGCGCATGTGCATCGTTCTTTGTTAGAGTTTGATTGACCCGAAGCCCCACGACCGCAGGTGTAAAGATCAACGCAATCAACAAGACAACCAACGGAACACCGCCGCCCACTGCATGTGTCAGATAATCATTATGCAAATGCGAAAACCTAGGAAGGCCCGTACTGTCAAAATGCTCTGCCGCGCTGTCATATCGGTTTTGCGGCCCGTGCCCAAACAGCGGGCGCTCTTGAAATGCAGCCCACCCTCCCTTGAGCATCTTCATTCGCAATCCGACCGACCATTCTGGGGCTGCTTCACTGTTAGTCAGGGTTTTTGCCATCACGGTGTATCGACCAGACAAATGCGAATCTGATCCGATAACCGTTGTGACAAATCCAATCGTCAGCAAAATACCGAGCGCGTTTTTCAACTTTGATCTGATGTCGGTTGGCGCAAAAAATTCAAACCCGAGCCTTACAGCCACCAGTGCCCACAACCCCATAAAAAGGCCGCGTGATTGGGACAGACCACCGATTACATAAATGGCCATGGCAAAAGAAACCAATCCAAACCACGCCCAAAAGCGCGACGGTGCAAAGCGTGCCATGGTCACGAACAGCGCAGGAACCAGCAACACAGGAGCCGCGTTCAACGGATTTCCGAGCAACAATTCTGGTCGCCAAATGCCAAGGAAAATGCGCTCACCCCAAGCAAGAAAGAAAACGATTGCAAGCATGCAGCACGTTGCCTGAAACAACAATTGCATGTCTATTTGAACAGGCTGTCGCACGGCCCAGAGCGCCAAACCAGAAACGATCAAAAGGGGAAGTGTATCCAAAATCGGCTCGGAAGCGTCTGGTCCGGCCAGCACACTTCGCCCTGCGATATAGATTGCGTAAACAAGGCTCAGCAGGAAAAAGCCACGCAATCCACGCAACACGGGTCCACTGCGATCTCGCAGAAACGGCACAAGCAATAAATACGCCAATCCCAGAGGTTTCCCCAGCACCGGCATGGCAACCCACAAAGACATCACCGTGAAAGAACCCGACCGGCCCATATTCGCACGCAAAGTCCCAAGCTGTGATGCCAATGGTTTCATTTTACTGTTTCTATACCCTATCTCAATCCGTGCTCCTCTAAGTTAATTCTTTTGGGGCTGCAAGGATACCAGCCATTCTAAACAACTGGACAGTGCGCGAAACTCTCCGTATCGATACCCGCCATGTTTCTGCGTCATTTGTCCCATATGTCTGCTGGCCGATTGGCGATTTGCGTTGCGGTGTTTTATGCCTGTCTCGCGGCTTTGTAAATGCCGTTCTTTGGAGCCAAGTCACATTTCTAAACGAACTGGGTTGGACCGTTTCAAACTGGCACGCACCTTTTGATGATCTACCCAAAAAATTGCAGGATGCCAAAGAGTTGCAGCACCCTGCCCATCGGCTGCGATATTTTTTGACGGTGCCGCTGTTCTGGCTCAGCGATCTTACACAGATTTCGGTCAATTCCCTTTATAGCGTTTGTATTCCGATCATGGCCGCACTGACAGTTTGGTCCGCCGCACGAGTTTTGTCTCATCGTAGGCAAGACAGCAGTGTTCGTTGGATTGGTTTGCTTGCGTTACTGCCATTGATGGGGATTTTTCTAGCAATGGATGGGCGACTGATCCTTGCTTTTGGGGGTTCGGCCCTGATGTTAGCGGTGCATCTCGGTCCACCGATGTCGACCTTTGCCAAGACTATCGGAACAGTTGTGGCGCTGTGGCTTTGCGCCGTAACCAGTGGGACGCTTTATGCAACATTTGCCGCTCTCCTGGTGATAACCTTTTTCGCAATCATCAAGGCGCCCAGCCGCGTGAACAAAGCAGAGGCCTGTTTGCCGGTTATCTTCGCGATTCTTTTATTCAACTATGATTTATTGGGCGCATTGACCAAAAACATCACCTATTTTGGGGGTGGGTTTGCGGGTGCGATTGGCATGTTGCAGCACGGTTTTGGCGCAATTTTCCTCAAGCTTGGAACGTCTCCGACAATTCTTGCGATTCTGGGTATCGGTTTGTGTGTGGGATTTTGTGTTCTGGCCGTTCTGATCAGGCGGCTTCCATCCGATCTACGCCTGCTTGCGATCTTGGTGTGTACAGCAATTGCGATGGGGGCTTTCGGGTATTCGACCTTGGCGCTCGCTTTGATCCCTACGTGTATTTTGTTTGGCTGTGCTTTGCAAAAATTCACACGTGATGACAGTGGCTACAAAGCCTAGTCAGATTTGTTCAGTTCCCAACGTTGATGCAGCCAATGCCACTGTGTCGGGTCGGCAAGAACGCGGGCCGCAAGGCTGTCATTCACGGCTTGCATCATGGTGTTTGCATCGCTTGATGGAATCGGGGCTTCGGTTTCGATCCGCAGTCCGTCTTTGGTGCGAATCCCGTAAGCGGGAATCAACGGTAAATCATATTTCAGTGCAAGTTCAGCAGGGGCGGTTGTTGTGCTGGCTGGGTGGCCTAGAAAATCAAGCGTTGGCCCCTGACCGTATTTCTGATCTGTCAAAATCGCCATAACACCGCCTTTGCGCAGATGACGCACCATAACCTTGGTTCCAGCGGTTCCTTTTGGGGCCAATGGTTTGCCGCCAATTTCAACGTTTTTCACAAACAGTGGTTCGTAGTAAGGGTTGTTGTTCGGTCGATAAACAGCCCCTACCTCGATGCCTTGCGTGCGAAACGCATGGCGAATGGCTTCCCACTGGCCGTAATGGCCTGAAACGATCAACGCACCACGGCCATCCGCCTGCGCCGCTTTTACAACAGCAAGTCCTGGCCCGTGGACGGGGAGTTGCTCTGCCACTTTGGAAAATTCAGCATTAAACAAAAGCTCCGTCATCGTGCGCGCAATGTTACGTCCAACAGCGCGCACCAATGCCAGCCGTTCGCTTGTTGGCATGTTGGGAAATACTTTGGTTAAACCCGCTTCGGCGCGTTTTCGAAAGGATGGTACATAGCGCACGAGTGTGCCCCCGACAGCGGCCATAATGCTTCCTCTCACCCTGAAAGGAACCAACTTTGCTAGCCAAAGCGTCGTGCGGATCAATGCGTATTGTGCAGCGTATTTCAACTTTGGTTACAATCGTGCTGTGGGGTGAAGGGACGCGTCAGCGATACCTGTCTATGGATAGAGAATCAACTCCCCCAAGACTTCGCGGCGTCGCACAGCCGCATTCAATCAAGGCGGTCATGCCGCTAAGAACAGCGATGTTTGGGATTTATGGTGCCAGAAGAGGACCCGTATAGTCCATTTAATAGCTTGATTTTAAAAGATAGTTAAGACTTTGTTGTTGTCGATACCCGCTTCCATACCCACAAAAGTAAAATTATTGAAAGGTTCGAGGCTCTTAGAGGGAACCGAATACTGGATTTGGCGCCATATCGCAGAGCTTTGTATAAACTCGCTAATCCTACAATCTCACCTTATAGTCGAGGAACCTCGACCAAGGTCTAACCGCAACCGGGGCAACGGGATGCTCCTTCAATAAGGAGATATCGTGATGAAAATACTGTCGAATAAGGCGCTCAGGGAATTGGTCCAAAAACGGATTCCGAAGCGATTTGGCTTTGACCCAATACAGGATATTCAGGTTCTTTGCCCAATGAATAGGGGAGGTGTGGGTGCGCGATCACTCTACGTTGAACTTCAGGACGTTGAACTTCAGGCGGCGCTCAATCCAGCAGGCGACAAAAAAGCTGACCGCTTTGGCTGGACTTACGCGCCCGGCGATAAAGTCATGCAAATTGAAAATGACAACGACAAGGAAGTGCCTCGCGGTTTGGCGCGTGATTTTCTCAAAGAGTTCAATCTTCCTGTAGGATTTTCGCACAACCCATGATAGCAATGTCCTTCCTGCGGCCAAGGGCAACCTGAACCTGTGGGCATTGCAATGCTCCTTAACACTAAGGAGTAATGCGATGAGGATACTATCGAAAAAGGCGTTGAAAGAACTGGTGCTATATTCACCCCAGCACGTTGCCAGACTGGAAAAGGCAGGCTTATTCCCCAAGAGGGTACAGCTTGGCCCCAACAGAGTGGGATGGGTTGAGAGTGAAGTTTTGGACTGGCTTTGTCTGACGTCAGGGCCTTTGGGACAGATTTGAGGAATTGAACAACGGAGGATTTCTGGTTCATCGTAACCTTCATGGAGTGAAGATGAACAAGAAATCCGGAAGCAGCAAAGCGTCTGCAGATAAATTGGTAAAGAACATCCGCCGCAAGACACGTCAAACCTATTCGGCGGAGGAGAAGATCCGCATTGTGCTGGCAGGGATGCGTGGAGAAGAAAGCATCTCAGCGTTGTGCCGTCGGGAGGGCATCGCGGAGAGCCTGTATTACAGCTGGTCGAAAGAATTCCTTGAAGCAGGCAAACGCCGTCTATCTGGCGATACGGCGCGTCAGGCCACATCCCCTGAAGTGAAAGAACTACGCTCAGAAGCTATGGCCTTGAAGGAATGCGTGGCCGATCTGACGCTTGAGAACCGGCTTCTCAAAAAAAGCATGACAGGGGCTGGGGAGTTCGAGGAATGAGATACCCTGCGTCTGAGAAGCTGGAGGTCATCCGCACCGTCGAGGGATCACATCTGCCAACCAAGCAGACCCTCGACATGCTGGGCATTCCACGCACCACATTCTATCGCTGGTATGATTTATATCTCGAAGGCGGGTTTGACCGGCTGGCTGACAAATCGCCATGCCCTAAATCCGTTTGGAACCGCATCCCCGATGATCGTCGTGACGACCTGATCGCGTTTGCGCTGGAACACGAGGCGCTGAGCACGCGCGAGCTGGCAGTCAAATACACCGATGAAAAGCGGTATTTTGTCTCAGAATCATCAGCTTATCGCATTCTCAAGGAAGCCGACCTGATCACAGCACCAGACTACGTGGTGATCAAAGCAGCCAACGAGTTCACGGATAAAACCACCGCCATCAATCAGATGTGGCAGACAGACTTCACCTACTTCAAAATCATTGGTTGGGGGTGGTATTATCTGTCTACGATCTTGGATGATTACAGCCGCTACATCATCTCATGGAAACTGTGTACAACCATGCGGGCCAGTGATGTGACCGAGACGATTGAGCGCGCTCTGACAGCATCAGGCTGTGACCAAGCGGTTGTTCGGCACAAACCACGCCTGCTCAGCGATAACGGATCGTGTTACATATCTGGCGACCTGGCCGAATGGCTGGAAGGGCAAAATATGGATCATGTCCGTGGTGCTCCGTTCCATCCACAGACCCAAGGCAAAATCGAACGATGGCATCAAACGATGAAGAACCGAGTGCTGTTAGAAAACTACTATCTGCCCGGCGATCTCGAGCGCCAGATCGAGGCCTTCGTCGACTATTACAATAACCGACGATACCACGAGAGCCTGAACAACGTCACACCCGCCGATGTCTACTTCGGCCGCGACAAAGCCATTCTGAGAGAAAGGAAGAGGATCAAGAAACAGACAATCAAACAACGTCGCTTGCAACATCAGAAACAAGCAGCATAATCAATCACACTAACGAGCCAGAGCCTCCAATGCTCAAGCCGCTCTGATGTCCCACTTTATATGACAACGGACAAATCGAGCCGTTCAAGATTTCCGGTGGGCGCGTAATGGACGTGTTTGACGAAACTATAGTTCGTATTGAAACCGACGACGGGATCGAAGGCTGGGGCGACAGTGTGCCTTGGGGGGCGAACTTTGTCGCTGCATGGGCGCGGGGCGCCCGGGCGGGGATCGAGGAACTCGCCCCCAAACTCATTGGGCTCGATCCGCGCATGATCGGCCAGATCAACGAGGTGATGGACCTTGAGATGAAAGGCCAACCCTTCGTAAAGTCCGCTATCGATGTAGCATGCTGGGATATTCTGGGGCAGGCAACCGGGCAGCCCGTTTATATGTTGTTGGGCGGCATGCTGACGCCGGACCTGCACATCTATGGCTCCCTTCCTCCTGATTTAGGGCCGGCGCTAGACACCAAGATTTCTGATTTGCGCGCCAAGGGTTTCAAACGCTTCTCCTCCAAATCGACCGGAGATGTGGCGACCGACGTAGCCTATCTGCGCCACCTGGGCGCATTGTTCGAACCCGGTGAATCGCTGAAGTATGACGCCAACGCAGGCTGGCAGGTTCAGGAAGCGCTGCGCATCATTGACCAAATGGGTCCGATCGACGTGTCCTTCGAGCAGCCTTGTGCCAGCTATGAGGATTGCCGGACCTTGCGCCGGACGACCGGCAAACCTCTCATTCTGGATGAAAGCGCCACGGACCTGAATGTCGTGCTGCGCGCCCATGCCGATGGCATTCTGGACGGGCTGAACCTCAAACTCTCCAAAGTTGGAGGGCTTTCTAAAATGCGCATGATTAGGGATGTCTGCGCGACGCTGAATGTGCCAATGGAGATTCAGGACAGTTCATGGAGCGAACTTGCCTGCTCCGCCATCGCGCATATGGCCCATTCGACGCCGTCGCGGGTGATGCTTTCGACCTTCCCGCCTATGGGCATGAAGCTGAACAAGGTCGACAATCCTGTGATTGCAGGAGACCGCTTCATGAAGGCCCCGGATCTACCGGGATTGGGAACGCGTCCTCGAATTGAGATGCTAGGCGAGCCAATCGGTGTCTTCGCGCGTTAGGATTGCCCGAAGAAGACCTTGCAAATAGTCGGTCGAACGGCAGCTTCGTCCCCCACTGTGCTAAATCACCAATCAACTGATTTTGCGGTCTTAGCGAAAGTCTGCAATGACGGGCCGCACTGCAGCATTGTGAGGTGG
Source organism: Amylibacter sp. IMCC11727 (assembly GCF_029854195.1). Classification (NCBI taxonomy): domain Bacteria; kingdom Pseudomonadati; phylum Pseudomonadota; class Alphaproteobacteria; order Rhodobacterales; family Paracoccaceae; genus Amylibacter; species Amylibacter sp. IMCC11727. The sequence continues at coordinate 308,539 of NZ_CP122960.1, forward strand.
TGGTGAACGGCAGCAAAGGGCCGTTCGCTGCGCCGGTAATTTCCCTAGCACAGCAGAGGTCTTGGAATGTTGAGCTGATTTTCCCGAGTTCTCGTAAACAAACATAGAACGAGGGGCAAAATTAGTAGTATTTCCGCGAACACCATCGAATGGTCCTCAGAGCATTTCCCTGTACACCTTGAAACGCTCGATGTTCGCCAGACTTTTGGTGAGCAGTGCGCAGATCATGGTGCTTAACCTGCACACTTCACTTACCGTTTCACGGAAACCAAAAGCGTCTTGTTACCACCACCATCCCAACGTTGACGCTTCTGAACCATCATATTGGTTTCAACATCATACCAGATGATTTGTCGGTATGGCTTGGTTCTCGCATGCCATTGGCTGGTGCAGGTCACCATATGCGTTTGGAATATCCCTGCGGCAGTGTTCAGCTTTACCTGTTTCTTCACCTTGCACTTGTCAGTGGTGGTAGACCGTTCTCGTGAAGAGACGCTTCGCCATGTGTGGGTCCACGTAGCACCGACTTTCAAAGGCCAGACTTTGCCACCCTTGATGGTGGTGAGGTCTTTCTCACCATAGGAGATGGTGTGACTGTTCTTTCCTTTGATGAGCTGTCTGGTGCCCTGTTGGGAGGTATATTCCAAGTGACGCGGACCTTTGTAGGTCATACACCACCGTGACCCTTTAGAACCTGATCCTGTTGTCTTGTAACAAAAGGTATCCCCCTGTTTGAGGTTGTTGTAACGGAATGCTTCGGCATGGGCTGGTGCATGCAACAGACAGCAAAAGAGGCCTGAGGTGAGCGCTATTCGGATGATTTTCAAATGTCCCATCATTTCTCTCCGCTGTTCTTGTGGTAGAGAGCCACACCAACAATGGCGGTAACAACCAATATACCCAACAGGATCGTGGTTGGCTCTTGATACCACGGTGGTTGAGCATCAAAAGGGATTTCTTCTGCCTCAAACTTGGGCATTTTGAACTGGAATGGAATAGTCATGATCAGTCCTCCTCAAAATGACTGTTCGGTGTAGTCAACCTTGTTGACTCGACCAGAAGCATTGAACCAAACGGTGACAGTTTTGGTGTTAGCAGGAGCAGCCCCAGTGATTGCCGCGCCCAGTAGATTGTTGCCTTTGAGAACGGTATTACGGTTCACATATGACCAAAGCGTTGTGTTGTTCTGGACGTTCTTGAAGCTTGGTTTGCCCCATAGGTCAGCCACCGCTTGCATGCTCATACCTGGGCGAACCGCCTGTCGGGCTTGTTGAACTGAATTGATCCCGTCGAGCTTCTTGTTGTTGTGGATGTTGCCAACGGTACAGGCTGAAAGTGCCAGCCCAGCGACAAGGATAAGGGGTAGTTTCATTCGATTTCTCCATGTTAAACGCTCGATTTTGAGCAAGGATGAAACCGCTAGTTCACTGTCTTTTCCACAGTCCGAGCATGCAACAGTATTACCAATATTGTACAATGTTGATATTCAAAGGCTTATGCGTGTTGATCGCACAGATGTTCATGTTTAGACTACAGGTGAACACCGTTAAATCATTGTAAATACACAAGATTACAAGCGGTGCAACAGTATTGGTAATACTGTTGCATAAAGACTCCACATGCACTTGTAACCCTTGAACACCCTGTAATTGAGGAGGTGATGAACACGATCAATGACACATCAAAAACTTCTCACATGCGGCTGTATGACCGAAAGAACCAGCGGCTCTACGTCAATGCTTCTGAACGTCAACGATTTGTGTCTGTAGCAGACACACAACCTGCCCACATCCGTGCGTTCTGCCTGACCTTACTCTACACAGGTTGCCGTATCAGTGAAGCACGGGAATTAACCAACCATTCATTACAAGTGGAAGAACAGCTTCTGTCTGTCCGTTCGCTCAAGAAACGCAACCAGCACCACGTCCGTGAAATCCCTATTCCCACCTCGTTGGCCCAAAGTCTCAGTGACTTAACTCACGGTTACACTTCAAACCAGTGTCTTTGGGTCAACGAAATGGGTGGAGAGATTGATCGGGTCACCGCCTACCGTTGGATTAAGATGGTGATGAGAGAGGCGGACATTCACGGCCCACAGGCCTGCCCCAAGGGATTGCGTCACGGCTACGGCATCAATGCAGTGCGCTCAGGTATTCAACTGAATATGCTGCAAAAGTGGATGGGTCACGCCAGTATCAAAACCACCGCCATCTATGCCAATGCTGTAGGACGAGAAGAGATGGAATTGGCACGGAAAATGTGGTGAGCCTTAGACATAGCTGAACATTCAAAAACAATACGATTAAAGAGACTAAAACCATGTCTCTTTTTTGAATTTAAATGCTAAGTGATTGATTTAATTTGGAGGCGAGTACTGGATTCGAACCAGTGTACACGGATTTGCAATCCGCCCAAGCGACTAAGAGTTTTTGAATTCATCTACCAAATCAGCCCACGCCTGCATCAACTCAACTCGCTGGTCCCAATACGTCGCACGGTTATACGCACGTCGCACGGCATTTTTGTCTTGGTGAGCTAAGGCGGCCTCAATGACCTCTCCGTCAAAGCCCCGGTTGTTGAGAATGGTGCTGGCGGTGGCGCGAAATCCATGAGCAGTTACTTCTTCTTTTGTATAACCCATGCGCCGGATCGCCGAGTTAAAGGCGTTTTCTGACAACCACTTTCTATTCGAATTAAGCGAAGGAAAGATCAAATCGACACCATCGACTTCAATCCAATTTTGCTGGACCAGCGCTAACGCTTGATTTGAGAGCGGTAGGATATGGTCGCGCCGCATTTTCATCCGCTCGGCGGAAAGAGACCATTTGCGTTCTTCTAGGTCCATTTCATCCTGTTTTGCACCGCGTGTCTCGCCCGGCCGCGTCATTGTGAGAATTTGAAAAAGGATGGCGTCCTTGATGACGCCCGCGCCGGTATATGCATCAAGATCACGCAGAAACTGACCGAATTGCTTTTCGTCGGTGATGGCGGCTCGGTTGGTAACCTTCACAGGTAGCAGCGAACCTTTAACCGCAGCCGTAGGGTCATGGGTTGCGCGCATGGTGACAACGGCAAGTCGAAATACGCCCGACAATGTACCGCGTAATTTCTTGGCTGTCTCGCGACGGCCTGAGCGTTCTATCCGTTTCAAGAGGTTCAGAATTTCTGCTGGTGTAATGTCTGCGATGGGACGTTTGTGAAGCGGTGCGGCCAGCGTTTCAATGTGCCATTGCTTCTTGCGCATGGTGGCGTCTGCCAGCTCGCGCTCGTATGCCATTTCAAGATACTCTTCTGCGACAGACTGAAACGTGGTGTGGATGGCTTGTTCAGTATGGATGCGATCCAGTTTCTTCTGAGTGCTTGGATCGATCGCTTGGTCCAATAAATCCTTGGCCTCTGCACACTTCCGACGTGCATTAGCGATGCTCACATCCGGATAAGCACCATGTGACAGCGTCTTTTCTCGATCTGCGTATCGGTATCGCTGTTGCCAGAGTTTTGAACCGTTTGGTTTTACCAAAAGATGTAAACCGCCGCCGTCAGTAAGACGATAAGCACGATCTTTTGGTTTTGCTTTTCTGACTTCCATTTCTCGTAACGCCATTGGGCACCTCGGGTATCAGTGCGGGTATCGAAAGGGTATTTGACTTAAAGCAGTCGAAATATGTGGGTATCGATACCCACAATGGTGTGGGTAACAGTGAAAATCAGTGTTCTGCCATGTTCATATGAATTCGGAAAAGTCACTGTTTTTCAAGTACTTTATACCTGATATGTGCATATATGAGAAGAGAAAATGGTGCCCAGAAGAGGACTCGAACCTCCACGTCCATACGGACACTAGCACCTGAAGCTAGCGCGTCTACCAATTCCGCCATCTGGGCACAGATAACAGGGGCGATTTATAGTGGGGATACGGGGCTGTCAACGTTGTTTCGAACTGGTTTTGCGCAATAGTGCTTGTGAGTGGCGCAACATCGCATTATTTCAGGGCAAACGCCTGTAAACGGAGAGCTTAAATGTCTCAGTCGCCTAAACTTGTCACGATCTTTGGTGGGTCTGGATTCGTCGGACGCTATATTGCGCGGCGCATGACGAAAGAGGGTTGGCGTGTGCGCGTTGCGGTGCGTCGTCCGAATGAGGCGGTTTTTGTGCGCCCGTATGGTGTGGTTGGCCAAGTGGAGCCGATCCTTGCGAACATACGGAACGAGGAGTCTGTTCGTTCAGCAATTCAAGGAGCGGATGCGGTTGTGAACTGTGTTTCTGTTCTTCAGGAAACAGGCAAACAGACGTTTGAAGCACTGAATGACGCTGGTGCGGGCTGTGTGGCAAAAATTGCTGCAGAAGAAGGCGTTGGCCAGTTGGTGCATATTTCTGCATTGGGCGCGGATCTGTCATCCGATAGCGATTCAGCGCGCACCAAAGCAGAAGGAGAGCAGGCGGTTTTGGCTGCGTTCCCATCAGCGATGATTTTGCGTCCATCTGTGATTTTCGGCACCGAAGATCAGTTCTTTAATCGCTTTGCCGAGATGACGAAGCTGGGCCCCGTTCTGCCATTGGTTGGTGGCAACAGTCGTTTTCAGCCTGTGTATGTAGATGATGTTGCTCAAGCAGCATGTCAGGGCATTCTGGGGCAGGCCGCTGGTGGTATCTATGAGTTGGGCGGACCAGAAGCGGATACATTGGCCAATTTGATGCATCGGATGCTGCATGCCATTCGTCGCCGCCGTTTGGTTATTAACCTGCCGTTTTTTGTTGGTACGTTGATGGGCAAGGCGCTGGGTTTGGCGCAGTTCTTGTCGTTTGGGATTTTCACAAATACGATTTTGACAGCTGACCAGGTCAAGCAGCTGCGTAAGGATAATGTTGTGTCAGAGGGTGCGAAAACCTTTGCTGATTTGGGGATTTCCCCAACGGGTATGGATGCGGTTGTGGATCAGTACCTGTACCAGTATCGCCCTTACGGACAATATGCTGAACTGACGGAAAGCGCCAAAAATCTTAAGGGTGCGCCGACAACAAGCGATTTTTAACTGTAGGCGATGCCGAGCAGGATCACCCCTAAAATTACGCGGTAAATCACGTATGGCGTAAAGCTTACGCTGCGCAACAAGCGCATCATGAGGCTGAGCGCAAAGAGGGCTGCGATAAAGGCGAAGACGGCGGCGATGGCACCGTCGCGCAGACCTGCGGCATCGGCGGTGGCAATGGCTTCTGTTCCGAGCAACACGCCTGATGCGATAATAACGGGGATCGACATCAGCATCGCGATCTTAGTACCGTCTGCGCGACTGTAGCCCATGGCCCGCGCGCCTGTAATGGAAATGCCAGAACGCGAAGTGCCAGGAATGAGCGAGAGCGCTTGCCAAAGGCCGAGTTTGATGGCGTCAGCGGTGTTCCAATCGGATTGTTCTTTGGTGTGCGTGCCCCGCTGATCCGCGATGTAGAGGATGATGCCAAAGACGAGCATGGTCCAACCGATAACGGTGATATTGCGCAGTTGATCGGATAGGCCCGTGAGTTTGAGGATCAGGCCAAAGAATACCGCTGGAATAGTGGCGATGATGAGGAGGGTGGCGAGCCGTGCGGCAGGGGTTTTGAAACGGCCTGTGACAAGGTGAAAAAGCCCTGCAAAGGCCAGTTTGCTGTCTGTCCAGAAATAAAGAATGACCGCGCCAAGGGTGCCAAGATGAACCGAAACATCGAGCAGTTGGCCCTGATCTTCCATTCCTGTGAGGCTGGGCAAAAGGATCAGGTGGCCCGAACTGGAGACAGGCAAAAACTCGGTTATGCCTTGGATTGCAGCGAGAATCAGGAGGTGAAGAAGGGGCATGAGCGGCCTTTTGATTCGTTTTTTGGGACAGTACGGCGCACGGTTGGAATTTCCTATCGCGCAAATAGGTAAAATATACTTACCTATTAATTGTCGATGGGTGCCAAAATTTACCCGAATTTTAACTTTTTCAATAATTAGGTAAGGATGGGTTCCTTAAAATGCGTTTTTGCGCTTTGCTGGTTTTGAAATCGGGGTTATGAAACGGGCTCGATTTACTGTGACTTCAGGAGCTAGGCAATGGCTGAGCAAAAGATGTTGAAATTTGTGAACGTTGAGCGGGACATGCCTGAAAAACGTGTTCCAAATCTACGCACTTCGGATTTCGATGAGATTTATCAACAGTACGCCAAAGATAAAGCAGCCGAGCAAGCAAGCCGTTGTTCGCAGTGTGGTGTACCGTTTTGTCAGGACCATTGCCCGTTGCACAACAATATCCCTGATTGGTTGAAGCTGACCGCTGAGGGACGTTTGCAAGAAGCCTATGAAGTGTCACAGGCCACCAACCAATTCCCTGAAATCTGTGGCCGTATCTGCCCGCAGGATCGCCTGTGCGAAGGCAATTGTGTGATTGAACAATCTGGACATGGCACGGTGACCATCGGGTCGGTTGAGAAATACATCACTGACACCGCATGGGAGCAGGGCTGGGTTAAGCCGATTGTGCCCTATGCAGAGCGCAGCGAAAGCGTTGGTATTATTGGCGCTGGGCCAGCGGGTTTGGCGGCGGCAGACGTGCTGCGCCGTGCAGGTGTACAAGTTACGATCTATGATCGCTATGACCGCGCGGGCGGTTTGCTGACCTATGGTATTCCTGGATTTAAATTAGAAAAAGACGTTGTGGAACGCCGCAACGATCAACTGGAAAAGGGCGGTGTGACGTTCAAGTTGAACTGCAATGTGGGTGAAGATATTTCGTTCACGGATTTGCGCGCTGCCCATGATGCGGTGCTGATTGGCACAGGTGTTTACAAGTCCCGTGATCTGGGCGGACCAGGTGCGGGTTTGGGTGGCATTGTGCGTGCAATTGATTATCTCACTGCCTCTAACCGTCAGAATTTTGGGGATAAAGTGCCCGAAATCGAAAGCGGCGAGTTGTGGGCCGAGGGCAAGAAAGTAGTCGTCATCGGGGGCGGTGATACGGCAATGGATTGTGTGCGGTCGGCCATTCGTCAGGGCGCTACCAGCGTGAAATGTCTGTACCGCCGTGACCGCGCAAACATGCCAGGATCACAACGTGAAACAGCGAATGCCGAAGAAGAAGGCGTCGAGTTTGTATGGTTGTCTGCGCCCATTGGGTTCCATGGGGATGAAGACGTGACAGGTGTGCATGTGCAGCAGATGCGGCTGGGTGCGCCAGATGTGACGGGTCGTCAAGCGCCAGAGAAAATTCCAGGTGCGGATTACATTGAAGAAGCGGATTTGGTGATCAAGGCGCTGGGCTTTGAACCAGAAGACCTTCCTATGTTGTGGGATACCCCAGAGCTGGAAGTGACCCGTTGGGGCACGGTGAAAGCGGATTACGTGACCAAGCGCACGGCCATGGATGGTGTATATGCAGCGGGTGATATTGTGCGCGGTGCATCGCTTGTGGTTTGGGCCATTGCGGATGGCCGTGATGCTGCAAACAGCATTCTGGAAGACCTGAATGCCCGTTCTGCGATGGCAGCAGAATAATGGAATCGCGCGGGTTTATCACGGCTGGCTGGTGGGGCTATTTCATCTGTGCCGCGATTTACGTGGTTGCTGGCATCCGTGCTGGCGATTGGTTGGGTCTGTCAGGATCGTTCTTTTTCCTTGTGGCGACGGTGTGTTTTATGGTGCCGCATTACCGCAACAAAGGCGGGCGTTCGGATGATTAACGCTTTGCGCCTTTCAAACGTTAACGCGAATTTTGAGGCTGTCAAAACCAGCCCGCAAAGTACCCCGCAAACCAGCCAGAAACTTTTGCAGGTTTTCAAAAGGGTTAAAGTTAATGGGTCGGTTGCGTTGCCCCGTTATTTCCTTGTTGTCAAAAAATGGCAGCAAGCACGCCTTAGTTTGATCCTTGGATCAGATAGAAAAGGAGTGACCCAATGACCCATACTGGAAAATGCCTGTGCGGGGCTGTGCGCTTTGAAGCACGCGAATTGCCGATGGAAACAGGGGCTTGCCACTGTGAAATGTGCCGTCGCCATTCTGGTGGTGTGTATTTTGGAGTGCAGGTGCCTGCGGAGAACATCACGTATTCGGGCACTGAAAATATTGGAACGTACAAATCATCCGAATGGGCAGAGCGGTGTTTTTGCAAAACCTGCGGGTCAACGATGTATTATCGTGTGACGGCAGATGGGCCGCATTCGGGGACGTACCACATCGCGTTTGGATCGTTGGACGATCCGCGCGGGATGAAGATGACGGGCGAAATTTTCATCGACAAAAAACCAGATGCGTATGCGTTCAAGGGGGATCATTCCACCATGACCGAAGCCGAGGTGTTTGCGATGTTCGCAGCGCCGCTAGAAGGATGACAATGGAATGAACGGACTAGACTACGACATCAGAGGATTAGCGCGACGAGCGATCATCGCGCTTTACATCACTGCTATCGCAGAGGTGGCGCTGATGGCGTTGTCTGTTATGACCTTGCAATATTACACGGCACTGGAAGATGGGCGGCAAATACCAGCATATCTGGGAGTGGAGTCGGGGCTGTTTGATACAATCACGGCTGTCATCGCCTTTGGGTATCTGATCGTCTATTTCATCTGCGTGGTGATCTGTGCGTTCTGGATTTATCGTGCTGCCAGTAATGCGGAAAAGATCATGCCCAGTGACGAGCGCATTACCGCAGGGTGGAGTGTGGGTTGGTACTTTGTTCCATTCATGAATCTGTGGAAGCCGTTTCAGGGAATGAAGCATATTTGGAATTCCCGTGCGGGTGGTGCGGATTTGAACAGTCCATTGCCATCAAATGCGTCGTGGTGGTGGGGGTGCTGGGTTGCGTCCAATATCCTTGGGAATTTGCAATTCCGACTGAGCAGCAACGACAATATCTCGAATCTTATCAACTCTGAATATGTGGGGTTGGTGGCCAGCCCGTTTTCCATTGTAGCGGCCATTTTGTTCGCAGGACTGATCCGTGAGGTGACAGATATGCAGGAACAAAACGCGGGCGTTGCGTCGGTGTTTGAATGATGGGCGATAGCATGACCAATTTGCAGCGATCTGGTGGATGTTTATGTGGGGCCGTGCGGTTTACCTGCCAACTGACATCGACAGGTTTGCAGGCGTGCCACTGTGTTCAATGCCAGCGATGGACGGGCGGTGGGCCGTTGTTCAATGTGCATGTGGATATGGTGGATTTCGAAGATGACAGTGCCGTTGGCCGATACCACGCGAGCGATTGGGGCGAACGGTGTTTTTGCACCACCTGCGGGTCCACGCTGTGTTGGAAAATGCAAGACAAGCCAACGCGGTCTTTGGCGGTTGGGTTGCTGGACGATCAGTCGGGATTAACCATGACGGAAGAGATTTTCGTCGATCGTCGGCCAGACTGGTTGCCCAAGTGGACCGAAGCCAAACAAAGCACCGAAGCAGAAGAATTCGCCAAGTTAAAAGACTACCTAAAAGGAGAAGCACAATGACCAAGTTTGACGCCAAGTGGGTAGCGGAAGAAAAAGCCAAACGCGCGATGATGGCAGAACACGGATTGTACCGTGAAGACGATGAACATTCATCTTGTGGTGTTGGTCTTGTGGTGTCCGTAGATGGATCACCGAGCCGCCGTGTGGTTGAGGCGGGCATCACCGCGTTGCAAGCGATTTGGCACCGTGGGGCCGTGGATGCGGATGGGAAAACCGGCGATGGCGCTGGTATTCATGTGCAGATCCCTGTGCCGTTCTTCTATGATCAGATTGAACGCACAGGGCATGAGCCGAATACCGATGAACTGATCGCTGTTGGTCAGGTGTTTTTACCGCGCACTGATTTTGGTGCGCAGGAGACCTGTCGGACAATTGTGGAAACCGAAGTGCTGAAGATGGGATACTACATCTATGGCTGGCGTCATGTGCCGGTGGATGTGTCTTGTCTGGGGGAAAAGGCGAACGCGACGCGGCCTGAGATTGAGCAGATTTTGATCTCAAACTCCAAGGGTGTGGATGAGGAGCAGTTTGAGCGCGAGTTGTATGTCATTCGTCGTCGGATCGAAAAGGCGGTGTCTGCGGCGGCGGTGAACGATTTCTATGTGTGTTCGCTGTCGTGTCGGTCGGTGATTTACAAAGGGATGATGCTGGCTGAACAGGTGGCGGTGTTCTATCCTGATTTGCAGGATGAACGGTTTGAAAGCGCGTTTGCGATTTATCACCAGCGGTATTCCACCAATACTTTCCCGCAGTGGTGGTTGGCACAGCCGTTCCGCATGTTGGCGCACAACGGTGAGATCAACACGTTAAAAGGCAATTCTAACTGGATGAAATCCCATGAGATTCGGATGGCGTCTAAGAACTTTGGGGAACATGCCGAAGACATTAAACCGATCATTGCTGGGGGTTCTTCTGACTCGGCTGCGCTCGATTCCGTGTTCGAGGTTATGGTGCGTGCGGGGCGTAATGCACCGATGGCCAAGACGATGTTGGTGCCAGAAAGCTGGTCCAACTTGAGCCATGAAATGCCAGAAGCATGGAAAGACATGTATGCCTATTGCAACAGCGTGATGGAGCCATGGGACGGCCCTGCTGCGCTGGCAATGACAGATGGGCGTTGGGTTGTTGCGGGGCTCGATCGGAACGGGCTGCGGCCGATGCGGTATGTGATTACAAATGATGGTTTGGTGATTGCGGGGTCCGAAACTGGGATGGTTCCAGTGGACGAAGCGAATGTTGTTGAAAAGGGTGCGCTTGGCCCTGGGCAAATGCTCGGTGTTGATATGCAAGAGGGGCAAGTTTGGCACGATGCCGAGTTGAAAGATTCCCTTGCAGCGGAGCGTCCGTTTGGGGAATGGGTCGGGTCGATTTCCAACCTTGAAGACGTGACTGCGAGCGTTAAGGAAAAGGCGCTGTATGACGGCACGGAGCTGCGCAAGCGGCAGATCGCGGCGGGCTTTACCGTTGAAGATTTGGAAGTGATTTTGCACCCAATGGCAGAAGATGCGAAAGAAAGCATCGCGTCTATGGGGGATGATACGCCAAGTGCGGTTTTGTCGGATAAGTATCGTCCACTGAGCCATTTCTTCCGTCAAAACTTCTCTCAGGTGACAAACCCTCCAATCGACAGTTTGCGCGAATACCGTGTGATGTCGCTCAAGACTCGGTTCGGGAATTTGGGCAATGTGTTGGATGAAAGCAATGAACAGACCGAGATTTTGGTGCTGGATTCCCCGTTCGTGGCGAATGCCAAGTTCGAAGCGATGGTGGCGCATTTCGGCGACAACGTAACGGCCATTGATTGTACGTTTGACCGCGGCGCGGCAAATGGGTTGCGTGATGCGATTCACCGTATTCGGTCCGAAGCGGAAGAAGCGGTTCGGTCAGGTGCAGGACATCTGGTTTTGTCGGATCGTCGTCAGGATGCGGATAAGGTTCCTGTGCCGATGATTTTGGCAACAAGTGCGGTTCATTCGTGGCTTACGGCGGCGGGTTTGCGGACGTTCTGTTCCATCAACGTGCGCACGGCGGAGTGTATGGATCCGCATTATTTTGCCGTCTTGGTGGGCTGTGGTGCGACCACGGTAAACGCTTATTTGGCGCAGGACAGTTTGGCGGATCGCATTGATCGTGGCCTGCTGGATTGCAGCCTTGATGTGGCGATGGAGCGCTACCGTGAGGCGATCAATCAGGGCCTGTTGAAGATCATGGCAAAGATGGGGATTTCTGTGATTTCGTCCTATCGCGGGGGTCTGAATTTTGAGGCTGTTGGCCTGTCCCGTGCCATGGTCGCGGAGTTTTTCCCAGGAATGCACAGCCGTATTTCGGGCATTGGTCTGGTGGGTATTCAACGCAAGATTACCGAGGTGCATGCCAAGGGTTGGCTGGGTCAGCAAGACGTGTTGCCGATTGGCGGTTTCTATAAGGAACGGCGTTCTGGTGAGAAGCACGCGTGGGAAGCGCAGACCATGCATTTGATGCAAGCGGCCTGTGATCGTGCGAGCTTTGATCTGTGGAAACAATATTCGCGCAAGATGCAGGCAAACCCGCCCATTCATTTGCGCGATTTGCTGGATTTCAAATCTGATGTGAAGCCGATTTCGGTGGATGAAGTTGAGAGCATCACATCCATTCGAAAGCGGTTTGTGACACCTGGCATGTCGCTGGGGGCGCTGTCGCCCGAAGCGCATAAAACGCTGAACGTGGCGATGAACCGTATCGGGGCAAAATCCGATAGTGGCGAAGGTGGTGAAGACCCCGCGCATTTCGTGCCAGAACCGAATGGCGATAACCCATCTGCGAAGATTAAGCAGGTGGCGTCGGGTCGGTTTGGGGTGACTGCAGAGTATCTGAACCACTGTGAAGAGTTGGAGATCAAGGTGGCCCAAGGGGCGAAGCCAGGCGAAGGTGGGCAGTTGCCTGGGATCAAGGTCACGGACCTGATCGCGCGGTTGCGCCATTCCACCAAAGGTGTGACGCTGATTTCACCGCCACCGCACCATGACATTTATTCCATCGAGGATTTGGCGCAGCTGATCTATGACCTGAAGCAGATTAACCCACGTTGTAAGGTGACGGTTAAGCTGGTTGCGTCATCTGGTGTGGGCACAATTGCGGCAGGTGTGGCCAAGGCGAAAGCGGATATTATTCTGATTTCGGGGCACAATGGCGGCACGGGTGCGTCCCCTGCCACATCCATCAAATACGCGGGTCTGCCGTGGGAGATGGGCCTGAGCGAAGCGCACCAAGTGCTGGCCATGAACAACCTGCGGGATCGTGTGACATTGCGCACCGATGGGGGCTTGCGTACAGGGCGTGACATTGTGATTGCCGCGATGCTGGGGGCCGAGGAATACGGTATCGGCACGGCAGCGTTGATCGCGATGGGCTGTATCATGGTGCGCCAGTGTCAGAGCAATACTTGTCCTGTGGGCGTGTGTGTGCAGGACGAAGACCTGCGTAAGAAGTTTACAGGCACGGCGGATAAGGTTGTGAACCTGATCACCTTCTATGCGCAAGAAGTGCGTGAAGTGTTGGCGTCCCTTGGGATGCGGTCACTGGACGAGGTGATTGGGCGTGCGGATATGCTGGCGCAGGTTTCCCGTGGGTCGGCGCATTTGGATGATCTGGACTTGAACCCGTTGTTGATTTCGGTCGATGGGGCGCAGTCGATTTCTTATGATCGGAAACGGGACCGTCAGGCGGTTCCTGATACGCTGGATGCAGAGATCGTAAAGGATGCAGAACCGTTCTTTAAGGATGGGGAAAAGATGCAGCTGTCCTATGCGGTGCAGAACACGCATCGCACCATCGGGACGCGTGTATCGAGCCATATTGTGCAGCGATTTGGGATGAACAACACCCTGCAAGCCAATCATTTGACGGTGAAATTGACAGGCAGCGCTGGGCAATCCCTTGGTGCGTTTGCAGCCCCTGGGTTGAAGCTGGAAGTGTCTGGTGATGCCAATGACTATGTTGGTAAGGGCCTGTCTGGTGCAACGATTGTGGTGCGCCCACCGCTGGCGTCACCGTTGGTGGCAGCGGACAATACGATCATTGGGAATACGGTTCTGTATGGTGCGACTGCTGGCCGATTGTTCGCAAATGGGCGGGCAGGCGAGCGGTTCGCGGTGCGCAATTCCGGCGCAACCGTGGTGATTGAGGGCTGCGGCACAAACGGCTGTGAATACATGACCGGTGGTGTGGCTGTGATCCTTGGGTCTGTGGGTGCGAACTTTGGCGCGGGGATGACCGGTGGCATGGCCTATGTCTATGATCCAGAGGGGCGATTTGACGATATGATCAATCGAGAAACGCTGGTGACGGCATCTGTGGTGGATGGACATTGGGCGGACCAGTTGAAAGGTCTGATCGGGGATCATCTGGCGGAAACTGGGTCTGCCCGTGCAGCGGATATTCTGCGGTTGTGGGACGAAGAGAAAGCCCATTTCGTGCAGGTTTGCCCAAAGGAAATGCTGGCGCATTTGCCTGCTCCTTTGGCCGAGGAAACAGACGCAAAGACTGCGTAATTTGAGTATTTAGAAAACAAAGAAGGCCGTGGGCGAGATGGCTCGCGGCCTTCTTTGGTTGATTTGAATGAAGTCTTGGCGGATTGTGGGGCCAGAGGGATTATTATGGCCGAAGATGACGCAGATAAGCTGCGCAAAAAGATCAGGAAACCGCGGGAAAAGGGGCGCGTTGGCAAAGCTGCTGATGGGTTTGCTGGGGTGTGGCGGTATTGGACGCGGCGGATATTTCGGTGGGTGCTTTATGGGCTGTTGGCAGCGGCCGCGTTTAGCATTTTGCTGGTGGTCACGCTGCGATATGTGAACCCGTATATGACGTATTATTACGTGTCCGAGCGGATGCGATTAGGAGAAATCAACCGGGATTGGACCCCGCTAGAAGAATTTTCACCCGTTATGGCGCGCAGTGTTGTGGCCGCCGAAGACGCTAATTTTTGCACGCACTTTGGGTTCGACATTGAAGGTATCAAAGCGGCGTTGGCGGATGAGGGGCGCGTGCGTGGCGGATCGACCATCAGCCAGCAAGTGGCAAAGAATGTGTTTTTATGGCAAGGGCGCACATGGGTGCGTAAGGGGATCGAGGCGTGGTTTACCCTGTTGATTGAGCTGTTTTGGCCCAAGGAACGCATTGTTGAAGTGTATCTGAACATCGCGGAAATGGACGAAGGGGTGTTTGGCGCGGCGGCGGCGGGACGGCATTATTTCGGGGTAGAACCTGACAAGATTACGGCTGTGCAGGCAGGGCGTCTGGCGGCGGTTTTACCAAGCCCCAAAAAACGAAGCGCGAGCCGCCCAACCGCGTATATCAAAAAGCGGACTCGGCAGATTATTTCTGGGGCAAAGACAATTGCGGCGGATGGGCGCGCAGATTGTTTCGAGAGCGGTTGAAAAACATCTCTATTCGGTTCAAATAGACGCAAACCCCCAGATTGGCGCTAACATGCACAAGCTTTATCATTTCCCGCTCTCTCCTTTTTCGCGCAAAGTCCGTTTGGTGCTGGCCGAAAAGAAGATCGAGGTTGAGCTGGTGGAAGAGCGGTATTGGGAAGAACGTGCGGATTTCATGCGGCTGAACCCAGGTGGGCAAGTGCCAGTGCTGCGCACCGATAAGGTGACGCTGTCAGACAGCACTGCGATATGCGAGTATTTGGAAGAGAAAAATCCAGAGCCTGCATTGTTTCCGCAAGGGCCAGAGCGCAAGGCTGAGGTTCGTCGGTTAAACGCTTGGTTTGATGATAAATTTTATCGTGATGTAACGCTGAATTTGCTGGGTGAGCGGGTCCATAAAAAGATTATGGGCCGTGGTTATCCCGACAGTAAGAACGTGAAAACGGGGTCGAGCAAGATCAAGTTTCATCTGGATTATATGGGCTGGTTGTTGGATCGGCGGCGCTGGTTGGCGGGGGATCGCATGACGCTTGCGGATTTTTCTGCAGCGGCGCAGTTGTCTTGTTTAGACTATATTTCGGATGTGGATTGGAACCGCAACGAATTGGTTAAGGATTGGTACGCGAAGATCAAATCGCGCCCTGCGTTCCGATCCTTGTTGGCGGATCAATTGCCGGGGTTCCCGCAACCGCCGCATTATTCTGATCTGGATTTTTGAGCGGTCTAACCGACAGATTGCGAGCCAAAGCGCTGGCTGAGGGGTTTTCTGATTTTGGTGTGTGCAAGCCTGACGCGGTGCCAGAAACAGCGGCGCGCCTAAACGCATTTGTGGATGCTGGTTTGCATGGGCAAATGGGCTGGATGGCGGAGCGCATGAACTGGCGTGGATCCCCCAGCGCGTTGTGGCCCGAGGCAAAGTCGGTGGTGATGCTGGCGGAAAACTACGGGCCAGATCACGATCCGTTAGAGGTTTTGGAACACCCTGATCGTGCCGCCATTAGTGTTTATGCGCAAAACCGCGATTACCATGATGTGGTGAAAAAGCGGCTGAAACGGGTGGGGCGATGGTTGATCGAACAGGAGCCAGACACACAGATTAAGGTGTTTGTGGACACGGCCCCTGTAATGGAAAAACCGCTGGCGCAAGCAGCGGGGCTCGGCTGGCAGGGCAAACATACAAATGTGGTGTCGCGCGCGCTTGGGTCATGGTTCTTTCTAGGGGCGATATTTACGACGGCTGAGTTGGATATTTCCGAGCGTGAAGTGGATCATTGTGGGCGGTGCCGTAAGTGTCTGGATGTGTGTCCAACGGATGCGTTTATCGCGCCTTATCAATTGGATGCACGGCGTTGTATTAGTTACCTGACAATTGAACATCATGGGCCTGTTGATCTGGAATTGCGAGCCAAGATGGGCAATCGAATTTACGGGTGTGACGATTGCTTGGCTGTGTGTCCGTGGAACAAATTTGCCGAACGTGCCGTCGAGGTGAAGTATCATGGGCGCGCGGAATTGATGGGGGCGAAGTTGGCGGAACTGGCCGTTTTGGATGATGCGGGGTTTCGGGCGCTGTTTTCTGGATCACCTATAAAGCGGATTGGGCGCAATCGGTTTGTGCGCAATGTGTGCTATGCGATTGGGAATTCGGGTGAGCCATCTTTAATTGAAGCGGCGCAGGGTTTGGTTGGTGATGACGATGCCACGGTTGCGGACGCGGCGCGGTGGGCTGTGGAAAGATTGTCGGGCTGAAGCCTGACCTACGGAGGGTTGAAATGTCGGTTTTGTTGAGTTTCGGGCATGGGTTTTCGGCGCAGGCGTTGGTTCCGCTGTTGGACGGTTGGCGGGTGATTGGCACGTCCCGCACGGCAGGAAAGCGGAAGCAAGACGGTGTGGACATGGTGCAATTTCCAGGGACGGACATGGGGGCGTATTTGGATGACGCGACCCATTTGTTGATTTCGGCTGGGCCAGATGCGGATGGGGATCCTGTGTTGCGTGAATTGCGCGACGAGATTGCTAAGCGGGAGTTTGAGTGGGTTGGATATTTGTCCACCACGGGGGTGTATGGGGATCATCAGGGCGGTTGGGTTGATGAAGAGACTCCGCTGACGCCATCAACGCGGCGCGGGCAATGGCGTGTGGCTGCAGAGACTGCTTGGATGGAGATGGACCTGCCGTTGCATATTTTTCGCCTTGCGGGGATTTATGGGCCAGGGCGTGGGCCGTTTAGCAAGGTGCGGGCGGGTACAGCGCGGCGGATCATTAAAGAGGGACAGGTGTTTTCGCGCATTCATGTGGAGGATATCGCGCAGGTGTTGGCGGCGAGCATTGCGCGGCCAAATGCTGGGGCGGTTTACAATTTGTGTGATGATGATCCTGCGCCGCCGCAAGATGTGATTGGTTATGCGGCGGAATTGCTGGGTGTGCCGCTGCCAGAGGCGGTGGCTTTTGAAGATGCGGATATGACCCCGATGGCGCGCAGTTTTTATGCGGAAAGCAAGCGGGTGCGCAACGTACGGATCAAGGATGAGTTGGGGGTTGTGCTGAAGTATCCGAATTACCGAGTTGGATTGCAGGCGTTGCTGCGTGATGAGGGCGGCTGATTTGGATATTTTTGGCCAAAAGAAGGGGTGATGCCAGTGAGCGTTTTGGGCCGTGTGGTGATTTACGCAAAAGACATTGAAGCGATGGTGGCATTTTACACGCAGACTTTTGGGTTTGAGGTGCTGCGCGATCCAGCGGATCGCATTGTGGAACTACGTCATCCAGAGGGCGGCGCTGTGATCAATTTGCACCCTGCGGCGAAATCGCAAAAGATGGGGCAGGTGTTGGTTAAATTGGTGTTTGATGTGCAAGATGTCGAGGCGTTTGTGGCACAGCATTCTGGATTTGGCAGCATTCACCGTGTGTCCGGGTATAAATTTGCCAATGGAAAAGACCCATCAGGGAACAACGTGTCCGTTTCCAGCCGCGCCTTCAAAAACGGCTGAAACGAAAAAGGGATGACCCGAAGATCATCCCTTTAAAATTCTACACTGATCGCGCTTGCGACCAGATTGAATTGCTTAGTCGGAAGCAGCTACTGCAGCGCCGATGATCAGCAGTGCCAAGATTGGCAGCAGAGCGCCGGAAGAAGAAGAAGAAGACTCTTCAACAACTTCTACTACGTCTACTACTGGCTCTTCTACGTTACCAGCAAATGCAGCTGTTGCTGCTACGGACATGGCTGCTGCCAGTGCGATTTTTTTCATTTTAATTCTCCAAAGTTTTGCACATCGCTTGAGGGGCAAGGTAGTAAGACCCCACGATATACACCCAGGACTGTACCTCGTGAGGCTTTTTAATCAGCAAAAAATCGGCATTGCAACTGGAACATGGCCGATTTTGGGCACTGAAAACGTAAATGTCGTCAAATTAGCAACACTTGTGTCCCGACCTTGCTGAGGTTGAACAGTTCTTCGATGTGTTCATTGAACAAACCGATGCAGCCGTTTGACGATCTGCGACCGATTTTGCGTGTGTCATGGGTGCCGTGAATGCGGTAATATTTCCATGTCAGGTACATCGCATGCGTCCCAAGCGGATTGTCTGGGCCTGGTGGGATGTATTTTGGCCAATCTGGGTTGCGTTTGAGCATATTAGGCGTTGGACGCCAGTCTGGACCAACGCGCAGGCGCGTGATCTTTGTACGGCCTGTCCGTGTTAGTTCAGGCGTTTCTGGCACAGATGTGGGGTAAAGTTTGTACACAGATTGGTCTTCGGACCAGAAATGCAGTGCGCGGCTGAGGGTATCCACAAGAATAACGCCATTTTTCGTGTTGGAAAAATAGGGGCGCCAGTCTTTGTTGGAAAATCCAGAAATGTTGCGTTTCACCGCACCTGTTTCGGGGTTTGAAATATTTTCTTTTTTGAGCTGTTCGAACAACGCTGGGTCGTTGGTTTGCTGTGCAAGAGCAGCGCCGCCCACGGCAGTGCTGGCAAGAGCAGTGCTGGCAAAAGCGCGGCGGGTGATTTTAAAAGCGTCTGACATGGTAAATGTTTCCGTTTATGTCGATCTGACACTAAATTAGGGCTTTGTTGATACATATTCAATTCAAAGAAGCGCGATCCAGCGCAATCTTGCGAATGGGGATTTGAAAAACACAGCAAACCGCAGTAGAGCAGGATCAAAGCTCTGTTTATGAGTCTGAATTACTGGGGTGAATACCATGTTACGCGTTGTTCTTACGGTTCTGTCCGTTTTGTTTGTTGTTTCCGCTTGTACGACGGAGCCGACCGATCCGAATCAGCGCAAGGTGTTCCGCATCAAGGCTGGTGACGTTTCAAAAATTCAGTTCCGTCATTTGGACACAGTGAATGCGCTGCGTCAGGCCCGTGGATTAAATCCGTTGCAGTTGTCATCGCAATTGACGGCGGCGGCGAAAACCCATGCGCTGGATATTTCCCGTCAAAACCGTCCGTGGCATTTTGGGTCGGATGGATCAAACCCGATCCAACGGGTGGAACGCACGGGGTATGCGGGCAGCATGTTGTCTGAGAACCTGTCCGAAACATTTGAAAACGATCTGGAAACACTGGAAGCGTGGATGCGCGATCCTGTCACGCGGGCGGGAATTTTGCACCCAGCCGCGCAGAACGTCGGCTTTAGCTGGCATCAGGAAAGCAACGGTAAAATCTGGTGGGTGCAGGTGATCGGGTCCTGACCCTAAGACCTGATCTAACCCGAAACAATTACGGTTTGATCAGGATCGGTGTGCCGTCTTTGACCATGGCGTAGATTTCTTCCATTTCCTTGTTGGTCACGGAAATACAACCTGCTGTCCAATCTGCCTTGTTTTTATCGGCAAAGAGCACCGGTCCGCCGTGGATGAAGATATCGCCGCCAGGGGATACGCCTGCGGCGCGGGCTTTGGCGCGATCGGCGTTGTTGGGATAGCTGATGCCGATGGACAGGTGGAAAGCAGAGTTCGGATTGCGCCGATCAATGCGATACACGCCTTCGGGGGTGCGGCCGTCACCTTCTTTGAATTTGTGGCCCTTTGGGGCAAAGCCGAGGTCCACATCATATTCTTTCAACGCTTTGGTGCCGTGCAGCAACCACATTTTGCGGGCGGTTTTATCGACCAAAACCTGCGTGACCTCGGGGCCATTGTAGGTTTTGAACTTCGACGGTTTGCCACAAGACAACAGCGCGAAAGTTGCCAGAATCATCATTAGATAGCGCATAGATTATAGTCCCTCGATGCCGCGTTCCATTTCGGCGCGTGATTTGCGGGCGCGTTCTGTCGCGCTTTTGAGTTGTCCGCATGCGGCCATGATATCCTCACCACGGGGTTTGCGTACAGGGGAAGAATACCCCGCGGCATTCACAATATCGGCAAAGCGGTGGATGCGGTTGTTGGATGAGCGTTCATAAGGTGCGCCCGGCCAAGGGTTGAACGGGATGAGGTTGATCTTGGCTGGAATGCCTTTGATCAATTCCACAAGGCGATGGGCGTCTTCGTCGCTGTCGTTCACGTCTTTGAGCATGACATATTCAAATGTGATGCGTTCGGCGTTTGAAAGGCGTGGGAAATCGCGACAGGCTTGCAACAGTTCGGCGATTTTGTGTTTGCGGTTGATGGGCACAAGTTTGTCGCGCACGTCATCCGTGGTGGCGTGGAAGGAAATGGCGAGCATACAGCCGATTTCTTCGCCGACGCGGTAAATCTCGGGCACGATGCCAGACGTGGATAGGGTGATGCGACGGCGCGAGAGAGCGATGCCTTCGTTGTCCATGGCGATTTTCATGGCGTCGCGCACGTTGTCGGTGTTGTAGAGCGGTTCGCCCATGCCCATCAGCACAATGTTGGAGACGAGCCGTTTGTCGCCGGGTTCCAAATCCCATTCATTAAGATCGTCGCGGGCCACCATGATTTGGCCGACGATTTCAGCAGCTGTGAGGTTGCGGACGAGTTTCTGGGTGCCTGTGTGACAGAAAGAGCAGGTCAGCGTGCAGCCCACTTGGGAAGAGACACAGAGCGTGCCGCGATCTGTTTCAGGGATGTAGACGGCTTCGACTTCGTGTCCGCCTTGAATGCGCAACAGGTATTTGCGCGTGCCATCGGTCGAAACTTGTTTCGTGACGATTTCAGGGCGTGACAATTGGAATTGTGCAGCCAAATTTGCGCGAATGTCTTTGGACAGGTTCGTCATTTCGTCAAAGGATTGCACACCTTTTACGTACATCCACTGCCAGATTTGCGCGTGGCGCATTTTGATCTGTTTTTCTTTGATTCCAACGTTTTGCAACGCGTCCGTCAGTTGATCGCGGGTCAAACCGATGAGATTTGGCAAAGCATCACCATCCTGTTTGCGTGGGATGGTCAGAACGTTTGGTGTGATCGCTGTGGGTGTGGTCATGGGTGTGTCCAATGAAAAGCCCCCAATCGCGGGGATTGAGGGCTAATATAGCATGATCTTGAGATTTGGAAGCGTCTTAACCGCAGCGCTTTTCTGCTTCTGCCAATGCGGCGGTAAAGCCGGAGAGGGAGAAAGTGTCTTTTGTGAGCGTACCACGACGGGATTGCGCAGACACGATGGCAGATGAACCGCGCTTCAGTGCTTCGCGAATTTTGCTGTCGTCGGTTGCTGTAGCGGGCCATGCGTATTCGCCATCTACGAACAGGTCGAACTTGCTACCGCCGATGTCCAGCTGAACTGGCTTGTCAGGGTCAAATGGGTAGCCGCCAGTGAAGGACACTTGGCCATTGATCCCATTTGCAGGGCGGTATGTGACCCACAGCAGAATGTCGGAACGGCGGGCGGACACAACTTGGCCGCCGCGTGTGTTCACAACTTTGGTGGGTTTGGACACAACCCAGCATTCTTTGGTTGGTTGATCTTCGACGAAGACAGACCAATCTGTTTTCGCGTCAACACGGTTGGTGGATTCCTGTGCGTATGCCACGCTGGCCGCTGCCAGACACATGGCCATAAAGCCACAGGTATATGCCATTGAACGTATCATGTTTTCTCTCAGCCTTTGAACTGAAATTGTTTTTGCCTCTTGTCGCATTTTTGCGATCACCTCTTTAATACGGGAACAATGTGGTATTCTTGTGGCGCAATTCATACGAAAGTGTCAGTAAATTTGCCAGTAGGCGGGGTAAAACGCCGCAGTTTTCGGCGGAAAATGGAGCAAAATCATGGGTTCTTGGGTGAATGTGGCAGAAGTGTGGCGTGGGCCGTTTTTGGAATGCGTGCATCGCGGGCGGGCCGTGATTTGCGATTCAAGCGGGGATGTGATCGCCGAATGGGGGGATAGCAGCGCGGTGACTTTGCCGCGGTCGTCTTCGAAGATGCTGCAAGCTTTGCCGTTGATCGAAAGCGGCGCGGCAGCGAAATTTGGGCTGACGGCGGAGCATTTGGCGTTGTCTTGTGCATCGCATGAAGGGGCGCAAATTCACACGGATCGGGTGGATAAGTGGCTGGCAGAGCTGGGTCTGGGAGAGCGCGACTTGCGCTGTGGGCCGCAAGAGCCGCGCGGATGTTTGGAACGTGACGCGTTGATTTGTGCAGGCAAAGCGTTTGATCGGACGCACAATAATTGTTCAGGCAAACATTCGGGGTTTTTGACGTTGAATAAGCATCTGGGTGGTGGTTCAGAATATGTGGAGCCAGATCATCCCGTGCAGCAGGCGGTATTGGCCGCGTTCGAGGAGATGACGGGAGAAACCGCAGCGGGGTTTGGGATTGATGGGTGTTCTGCGCCCAATTTCGCCAGCTCGTTGCGTGGTGTGGCGACGGCCATGGCACGCATGGCAAACCCAGCAGGTTTGGGGGCGGTGCGCGATGCGGCGGCGCGGGATTTGGTTGCGGCCATGAAAGCGCATCCCGATTTGGTTGCGGGTGAAGGCCGCGCCTGTACAGAGCTAATGAACGCTATGGACGGACAAACCGTGGTTAAGACCGGAGCAGAGGGCGTGTTTATTGCAATTCTGCCAGAGCGTGGTTTGGGTGTGGCGTTAAAGATCGAAGACGGGGCAACACGGGCATCGGAATGCGCCATGGCGGCGTTGCTGGTGCGTTTGGGTGTGGCGGATGCCAATCATCCAGATGTGGTGAAACGGTTGCGCCCCACACAATATAATTTTGCAGGGCTGGAGGTTGGATCCATCCAGCCCGCGCAAGAATTTTTTGCAGATGGTGCGTTGATTTAGGATTGGAGCGGTTCGTCTGGAAAGTTGATCGCGTCGTATAGGGCGCGTTCTCCTTGGCGTAGCAAGCGGTTGCTGATTGCGGCGATGGCGACGAAATCGTTGCTGTCGATTGCCGATACGAGGTCTCGTGCGACTGTGGCAAATTTCATCAAGCCGATTTGTTCGCTGATCGCCACAAGGCCCGATGCGATTTTGGCGGTTTTTTCCAAATCGCCGTTCATCAGAGCGTATTCCATGCGGCTGAGCCTGTCGGATACTTCGAATGTGGCACGTTCCACCACATCGCGGCTGGATTCCAAGCCAAGCGCCGTTTGCAGGCTTACAATGGCGTTGTGTTCCACCATTGAGGGTTCATTGATCGTCAAATATTGGATGTTGTTTGTCATATTGAATACTCGCTTTGTCCCATTTTTCCCATCTGCACCATAGGATTGGACCTGTTTCACAATTCTTACCTGCTAAAATTGTAGAGGTTGTAATTTGTGCCTAACTTTAGCAAAAGGGCTCAAAATAAGGAGTGTTGTGACATGAAATTTGCGAAACCCCTGCCGAGCTCTATTGCGAACCGTTATCTGGGTTGGCGGGCGACGACTTACGAAGAAAATCAAGCATGGTACACCAAGTTGGCTGATGAAGGACAACACCCCCGTGGTATGATCATTTCGTGCTGTGACAGCCGTGTGCATGCCACATCCATGTTTGGGGCGGATACGGGTGAGTATTTCATGCACCGCAATATCGCGAATTTGGTGCCGCCTTATGCTCCTGACAAGGATTATCACGGGACATCTGCGGCGATTGAATATGCGGTGAATGCGCTGCGTGTGGTGAACCTGATTGTCATGGGTCATACGCAATGTGGCGGTGTTCTGGGCTGTCACGCTATGTGTTCTGGCAACGCGCCAGAGCTGGAGAAAGACTCCAGCTTTGTGGGGCGGTGGATGGATATTCTGCGCCCAGGATATGAACGGGTTGTGGCCGAAGGCGGTGATGAAGCAACACAAATCACGGCATTGGAAAAACAGGCGATTTTGGTTTCATTGGAAAACCTGATGACATTCCCATTTGTCAAAGAGCGCGTGGAAAGTGGTGAGCTGGCCTTGCACGGCGTTTCGATTGATATTCGGTCAGGGGATTTGCAGCAGTACGATGCGGATTCAAATTCATTTGTTCCCGTCCGCAAAAACTAAAGAAAAACGGCGGTGCCCAGATTGGGCACCGCCCAGCAGATTTAGTCTGTGAAAGCGAACCCTTTTGGGCGCACAGTGCCAATGACGGCGCATTTTCCAAGATCACCGCGATTTTCGTTGCACACCCGAAGTGCAACCACGTGTGCCGCATCAATAGATGCAGCGCCCATGGCGATGCCTGCCGTTGCCACAGGCCCATCTGAACCACAGCCAGCCCCAACGACAGTTGGAACGGCATAGGCCGAGAACACAGGTTTGCCGATGGCCCATTTTGCCAATGCCGCGTGGGTTTCGGGGCATAGGCCAGCGGGCATGACGATTTCGGTGGTGCTGTGCCCTTCGGCCACAGATGCTGTTTGGTAAAGAAAGCCTGCCGTTACAAAGGCAGAAATCGCGAAGAGGTTTTTCATTGGTCATCCTGTTTGGTGTTCCATCCGTGCAGCTTGTGCATTGGATGTTGGATGACTGCAGTCTGACGCGTGTCCTTTAAGACGTGGTAAATGGATGCTTAAAATTTGATGCGTCGCAGGTTGTTTTTGTTTGGCCTAAAACGACAATGGCAGCTCCCAGAAGCTGGAAGCTGCCATTGACCTTCTCCTCCCCAGTGAAGGCGCGGTGCCGTCGAAGAAGGTCCCCTACTAAACTGTTATTTCAGGCGTACTGTGCCGATGATGACGCAGCGGCCGAAGTCACCACGGTTGTCGTTGCAAACTTTCAATGCCGCTTTGCGGGCTTCTTTCCGATCGCTTGAAGTGGCGATGCCAGCTGTGACAGGCTCGCCCTTATCTCCACATCTGGCGGTGCGTGATGTGGGAACGGCATAAGCCGAGAATTGCGATTTGCCGTAAGCCCAACGGGCCATAGCGTGTTTTGCGTCAGGGCAGAGACCTGCGGGTACTTCGACCACGTAGTCTTTTGCGCTGTATCCATGGCCGTCTGCCAAAGTTGCTGTCGGTGCCACGAAAATGGCGGCTGCGACCGCTGAAATAGTGAAAAATGTCTTCATTTGGATTCCCCTTCCAATTTTTTTATACGGCAGGTTAATGTGTCCGCCGCCCCTATGGAGTCAGGTGGTATCCCGTTGGCTGAGTTCAAGTTTATGAGGTGGAAAAAGGTAAATTTACCGCGTAATGTATTGTAATTACGCGGTAAAAATTTTGTTTTTTTAGGTTGGGTAGACTATTTTTGCACCGGTACCTGACCAGATGGCCATTTCATTTGATAGCCAAAGTTGACGATTTCGGTGTCGCCTGCGCCCAAATTCAAGTCCCAAACCAGAACACCTCGCTTGCCTTTGCGGTTTTCATCGCTGGGGCGTGGGCTGGCATCCATGCGGATCACGAGGTCTTCGTTTTCGGATGTGGGGATTACGTCGAGCAGTTTGACGGGCATGTCATAGCTGAGCGATGAGATCAGAGTTGTGCGGAATGACCGATTGATTTCGGACTTTGATGTGATGAAGCCACTGTCGCCTTCTTCGACGGACAGTATGTCGCGTTTCAGCTGGATGCCATAGAGCGGGCCAAGGCCAACTGGTTCGTCCTGATTGGGCACGAGTTGCGGGAGGTATGTATCGCCAATCAAAGTGCCATCGCGGTGCAGACTGACAGGACCAGAGAGCAGCACGCCCCCTGTTTCATTCTTCAGATCGGTATAGAGGAATGGGTTTTCATCCTGTGCGGCGTTGGCCATGGCATAGAGATCGAGGTCAAACGTCAGCGTGTCGATGTTGAAAGACGTGGATTCTGTTTTCCAGTCTACCGCGTTGGTTCCAAGGTTGAACAAAAGCGTTTGGCCCGAGAAGGATACGCCAATCGCGGATTCCTCTTGGGTTTCGATGACAGGTTCTGCAAGGGCATCACCCATCACGCGGCGGTTGGCTTCGTAGCTGGCGCCGCTGATAGATTTGGTTTTGCGCAGACGGGCTTCATCCACCAACGTGCGCAGATCGGATTGCGGAATGCGTGTGCCGATCTGATCTGCCAGATTGGCCGTGGACAATGTGACGTTCACATTTGCCCAATCATCGAGCGGTTTTTCGCCTTGGTTGCCGACAAAGATATTCGCCTTGCGGTGCAATTGAAGCACGCCTGTGTCGCCGTCTTGGTCCAGTTCAGCAACATAGTAAGGTTGCCAGCTGGCGGTTTCGAGATTGTCGAATTCAATGGTGACGGATTGGGGCGAGGCGACGTCGATGTCTGTGGTGATTTGGATCAGTTCCACATGCGATTCAGGCTGTACCGAAGCGAGAGTTTCGCGGGCTTCGGTTACGGCTTTTCGCAGGGCTTTACGCTGTGGTTCCATCGCCAAAAGATTGGTTTTGGCCTGTGCAAGTGCGAGGGATGCTTGTTTTGTAGTGTCCCCAAGGGCCTGAGCCACGGCAAGGATTTGTTCTGCGTTCAAGCCCGCATCGGGAGTTCCGAACCCAGTTTCGGCAGTGACCTGAAGCAACTGCAATTGTGTTTGCGCGGCGGTTAAGTCCGCCTGTTTCGCTTCATAGTCCTGTTCAAAGGATCGCTGTTTGGCGATTGCGGCTTCTAGGGCTGCTTGTGCGGAGAGCTCTTCGGCGGACGGTGGGCGAATTACGGGAGTGGCAAAGTCTGTACCCGCGGCCTGTGAAATGATGCGCACGGCATTTGTGTCACCAAACCGCGTGTCGAGTACAGATTTGCCCCAGTTTTGTCGTGGCAGATGCACGATTACGGTGTGCCGCCCTGCGGGGAGTTCCACATCCGCAGAATAGGTGACGACACCGCCTGCCCCTGTAATGAGCGCGGCGGTCACGTTTGTGTCGGGTTCAAACGTGTCTGCGAAAGCGGGCAAAGCGGTGGTGATCATAAGACCAGCGAGGAGAGTGCGCATCGTAAATCCAATCTGTTGTACTGCAAACAAAGTAAGCCGTGCGAGCAGCGTACCGCAACACACGCAATATTTCAGACGCACGTCATCCATGAGTCCTTGGAAAATAATTTATTTATTGTTGAGTGTGCCGATGACCACGCACCAATCCAGGCGTTTGTTGTCTTGTGTACATTTTGCCAGTGCTTTGGTGGTGGCAAGGAATTTCACCTTGGCGTGGGATGCTGCGTAGAGTTTTGAATTGCGATCAATGTCAAAGCAATCGGCGGCGGCCTGTTCTGATGTGATGGTGGTGACATAGGCGGTGTATTGTGTTTCATCCGCCGCCCAGCGTTCCAAGATGTTTCGGGTTTTCGTGCAGATGTTTTTCGGCACTTCGAGTAAGAGCCCGCCGCCACTGTGCCCATCGGCAAAGATAGGTGTGGCGCACAAGAGAGAAGCCGCTATGGCAGCGACGCTGAGTGGTTTGAGAGTCATGGATTTTCCCCTGAAGTCATTTTCCAAATATCGAAACATGCTGCTCTAAATTGTCAGCTTGGAAGAATGGTAGCAAAGGGAAAGAGTCGTGGCAAATTTTAGGGGCGCACTGGATGCACGCCCCTAAATGGAATTAGCCTTTTTTCAGGACACGACGGCCCAGAAGTTCTGCGATTTGGACGGCGTTTAGAGCCGCACCTTTGCGCAGGTTGTCGGACACGCACCACAGGTTGATGCCGTTGTCGATTGTGACGTCTTGGCGAATGCGCGAAACATATGTGGCGAAATCGCCGACGCATTCTTTGGGGGTCATGTAACCACCGTCTTCGCGTTTATCGACAACCATGATGCCCGGTGCTTCGCGCAGGATATCGCGGGCTTCGTCTTCATCAAGGAAATCTTCGAATTCGATGTTGATGGATTCAGAGTGGCCCACCATCACAGGGACGCGCACACAGGTTGCGGTGACTTTGATAGACGTGTCGACGATTTTTTTCGTTTCGGCGACCATTTTCCATTCTTCTTTGGTGTCGCCAGAATCCATAAACACATCAATATGCGGGATCACGTTGAATGCGATGTCTTTTGTATAGATGCCTGGTTCGACTTCTTGGCCTGGTACGAAGGTGCCTTTGGTTTGCAGCCACAGCTCGTCCATGCCGCCTTTGCCAGAGCCAGAAACGGACTGGTAGGTGGACACAACAACGCGTTTGATTTTGGCGCGGTCGTGCAGCGGCTTGAGGGCTACAACCATTTGCGCAGTGGAGCAGTTCGGGTTCGCGATGATGTTCTTTTTGGAATAATCCATGATCGCGTCTGGATTACATTCTGGAACGATCAGCGGAACGTCAGGGTCGTAGCGATACAAAGAAGAGTTATCAATCACCACACAGCCAGCCGCCGCCGCGATTGGCGCGTATTGTTTGGTGGCTTCGGATCCAACTGCGAAAAGCGCCATATCCCAACCCGTGAAATCGAAAGTGTCCAAGTCTTCCGTTTTCAGTGTCGTCTCGCCAAAGCTGCATTCCGTACCCTTGCTCTTGCGCGATGCAAGCGCTGCAATTTCGTCTACGGGAAACTGGCGTTCTGCCAGAATGTTCAGCATTTCGCGGCCCACATTGCCTGTGGCGCCTACGACAACAACACGGTAGCCCATGTTAGGTTCTCCTAGAATTTGGTTTTGGACATGTCCTTATTGGACGTCGGCCATGTAGCGTGGTTTACGGATAAGTGAAATGCCTTTGGCATGATTTATTGTTAACAAGGGCGTCAAAAGGAGTGATTTGCGATGAAATTAGGTGTTTTGGCAACGATTGGCGTGGTTTTTGCGGGGGCAGCCTTTGCTGATTCTGCGGTTGTGACGGATGTGGATGCGCGAAAATCGGGGGAAACGTGGACGTTTTCGGTGACGATCAAACATGCTGATACGGGCTGGGAGCATTATGCCGATGGATGGGGTGTGTATTTGGAAGATGGCACGGAGCTGGGGTATCGGGTGCTGCATCATCCTCATGTGAATGAGCAGCCTTTCACGCGGTCTTTGAGTGGGGTGAAGGTGCCAGCAGGGGTAAAGCAGGTGGTGATTGTGCCCCGTGACAGCAAGCACGGTGTTGGCGAAGGGGTTTCGGTGGCTTTAAAGTGACGCGCGACCTGTTAACTGAAATCGTTTTCTATGAAACGGAAGTTTGGCAAGCCCTTGTGTCGGGTGAAGCCGAGCGGGATGCGGCCTTGTTATCTGACGCATTCCTTGGTGTTTACGCTGATGGGTTTGCGACAAAAGCTGATCATGTGGGGCAGTTGTCTGATGGTCCAACGATTTTAACGTTTTCAATAGATGATGCCCGTGTGATGGCAGTAGGGGCCGATCACGCGCTGTTAAGTTACTGCGCAACATTTACGCGTGTGGGGCGCGACGCATCGGACGCGATGTATGTGAGTTCCTTGTGGCGCCGACAAGACGAGCGATGGATCAATGTGTTTAGCCAAGACACGGCTGCGGACAGGTCAGCACCGATTCAATTATAGGTAAATTGCGCTTATTTGAGGCACTACTCTTAATTCAAAATAAGGGTGATTAGGGCATGTTTCCGTAACGTTAGGCTGGGCAAAACGGACCGAATCACGCCAGAGGCTTGCATGTATCTGTCGCAATGCCCACGTGGGTGACGATAGGGAAACGCACGTCGTGAGCTGCCGCTGTTTAGACGTGTAAGAGTATGGGGTACTGATATGACGCTTGTGATTGCTGCAACGTTTACGATGGGTTTGATCGCTGGTTTTGTTTTGCTGGCACTGATGTTGGCATTCTACGGATAGAGCGCCGCGTTTCACCGAATTCTGAAATTTGGAACAGGCCATCTGTGTGATGGCCTGTTTGTGCTGTCTTACATGGCTGCGCCAAACAGGTTGCCACCTGTAATAACATGAATACCTCCGTCGAGCGGCAGGATTGCACCCGTAACATAGGCCCCTGCTGGGGAACACAGGAACAGCGACGCGCCTTGGATATCGGAGGGTTTGCCGATACGGCCCAGCGGGACATCGCCGCCGACGGCTTTGGCTTGTTCTTCTTTGGCGGTGGCAAAGGCTGTCATTTTGGATTGGAAGGGGCCGGGGGCCAGTGCGTTTACGGTGACGCGGTGCCCTGCCAGTTCTTTGCCGAGAATTGCGGTGAGGTGATGTACGGCGGCCTTGGACGCGGAGTAGCTGTAGGCGCCATCAGCCAGCGGGTGTTTGCCCATGACAGAGCCGAGATTCAGCACGCGTGCAGGGTCTTCATCCGTTGCGGTTTTGATCAGGATTGGCAGAAGCTGTTGAGTAAGGTGGGCAAGGCCCGCCACATTCACGTTCATGACCTTTTCCCAAGCGGAATGTGGAAATTGGCCGAGCGGTGCGCCCCAGCTGATACCTGCGTTGTTCACAAGGATATGGAGGTCGTCGGTGCGGTTGTTGACCTCGGCGACGATGGCGTCAATGCCGTCTTCGCTCCCGACATCACCTGAAAAGGCTTCGACGCTGCCTGATGGGTTTGTGGCGTTGATCTGGGCTGCCGTGTCTTCCACTTGATGCAGTTTGCGCGAGCAGATGATGACGCGGGCGCCTGCGTGGGCAAAACCATGGGCCATCATGGCACCAATACCCGAGCCGCCCCCCGTGATAAGCGCCGTTTTGCCAGAAAGACCGAAAAGTTCGTTGAGCATGCTGTGTTCCTTTGTGCCGTAGCGGATTTGTTGACAGTTTAGGACGTGCGCTATTCTGATGCCAAGCAAATAGCCGCAAGACTGCGCGTTGGACGCGGCGTCACATGAAAAGGACCAAGCCATGAGCGATCTGCCAAACGAGACATTTTCCGTTATTCAAAAACTGGATGGGTATTCTGGCCGATCCGAAGGCCCTGTGATTGAGGACGCGGCGGAGTATCTGAAGGATGGGATGTTGCCGATGCCAACACCGGGCAAAGGGCAGGTGTTGATCAAGCTGCGCATGGCGTCGGTGAACCCGTCCGATCTGCATTTCATTAAAGGTGAATATGGCCAGCCACGGGAGCAGGGGAAGGCCGCTGGATTTGAAGGCTGCGGTGATGTTGTGGCCGCGGGTGAAGGTGCCGAGCATTTGGTGGGACAGCGCGTGGCGTTTGTAACCACAGGGGCGTGGTCGGAGTATTGTGTGACTATGGCGATGATGTGCATTCCGCTGCACCCCTCTGTGAAGGACGAGGACGGCGCAGCGCAGATCGTGAACCCGCTGACGGCTGTGGGTATGGTCGATATCGCCGAAAAGAATGGCGATTGTTTTGTGATGTCGGCTGCGGCGAGCCAGCTTGGGAAACTGATGCTTGGATTGGCCAAGGATAAGGGGTTAAAGACGATCTGTTTGGTGCGCCGTAAAGATGCAGCTGATGCGTTGATGGCGCTGGGCGCGACAGTTGCTTTGGACGTGACAGCGGATGATTTTGATGCGCAATTCGCGGCGGCGTCCCGTGAGCATAAACCACGGGTTTTCCTCGATGCGGTGACGGATGCGATTTCGGAGCGGGTGTTCACGATGATGCCGAACCGCGCGCGCTGGGTGAGTTATGGGAAGCTGAACCCAGAGCTGTTTCCGATGACGCAGATGGGGCAGTTGATTTTCCAATCCAAAGTGATCGAAGGCTTTTGGCTGACACCGTGGATGCAGGCCAATGGGGCCGAGATGCCACGGTTTGCCAAAGAGGTGCAGACGCGGTTTGCAGACGGCACGTGGAAAACAGATGTGGCGACTTATCTGCCGCTGCGGGATGTGGTGTCTGGATTGGCTGCGGCAACGCAGATCAAAGACGGCAAGATCATGATTACACCGTGAAGGGGTGATCACCATTAACAGCGGGTTAACCTAGACGCGTCTTCTATGACGCGTCGTAGTTAACGATTTGGTAATTTGTGCAGAAGTCTGTCCGAGCGTTCGAAGGGATTGCTCGTTGTTTCAGCGCATGCAGATTAAACCGCTTCGGCCATACCGTTCATTTTGTTGAACAACACGCGGGATTCCTTTTGATCCAGGGTCATGCGCGCGGTTTCCGTATGCAGGATTTGTGAAACGTCAAAATCATTTGCCATGATCCAAGACCGTGGATGTTCTTGGGTTTGTTTGGGTACATCACCAAGGAATAGACTTTCTGTCCAAGCGCCAGCGGAGCCGATTAGCTCATGACGGTCGAGCAGCAGTTGAAAGTATTGTGGAGGGCGTTTGCGGGCATCTTCGTAAATGCCAAGGTGGCCGACGCAGCTGCGGGCAGGCGCAAGCACATCTGGCGTGCCAAAAATCATGTCCGCAAAGATTGATGTGAGGAATACGCGGTGCATGCCGCAGAACCGTAATTCGGTGTCATTGCCAATGCTGTCTTTGGGAAACACGATGGGCCGCAGTTCGGGTTGGCGGATCATGTCCCAGCGGGACACGGTATAACTGCCAATACCGCGCAGGGGCACAAATTCAGCATCCTTGGTCATGACAAAATCGCCAGGCTGTAGAAACTCTACGGGCAATTCGCCCTTGTCCGTTGTGATCGGCGTGCCTGCCAGAATGCTCGAAACGCTTTGCGGTCGCCCAGTTAGGTCCGCGTCGGCGGATTGACGGATGGCGGGGTCATAAACGGGGGTGTTTTCCACCGTAAGGGGCATTGAATGATCTAAGGACATTGGCAGCACTCATAAAGCTAGGGACACTTTTTATTAAAAATAACTTTACCCATTGAAGGGGCCGAAATGAGGCAAAACACCCCGAAAATCGCCCTTAAACGGGGCAAGTTTGAGGCATTGTTTCCGCCGTTAGGACAATGATCCCCATATGAGATCGCGCGTCTGTTTTTTGGCATCAGTGCAAAAGGGACTGGCGATCACTTTTCGGTGATTCCTAGCGCGTTAATGATACGTCACAGTGCGCGCGAGCCTCGTTTCATTCTATCCGCAGTGTGTTTCTGCTTGTCATTGACCTTCTTCTTATTTGGGTAGACCATACCGAAAAGGCGTTTGACGAAGGGTCCTGCAATGAACACTGTTTTTATCCAAATCCGATGCAAGCCTGGCAAGACCTATGCCGTTGCGGATGAAATTGCGTTGCGTGAAACCTATGCTGAATTGCATTCCACCAGCGGTGATTATGATCTGCTGCTCAAGCTGTATATTCCAGAGGGCGAAGATACAGGGCGATATATCAATGATTACATCCTTGATATCGATGGGATTGAACGCACCCACACAATTATGACGTTTAAGGCGTTTTAAACCTTATTGCCGATACCAAACCAGTTGTGTGCCAGAGGCGAGGATTTTGCCGTCTGTGCTGAACAACTGCATAGTTTGATCGTGGAATTGGTTGTGCATGCGGTTGGCATCCACCACGCCGAGCAAATGGCTTTCTCCTTGTCGGGCCAGATCGTCTGGTGTGGCGAGGAAATGTGTGGTGAGCGTGACCGTTCCCATCGGTTCCATCGTGCCGCGAATTTGGATCAGGCGTAGAAAGAAGCAATCTGCCAGCGCCGCCAGCGACAGATAATCGAGCGGACGGCGCGGGGCATCGGCGAGCCAAACCCGTGTTTGGCTGTCCCCCAATGTTTCGCGTGGTGTGCCGAGCCCTTCGGGGCCGCCGTTTACAAAGCGGTAATCGTATCGGTTGGTCCATTGGAGCGGAATGATATTGCCCATCGGCGTGATGTCTTGGGCTGGGGGCACGTCTGGCATGGGCGCGGGTTGGTGGCTGAACGTTTCAGACCGATTGCCCATCACGACGGACGACGTGGCGATGATCGTGTCGCCTTGGGTCAGTTCGGTGGACCAGTGTTGGATGTATTTTCCTGCCCGTTGCAATTTCGTTGTGATGCGAAATGCGCCTGCACCGAGCCCTGTGCAAAAATTGACGGTTTGGGACACGGGTGTGCCCGCACCGCGGCTGTCTGACAGGACGCTGTTCAGTAGGGTTGCCGCCACGATGCCACCATATGCGCCGACCATGTTGGCGTAATCGGGGCTCGATTGCCCAGACCATTCGCCCGGTGCGGTTTCAGTGAGGGCAATGGCGGTGTCGAAAACAAGATCAGTCATGGCACGACTATGCGTGCGGGGCCATCGTAAGGAAACTGTGACGTTTCGTCAGGGCTGTGTGACGCGGGCTTGCGCGGGGGTCATACCTGTCCAGTTTTGAAAGGCACGGTAGAACGAGTTTGGATCGCGGTAGGCCAGCAAGTAACTGACTTCCTCCACGCTCATGTCGTGTTTGCGCAGATAGTGGAGCGAGAGATCAGACCGCGTGGTATCTAGCACCATCTGATAGGTGGTTCCTTCGGCTGCGAGTTGACGTTGCAACGTCCGCTTTGAGATATGCAAGCGCTGGCAGGCGTCATCCGCCGTGTGTTTCCCGCTGGGCAGCATTTTGTGCAACGTGGCGCGCAAGCGATCAGTGGTTGGCGTGTCTTTTTCGTGGATCGCGAGCTTTCGTGTCAGGTCTTTTTCGTAATAGGCCCACAACAGATCATTTTCTGTAACGAGGGGCAGATCCGCAACAGCGGAGTCAAAGGTCACAGAGACTTTGATACCGTGTTCCACTGGTGTGCCAATAAAGGATTCAATCTTGGCAATGCCGTCTACGGTATGGGGCAGTGTGGCGTGCCGTGGCGTGATGGTTTCACCCGTCGTGGTGCGCAGCAGTTCCACGAAAAACACAATATCCATCGCGCCGACCAATGGGGGCAGTGGTAGTGTTGGCAGCGACGATTCCATTGTCACAGTATAGGTTTCAGCCGTGCGCGTTGTTGTCAGTTTGAATGGCCCCGCGAGGGGTTTAAACACAGCGATCCGATCAAATCCTTCGGCGACCGTGTGCGAACAGGTGAAGGCAAGGATAATTGGGCCTGAATTCCCATTGGCCAACGCCTTTCCCAAAAGGATCGGCAGATCGTCGCCCGTGTATTCTTTGGCTGAAGCATCCCAAAGGGCAAACATCTGTTCCGGAGAAACACCCGGATCATCGGTATCGAAATAATCCGCAGGCAGGCCAGAGCGGCGCAGGATGTTTTGCGGCGATACGCCAAGCGAGGCGCACATGTGCTGCATCTCGTTTGCGATGTAATATTTGGTACGGGGTTGCATGGCCTGATTTTACGAAATGCGGTGCGAAAGAGAATGGGCTTCACGGGTGTTGGCGCGATTTGTTAGTGTTTTGGCGCGATTTGCAAGTTTCCTTTTGTGGGTGGTTCGGTATCTTGAAGCCACGCCACACCGCAGATGGAGGATTTTGTGATGAAGCTAACCGTGAACGGAACCGAGCACACGCTTGATGTTGAACCCGAGATGCCGCTGTTGTGGGCGCTGCGCGACGAGCTCAAGATCACAGGGCCGAAATACGGATGTGGCATTGCCCAGTGCGGCGCTTGTACGGTGCATGTGGACGGCACTGCGGTGCGATCCTGTTCCATCAATGTGGGCGATGTAGACGGGGAAATCACAACCATCGAAGGATTGGGCACACCCGCCGCGATGCACGCGGTTCAAGAAGCGTGGGTCGAACATCAGGTGGCGCAATGTGGGTACTGTCAGGCTGGGCAGATCATGCAAGCCGCATCCTTCCTCGATTTTAACAGCGAGCCGACGGATGCCGATATTGACGCGGCCATGTCCGCGAACCTGTGTCGGTGCGGGACCTATCCGCGCATTCGCGCCGCCGTTAAATCCGCAGCCAAAAAACTGAACGAGGCATAATCATGGGCAAGTTGAGAACAATTGGTCGTCGTGCATTTTTAATTGGGTCTGCTGCCGTTGTGGGTGGCGTGGCCTTTGGCGTTTATGCGGTGAACAGCCCGAATGCGAACCCGAACCTAGCTGATCTGGGGGATGGGGAAGCGAGTTTTAACCCGTGGGTGCGGATTGATGGGGAGACCATCACACTGATCACGCCGCATGGGGACAAAGGGCAGGGTGTTGTCTCTTCCCAGGCGGCCTTGATCGCGGAGGAGATGGATCTGGAGCTGGGGCAGTTTGAAACCAGTTTTGGCAAACCTGATGCGGCTTATTGGAACACAGCGATGGGGGGAGAATTGGCCCCGTTTGCAGCCACGGATCAGTCTGCAACAGCGGAAACTATGCGGTCTATGATGGGCGGTTTGACGAAACTGATCGGGCTGCAAGGCACGGGTGGATCGACCACCATTCCTGACAGTTTCGACAAGCTGCGCAAAGCGGGTGCAGTGGCGCGTGAGACCCTGAAACTGGCCGCATCACAACGCACGGGCGTGCCTGTTGATCAGCTAAAGACGAAAGCGGCGGCGGTTATTTTGCCAGATGGTACGTCGATCAAATATACGGATTTGGCGGCGGAAGCGGCAACGCTTGATCCAGTGATGGATGTAACGCTGCGCGACCCAAGCGAATGGCGGTTGATCGGGAAGCCGATGCAGCGGTTGGATATTGTGGGCAAGTCCACGGGCACGCTGCCTTACGGCATTGATATTGAAGTGGACGGCATGGTTTATGCCGCCGTGCGCACCAACCCGCGCCAGGGTGGATCGATCGAAGGGTACGATGCGACCGAAGCGAAAAAGATGCGGGGAGTGTCCAATGTTCTGGACATCACGGGTGGTGTGGCTGTTGTCGCCGACAATACTTGGCGGGCGTTTCAAGCGGTGGATGCGATTGATGTCACATGGGGTAAGGCCCCCTATCCAGCGGAGCAGACAGATCATTGGGCGGCATTGGCCGAAAGTTTTGGGCCAGAAAAGCTGGATCGTGAATGGCGCAATGACGGTGATGTTGAAACCAAGATTGGCGGCGAGGATGTGATTGAGGCGGAGTATCGTTCCCCTTACGTGGCGCATGCGCCGCTCGAACCGCTCAACGCCATTATTCGCGTGACGGATGACGCGGTTGAGGTGTGGACAGGCCACCAAGTTCAGCGTCAGTTGCAGCTGATTGTGGGTGGTGTCACGGGGCATGCGCAGGATCAGGTGATTTTGCACAACCAATATATGGGCGGCAGTTTTGGCCATCGGTTGGAGTTTGAGCACATCAAACAGGCCGCCGAGATCGCAAACCAGATGCGCGGCACGCCTGTAAAACTAACATACAGCCGCGAAGAGGATTTCGCACATGACTTCCCACGCCATATTGCGATGGGGCGGGCGAAGGGCTCGGTTGCGGACGGAAAAGTTGTGGCACTTGATCTGAATATTGCGGCACCCTCGGTGATTTCTTCGCAGATGGGGCGGGCGAATATTCCAGCGGCGGGGCCTGATTCACAGATTGCGGCGGGGTCTTGGAACAATCCTTACGGCATTCCAAACTTCCGCATGTGTGCATTTCGCGCCGCAGAGCTCGCGCCGACGTCTTCTTGGCGGTCCGTCGGAGCGCCAGCGGCTGGCTTTTTCTTTGACACATTTCTTGATGAATTGATCCATCAGGCGGGCGCTGATCCGATGGAGGAGCGCATTCGTTTGATGGCCGACCCTGTGTCTCGCAAAGTGCTGGAAGCGGTTGCTGAAATGTCCTCTTGGGGCGGGGAGTTGGGGCCGAACAAGGGCCGCGGCGTTGCCTTTGTTGAGAGTTTCGGTGTGCCGACCGCAGAGGTTATTGAAGTGACCAACACCGACGCTGGCATCAAGATTGATAAGGTTTGGGTGGCTGCGGATGTGGGCACCGTGGTGGACCCGATCAACTTTGAAAACCTCGTGCAAGGTGGCGTTGTCTATGGTCTTGGCCATGCGATGAACTGTGAGATCACCTATGCTGATGGGATGGCGGAGCAGGAAAATTATCACGCGCATGAGGCGATGCGGTTGTACCAATGCCCAGATATCACGGTGAAGGGGTTGGAAAATCAGGCGCAAATTCGTGGGATTGGCGAACCGCCTGTGCCGCCTGCGGCCCCTGCGCTGGGCAATGCGATTTTTGCGGCCACAGGGCAGCGGTTGCGTGAAATGCCTTTCAACAAATTCATCGATTTTGTTTGAGGTTGGGCATGAAAATTAAAGCAATTCTTGCCGCTCTTTTGATGGCTGCGCCTGTCGCGCAGGCCGAAGAGATTGATATTGTTGTGCCTGAAAATGTGTCAGAGGCGCAGGGTCTTGAGGCATGGGCGCGGATGTATGAGGTGGTGTCGCACCCCCGTTGTGCGAACTGTCATGTGGGCGAGAGCGATCGGCCCATGTGGTCTGGCCCGACCTATGGCAAGGCGCGACCCCATGGCATGAACATTCGCGCAGGGGAGAGCCGTATTGGGGTGGAAACGTTGTTATGTTCTACCTGTCATGTGGGCACTGCTTCGGACGAACCGCATACGCCCCCAGGGGTTGATGGTGACTGGCGGTTGGCTCCACCCGAGGCGGCATGGTTTGGCAAAGGTTCTGCCGAGATTTGCGCGCAACTGCGCAATCCAGAGACCAACGGTGGGCGCACATTCGAAGAAATCGCCAGCCATTTGGGCCATGATGTGGTATTGCACTGGGCGTGGAAGCCCGGCGGTGGCCGAGAGCCAGCACCCTATTCGGTGCAAGAACATGCCAATGACGTTTTGCTGTGGGGCGCGGCCAATATGCCCTGCCCAGAGGAGTAAGAGATATGGAACAATCCCAAAGCCCGTTTCGTTTGGCAGCATTGGTTCTGCTGGTATCGGCGGTATTGCACATCGTGGTCATCGCTGTGTCTGGCGGTGGATTTTTGGTGCCGATGATCGTCGGCGCGGTTATGTGGTTTGTCATCGGTGCAGGCCTGCAACGGGGCATGCGCTGGCTGGCACACATCGCGTTTCTGCTGGCCATGATCGGCGGCGTTTACGCGATGGGGGCTGGCATGGGGCAGACGGGGCTGACACGTATGGCGCTGTTTGGCATCATGGCTGCGGATTGGATCGCGGCGGTAATGCTGTTTGGGGCGCTGTGGAAAGCGCCGCAGGCTCAACAATAACCATAATAGCCGTTAGAGAAGCTGCAGTATTCTTCAGCGTGACCGGCATCGAGGATCATTGGTGCGATGTCTTTGCCACCGAGATAGCAGGTGGCCACAGTGCGTTTGTATTTGTCGACCACGACAAGATCGCAGTTTAGGCGTTTGCCTTTGATGAGATTGGTGACAAATGCGCGCGCGGCTTTCCCCTTGGGCGTGTCGCGTTCGGCAGCGTCAATGCCCCAGATGCGAATGGCCCAGCGGTGTTCTGACATTTTGAACGTGTCCCCATCGCTGACCCATGTGACGCGACCTGAAAAAGTTTGGTTTTCGATAACGGTTGGGGCGATAAAGGCCGTGATTATCAGGATGATGGGGAGGTTTAGGAAGAAGGACAGGACGTTCATGCTGATTGGATACGAGTGCGAACCGTGTGGCGCAAGAGGTGTGGGCTCTTGATTTTTGTTCCAAACATCTGTCGGGCAGCGCTCAGACGCTCTCAGAGTTTCTGCGAAACACCTGCCGCTATGCGAAGTTGGGTGGATGACGCGAGCAAGTTTGGCGACTTGCTCTGTGGTGCTGCCGGGGAGATTTGAACTCCCGACCTCTCCCTTACCAAGGGAGTGCTCTACCCCTGAGCTACGGCAGCGTCCTAGAATGGCGCGGTTTTAGCGGAAATGCGTGCATATGCAAGCGTAAACTAGACGTTCTGGCAAGTGTGATGTACAGACGTCTGCATGGGCAAGACGCAAGCAGATAAGGGGGCTCAGATGTCCCCAAAAGAAAAGAAAGCCGCTGAACGGGCGGAACGGTTGCGCAAGCAATTGCGTGAGAATTTGCAACGTCGAAAACAACAAACACGCGGACGCATCAGCGACGCGGATAAAGAGACTTAAAGGGCAGCGCGTATGGACAGCATTATCGTTAAGGGGAATGGCCCCGTGAATGGGCAAATTCCAATTGCGGGGGCGAAAAACGCGTGTTTGACGTTGATGCCTGCCACGTTGTTGTCCGAGGAGCCGTTGACGCTGACCAATGCGCCGCGGTTGTCTGATATCAAAACGATGGCGGAATTGTTGGCCTCGCTTGGCACGGAAGTGGCGGGTTTGCAGGATGGTACGGTTCAGGCGCTGGGCACGAAAGAGATTACCAACCACGTGGCGCATTACGATATTGTTCGTAAAATGCGGGCGTCGAACCTTGTTCTGGGGCCAATGTTGGCGCGGATGGGCCATGCGGTTGTGTCCTTGCCAGGGGGCTGTGCCATCGGGGCGCGGCCGATGGATATTCACACCGATGCGCTGGAAAAAATGGGCGCGACGATTGAGTTGAAGGACGGGTATCTGCACGCCAAGACATCTGGTGGGTTGAAAGGAGCCGTTGTGCCATTGCGGTTTGCGTCTGTTGGGGCGACCGAGAATATTTTGATGGCGGCGACCTTGGCCAAAGGCACGACTGTGATCGAGAATGCGGCCAAAGAGCCAGAGATTGTGGATTTGGCGGAATGTCTGCGCAAGATGGGTGCGCAGATCGAAGGCGAAGGCACAAGCCGCATTGAAATTCAGGGTGTAGACCGATTGCATGGTGCGACGCATCCTGTTGTGACGGATCGCATTGAGCTTGGAACTTATATGCTGGCCCCTGCCATTGCAGGGGGTGAGGTCGAACTGCTTGGTGGGCGGCGCAATCTTTTGGATGCGTTTTGTGACAAGCTGGAAGAGGCTGACATTTCTGTCACTGAAACCGCCACGGGTTTGAAGGTAAAGAACAAGGGCTCACGGGTTAAAGCGGTGAATGTTAAAACCGAGATTTTCCCTGGCTTTCCGACCGATTTGCAAGCGCAGATGATGGCGTTGTTGTGTACGGCAGAAGGTACGTCTGTGTTGGAAGAAACCATCTTTGAAAACCGATTCATGCACGCGCCAGAACTGACGCGCATGGGTGCGAATATTGAGGTTTCTGGTGGCACAGCCACGGTGCATGGTGTGGATCAGTTGAAGGGCGCGCCTGTGATGGCGACTGACCTGCGGGCGTCTGTTTCGATGATCCTCGCGGGCCTTGCCGCAGAAGGCGAAACGATTGTCAGCCGTGTCTATCACCTTGATCGTGGATACGAAAAAGTTGTGCGCAAATTCAGCGGCATCGGCGCAC
Source organism: Amylibacter sp. IMCC11727 (assembly GCF_029854195.1). Taxonomy (NCBI): domain Bacteria; kingdom Pseudomonadati; phylum Pseudomonadota; class Alphaproteobacteria; order Rhodobacterales; family Paracoccaceae; genus Amylibacter; species Amylibacter sp. IMCC11727. Next base: position 349,695 of record NZ_CP122960.1, read on the forward strand.
ACATAGAACGGGTTTCTGACTGATGGTTGATGATGCACGTTTTGAAGATGGAGCCGAGAAACCGCTGCGCCTAAAGGCACAAGATTCCGAAGATTTGGTGGCGATTTCTGCGGTGCTGCAAGATGCGGTTTTGCCAGTATCCGAAATGCAGTTTCAAGCAGGCGAGCAGCGGTTTGGACTGCTGGCCAATCGGTTTCGTTGGGAAGACGTCGATGCTGCGGCGGCGTCAAAACGGGCTGTGGAACGCGTGCAAGCGGTTGTTGTGTTTGATAGTGTGTTGAAGGTGCGGTCTTCGGGGCTGGACCTGAAAGACAAAGAGCAGGTGATTTCTGTGCTGTCCATGACGTTTGAAGCAGGCGAGGATGGAGCGGGTACGGTTGTGCTGACACTGGCTGGTGATGGTGCAATTGCGCTCGATGTAGAATGTGTGGAGGTGACGTTGGCCGATGTGACGCGGCCTTATATCGCGCCGTCTGGTAAGGTTCCTTCGCATCCTGCTTGAGCCTGTGCCTGTGCGCGGGTAAGACCGTGGCAGGAGACACCACATGCCGATTTTTCTGAACAGTTCTGATTCTGATTTTGCCGCTGCATTCGAGGGCTTGCTTCATATGAAGCGGGAGTCTGACGCGGATGTGGATGCTGTTGTGGCGGACATCCTTGCGGATGTTCGGGACCGTGGCGATGCGGCAGTGATTGAGCTGACGGCGAAGTTTGATCAGCTGGACCTGACAGCAGACACGTTGGCGTTTACCCGCGAAGAGATTGATGCGGCGATTGAAACAGTTCCGAGCGCAGAGCGGGACGCGTTGGAGTTGGCGGCGGATCGTATTCGGGCCTATCACGAACGGCAAGTTCCAGAAGATGCTTGGTGGACAGATGACAGCGGCGCACAGCTTGGGTGGCGTTGGACCCCTGTTGAGGCGGCGGGCCTGTATGTGCCAGGTGGGCTGGCGAGTTACCCGTCGAGCGTATTGATGAATGCGATACCTGCCAGCGTGGCAGGGGTGGAAAATCTGGTCATTTGTGCGCCGACCCCGCGCGGAGAGGTGAACCCTTTGGTGTTACTGGCGGCACGATTGTCGGGTGTAGAAACAGTTTACCGTATCGGCGGGGCGCAAGCAGTGGGCGCGATGGCCTATGGCACGCAGACGATTGCCAAGGTGGATAAGATTACAGGGCCAGGCAATGCGTTTGTGGCGGCGGCGAAACGGCGGGTGTATGGGACCGTGGGCATTGATATGATTGCGGGTCCGTCCGAGATTTTGGTGATCGCGGATAAAGATAACAATCCTGATTGGATCGCGATGGATTTGCTGAGCCAAGCGGAACACGATGAAAGTGCGCAGTCGATTTTGATCACGGATGATGCGGCATTTGGCGAAGCGGTTGTGGCGTCTGTTGAGGCCGCGCTCGAAACGCTGGAGCGGCGCGATATTGCGCGGGCAAGCTGGCGGGATTTCGGGGCTGTGGTTTTGGTTAAGGATTTGGACGAGGCCGCCGCGCTGTCGGATCGGATTGCACCTGAACATCTGGAGTTATGTGTTGCGGACGCCGAGGCCTATTCCAAGAAAATCCGCCATGCGGGTGCGATTTTCATTGGGGCGTGGACGCCCGAAGCGATTGGTGATTACATCGGTGGACCAAACCATGTGTTGCCAACGGCGCGGTCGGCGCGGTTCTCTTCTGGGCTTAATGTGCTCGATTTTATGAAGCGAACGACATTGGCACAAATGACGCCAGCGGCATTGCGGGCGATTGGGCCGGCGGCGGAAACGTTGGCAAAGTCAGAAAGTTTGCAGGCCCATGGCCTGTCGGTTCGAGCGCGACTCGAGCAATTAAATGAAGGTACTGAGTGATGGCTGAGATGTCGAAACTGATCCATGTTGAACTGGACGATCGTGGTTTACCCGCCCCCACACCAGAAGTGGAGCGGGAGCGTAAAGTGGCGTTGTTCGATCTGATGGAAGAAAACGTGTTCGGTCTGGTTCAGCGAGGGGATAAACCTGTGCCAGAGGGGCCGTATCGGTTGATGTTGTCGATCAAGGATCGCCGTGTGGTCTGTGATGTGCGCACCGAAGATGGATCGCCCGCATCGGAATTTCATCTGTCTGTGTCACCGTTGAAGCAGGTGATTAAGGATTACTTTCAAATTTGCGAAAGCTATTTTGATGCAGTGAAAAAGCTGCCTCCCGCCCAAATCGAGGCGATTGATATGGGGCGGCGCGGCATTCACGATGAAGGTTCGCGCCAGTTGTTGGAGCGGCTGGACGGTAAGATCGAAACAGACATGCCGACCGCGCGACGACTGTTCACCTTGATCTGCGTTTTGCACATGCGCGGATGATATGAGCGAGCTGTTTCAACCCCAATCGGTCCTGTTTGCCTGTGACCACAACTCGATTCGGTCGCCGATGGCCGAAGGGTTGTTAAAGCAGCATGTGGGCACGTCGATTTTTGTGCAATCGGCGGGGGTGAAAGGGGACATGGAAATCGATGGATTTGCGATCAATGTCTGCCGCGAAGTGGGCGTGGAATTGTCCCGCCATCGCACGCGATCTTTTGATGATCTGATGGAATGGGGTGATGATCTGGACAGCTATGACCTGATCGTGGCCTTGTCCCCCGCAGCGCAACGCCGCGCACTGGAATACACGCGGTTTTATTCGCTTGAGGTGGAGTATTGGCAAACAATGGACCCCAGCGGATTTGGCGATAATCGTGAAGCAAAGCTGAACCAGTATCGTTTGGTGCGCGATCAGATTGCCCATCAGATTCAACAACGTTTTACGGCGGTTTAAACAGGAAAGACACATGACGGTATTGATTGCAGGTGGGGGCATCGCGGGATTGGCGTTGGGTCTGACCTGCCATCAAATTGGTGTGCCGTTCAAAGTGTTCGAAGCCGTGCCCGAGATCAAACCACTGGGCGTGGGTATCAATTTGCAGCCCACTGCGGTGCGCGAATTGTATGATTTGGGGCTGGAACACGCTTTGCCCAAGATTGGGGTCAAGACCCGCGATTATGGAATGTATTCGAAATCCGGTCGGCAAGTTTGGCTGGAGCCGCGGGGCACCTGGGCGGGATATAACTGGCCGCAATATTCAGTGCATCGAGGCGAATTACACATGATGTTGCACCGCACGCTGATTGAACGGGCGGGAGCGGAATGTGTGGAAACAGGTTGGTCGGTACAACGGTTTGAAAACACAGCAGATGGGGCGGTGTTGCATCTGACACATCGGGATGCTTCCCAAAAACAGGCAGAGGGTGCGGTGGCCATTGGGGCGGATGGAATCCATTCAGCCATTCGCAAACAGATGCAACCAGATCAGGGTGAACCGCATTGGGCAGGGCATGTTTTGTGGCGCGGCACAACACAAGCCAAGCCGTTCAAAAGCGGCGCGTCGATGGTGATGATCGGAAACAATGATGTACGGTTTGTGTCTTATCCCATTAGTGCAGCAGATCCAAAAACAGGTTTGGCCACAATCAATTGGATTGCGGAGTTGAAGTTTGTTCCCGGGGATGCAGGGGAGCGCGGAGACTGGAACCTGAAGGCGAACTTGGATGATTTTCTGCCCCAAATGGCGGCCTTACAAGCGGAATGGATTGACATCCCCGCGCTGATTAAGGGCGCGAAAGCAGTGTATGAATACCCAATGGTGGATCGCGATCCGATTGAAACATGGACCGATGGACATGTGACGCTGATGGGAGATGCGGCGCATGCGGCCTATCCCGTTGGATCAAATGGTGCTGGTTCTGCAATTATTGATGCGCGGCAGTTGGGCGTGGCGTTTCTGGATCACGGGGTGAATGCAGCGGCCTTGCAGGCCTATGAAGCAAAGATGTTACCGCCGGCATCCAAAGTGGTTTTGATGAACCGTGGGTCGGGGCCAGATTCGATTTTAGGTGTGGTCGAAGAACGCTGCGGCGGGGTGTTCGACGACATCGAAGATGTGATCCCCAAAGCAGAGCTGGCTGCCCATGCGGCCAAATATAAGGCGGCCGCAGGGTTTGGTATTGCCGAAACAAATGCTGCCCCACAGACCATAGCGACGGGTGCAAAAGTGCGCTGACCGTTGTGTCATGTTTTATGACTAAATTTCGGCTATCCAAAACCGAAGAGTCATAAAACTCTCATTTCTTGAAATAACTTGGTTTTCTTTTGTTGGATTAAGCACACTAACCACTATAGGTCTTCCATTGAATAGAGGATCAATCAATGGACCATGAGAAACAAACAATCCTTTCGTTGCGATATTGGAAGCTGGAGCCAATTCCGCTTCAAGCCAACTTGGGAAAGTAATTTCCTCAAAAATTTTGACTAAAACAGTCTCTCCAGCTGGAATCACAACCTCTTTCTCAGATTCAATAAATTCACGCTCGCCATTTTCATCTATTCTTGCGATGCCGTGGGCTCTCGTATCGTAACTTGAAACCTCCAAAAAGTCTGGGTCGAAATTGGTGATTTCGACTTCTTCAGATTTCCCTCTAAACTCGTAGGAGCCGCTTGGATTGTTGCCAAACACTTCTAAGATGTCATCATGACGTAATTGCCGGACCCGTTTCCCCAGAAAATCTTCGTTCTTTTTCTTCCCCAAAAGACGTTCCATAAAAAATTGATGGGTATTTTGGGAACCTGCTTCCAATTCGTTAAACACTGCAAGAAGAACATCGGATTTGACACCAAGTGGACCAGCAATTTTTTCGGCCAACTTTTCTGATAAAGAACGACTACCAGATTCAATTCTACTCAGATATGATTGACTAATGTCGCACTTGAACGCCAATTGCGCCTGCGTCAGACGTTTTTGATGCATCAAGTCGCTCATTATTTCGCGAAATGAAGTCGCTGCTTTTGCCGTGTTTTGCTGTGAAGAATCAACCGACATAAATCACTCCGTATACAGTTGCAAAAATCGTACACACCGCTGCCGTGAAAATGACGCCCTTGAAAATCCGATCCGGAATGGAACGGGGACGCTCGTTTTTATTCATATTCATTTTAAGCCTCCAAGCTAGATGGTTATGCTCGCCTCGCTTGGTGCGCTCTACTTGGCGCTTGTCATAGATATATGACTATAATTTGATATCTGTCAACAATCATGACAATTCTCTTTTGACTGTTTCCGTGATGAAAACTGGCAATTTCCTTAGTAAACTTTGATATTTTATATGTGTAGTGAGAACGAAATAGGAACTACACAATATGTAGGTCGTCTGTCTAGAGAAATTTTTGTCATAAATATTTACAAAATTCATAAAAGGGGAAGCTATGCCCCCCTTTTGCTTTGAAAGATTGTGTCAGGAAAAATTACAGGCTGGATTGCAGCTCTGCGATGATGGCGTCTGTCATTTCTGAAGTAGAGACAGGTTTGCCGCCATCCGCTTGCATCAGATCGCCTGTGCGAATGCCTTTGGCGAGCACTTTTTCGATAGCGGATTCCAGACGCGTGGCTTCTTCGCCTTGGTCAAAGGAGTAGCGCAGCGCCATGGCGAGAGACAGGATACAGGCGCAGGGGTTGGCTTTGCCTTGGCCCATGATATCTGGGGCGGAGCCGTGGACGGGTTCGTACATCGCCTTCGGGCGGCCGTTTTCCATCGGCGCGCCGAGTGAAGCAGACGGCAACATACCAAGTGAGCCTGTGAGCATCGCCGCACAATCAGACAGGATATCGCCAAACAGGTTGTCCGTGAGGATCACGTCGAATTGTTTCGGGGCGCGGACCAGCTGCATCGCGCCGTTGTCGGCGTACATGTGGGACAGTTCCACATCGGCGTAATCAGCTTCGTGAACGGCCGTCACCACTTCGCGCCAGAGGATGCCGCTTTCCATGACGTTGGCTTTTTCCATGGAGCAGACTTTGTTGTTGCGCTTGCGGGCCAGTTCGAATGCGGAACGGGCCACGCGGTCGATTTCTGCTTCGGTGTAGCGCTGAGTGTTGATGCCAACGCGTTGGCCGTCTTCTTCAAAGATGCCGCGCGGTTCGCCGAAGTAAGAACCAGATGTCAGTTCGCGCACGATCATGATGTCGAGGCCAGAGATCAGCTCTGGTTTCAGAGATGAGAAATCGGACAAGGCGTCAAAACACTGGGCAGGGCGCAGGTTCGCAAACAGATCCATTTCCTTGCGCAACCGCAACAGGCCGCGTTCTGGTTTGACTGAGAAATCCAAATCGTCGTATTTCGGGCCACCTACAGCGCCGAGCAGAACTGCGTCGACCTCTTGTGCTTTGGCCATGGTGCTGTCGGCTAAAGGTGTGCCGTGTGCATCGTAGGCTGCGCCACCGACGAGGTCTTCGGACACGTCAAATTTCATGTCACGTTTATCGCCGAACCATTCGATGACGCGCTGTACTTCGGTCATGACCTCTTGGCCGATTCCGTCCCCTGGCAAGATCAACATTGATGGAGTGTTCATGGTCCCGTGTCCTTTTCAAAAATATCCACCGTGTCCTAAGTCGCGCGGGTCATAGGGTCAAGCGATCTGCGTTTCAATGTTCCCCAAATACTTAAAATCACAACCGTGCGGGCAAATGATCCGCCAGAAAGTCAAACACGCGGCGGACGCGGGCGGAGGTGCGCAATTCTGTGTGGGCGGCGAGCCAGACAGGGAGAGAGGGGAGCTTGAGTTCTGGCATGACCTCGATCAGGTTATATCGCTCCGCTTGGCGGCGTTGGGATGCGCCGATGCCGACGCCTGCGCGGATGGCCTCCAAATAGGCGACTTGGTTGTCGATGCGAAAGGCGAAATCTTCGCGTTTGGCCTGCATGCCAAATTCCGCCATGCCGCGAATGATCAGATCGGATTTGTCGTAACCCAAAACAATGTGGTCAGCGAAGTCTTCGAGACCTTTGGGTGTTCCCTTGCGATCCAGATAGGGTTGCGCGGTGAACAGGCCGATTTCGATCTCGCCAAGTTTGCGGGCGATCAAGTCTTGTTGGTCAGGTTGGACCATGCGCACGGCGATGTCGGCTTCGCGCATGGACAGGTTTTCGCTGGAATTGGTGGCGACCAGTTCGATTTGTAATTCGGGTTCTTGGTCCAGCAGCTCTGCCAAGAGTTCGGGCAGAATGTATGTGGCGACAATTTCGGATGCGGTGACGCGGACTGTGCCGCGTAGCTCCTCGGCTTGGCCTTCGGTGATCAGGCTGATTTTTGCGGCCGCCGCTTGCATAGTGCGTGCGTGATCCACCAGCGCAGTGCCCGTTGGCGTAAGGGTATAGCCAGAGGTGGCCCGTTGAAACAGCACCGCGCCCAGCTGGGTTTGCAGCTGTTCAATGTGGCGCCCAATGGTGGGCTGACTGCGCCCTATTGCACGCGCCGCGGCGGAGTAGCTGCCCGTTTCGGCCACGGACAGAAAGCTTTGCAGAAGGGTCCAATCGAAAGTTTGCATGTTTACTTTATACATTTTTGTATAGTCAAAATGCAAGTTATGGGAATTTCTATACAAAATTGGATTGAATAGGTTTGGGTTAGACAGTTTTGGAAAGGAAACGATATGACACAAACTGCTTTAATCCTTGGCCCGACGGGTAAATTTGGGCGCAACATGGCGTTGGCTTTTGAAAATGCAGGGTGGGCCGTGCGGCGATTCGATCGCAAAACGGATGATTTGCTCACCGCAGTGAATGGTGTGGACGTTATCGTGCAGGGCTGGCATCCGTCTTATGAATTGTGGGCCAAAGACGTGCCCGTGCTGACCGCGCGGGTGATTGACGCGGCGCAGCGATCAGGGGCCACAGTGTTGATCCCAGGCAATGTGTATGTGTATGGCGCAGACGCACCTGCCGTATGGAACGAAGACACACCGCACGCCGCGACAAATCCATTGGGGCGCATTCGCACGGAAATGGAAGCCACCTTCAAAGCCAGTGGCGTGCGTACAATTATTCTGCGCGCAGGGGATTTTCTGGATACCGTTCCATCGGGCAATTGGTTTGATAGGATCATTGTTAAGAACCTGTCTAAAGGGAAGTTCGCCTACCCCGGGCCCACGGATATCCCACGGTCTTGGGCGTATTTACCAGATATGTGCCGTGCGTTTGTGATGCTGGCTGAAAGACGGGCAGAGCTGCCTGTGTTTACCACGCTGAACTATGAAGGGTACACGATGAGCGGGCAGCGGATGGCGAAGATTCTGGGGGTAAATGCAGGGCAGATGAGTTGGTGGCCGCTGTATCTGCTGATACCGTTTTGGAAGCTGGCGCGGCCAATCATCGAAATGCGGTATCTGTGGAATAAACCGCATCAGATGGACGGATCTGCTTTGCGTAAGCTGTTGCCCGATTTTGTGGAAACACCGATGGAAGAGGCGGTGCTGACTGCCGCATCATTCCAGATCAACCCAGACCAGCCGATGATCGGAGGACGCGCGACCGTCTGACCCGATCCATTCATATCCTAATTCATCAGGGGCTGGCCAAAAGACGCCGGCCCCTGTCACGTTGAGGGCTGTGGATGGAAGCACATAATCCACGCGCAGGTTTCCAGGGCCACCTTTGTCACGCCAATCGGCGGTGTCGGTGGCAGGGTCGGTTTTGTGGTTGTTGTTTGCGCCACCTTGGGTTTGCGCCGCAATTGCACCGCCGCTTGATCGGGGTTCTGGGTCCGTCACGTAGCCAGCGGTGAGTAGGGTTTGAATGGCGTCGTGGCTGCCGTCCCCATCATTTGGATCGGCGTTCAGATCGCCAAGGATTGCGAATCTTGCATCCGCATCAAATGTGTCGCGGATGTAGCGATCCCAAAACAGAATCTCGGCGCGGTTGCGTTTGCCGTTGCGATCTTCTGGTCCATCAAAAACGGGGGGTGTGGGATGGGATGCTAGGATGTGTAGCGTATCCCCTGTTGGCAAGGCGATGGGCACATCCCAGTGTCCCTTGGACGACAGGCGCAAACTGTTCGCGGCGGCGTCTGTGGGAAACAGGGATCCATCCGCATTGCGCGGCAAATCCGTATCGGGAACGTCTTTCCACAGGATGTCAGAAAAATCCTTCGTCTCTGCCAAGAGAACGGGATAGCGCGACACAAGAGCCATGGCATATTGGCCGCGAAAATTGCCAAACCCGTGGGCATCGGCGGGACCACCAAGTTTGCCATCGCCGTTCATGTCCATGCCACTGGGCAGGCCCACGTTCTGTGGCGGTGCATAGGTGTAGGGGTATCGAATACCCTTTCGATCACCGATGTCTTGGGCCAGCAGATCAAGAAACGCGATCAGCGCGAGGTTTTCGTAATCGTGATCCAGTTCGTTGATCAGCAAAATGTCAGGGCGCACCGTTTGAATGATGGCAACTACATTGCGGATTTGGGGATCGTTAAGCTGTTGAATATCCCGCAGCAAAAGGCCCGGACCTTTGCGGGTGAGTGACGCGTTGAAGGTTGCGATGCGCACGGGTTCAGCGTGAAGAGCGGTGCTGACCCAGACGAAAGCTGTGATCAGGACCCAACGAAACATTATGTGTCCTGTTCCTGTTCCAAATTCATCTGACCCACCAGATTTGCCACTTTATAAAGTGCTACAGATCGCAGGATAGACGCGGCTGGGACAAAGCACCAAATAGCGATCATCCACAAAAGAAGGAGCGAGTTGGTGGCCGTGATCGGTTGTAGCGGGCCCATAAAGACCAGCGCGGCCTGTGGAATCAAGAACGGTAAGCTGAGCCCGATGACCATGCTTACCAATGCGGATTGGCGCAGAGTTTGTTGGGTTTCGTCGTCAATGTTGCTGTCAAAATTTGGCATGTTCACCCAAAGGTTAAAGTTCTTGGCCTTTAGCGGCCAATGGAACATCCAAATAACAGTGCTGAACAGGATCAATGCCAAGAGCGTGATAGACAGCGCCAAAGCAGCGGCGTTTGAAAGCAAGATGCGGCCTTCGGTTTCCAGCTCTTGAGTCAGAGCATTAAAGAAGACGAGCGGACTGCCAGAAAATTCCCAGATGTTTGCGCTGGTGACGGCAAAGGATGACACGGCAATGGTGGTTGCCGTTTGTTCGACGGTGCCACGGAACGCAAATGCGATGGCCGTTAATAGCAATGCCAGCAACGCAAATCGGATACGGTTGTAGGGTGCGGCAAAGCGGAATTCGATCAGGCTGGGTGTGGTGAAGCCGTATTCAAACACAACAAAAGCCGCAGCAATCGCCGCCGACAAAATCGCAAGATCCGCCGCATTGGGGGATATTTCGGGTAATACAATCGCCGGCAATACAATCATTGCGGCAACTAGGGCGGCCCTTACGGACGCGCCTGCAAGCCTCGTCAACACTGCTCTCATCCTCTCGCCCAGTTCGTGCTGGGCTTTTGTATAGGCCTAAGCCTTATTTATGCCTTAATGAAACCGAAATTGGATTCTCGATCAAGACAAGATGGATAAAATTGTTAGGAATCAGAGGGTTTTGGGGCGGTGCTGTAGTAATCCTGCACCACCACAATATGGCCACATTTAACCGTGGCCATATCTATATATAGTGTGTGAGCGGATTTAGGCCCAAGGCGTCTTTGCGGCGTAGGTTGCCTCAAAGCTGTCGATGGATTTTTCCTTTTGCATTGTCAGGCCGATGTCATCTAAGCCATTGGCAAGGCAATGCTTTTTAAAGGCGTCCACTTCGAAAGAGAACTCGGTTCCATCGGTGGAGGAAACGGTTTGGTTTTCCAAATCCACGGAAATGCGTGCGTTTTCACCGCGCTCTGCGTCTTCCATCAAAACATCAACGGCTTCCTTGGGCAGAACCACGGGAAGGATGCCATTTTTAAAGCAGTTATTATAAAAAATGTCTGCAAAAGATGTTGAGATCACAACCTTGATGCCAAAATCTTTGAGCGCCCAAGGGGCGTGTTCGCGGGATGAGCCACAACCAAAGTTATCGCCAGCCACCAGAATTTCGGCAGAGCGATAAGCAGGTTTGTTTAGAACGAAATCTGCGATTTCTGATCCATCGCGGTTAAAGCGCATTTCATCAAACAGGTTCGCACCAAGGCCCGAGCGTTTGATGGTTTTCAGGAACTGCTTTGGGATGATCATATCGGTGTCGATATTGACCAGCGGCATTGGGGCAGCGACGCCCGATACGTTTTCGAATTTTTCCATCTGATCTCTCCTTAACCGAATTCACGGATGTCTGTGAGTTTACCCGTTACCGCTGCGGCGGCGGCCATGGCGGGGGACACGAGGTGGGTGCGGCCTTTGTAGCCTTGGCGGCCTTCAAAGTTGCGGTTGGAGGTCGACGCGCAGCGTTCACCTTCGGACAGCTGATCGGGGTTCATGGCAAGGCACATGGAACAGCCCGCCATACGCCATTCAAAACCAGCCTCTTTGAAGATGTCGGCAAGGCCTTCTTCTTCGGCTTGGGCGCGGACAAGGCCAGAGCCTGGAACGATCATGGCGCGCATGCCGTCCTTAATCTTTTTGCCTTTCAGAACCTCAGCTGCGGCACGCAAATCTTCGATGCGGCCGTTGGTGCAGGAGCCGATGAACACGGTGTCGATTTCAATGTCTGACAGTTTAGACCCTGGTGTCAGGCCCATATAATCGAGCGAGCGAGCCACCGCTTCGGATTTGCCTTCTGGGAAATCACTGGGGGATGGAACAACCGCATCAATGGGCAGCACGTCTTCTGGCGAGGTGCCCCATGTAACGGATGGTGCAATGTCTTCGCCCTTGAGAGTGATGACTTTGTCAAAGTGTGCGCCTTCGTCTGTGTAAAGCTCTTTCCAAGCTGTCACAGCCATTTCCCATTCGGCGCCTTTGGGGGCGTGTGGGCGACCTTTACAGTATTCGAACGTCTTTTCGTCAGGGGCGATCAGGCCAGCGCGTGCGCCGCCCTCAATCGCCATGTTACAGACAGTCATGCGCCCTTCCATGGACAGTTCTTCAATGGCTTGGCCACAATATTCGATCACATATCCTGTGCCGCCAGCTGTACCTGTGACACCGATCACGGACATGGTGATATCCTTGGCTGTAACGCCTGGACGCAAAGAGCCCGTGATTTCGACTTTCATGTTTTTGGATTTTTTCTGAATCAGCGTTTGCGTGGCCAGAACGTGTTCTACCTCGGATGTGCCGATGCCATGCGCCAATGCGCCAAATGCGCCGTGGGTGGCGGTGTGGCTGTCACCGCAAACAACTGTCATGCCTGGCAAAGTCCAGCCTTGTTCTGGGCCAACGATGTGGACGATGCCTTGGCGTACGTCGTTCACCGGATAGTAGTGCAGGCCAAATTCCTTGGCGTTTTTGTCCAGCGCCTCTACTTGGATGCGGCTGTCTTCGGTCATGGTTTCGGCGTTGGCGCGATCCAGTGTTGTTGGCACGTTGTGATCTGGCACAGCGATTGTTTTTTCAGGAGCGCGCACTGTGCGGCCCGCCATGCGCAGACCTTCGAATGCTTGGGGTGAGGTCACTTCGTGAACGAGGTGGCGGTCAATGTAGAGCAGGCATGTGCCGTCTTCGGCTTCGTGGGCAACATGGGCGTCCCAGATTTTATCATAGAGTGTTTTAGGTGCGGACATTTTGTATCCTCCGGCTGGAAATTTTGGCTGTGAGTTTAGGGGCGTAAAGGAATTACGCCGATAGCCCTGTGATGCGCGCAACGAGGCCGCCGTGGAAACGCCACGGCAGGCGGGTGCGGTCATCCATTGTGAATCTGATCATCATGGGCAGGGCATACCGTGTGGTAGGGATTCTCGCAAGGGGGGACGGTGTGAGAGGAATGCCCCTTATCAAATGTGGAAAATGCGTTATCCTGTAGGAAAATAATGAGAGCAGGCCCGTGGACGAAGACGAAACAAAACCAAGTACCGAAACAGTGACACCACCCGAAAGCACGGAGCCCGTGGCTGAGCTGCCAACGGTAGCGGAGCAATCTGCTATTGTTTTGGATATGTTTGACAAATTGGCCACGCGTTTGATGCAACCGTGGTCGGCGTATCAGTTGATGATCATTCTTGGGGTGATCTTTGTGGCGTGGTGTATCGCCCAATATTATCGCCCACGGGTGCGTGCAGCACTTGGCGCATCAAATGGGCTGCCAAAGTGGTTTTTGCGGTTCTGTTCCGTTCTGACGAAGTGGATGTGGCTGCTGGTGTTTGTAGTGTTGTCGTGGACCGTTGTGTTCGTGATGCGCGAAATGACTTGGCCGAGCCGATCCTATTTCGTGACCATTGCCGCGACGCTGGCGATGTGGTGGCTGGTGGTGGTTGTGACCACGCGGTTGATCCGTTCCAAATCGGCGCGATCTGTTGTGCGATGGCTGGTCGGCATATTTGTGGTGCTGGAGATTTTTGGCCTGCGCGAAACGGCAGCCAATGCACTGGATACCATCGCGCTTGATACTGGGGGCACACGGGTTTCGATGCTGACCGTCTTGGTGGCGGTTGTGTCGTTGGCGGTGCTGTTTGTGGTGGCCAGTTTCCTATCGAAAATCGGATCACGGCGGATCAACGGGATCGAGGATATGTCGCCGTCGATCCGTGTTCTGATGAACAAGGCCTTGCAATTGGGTCTCTATACGATTGCGTTCCTGATTGGTTTGCGCGTGGTTGGATTTGATATTGGCAATCTGGCGCTGTTGTCGGGTGCGATTGGTCTGGGTATCGGGTTTGGCTTGCAGAAAATCGTGTCGAACCTTGTGTCGGGTGTGATCATTCTGCTGGATAAATCCATTAAGCCTGGGGATGTGATTTCCCTTGATGGGACGTTTGGTTGGATCACGCAATTGGGCGCGCGCTATGCGTCTGTTTTGACGCGCGATGGGCGCGAATATCTGATCCCGAACGAAGATTTCATCACCAGCCAAGTGATCAACTGGTCCCATTCATCCGATCTGGTGCGTTTGGAAATTAAGTTTGGCGTGGCCTATGACAGTGATCCCCACATGGTGAAAAAGCTGGCGTCCGAGGCGCCATTACAAGTGTCACGCGTGGTAAAGATTCCAAAACCCGTGTGTCACATTGTAAACTTTGGGGATAGCAGCATTGATTTTACGCTGCGGTTTTGGATCCGTGACAGCACCGCTGGCCTGACCAATGTGCGGGGGGATGTATATTTGGCGCTGTGGGATACGCTGAAGGAAAACGAGATTGAAATTCCGTTCCCACGCCGCGATGTCACGATCCTGAATGATCCCCCGACACCTGCGCCTTTACCCAACGATTAAACTGAATGCGCCAAACGGCGCGGGCTTGCATCGCGCTTGTTTGGTTAATTTTCCTTTAACGCCGACACGTCCAAATAGACGTGTCGGCGTTAAGGGTTTGGTAAGGTGTGGGTTGGGAAATGTGAGTGATGTTCGCATGGAATTTCGTAAAACGCGAAAAAGGCATTTAACCCGCCAAAGGAATGAGAGTAGCGTGTGGCAAACCGCAAGGAGGTCCTTATGTCAGCCCAATTCGCCGCCCCAACAGATGCCGCAATCCCAATTGATGTGATTGCCTCAGATCAGTTTGAAACCTTTGAACAACAGGCCGCGCCTGAAACTGTTGCGTGGGCAAAGGCGAATGGGTTTACAGGCAAATTGGGCCAAGTGCTGTGTGTGCCATCGGGGAGCGGTATTTCACGGGCGTTGGTCGGTTGGGGCACAGAGAAAACGCGCACAAGGGATCGGCTGCATTTTGGGTACGCCGCGGTCAAACTGCCCGAAGGGGTTTATGCCATTGCTTCAGGTTTAGAAGATGACGCGCTGAACGAGGCTGCTTTGGCGTGGTTGTTGTCTGGTTATGTCTTTGATCGCTACAAAAAGAAGTCAGCTCCCAAGGCGCGGTTGGTTGCGCCACAGGGTGTGGATGCTGCACGGATAGAAGCGATTGTGGCAGGGGATTTCCTGACCCGTGATCTGATCAACATTCCTGCATCGGACATGGGACCAGAAGCGTTGGAGGCGGCGTTCCTAAAGGTTGCGCAGGAACATGGCGCAACAGCACAAGCGATTTGTGGGGATGATCTGTTGGCGCAGAACTTTCCGATGGTGCATGCAGTAGGGCGAGCATCCGATCAGGCGCCGCGCTTGCTTGATATGGTTTGGGGGGACGACACTGCCCCAAAGATAACGTTGGTGGGCAAAGGCGTTTGCTTTGATACGGGTGGCTTGAACATCAAACCTGGGGCGTCCATGGGATTGATGAAAAAGGATATGGGCGGCGCGGCAACCGTGCTGGGTTTGGCGCATATGATTATGACGCTTGGCATTCGGGTGCGATTGCGCGTGATTGTGCCTGCGGTGGAAAATTCGATTTCCGCAGGGGCGTTTCGTCCGCAGGACGTGCTGACATCACGCAAAGGTTTGACTGTCGAGATTAACAACACGGACGCCGAGGGACGGTTGGTTTTGGCGGATGCGCTGGCCTTGGCGGATGAAGAAACCCCTGATCTGTTGGTGTGCAAAGCAACGCTTACGGGGGCTGCGCGTGTGGCGCTGGGGCCAGATGTAATGCCGTACTATACCGATGATGATACGCTCGCCGCCGAGATCGCAACAGCGGGCGCTGCGGTGGCTGATCCTTTGTGGCGGATGCCGTTTTGGGAAGCGTATGAAGGGATGATTGAACCTGATGTGGCAGACCTCGACAATGCGCCTGCGGGTGGGTTTGCAGGGTCGATCACGGCGGCACTGTTCCTGCGTCGCTTTGTGGAAAACACTGCAAATTTTGTGCATTTGGATATCTATGGTTGGACCCCAAGCGCAAAACCTGGACGGACGAAAGGCGGGGCCTGTATGTCGGCCCGCGCCATGCTTGAAGTGATCGAAGCGAGGGCGGCCAAGTGATGGATCGGCGTGACTTTCGGTGCAATGGGACCGTGGCACATGCCAGTCTAAAAGGGCAGGTTGACGGTGTTGCGTTCGTGGATGGGCAGGCACAATCAGTTGCCGCGTCGGTCGCGGATTTGCTGGTGGCGCCGAATGGGGTATTGGATCGGCAGTTGATCTATGGCGAACGGTTTTGTGTGCTGGATTATCAAGACGGATTTGCGTTCGGCTTTGCGGTGCCCAGCGGCTTTGTTGGGTACGTTAGGCAGGACCAGTTGCAGGATCAAACCGCACCGACCCACCGTGTCGTGACTTTGGGTGCGCACATTTATCCAACGCGATCTATCAAGACGACGCCGGTAATGGCGCTGCCGTTTGGGGCAGTGATGCAGGCATCGGATCAGGCTGATGGTTTCTGGCGCGTTGGGGATGGATATATCCCCGTGCAGCAAGTGCAGGAAATTGACACCCACGAGGATGATACAGCTGCTACGGCACTGCGTTTCTTGGGTGTGCCATACCTTTGGGGCGGGGACAGCAATTGGGGGCTTGATTGTTCGGGGCTGGTGCATGCCGCTTTGCGAGCTGCGGGACGGGATTGTCCGCGCGACAGTGATCAGCAAGAGGCGTTTTTTGCCCCTGCTGACGGGCCAGCGCAGCGCGGTGATTTGGTGTTTTGGAAAGGCCATGTTGGCATGATGGTGGATAGGGACACCTTCGTTCACGCCAACGGACACCACATGGCGACCACGCTGGAGCCACTGGATGTGGTTAAAGCGCGAATAATGCAAGCAGAAGGCAAAGAGGTGACGTCGATCAGACGCCCCTAGTCAATTGCGCGGATGAGTTTGCGTTCCAACACGCGCAGCACGGTTTTCAGATCATTGCCGCGTTTCAAGATACGGCCATCCATACCGATAATGCAGTACATACCCTGCTTGCCCGCCAGTTTTGGGCGTTTTTCAATGCGGTAGAGCGCGTGTTCGGCTGTGCGGCGAAAGATCGAGAAGACCGCGACGTCGCGCAGGGCACTGATGCCATAATCACGCCATTCGCCTGCGGCCACCATACGGCCATAGAGTGAAATGATCGGACCAAGTTCTGTGCGATGAAAGTGGATCGCATCCGGAGCTTTGCCAGCAGGAAATTTGGTCACTGTGTGCATGTTCATGATCGGAGTTTGGGCCGTGTAAATGTTAAAGGCAAGTAAATATGCGTCGAAATTGCGGCGCGAAAAGACCCCTTTCTTGCCCCATTTGGATCACAGAATCGTCGCGTTAGGGTGCGAAAAGTGACTCACGCGTAAAGTGAGTAACGAGTAACAGCCCCGTACAGGCCGCCGTGTGTTGGCGAAGCTGGCGGGGTATTTCTCGGCTCACTTTTCGCGTTTTAGAAGGACCCTTTAGACGGAGCGCTCGCATAGGAATGATTGGAAAGGTATTGAGAAATCAAAATTTCACAATATTGCCTTATTCCTTCCCTGCATTTGCCCCGTTTGACCAGCATTCCTTTAGACAGAGCTGAAATATTGCTTGCATCCGACGCGGCGGCCATAACAGCCCCCACCCTTGATCGCCGCGTCGGATCACTTTCTCAAAACATCAAAAAAGGCCCCACGCGGTTCAGCGTAAGGCGTTTGCGATTCAAAAGATGACGGGATGCCGAATAGTCGGCGTTAGTTCATCTGAACATCGAGCTGATATTGCCCATTGTTCAACTCACCAAACATTGCGATGACCTCTGGGTGATCCACAGGTGCGCCAGACGTGTCTGAGACAAGATTTTGTTCGGATACATACGCCACATAATAAGAAGAATCGTTTTCAGCCAAAAGGTGATAAAATGGTTGTTCCTTGCGGGGACGTGCGTCTTCGGGGATGCTTTCCCACCATTCTTCAGTATTGGAAAAAGTTGGGTCCACGTCAAAAATAACACCGCGAAACGGGTGTTTGCGGTGGCGGACAACCTGTCCAATCGTGAATTTTGCTTCTGCGTGCAGCATCTTCGAACGTACTTCCCCAAACTCGAATCCCAACGATCCGATTGACATTTTGTCTTAAATTGGCGGAAAGATTGCAAGCAATTTTAAGGAAACAGTAGATGGCCCTTTTCTTAACAGTTCTGCAAATTGTGGCACCTGTTTTCCTTTTGGCGCTGATTGGCGTGGTCTGGGTTAAGCTGGGGTACGAGTACCGCGTGGCCTTTGTTACGCGGCTGGCAATGACCATTGGCGTGCCTGCGCTTATCTTTACATCGTTGATGAAGACAGAGATCGAACGGGGTGCTTTGTTCGATGTGGTTTGGGCGAGTTGTGCGGCCTACGCCGCTGTTACCGTTGTGTTTTTTGTTCTGGTAAAGCTCGGTCGATTGGATGTTCAAACCTTTCTTGCTCCTCTGATCTTTGGCAATACAGGCAATCTTGGTTTGCCACTGGCGTTGTTCGCTTTTGGGGAGGTGGGGCTTGGCTATGCCGTGGTGATTTTCGCGGTGATGGGGATTTACTCATTCACCTTTGGCATTTGGCTGGTGTCCGGTGGCGGATCCCCGCTCAAGGTGATTAAGGAGCCGTTGGTGGGGGCGACGCTGTTGGGCGGGTTGTTCATGGTGCAGGGCTGGCAAACGCCGATTTGGTTGACCAATACGTTGGAGCTGATTGGGCAAATGGCGATTCCGCTGATGCTGATTACGCTTGGCGTGGCTTTGGCCAGGCTGACACCTGAAAATGTAATCCGTGCGGTGGTGTTGTCCCTTGTAAAAGTGGTGATTTGTGCAGGGTTGGCGTTTGGAATTGGGCAATATTTTGAACTGGCGCCTGTGGCATTGGCTGTGCTGGTTTTGCAGGTGTCCACGCCTGTAGCTGTCACATCTTATTTGTTGGCAGAAAAATATGGGGCAGAGTCAGGTGAAGTGGCGGGCCTTGTGGTTGTGTCCACGCTTTTGTCGGTTGTGACAATTCCGATCACATTGGCGTTTTTGGTTTAATTGAGGCCACCAAACTCTTTATTTTTACACGCTAATAGTGTATTTCATCCTCAATACCGACGTTAGATCGGATGATGAGGCAGATATGAAATATAGCACGATCCTAATTGCGGTCCTGATCCTTGCCGCCTGCTCAGGTGGACGATCCGCACCGCCCCGAAATCTTGATAATGCGTGTGTCATGCTGAAGGAACGCAAGGGTTGGTCCCGCGATCTGAAAGCGATGGAACGCAAATGGGATGTCCCACGCGAGGTGATCCTTGCCACGATTTACCATGAGAGCCGATTTGTCGCCAAAGCCCGCACGCCCCGCAAATATGCGTTGGGTGTGATCCCGATGGGGCGTCAATCTTCGGCTTATGGTTACAGCCAGGCGCTGGATGGAACGTGGGATTGGTACAAAAAATCCACGGGCAAACGGTTTGCGCGCCGTGACAATTTTGGTGACGCGGTGGATTTCATGGGTTGGTACATGAACAAGACCAAGGAAAAGACCGGCGTGTCAAAATCCGATGCCTACAACCAGTACCTTGCGTATCACCAAGGGCACACAGGGTTTAACCGTGGCAGTTATCGCGGCAAACAGTGGTTGTTGAATGTGGCGGCGAAAAACCGAGCGCGTGCAAACATGTACGGGCAGCAACTGGCCACCTGCCGCCGACGGTAAAATGCAGTGACCTCCGTTAGCGGAGGTCGCCTTCTTTCACGATACGATCAATATCAAACAGGCGACCCGAAATGCGGGTCGTTTTGTCCAACTCCCCCAAAATCACCGTGGTTTTTTGCCCGCTTTCGTCTGTGACAATCCATTGGCGTAGTTCGGTTGGGCTGTCGGTGAAGACCAGTTTCACGTTGCCAAAGTTCGGGTTTTCGGGGTCTTGGGCCGTGATAGTTGTGGCGGTTCCATCGTGTTGATGGGCGGTGACCATGCCGCTGGCATTTAGGTTCACATTCCTTTTCAAGATAATGTGCAGCGGTGTTTTGTGCAGTGGATATTGTTGCGGGCCCGCGTTGGAACGATTGTCGAAAATGGCCAATCGGCTTTGCCCTGCAATGACCAGCGCGTCGTTGGGGGGTTCATATTCAAACCGCATCCGCCCAGGACGTTTGAGGTAAAACGTGCCTTTGGACAGGGTGCCATCAGGGTTCACTTGGGTGAACGCGCCCTTGGCGTTTGTGAGATTGTTCAAGTATTTCGAAATCTCGGCCAAAGACAGTGGCTTGGTATTAGCCAATGCCGGCGTTGCGAGCGGGAGCGCTGCAAGAGCGCCAAGAAAGGATCTTCGTTTCATCAGGTTAATATAGGGGGCGCGGGTCAGGGAAAAAACCCCGTCTGTAAACAAACCGTTGTGAGTCCCGCCGTGCGGCGGAATCTCGCTTTAGTGCTGTTCAGGGACGAGGATTTCACGTTTGCCCACATGGTTGGCTTGGGACACAACGCCCTGATCTTCCATTTCTTCGACCAGCTTCGCCGCTTTGTTATAGCCGATGGACAGCTTGCGCTGAATATAGCTGGTGGAGCATTTGCGATCTTTGATGACGATGGCCACAGCCTGATCGTAGAGCGCGTTTTCCCCGTTGGTGTTGCCACCAAGGCCAAGAACCGCGTCGATATCGCTTTCTTTGTCGTCAGCTGGGCCTTCGACCACGCCTGACACATATTCGGGTTCGCCGAATTGTTTCAGATGATTGACCACTTCTTCCACTTCTTCATCCGATGCAAATGGGGCGTGAACACGGGTCACTTTGCCTCCGCCCGCCATGTACAACATGTCGCCCATACCGAGCAGTTGCTCCGCACCCATTTCACCCAGAATGGTGCGGCTGTCGATTTTTGACGTCACTTGGAACGAAATCCGCGTTGGGAAGTTCGCTTTGATTGTACCGGTAATCACGTCAACGGATGGACGCTGGGTCGCCATGATCAGGTGAATGCCAGACGCACGGGCCATTTGGGCAAGGCGCTGAATGCAGGCTTCGATTTCTTTGCCTGCAACCATCATCAGGTCGGCCATTTCATCCACGATCACAACGATGAAAGGCATTTTTTCAGGTGTAAAGGTTTCCGTTTCAAACACGGGTTCGCCCGTGTCATCGTCAAACCCTGTTTGTACGGTGCGGGTGAAATCCTCGCCTTTGGCCAGCGCTGCCTCGACACGGGCATTGTAGCCGCCGATGTTGCGCACGCCCATTTTGGACATTTTGCGATAGCGCTCTTCCATTTCGCCAACAACCCATTTCAAAGCGACAACGGCCTTTTTCGGGTCGGTCACTACGGGGGATAGAAGGTGTGGGATGCCGTCATACACAGACAGTTCCAGCATCTTTGGATCGATCATAATCATGCGGCATTCTTCTGGTGACAGCTTGTACAGCAGTGACAGGATCATCGTGTTGATCGCCACAGATTTACCAGAGCCTGTCGTACCTGCGATCAGCAAGTGAGGCATTTTCGCAAGGTTTGCGATTTGGGATTTGCCGCCGATGTCTTTGCCAAGCGCAAGAGGCAGACCGTGATCGCCATCGCCGTAATCACGGGATGCCAGCAGTTCGCGCAACAATACTGTTTCGCGGTTTTCATTCGGCAGTTCGATGCCAATAACGGACTTTCCGGGCACGGTAGATACACGTGCGGACAGGGCCGACATAGATCGCGCGATGTCATCGGCCAAGCCGATCACGCGGGATGCCTTGAGGCCTGGCGCGGGTTCTAGTTCGTACATGGTTACAACGGGGCCAGGACGTACAGATACGATATCGCCTTTGACACCATAGTCATCGAGCACGCTTTCGAGCATACGCGCGTTTTCTTCCAAAGCTTCGTCAGACAATTGATGGCGAACGATGGTTGTTGGGTTTGCCAACAATTCCAGCGGTGGTGTTTCATAGTCTGTTTGTGGCTGCTTAAACAGGCTCGGCTGTGCCTCTGCTTTGGCTTTTTTGCTTTGCTGAACAGGGGCTTGCGATCGTGGCTTCACAACAGATTTTTGTTCTGTGGCGGGCGCACGGTGGCGTGACATAAATGTTGGAATGGGCTGTTCTTCTTCTGCACCACGAGATGCGCCACCCAGTGACGGGGCCGCTGGGTCTTCAAAATCGGGTTGTTCGCGAAAGATGTTTTCTGTCACGACAGGTTCATCGGCAACGCGCAAAGTGCGGGCGCGCAGAACTTTGGACTTAATGGCATCGTTGATGCGATTGCGCACACGATCTTGTTCTTCGTCATCTTCAGCGGTGAGATCAATGACTTCATCAAGATCACTGGCAGGGGCATCTTTGCGCAGGGTTGGAAGTTTGAATTTTGGCACAGACCAAGATTTGGCTGTTGGTGCTTGCTCTGCTGGCTTGCCCCCTGTTGCGGGCTCTTCTGGCATGCCGCGCAGGGTTTCAACAGTTTGGGTTTCGGCGTTTGCTTCGCGACGGGCATCAATCGTTGCCTTAGCCGCCAATGCCCCTTTGGCCCCACCGCGTGCGACAAAGCCAAGAATGGTGACAATCGACGCGTACGTCAGGATAATCGCAATCAACGAATAATGTGCGATGTAACGCAGTTCTAATTTTGAAAAACCAAGTGTAAACAACCCTGTTACAATGAACAGCGCACCCAAAGCCAAAGACACAACGATCAAACGAATGGTCAGGCTGAGCGGAACCAAATCCATCACAATGCCAAGGGCGGCGTCCCCTGACAGGCCGCCAAGACCAAAGCCATGAGGCCAGATAGACGGTGGCACATGTGTGGCAAGGAAAATGGCGCTGACTGCCAAGAAAACAGGGATCACAACAGCGCGACCGATGAGGCGCGTATCGCCCAGATGCAGGACAAAGCGCGTACCCCACACAAACAACAAAAGTGGCATGCACCAAGAAGCCCAGCCAATGGCAAGGATTAGCTTGGACGCGATGCCTGCGCCAAAAGCGCCGAGCATGTTTTGAGCGGGTTGGGATGTGGCCGAAGACCAACTGGGATCCGTGGGGGAATACGACCACAGCATCGCAGCAAACAGAATGGAAACGGCCACCATGGCCAATCCAATCAGTTCACGACCGCGTTTGCGGATCGCTTCTTGCATGTGTGTTTCCAAAAGTGGATCGCGTGACCGTGTTTGATACGCCATGTCCCTATCCCTCGTACAAATGGCGGCGAATTTCGTGCAATCCGCGCGTCATGTCATCAATTGGCGCGACCATCGCTGCACGGATATATCCGTGACCTGGATTGTGGCCGTCGACCTCTCTTCCTAGATACGCCCCGGGGAGTACTTTGACTCCAGACGCTTTCCAGAGTTTCAATGTGGCTTCTTCGCTGTCCTTCACGGGGAGCCACAGGAAAAACCCTGCTTGCGGTGGGACGTAGCCGTCCACATCGCCAAAAATCTCATCTGCCAGTTTGAATTTCGCACCGTACAGGGCGCGGTTTTCCACCACATGATCTTCGTCGCGCCAGCAGCGGATTGCGGCGTGCTGCAGTGGCAATGGCAGTGGTGTGCCTGCATAATTGCGCAGCTGTTTCATGGCCGCGATGTTTTGTGGGCCACTGGCGGCGAACCCAGACCGAAGACCGGGCAAATTGGATCGTTTGGATAGAGAATGAAAAATCACCAACCGTTCAGGGTTTGCGCCCATTTCGGTGGCAACTTCGATTGCACCCGTTGGGGCGTCGCCGCGATAAATCTCGGAATAGCATTCATCGGCAAAGACACGGAAATCATGTTTTTCAGCCAATTCCAGTAGGTTGCGCCAGTATTCTGATGTGGCCACAGCCCCTTGTGGGTTTGACGGTGAACACAGATACACAATGGTTGTGTTGTCGAGCGTTTCAGCGGACACCGTGGAAAAATCAGGCAAAAACCCATTTTCGGCGGTGGCGTTTACATAAACAGGGTTCGCGCCAGCAGTCATGGTGGCCACAGCGTAGACCTGATAAAACGGGTTGGGCATCAACACGTTTGGACGCTTGCCGTTTTTCACTTCGGGGCAGGTGGCGATACAGGCGTTGAACAGCCCTTCGCGTGTGCCGTTCAGGGTGATGATTTGCGTCGCTGCATCTAGTTTTACGTTGAACCGCTTGTTCACCCAATCGGCAATCGCAGACAACAGTTCAGCCGAGCCGTCATTGGGGGGGTAATTGGCAAAACCCGCTGCGTTCTTAACGATTTCTTCGGTGATAAACGTGGGAAACGGGTGTTTTGGCTCGCCCAAAGACATAGCCAATTCTTCTCCGCCTGCAGGATGGGAATCCAACAGCGCGCGTAAACGCGGGAAAGCGTATTCTGGCAGGTTCGAAAACCGCTCTGGAAATTGCATGTCTGCCTCAGGGTCTGGGGTCTAAACGCCCCGTTTGACTACACTTTAGCCAAAAGAGGCGGTTGCGCCAAATGTCTTTTGGCGATCATGGCAAATCTGTGGCTTTTTTGTCGTCTAGGCTGGGATTATGGCCTACCCGCGAAGGGCGGCTTCCATCGCATTGCCGATACGCAGCAGTTTTGCTTCGGAAAATGGGGCAGATAGAGCCATGAGCCCGACGCTTTTCTCATCCGTTGGCAAAGTCAGGGCGCACAGGCCCATCAGATTGCCGATACGGGTGTTGCGCAAGGCAAGCAAGTTCACGCGTTGATAATATTCACTGTCCGTTTCAAGCCGTTGTACATTTGGCGGCATCACGGGGGATGTAGGTGCGATAACTGCATCAAATGGCGCGGTTAGGGCGTTGTATTCGCGCCGCAATTGCATCATGCGTTTTTGCGCCCGCACGTAATCGACAGCTGAGTGGTTGAGGCCAATGCGGAACCGCTCGAGGATTTCAGGGAACATGACATCAGGGGTCGCTTCGATTTCTGTTTTCCATTCTGCGTAGGCTTCGCCTGTGAACAAGACGCTCGAAAGACCGAGGGCTTCAGGCATGAAAGGAATGTCGAGCTCGGTGATTTTTGCCCCTGCGGCGGTCAGTTTTGCAACGGTGGCGTCAAAGCCTTTCATCACGGTTGGGTCCACATCGTCGAGCGCGGATGTTTTGCAGATGGCAAAGTGGCGCCCCGCAAGTGTGGTGTTTTTTAAATCAGGAGCAGTGCCGCCTGTCATGGCTGCCAACAGGTGGCCAGCGTCTTCGACAGAGCGGCAGAGCGGGCCGATTGTGTCAAAGGATTCTGCGAGCGGGACGACGCCATTGAGAGAAACGAGTGTGGCAGTGGTTTTCAGGCCAACCAGATCGTTCCACGCGGAAGGAATGCGAACAGACCCGCCCGTGTCCGACCCGATACCAGCGGCAGCGGTGTTAAATGCCACGGATGCAGCCGCGCCAGAAGAGGAGCCACCCGGTGCGGCATCGTGATTATTAACGCAAGGAGGGGTAGCGGTGATTGGGTTCACTCCAAGGCCAGAAAACGCCAGTTCGGACATGTGGGTTTTCCCCATGCAAACCAGCCCGGCGCGGGTGGCACTGGCCAAGCATTCGCCGTCATGCTGAGGGACGCGGCCAGACAACAGATCGGAGCCTGCTTTGGTTTCTATCCCTGCGGTATCCACAAGGTCTTTCCAAGAAATCGGAACGCCATCCAACAACGAGCGGCGCAAGCCCATATCTGCGCGGGATTTGGCGGCGTTTGCTTCGGCCATGGCGCGATCGCGGGTGACATGGGTGTAAATTCGACTACTGAATTCGTGGGATTCAGCCGCATTAAGGTATGTTTCTGTCAATTCAACGGGATCAATATCGCCAGCGGCGATGCCACGGCCAAGGTCGCTTGCGGTTGCGGAAAGCCAAGTGTCTGACATGAGAAACCCTTTCGTCTTTTTCGTGACCGTAGCGGCGGAATGCCCAATGGACAATCCCAGCATTTGGGGCATATCTGGCGTATGAGTTTTGATACGGATATCCTGATTGTTGGCGGTGGGCTGAATGGCACGGCGCTGGCCTTGGCTTTGGCGCAGGTTGGTTTTGACAGCGTGATTGTTGACGCAATGCCAGTGGACGCGCGCAAAGATGCTGCATTTGACGGGCGGGGGTATGCGCTGGCGCTAACGTCACAACGGATGCTGCGCACGCTTGGCGTGTGGGATGCGGTGGCGGCCGACAGCCAGCCGATTTTGGATATCAAAGTGTCCGATGGGCGGCCAGGTGAGGGGGCATCCCCATATTTCGTGCATTTCGATCATACAGAAATCGAAGAAGGCCCGATGGGGCACATGATTGAGGATCGTTTTTTGCGCCGTGCCTTGCTGGATGGGATCGTAGCGGCGGGTCATGTGACCCATTTGGCAGGTGCTTCGGTCGTGGCGCATGATGTGGATGCTGGCGGTGTGACCATTACGCTTAAGGATGGGCGAACGTTGCGCGGGCGGATGTTGGTGGGCTGTGATGGACGGCAAAGTGCGGTGGCGCAGCGCAGCGGTATTCGGCGGATAGGTTGGCAATATGCGCAATCTTCGCTTGTGTGTGCGGTTGAACATGACTTGCCCCATCAAGGCTGTGCGCATCAGTTGTTTATGCCTGCTGGGCCGCTGGCGATTTTACCGTTGCCAGGCAACCGGTCTTCGATTGTGTGGACCGAAACTGCGGATCGGGCGGATGTCATTCACGGGCTGTCAGATGCGGAGTATCTGGCCTGTTTGCGTCCTTGTTTTGGCGAGTTTTTGGGGGATGTTTCGCTGGCAGGGGAACGTTTTAAGTATCCGCTTGGCTTGTCTTTGGCGCAATCTTTTGTGGCGGACCGTGTGGCCTTGGTTGGGGACGCGGCCCATGGCATTCATCCATTGGCTGGGCAGGGATTGAACCTTGGCCTGCGCGATGTGGCGGCATTGGCCGAAGTGCTGGCAGATGCGGCACGGCGGGGGCAGGACATAGGGTCACTCACAGCGTTGCAACCCTATGAGCAGTGGCGGCGATTTGATACGGCGGCTTTGGCTGTGGCAACGGATGGGATCAATCGCGTGTTTTCGAATGATAATCCGTTGTTGCGTGGTCTGCGGGATTTGGCGCTGGGGGCGGCAAATGCGGCCCCAACGGTGCGGCGCACAATGATCCGACAGGCGGCGGGATTAACGGGAGATTTGCCCCGATTGATGCAAGGCCGCGCGATTTAATCCAAAATTGGGTTCTTGTGCAATCGACGTATTCCTTAACGAATTCTAAAAGCCGACACGTCCAAATGAACGTGTCGACGTTAAGGGTTTGGTAAGAGGTGAGTGATGATTTTAGTGCAGCAAAAGAGATAGGATTACGCGAAAATTGCGTTCCAGAAAGGCGCTGAGTTAGTCCAATTTTCGCGCCTCATCGATCAGCAAAATCGGAATGCCGTTTCGGATCGGAAATGCCAGCTTTGCCTGAGGCGAGATCAATTCTTGCGCATCGGAATCGAGCGTGAGCGTGCAGTGTGTTTCGGGGCAGATCAGTGCCTCGAGCATTTTAACGTCGAATTTGGTTTCTGCTTGGCTCATTGCAAAAGATCATCGCCTGGATCGCCCGCCACTGCAAACTCCATCAATGTAACCAGAGTTTCACGGCGGTTCGCCAAATCAGGGGCTTCTAACAGTGCTTGTTTTTCGGCCGGTTCGAACGGGCACAACATCGACAGAGAGTTCACCAGTAATTCTTCGTCCGCCTCCTTGAGGCTGTCCCAATCGGTGGACAAAGACGTGGCATCGAAAAACCGCGACAGGGTTTTTAGAAATTTCGGTCGATCAAAGCGGGTGTCCACATCCGCACCGCCCCGATCCGCAGCAAAGCTGGACCAATCCACATCAGCGGTAAGATAGGGTTTAAAGCCGTGGTGCGCTGCAACCAAACGAAAGCGGCTGATCCCAGAAAGCGTGATCAGATACCGCCCGTCTTCGGTTTCAGAAAAAGATGTTATGCGACCCGCGCAGCCAATTTGTTGCAGACTGGTTTCCGTTTTGCCTTTGGGCGTTTCGCGTGGCTGGATCATCCCAATCAGGCGATGATCGGTTTTCAACGCGTCTTCGATCATGGCCAGATACCGCGGCTCAAAAATATTGAGCGGCAAGCGTGCCCGCGGCAAAAGCAGTGCGCTTGGCAGCGGGAACAAAGGAATGGTCGATGGAAAGTCAGTTATGGTCATCATAGGTCTGACATAGCCCTTTGATCGGTTTAGGCAAAAATCATCGACGACAATTTGCGACGGCCTGTTTTGGCCATTTCGTCCATCGGGCCGAGGCTGTCGAAGATTTTGAAAAGCTGTTCCTTCGCCGCGCCATCATTCCAGTCGCGGTCACGGCGAAACAGTTCTAAGAGCTCGTTGATGGCCTCTTCCATTTTGCCATCGCCCACATAGACAGTGGCGAGTTCTTGACGCGCGGCGTGGTCATCTGGGTTGGCTTCCAGTTTTGCCAGCAACTCCCCTGCTTCGCCTGCGTCTGCGGCACTGGCGGCCAATTCAAATTGGGCTTTGGCGGATTGTACATCGCTGTCTTCCGCAATTGCGGCAGGGATGTTCAGAACAAGTGTTTCGGCTTTTTCCAAATCGCCAAGCGCCATCAACGCGCGGATCAAACCTGCATAGGCCCCTGCATTTTCGGGTTCTTCATCCAGAACCGCAACAAAGGTTTGTGCGGCGTCTTCGGCAGCACCTTCGGCCAGCATTTCTTCTGCGGCGATCACAGCATCTGCCAGACCATTGTCCTGTTCTGGGGCAAGGTCGGCCATTTTTTTCACAAAGGCTTCGACTTCGGATGGGGGCAACGCGCCTTGGAATCCGTCAATGGGTTGGCCGTCTTGAAAGGCAAAGACCGTTGGAATGGATTGCACGCGCATTTGGCTGGCGATCATTTGGTTTTCGTCAACGTTGATTTTCACCATCTTTACCTTGCCGCCAGCTGCGGTCACTGCCGCCTCGAGCGCGGGGCCTAGCGTTTTGCATGGGCCACACCACGGGGCCCAGAAATCAACAATCACAGGCGTGGATTTCGATGCTTCGACAACATCGTCCATAAAGGTGGTTTCGTCCGTGTCTTTAATCAAATCACCAGCGGGGGCGGATTGGTTTGCGTTCAGTTCGAGCATTGGTCTCTCGTTTCAAAAATCTGAGGTTGATGCTGATTTAGGGGATTAAGCGCCACGCGACAAGGGTTCAGAGAAAAGCCTGCGGCGGTTTCAGACAACCCGTTAATCCTGCGGGCAACACCAACCACGCCCCCGCCGCATAAAGTTTGCGGGTTAGGTGGGGTTCGGTGCTTGAAAGGGTCACAGAAATGCGGTTGCCGCCCGTGACGGCCGTATCATCGGGCAAGTTCGACATAAGCGCGTTCGAAGGAAAAAACACCAATGCCCCGGGCGCAGCGTCCGTTGCCCACATAACACCCGCGGAAAGGGTTAACCATGCGGCGGCGATCACGCTAGTAATCGAATATATGTTCCAGCGTTGCATCTGTTCCTTCCAATGCGCGAATGACAGTGTGAAGATCGGTCAGTTGTACATCCACGAGCCATCGCAGATCATCATAACCCTGACGTTGCAGCGTGGCCAGCACGGGCAAGTCCGCAAGTATATCAGGACGATCAAAGCCTGTGATCGTGATCATGATTTCATCATTGCCGGCAATTTCGCTGATGCGTCCGCCTTTGGCTGCGATCTGGCGCAGGATATCGGTAAAGGCGGCATAGCGGGGCGTGTCGATTTCGGTTCCATCTGGTGTGGCACGGATCACTGTGACGCCGTCAATGCCGCGGAGTTCTTCGACCGTGAGATTGTTCACGATGGAGCGAATGGTTAGCTTGGCTTGACCCGTGGTTTCGACGGCTTTGGCAATTGCTTTTGCGTATTGCGCTTTTGCGCCAAATTCGAGCCCAAGTGCAAATTGCCGTTCCCGATCGCGCAGTGTTTCAGGGCCAATGGCCTTTAGCTCTGCGATGTCGGATGGAAAGTCGTATTTATACCATGGGATTTGGTGCAGGAACTCCGCATAATCGCGGGCCATTTGTGCAGAGGCCTTATCGCTAGCAGATCGCCCACCGACCCATGTGAAAAACCGCCCGATGGTTTCTTCATAGGCCGCTTTGGCGAGCAGTTCGGCGGTGAAAGACACACCGATCACGTAAACCATGTTTTTAGTATCAGGCGCCCCGCCGTGATTGTCAGCGGTTTCTGTTAGGTTACAGAGTGCAGACCAAAACCCTGATATGGAACGCCAATATCCAAATTCGTGCGGATTTCCAGTCTCTAGCACTTTGGCGTAATCGTCATAGGCAAAGACAATGTGCCATTCGGGATAAGTTAGATATGTGGCGGATTCATCGCGATGATCTTCTGCTGCGATTTGGGGCTCGAACGCCTCGTCCATCACATCGCCCCGGCAAGCAATTTCGTTGTAGCCGACGGGGGCCAACAGGCCGATCACAAGAATGACCAGCAACAGGATCAGCCGCGTTGTCCACCGCCACAGAAACCGCATCACTTACGATCCCACATCCAAACCGCGAACAAGGCGAAACCGCCAAGCGCAAGGTGAGGGAGATTGTTGAAGACTTTGAACATGAATCCAAGATCTTGGATGCCGTAGTTGAAAATCCCAAAGTCGAGGTAGCCTGATCCTGTAATCAATCCCAAAAGGCCATCGCCGAGGTAAAGCGCCCCAAAATAGGTGAGGAAAATACGCGCCGCGCGATGAGACATAAGGCCCGCGATCAATGCCCAAAGAGCAGAGAAGAAGTGCAGACTGTCGTCAAAAATATCGAGTGCGAAGATGCCAAATGCGAGACCTTCGGCATCGGTAAGACCGGGGATGTAGTTGAGCGACGCGGCAATCAACAAAGATACCGTGTAGCCAAAACAGATATAACGGAGTGTGGTCATCAGAGGTCTGCCATGTAGGTGTCCCACAGTGCATTGCGGAACAGAAGTTGCGGATCAAGCGCACGTTTCGCGGCGGCGAATTGCGTGGCGGCGGGGTAGTTTTGGATGAACTGATCTTGTGTGGCGTGCAATCGGTACGGCAAATAATACGCCCCACCAAGCTCTGCTGTGCCTTGGATCAATTCACGGGTCATGCGGGCCATATCGGCCTCGCCTCGGGCTGTCATTTCTTGGGAAAACAGCATCACACAGGCGATGCGATCCACGGGGGCATAGGACAAAACCGCCTCGTTATCAGGGGCCACATAACGCAGGGTGATGTTGAGGAGCTCTTGATAAGACCCTGGAATCACGCGTTTACATACATCAACCCACTCCGCAAAACGGCTCGGTTCGATGAAGTATTCGTGCAGGATATCGGTGCGAGTCGGATCGCGATCATCAAGGGTGACAACAGGTTCGTTGATCAGACTGTTACGGGTGACTTCGCCCGCCGTCAGCTTGGCTTGCAGATCGGTTTCCACCCACCAACGGCGGCGTTTTACACTCTCATGGCCGAGCTGCGCGCGGAAGAGGTTACGGGCAAATTTTGAGACGAAGCCAGAGCCGCTGGCGGGCGGCAGATCATCTTGGTTTTCGGTGGGGCGATAGGTGATCATCAGAGCGTTATCAAAGAAATCCCGCTTATCCACGTTCATGCGACCGTAGGCCATTTGCACAGTTGGGTCCTTGAGCACTGCCATGAATTTGGTGCCAAACTCTTTGCCAGACATCTCTTCGAACGTGGGCAGAAGGCGGGCATTGGGGACCATCTCCACGTCCATTTCGGTGATAAGACCCGTGAGCCCATATCCCCCCATGGTGAGGTTGAAAATGTCCTGATTTTCGCTACGCGAGCAGGTTATCAGCTCTCCGTCGTGCATCAGCATTTTGAAACTGCGCGTTGTGCTGCCCATTGCGGAATAAGGCACGGGCCAGCCGTGCGCGTTGACACAAAAAGTGGATGCAATTCCGAAATCATTGTTCGATTGCATAACCTTGGGGCCAAAACCGATGGCGTCCATTTGCTTGATGGCACTGTCCCAGCGCAGGCCAGAAGAACACCGAAAGGTGCTGTTGGCGGTGTCTGGTTCGAACATGTCCGTCGCCAGTGTGATGGCATGGCCGTCACGGGGGATGGATTGACCACCCATGGAATGCCGTGCGGCGGACAGGCTGACGGGGCGTCCTTCGGCCTTGGCAGTTTTCAACTCGTCACGCAGGATTGACACCAACCCTTGGCCAGGATCCTGTTTCACAATTATATGCTTGTGAACGGGCGTTTCGGACAGACCGCTTGCATCGTTCAAAGTGATCGGTTTTTCTTTGCTCCAAGGCTCTGGTTGCAGCGATGTTGTGCCGTCCAACACAGGGACCTTAGGCCCGTATTTGGCGCCAAAATAGCCGCCTATCAACGCCCCTGACCCAAGCAGGAGGGCGCGTTTCGTAATGAGGTTCATAATCGTCCCCTAAGTTGAAATGACCTTAGGTCCAGTCTGATTCAACTTGGGGGGTGTTGCAAGCGTTGCAAGAGAATTGCCGTAAAAGGTGCGTTGATGCGTGACTTAATCAACATCAAATGTTGCAAATAAAGGTGCGTGATCGCTTGGTTTTTCCCAGCCACGCGCATCGCGCAAGACGCGGGATGAATGTGCTTTGCCCGAAATATCGGGGGTTGCCCAGATGTGATCGAGGCGGCGTCCCTTGTCTGCGGCGTCCCAATCGCGGGCGCGATAGGACCACCATGTGTAAAGTTTGCCCTCTGTGATGTCTTGACGTGTGACATCGACCCAGTTGCCTGCATTTTGGGTTTCTGCCAGTGCTTCGACCTCGATCGGGGTGTGGGATACGACCTTGAGCAATTTTTTGTGGTCCCAAACATCATCTTCACGTGGAGCGATATTCAAATCCCCCACAAGAACGGATTTTTGCATGGCTTCGGCTGTGAACCAGTCCCGCATTTCAGCAAGGAAATCCATTTTGTGCCCGAACTTTTCATTCTTTTCACGATCCGCCACATCGCCCCCTGCTGGGACATAAAAATTGTGGATTGTCATACCATTAGGAAGCTGCGCTGACACATGTCGCGCGTCCCCTTTTTCACAAAAATCGCGGTGGCCCGTGTCAATCAGAGGATGTTTGGACAAGATCGCCACGCCGTTATAACCCTTCTGCCCCCGCGCAACCATGTGGGGATATCCAAGGGCGGCAAAGTTTTCGGTGGGGATCAGGTCAACTGGGCTTTTGCATTCTTGCAGGCACAGAACGTCTGGTTGTTCCTGTTTAAGCAAATCCAACACAATGGGTTCACGCAAACGGACGGAGTTGATGTTCCATGTGCAAACGGTGATGGGCATAGGCGCGGTCCTTGATGAGTTTCGCGGACCGTAGCGGATGGAATTACTCGCTGCCACCCGAAATTTGCGCCAAGGCCCCGAGCAGGTGTTTGTGGAACAATTCGGAATTTTCGATCTGCGGGATATGGCCGATGTCTGGCATAACATCAAGCGTGCTGCCCGCGATCAATGAGTTGAGGGTTTGACCGACATCGAGAGGGGAAACTTCGTCTTTGTCGCCCCAGATAAAGGCCGTCGGCATGGTAAGTTTTGCGATTTCATCCTTGCGCGTTGAAAGCGCGTCTTTGGGTGGCACCAACAGATCAACGAGCCAATCCGCATGAGCGGCAGTTGTGCCTTTGCGGATCATCGGTTGTTGCAAAACGGTGGCGTATTTCGACACGTCTAGGGATTTATCGTAAATAAACGATTTGATTAGGCTTTCTGTCATTAGCCCATTGGTGGACGTGAGCGCTACACCTGCGCGGCGGACGTATTTGCTGCGGGCCGGCAGTGGCAATGTGTCGGGCCCAGTTTCATGCGCGTTCAGGCCGACGGCCCCTGAAACGATAACCAAGCCCGCAAATTTTTCAGGCGCCAGCAAGACAGTTTCCAATGCGACAGAGGCGCCAAAAGAATGGGCTACGACGATGGGTTTGGTCCCCAGCGCATCAACAGTGGCAATAATGCGGTTGGCCTGCGCCACGCGTCCATAATTGCCATCTGGTGCGCGATCACTGTACCCAAAAGGGGGCACATCAAGCGCCAGCGCGTAATAGTCATTGGCGGCGATAATATCTGCTGTTTCCTGCCAATATCCACCCCAACTGCCAGTGCCGTGAATCAGCAAAACGGGCGTATCCGTGTTGGTTCCGGTGGGGGTGATATGGACGGTCAGTTCGCTCGTTTCAACGCGCAGGCCATTTTCAGGCAGTATGTCCGCGAGTTGTTCTGTTTCGCGCAGCTTCACGCTCGCCCAAAGTGCCGTGCCGCAAATGAAAACAATGAGGAGGAGGGCGTAAATAGCATAGAGCAAAAGTTTTTTCATATCTTAACGTAACGCCGTGGTAGCGTTGCGCAAACAAAAAAGACCCGCCAAAAGGCGGGCCAGTCCGGGGAGAAACTATGAAAAACTCCAAGGGAAATTTTATACGTTCAGGCGATAACCACCTGATTCTGTGACCAAAAGCCGTGCGTTGCTGGGATCAGGCTCGATCTTTTGACGCAAACGATAGATGTGTGTTTCCAACGTATGGGTTGTGACACCCGCGTTGTAGCCCCAAACTTCGTGCAACAGCACATCGCGGGCAACCACACCATCTTGGGCGCGGTAAAGGAATTTAAGAATATTCGTCTCTTTCTCGGTCAAACGAATTTTCTTTTCATCCTCTGTAATCAACATCTTAGAGGCGGGTTTGAAGGTGTATGGTCCAAGATTAAACACCGCGTCTTCAGACTGTTCATGCTGGCGCAGCTGCGCACGAATGCGAGCGAGCAGCACAGGAAATTTGAACGGTTTTGGCACATAGTCGTTTGCACCAGCATCCAAGCCGAGGATCGTGTCGGCGTCTGTGTCGTGACCTGTCAGCATCACAATTGGGCATTTCACACTCTGTTTGCGCATCAGGCGGCACAGTTCGCGGCCATCCATATCGGGCAGGCCCACGTCCAAAAGCACCAAATCATAAAGGGCTTCTTTTGCGCGTTCTAAACCAGAGGCACCATCTTCGGCCTCGAATACATCGAAATCTTCGGTGAGAACCAGCTGGTCGGCGAGTGCTTCGCGCAGATCCTCATCATCGTCTACCATCAGAATTTTTTTAACGTTGCTCATCTGTCAACTCCTTCGCTTGAGTTGAAGTTGCGCTGAAACAGAGTTTTGAGCAATCCGCCTCACAGGCATGTGTCGAAAACCGATCAAATGTTTCACTTCTGACCGATCACAGATATAGAAAGCGAAGGAAATGTTTCAAAATGCAGGAACGAGATGCCGTTTTCCGTAACATTAGACGAAAAGATTGCGCGTGCGCGGGCTGATTTGCGGATTGGCGTGCCGATTGTGCTGCGGGATGGGACCACGGATTGGGCTGTGAGTGCGATTGAAACGCTAAGTTCCGAACGATTGGCTCAGATTCGCGATATGTCGGGTGCGTTGCATTTGGCGTTAACGGATCGACGCGCGGAAACGCTGGCCGCACCCCCCTATGATGGAGATTTGGTGCGCATTGCCGTACCAGCAGATGCACCCGCCACGTGGGTTCACGCGATGGCGGACCCGTCATTGGACCTGCAAGTGCCGATGAAAGGCCCGTTTCAATACATGCGCGAGGGACAAGCCATTGCGGATCGCGCGGCAATATCATTGTGCAAGGGGGCTGGGTTGTTGCCAGGGGCTGTTTTTGCGCCGATGTCTGGGGCGATGGATGGTTTGGTGCAGTTGGATGTATTTGATGTCATGGCAGCGGCGGCGAAACGGATGCCGCTTGATCTGATATCTGGGGCGCGGGTTCCATTGTTGGCGTCCGAAAACTCCAAGGTGCATGTGTATCGCAAACGGGATGGTGGCGAAGAGCATTACGCGATCGAGGTGGGCAACCCCGCGCGGGATCAACCCGTTCTGTCGCGGTTGCATTCGGCCTGTTTTACAGGCGACATAATGGGATCGTTAAAATGTGATTGCGGCGCACAGTTGCAGGCGGCCATGGCGCAGATCGGGGCAGAGGGTGCAGGTGTTTTGCTGTACTTGAACCAAGAGGGCCGTGGAATTGGGTTGGCCAATAAGATGCGGGCGTATTCGTTGCAGGATCAAGGATTCGATACGGTAGAGGCCAATCACCGCTTGGGTTTTGAAGATGATGAGCGGGATTTCAAGTTGGGCGCTGAGATTTTGCGCGCACTTGGGTTCAAATCCACACGGTTGATGACGAACAATCCCTCCAAAGTGGCCAAGATGGAAGAAGCAGGGGTTTCTGTGGCGGAGCGTGTTCCCTTGCAAGTGGGGCGCACCACGCAAAACACGGATTATTTGGACGTGAAAGCCAAAAAAAGCGGACACCTGTTTTGACACGGTTTGATGACTTGGTGATCACGCGCTGGGGCGCACGGTTTCAAGGTGTGACGATGCCCTGCGCTATTGGGCGCGGTGGCATTGGTGTGAAAGGCGGTGAAGGGGATGGAATCACCCCTCGCGGCACGTTTCAGATTATGGGCTGTGGGTATCGGCCTGATCGGATTGGGTTTGATGCACCAAATGTTCATTGCCAACCCATTGCGTTGATGGATGTGTGGTCGGATGATCCGCGCGATCCTGACTATAATCACAGCACCGATCTTCGAACCCATCGGTTTAGCCATGAAAGACTGCGCCGCGCCGATCCGCTTTACGACATTTTTGTTATCCTTGATTATAATTTTCCAAACGCGGTGGCGGGCAAAGGCAGTGCAATCTTCCTGCACAAGTGGCGTAAGCCACGGCACCCAACTGAGGGCTGTGTCGCGTTTCGTGAAGATGATTTGGTGCGGATTTTGGTGAACTGGAAGCCAAAATCGCGGGTCGTGATCCGCTAGCTGTACGTTCTATCGCCAAAAATTGCAGAGCCGACGCGGATGTGGGTTGCCCCCAATGCAACGGCGCGTTCAAAATCGCTGCTCATGCCCATTGAAAGGCCATCGATGCCGTTTCGTTCCGCAATTTTGCGCAAAAGGGCAAAATGCAGGCTCGGCTCCTCGTCCACAGGCGGAATAACCATCAAACCCGCAATGGTCAGATCCATATCACGGCATTCTTTGATGAACGCATCGGCCTCGGCGGGCAGAACGCCAGCTTTCTGATCTTCTTCGCCGGTATTGACTTGGATGAACAAGTCAGGGGATTTGCCCTGCGCCTGAATTTCGGAAGCAATTTTACGGGCGAGTT
The DNA here is from genome assembly GCF_029854195.1 of Amylibacter sp. IMCC11727. Lineage (NCBI taxonomy): Bacteria > Pseudomonadati > Pseudomonadota > Alphaproteobacteria > Rhodobacterales > Paracoccaceae > Amylibacter > Amylibacter sp. IMCC11727. The sequence goes on from NZ_CP122960.1 coordinate 386,525, forward strand.
TCGGGCGATCCACGGCATGGATGGCATCGAACAACTCTACTGCGGCTTTAACCTTGTTGGTTTGCAAGGGGCCGATCAGATGAACATCGACGGGGCCAAATTCTGCGCGAAAGTCGGGCCATTTGCCTTGGGCTTCTTGGACTTTGTTTTCGCCAAACAGGCGGTGTCCTTGTTCCAGAACTCCATGCACGCGTTCATTTGGCTGTACCTTTGACACAGCGATGAGTTTCGTGCTGCCGATGTCACGCCCTGCGGCGGCTTCGGCTTTTTCGATGCGGGATTTGATATCTGATAGGGACATAAAACCTATGTGGCGCGAGGCAGATCATTCGGCAAGTCTAAAAATCCGAATGCACAAAAAGAAAGAGCAGGCCGGAGCCTGCTCTTCCAATAAGGTATTTCATCTTCAAATTAGAAGTTGAAACGAACACCCAAGTCAGCACGAGTGTTGTCGTTGAAGCTTTTGGAAACACCACCAGCCAGAACCGCACCACCCAAGGAGTGTGTGAAGCCGATACCGTATACAGTGTCTTCAGTTGCGCCAACCAGTGCTTGAGAAGCTGCGGAGTCGAAGTCTGTGTTACCAACGAAACCAGTGATAGATGTATCACCGAAGTCGTAAGAACCGGACAGAACAACTTTGCCGCCGATGTCTTCCAGATCGGAGTATGCCAAAGACACACCGAAGTCACCGATGGAACCAACAACAGATGCGGATACCAAGTCACGTGCTACGCCACCGATAGTCGCTGCGTCGTCTGCGTAACCAGCAGCAACAGTCCAGTCGCCGAAGTTGTAGTTTGCAGCGATTGCATCTTCAGAACCGTTGGAGAGGTGATCACCTGTGGAGTCTGTAGACAAGGATACGCCGAAGCCACCTACGTTGAAGTCCAAGCGAACAACGTCACCTGTGTTGCCACGGGATGAGAAGGAGTTCACGTAGAAGGACGCGCCGGAACCGAAGGAACCGATGTTGAATGACAGGTTCTGCCAGCCAATACCTGTCAGACCTACGTTACCGTGTGCGTAGTAGTTCAGACGCTGCATCATAGCGCCGTCAGCGTTACCAACTGTGATACGGAATGTGTCGTTACCCATCCATACGTTCGCAGAAGAAACTGGCAATGTTGCATCGCCTTCTTGTGAACGCAGACGAATGCGACCACCGAATTCCAGGCCACCGTCTGTGGAACCGGAACCGTCGATGTTGATTGTCATACGACGTTCGATTTTTGTGGAGCTGCCGCCAGCAACGTCGCCAGCTTGCTCGTTGTATTCGATACCGAAGCGACCGCCACCGGAGAGTGTTACGCCGCCAGCGTGACCGTCAGCATATGCCATAGAAGCAGAAGCGACGAGTGCTGAAGTAGCAAAGAGAACTTTTTTCATAGTTTTCCCTCGTTTGAGTTTAAAAGGTGCACCTCAATCCGAGGAATCCGGAAAGAGTGTTACTGCTTTTCACTCTGCGAGGCCTGAATTTCAAGCGGATGTAGGAAGGATCGGAAGATAAGGGCAAAATTGGTGCATTGATGCCACAGTAATTTTTCTGGCCCTTTTAAAAGGAAATGAAGCAGGCATCACGCAATAATAACTTGTCCGATGCAGGAACTAACGGTAAACGAGTGAAACAGCTGAAAAGCTCGGGGCAGAGAGTATGAATACTATATATATGAAAGCAGCGTTGATTGGCACACTTTGTGTTGCCTTGTCTGGCTGTGGTGGGTTCAGAAATTCCAGTGCGGGGGGCAGCGGCCTGTTTGGCGGCAATCGCCCATCGGGTTTGGCGCAACAACAAGCGGCCAATGAAAACCCGAGCGCAGGTGCGCAATTGCGCGCGTTGGGTGAGGATGGAAACGAAGCTGTTTCCATTTTTGATGCGCTGCGCTCTCCTGATCAAAACGTTAATGTGCGTGTGAACAAGTATTTGTGGAACGCTTCGTTGGAAACACTCAGCTTTTTGCCCGTTGAATCAGCTGACCCGTTTACAGGTGTGCTGGTTATGGGCTGGGGTCGCGCCCCGGGAAGCAGCCGTCAGTATCGTGCAACCGTTCTGGTTCAGGACCCAGCCTTGGATGCGCGGTCTTTGAAAGTGTCCGTTCACACGCGTGGCGGTACGGCAAGCGCTGAAACTGTTCGTCGTATCGAAGATGCGATTTTGACCCGTGCCCGTCAGTTGCGTGTGCGCGACAAAAACCTATAACGCGGTACATACCGCCCGTAGAAGAATCAAACGCCGGGCAAATGTCCGGCGTTTTGCTGTTTAAGGAAAAAATGAATGTCACGTTATAATGCACGTGTAGTGGAGCCAAAGTGGCAAAAAGCTTGGGATGAGGCAGGCGTTTTCAAAGCAGAGCGCGATGAAAGCCGTGACAAATACTATGTGTTGGAAATGTTCCCCTATCCATCTGGGCGGATTCACATGGGCCACGTGCGCAACTATGCGCTGGGGGATGTAGTGGCGCGGTATAAGGCGGCACAAGGTTTTAATGTCTTGCATCCAATGGGATGGGATTCATTTGGTTTGCCTGCCGAAAATGCGGCGATGGAAAAGGGTGTGCATCCGGGCGAATGGACATACCAGAACATCGCGGACATGCGTGCGCAAATGAAACCGATGGGTCTGTCGATCGATTGGTCCCGAGAATTGGCCACCTGTGACCCTGAATACTATGGTCAGCAACAGGCTATGTTTATTGATTTCATGGAAAAAGGCTTGGTCTACCGCAAAAAGGCGGTGGTGAACTGGGATCCTGTGGACATGACCGTTTTGGCCAACGAGCAGGTGGAAGCTGGCCGTGGATGGCGGTCTGGTGCGTTGGTGGAGCGTAAGGAACTGACGCAGTGGTTTTTTAAGATTTCCGCGTTTTCCGAAGAGCTGTTAAGCGCAATTGATGATCTGGAAGGCTGGCCCGATAAGGTGCGGTTGATGCAGCGTAACTGGATCGGCAAATCCCGTGGTTTGGAATTTGCCTTTGAACGTACGGATGGTGGCGACAAGATCGAGGTTTATACCACGCGGCCTGATACGTTGAACGGTGCGAGCTTTGTGGGCATTTCGCCTGACCATCCGATTGCAAAGCAGTTGGAGGCGGATAATGCCGATGTGGCGGCGTTTGTTGCGGAATGCCGCAAGGGTGGCACGACAGAAGAAGCGATTGAGACCGCGCCGAAGTTGGGGATGGATACTGGGATTCGGGTGAAACATCCGTTGTATGCGGATCAAGAACTGCCTGTTTGGATCGCGAACTTTATCCTGATGGACTACGGCACAGGGGCTATTTTTGGCTGTCCTGCGCATGATCAGCGGGATTTGGATTTCTGCTGCAAATACGATTTGCCTGTGATTGATACGTTCTTTGCGTTGGATGATAACACGCCTGTTGCAAATACGGCGTTTGTTCCGCCTAAGACGGAAAAGGTGAAATGGGTCGACCATTTTGCGGGTCTGGACGTGGCGACAGGGCAAGAGGCGATTGATGCGACTATTGCTTATGCTGAGGACAAGGGTTGGGGCACGGGCACCACAAACTATCGTTTGCGTGATTGGGGTGCGTCACGGCAGCGGTTCTGGGGGTGTCCGATCCCTGTTGTGCATTGCGAAAGCTGTGGCGTGGTGCCTGAGAAGAAGGAAAATCTGCCTGTTGAATTGCCCAAAGACGCGACATTTGATCGGCCCGGCAATCCGCTGAACTGGCATCCAACGTGGCGTGATGTGCCATGCCCGTCTTGTGGTAAACCTGCGCAACGTGAAACGGATACGATGGATACCTTTGTGGATTCGTCGTGGTATTTTGCGCGCTTTACGGCACCACGAGCCGAAACACCGACTGTGGATGAGGATTTGTCCTATTGGATGAATGTGGATCAGTACATTGGTGGGATCGAACACGCGATTCTGCACCTGTTGTATTCCCGTTTCTTTGCCCGCGCCATGAGCGAAACGGGGCATATGCCAAAATCCGCGATTGAGCCGTTCAATGCGTTGTTTACGCAAGGGATGGTGTGTCACGAAACTTATCAGGACCCAGACGGAAAGTGGTTGAACCCCGAAGACATCAAGCCTGTGGATGGTGGGTATGAAACAACGGACGGGCGGCCAGTAACGGTTGGTCCGTCAATCAAGATGTCCAAATCCAAGAAAAACGTTGTCGATCCAGAAGATATCATCGACCAGTTCGGTGCGGATACGGCCCGATGGTTTGTTCTGTCCGACTCCCCGCCAGAACGGGATGTGGAATGGACCGCATCAGGTGCAACAGCGGCGTGGAAGCATATCAACCGCGTATGGACGCTGTGTGACACGATTGCAGAGATGCCAGAGGGCGCGGGCGAGGGTGACGATAACCTGCTGAAAGAAATGCACAAAGCCATTCACGAAGTGACCATGAACATCGAAAGTTTCGGGTTTAATGCGGCGATTGCAAAGCTTTATGGGTTCACCAACACATTGGCGAAATCCAAAGCAGGCAAAGCCGCCAAGCGCGAAGCAATTATGGCAATGGCACAGTTGATGGCGCCGATGACCCCGCATTTGGCCGAGGATATCTGGGCGCATCTGGGTGGTGAAGGTCTTGTGGCGCAGGCCGCTTGGCCCAAAGCGGACGAGAGCATGTTGGTGGATGACACGGTGACTTTGCCGATCCAAATCAACGGCAAACGCCGCGATGAAATCACCGTTGCAAAGGATATGCCCAAGGAAGAGGTTGAAAAACTGGTTCTGGCAAACGAGACTGTAATCAAGATGCTGGATGGGGCAGAGCCCAAAAAGCTGATCGTTGTGCCAGGGCGGATTGTGAATGTTGTTGTTTAACCGAAGACATATGTTGGCGCTGGCCCTTGGGTTGGGTGTTTCGGCATGTGGATTTGAACCTATCTATAAACAGGGAACAACAGCTTCGGCGTTGCAAGGGCAGATTGATATTGATCTTGTCAAAGGGCGCAACGGGTTTGAATTGCGCGAAGAGCTGGAAAACCAGCTTGGCTTTGCCGACGCAAACGCGCCTTATATTCTGACGTTTAAACTGACCACCACGGAAACTGGTTTGGCGGTGACCGAGGATGAAGGCACGACCCGAACCAATTTGAACGGAGTGGCGGCCTTTACCGTGCGCCGCCGCGATACGGGGACAGTGGTGTATCAGGACAGCGTAAAAAACGTCACCGCCTATGGCACCACATCTGCGACGTTCCCATCTGCGGTGGCCAAGCGGGATGCCAACACCCGATTGGTGAAGGCGCTGGCAGGGCAAATTGCCAATCGCATTGCCATCACATCGGACGACTGGGCCACATGAAACTGGCAGGTGGGCAGGCGGCCGCGTTTTTAGCAAAGCCTGACGCGGGCAAATCTGCAATTCTGCTTTATGGTATGGATTCCATGAGAGTGGCGCTGAAACGCCAGCAAGTGATCAAAGCATTGGTTGGCGCACAAGCCGAAGAAGAAATGCGCCTGACCCGTATCGAAGCGGCAGAGCTGCGCAAAGAACCCGCATTGGTTTTGGATGGAATTAAGGCGCAAGGGTTTTTCCCTGGTCCCCGCGTTGTGTTTGTTGAAGGGGCGGGGGATGGCCTGACGGCGGTATTGGAAACAGCGCTGGGTGAATGGGCAGAAGGGGATGCAACACTGGTTGTGACCGCCAGCAGTCTGAACGCAAGGTCCAAACTGCGCAAAGCATTTGAGGGCGATCAACGCGCCGTTGCTATTGGTATTTACGATGACCCCCCCGGACGGCCTGAAATTGAGCGTTTGGCAAAAGAAGCCAAGCTTGGCGATTTACCCCAAGGGGCGATGGACGCGTTGATGCAGTTGGCCCGCACGCTCGACCCTGGTGAATTGAACCAGACAATTGAAAAGCTGGGGCTGTATAAATACGGCGATAACACGCCAATCACAGGCGAAGATATTGATGCCTGTATGCCCGCCACCTCGGATGCGAATCTGGATGATGCGGCCCATGCTATTGCCGAAGGGCGCACGGGTGATGTGGTTCCGACGCTGAAACGGCTGTCGGGGCAAGGCGTGAACCCAACGGCCCTGTGCATCGCGGCCACACGGCATTTTCGCACATTACATGCGGCGACCACGCACCCGCAGGGGCCTGATACGGCGCTGGCACGTGCGCGACCACCTGTGTTTGGGCCGCGCAAAGATCGGCTGGCACGGCAGGCTCGGCGGCTTGGCGCGAATAAGGTGGAAAAGGCACTGACCGAATTGATGAACACGGATTTGCAGTTGCGATCCAGCCAAAAGCCGCCAGAAATGGCACTGGTGGAACGCACGTTCATCCGCATTGCAATGCTACAAAGGAATTAACCATGTACACACTGATTGGCACACCAAAGGCACGTCCGTTTCGAGTTTTATGGATGATGGAAGAGCTGAGCGTTGAATATGACGTGCTGCCGCTGTCCCCAACCGACAAGGCGGCGATGGCAGAATATAACCCGACAGGGAAGGTTCCTGCGCTCAAGGATGGGGATGACATCATCATCGATTCCGTGGCGATCATGCAGTATCTGGCAGACAAACACGGCGGTTTAACCTTTAAGGCCGGGACAATTGAACGGGCCAAACAGGACAGTTTCACACAGTTCATTTGTGACGAGATTGATGGGGCGTTGTGGACCGCAGCCCGCAACAGTTTCGTGAACCCAGAAAATCAGCGTTCAACGGATATCAAACCGGTTTTGATGTGGGAATTTGAACGATCCATCAACGCGCTAGAAACCCGTTTGGGGGACAACGATTTCTTTATGGGTGATACCTGCACCGTTCCTGATTTGCTGTTCACGCATTGCGCGGGATGGGCACGAAATGCAGGGTTCCCGTTCGAAAGCAAACCGCTGCGTGCGTTGGTAAAACGGTGTTTGGAACGGGATGCGTACAAGCGCGCGGATGCCGTCAGGAAAGCCGCTTAATGTAGTCTGCGGCAGCGCGACCTGCTGTGCGACCTGTGGCAAGACAGGCGGTGATTAGATAGCCGCCTGTGGGCGCTTCCCAATCCAGCATTTCGCCCGCGCAGAATGAGCCAGATTCTGATGCCAGCATGAAGTCAGCTGTTAAATCCGTTTGGCGCACACCTCCTGCAACGGATATTGCAAGATCGAGTGGGGCCGTCCCTGTGTAGGGAATTGGCAAAGACTTTACCGTTTGCGCAAGTGCATCGCGCGGTGTGGCGCGGGCAAATTCCATCACAAGTGCAGATTTCACTGCATCGAGCTTCAGTGACTTTCGCAGAATGTTTGCGAGGCTCGTTTTGGTTGATTGTTTGTCAATACGGGCCTGCAAAGCGGCAGTGGTTTGATCTGGCAGAAGGTCGATTTGCATCGGTTCGCTGCTGCGCAATCCTGTTGAGAATTGATAGACGAGCGATCCTTCGAGGCCTGATTTTGACAGCACACATTCGCCTTTGCGTCTGTCGTTTCCAACCGTCATGGCGATGTTTTTTAATGGTGCGCCAAAGAGGGGGGCCATGTGATCGGACCAGTCCACAGTGATCCCCATGTTAGATGGTTCAAACGGGGCTGTGTCGATACCGCGCTGGGCGAGGATATCAGTCCACATGCCATCAGACCCAAGCCGCGCCCAGCTTGCGCCGCCAAGGGCCAATACAGTTGCTTTTGGCGTGACAGAATGCAGGCCGTTTGGTGTTTCAAAGATGAATATGCCTCCCGTCCATTCGACCCAGCGCCAACGGGTTTGGAATGTGACGCCTTTGTCGGACAGTCGGTTCAGCCATGCGCGAAGCAGTGGAGATGCTTTCATGGCTTTGGGAAAAACGCGGCGGGTGGAGCCGATGAATGTGTCTTGGTCTAAGCCTTGTGCCCAGTCGATAACGGCTGTGTTGTCAAAGGCTTCGATGCTGGGTTTTAACCAATCCGCAGCAGACCCAAAAGCTGCGATGAAATCAGCAAATGGTTCGGACTTCGTCAGGTTCAGCCCTGATTTACCTGCCATCAAAAACTTGCGGCCTACAGATGGTTTGCCATCCGCCACCGTCACAGAATGCCCTGCATCCGCCAGCATTTCAGCAGCCATCAGGCCTGCAGGACCCGCACCGATGACCAGCGCGTCGGTCATTCAGGGGCCTTTGGAAAGCCGCCTTTGATTTCCACAACACGCTGCGGATATGGAATTTCGATGTTGTTGTCCTTGAGCGCGTTCCAAATAATGAACAACACATCAGAGGTGTATTTATTCGGCCCGTCGTCGATGCCTTCGACCCAGAATTCCACCGCAAAGTTGATGCCGCTGTCGCCAAAGCCGCGCAATTCGCAATCGGGTGGGAAGGGTTGGTCAAGCACATCTTTATGTTTGGCCACAGCCTTTTCCACAATGTCAGGGATCAGGTTGATATCGGTGTCATAGGACACTGAAAAATCCGCCTCATACCGATTGGCCGAGCCGCTGTCAGAAAAGTTGGTGACGCGGGTGATGATGAAGTCTTCGTTGGGCACAACAATCCAGCGCCCGTCATAGGTTTCCAAAATGGTGGCTCGCGCGGTCATTTTGATAATCGTGCCTGCCTCACCGCCATCGAGTTCCACGTAATCGCCGACGGTGGCCTGCCCTTCGAGCAAGAGAATGATGCCCGAAATAAAGTTTGACGCGATTTTTTGCAGACCAAAGCCGAGACCAACACCAACCGCACCCCCAAGGATGGCGAGGGAGGATAGGTTGATGCCCATGATGTTCATCAAGAGCAGGAAAGCCGTCCCGAAAATAATCAGTTCAACGGCCTTGGCGGCCAGCTCACGGGTGGCGGGGCGCATGTCCTCTTGGGTTTTGATATAGGAGGCGGATTGGCTGTTGGACCAACTGCCAAGCCAGAACAGAACCGAGCCGAACACCACGCCGCGGATCACGGCCAAGGCTGAAAATTTGATGTTGCCCACGCCGATGATAAATTCGGACAGGTACAGAAGGACAGGATCAAGAATGCCCAGCGCATAGAGGATGGCGAAAGGGATCAGGATGTATTTACCGATCAATTTCAGGAACGGATCATAGATGATCTGCTGCACAAAAATACGCGCGGCCAGAAGGATAAACAGGCGTTTGCCAAAGGCAATAACCGCGCCTGACCCAAACAAAGATCGCGTGATTTGTTCACCGATACCCGTGAACGCATAGGCGAGCAGCGGCAACAGAAGGGGCAGAAAGATCAACACAAAACGCCGCGATGTGGCGATGATATTTTCTTGCTCCGCAGGGGGTGTCAGCAGACGGTTGAGAACGGGTTCGAGCCGTTTGGCCGCAAATTTGGCGGCAAAATATGCGACCAGTAGCAGGCCGAATTGAGACCATGCGGCGGGGCTGGTGAGCCAGCCAAGCGCAAGGTCGCGGCCCATGCCCCAGTATTCCATTGCGGTTTGTACAAGAGGATGATCAAAATTCATGGCCGTTCCCAGACTTGACGCGCAGCCCATTTGCGCTTTGTGATCTTCTAAACAGAAAAAGGTGTGGATGACTATGGGTGTGATGATTGACGGGCAGTATTTTGCAGAAGATCCTGCACCAGAAAGCCCATCAGATGGGGAGTTTCGGCGCAAAGCATCAAGCATTCGCAACTGGATTGGCGAAGATGGTTTCACGCCAGAGGCTGGGCGCTATCATCTGTTTGTTGCGTGGAATTGCCCGTGGGCACATCGGGCGTTGCTGACCCGTGCCGTGCTGGGATTGGAGGATGCGATTTCTGTGTCCTATGCCAAACCACGGCGCACCGATCAGGGTTGGGTGTTCGATGCAAACGGTGCGTTTTCTGATCCGTTGTTCGGCGTGGCAGCTGTGCATGAGGTTTATGCGAAACACATGCCCGCGTACACTGGGCGGATCACTGTTCCTGTGTTGTGGGACAAACAGACGGGTGTGATCGTCAATAACGAAAGCGCCGAAATTATTCGTGTGCTGAACACTGCATTTGGCGGCGATTTATACCCTGACGATTTGGCCAAACAGGTGGATGCGTGGAACGAGCTGATCTATCCAACTTTTAACAACGGCGTCTACCGTGCTGGTTTCGCGCGCACTCAAGAGGCGTATGACAAAGGCGTGGCGGATGTGTTTGCAACAATGGATAAAGTCGAGGCGCATTTGGCGGAGTCGCGATACCTGTGTGGGGATCACTTTACCGAGGCTGATGTGCGGATGTTCCCAACCTTGGCGCGGTTCGATGTGGCCTATCACTATGCGTTTAAATGCAATCTGCGCCGTTTGATGGATTACCCAAATCTTTGGGCCTACGCGCGGGAGATTTATCAGATGGACGGTGTGGCGCAGACGGTCAATTTCGATATCTACAAACAGGGGTATTTTTCACCGTCTGAATTGCGCAATCCATTGGGTATTGTACCCGCTGGTCCGAGCATTGATTGGGATGTGCCGCATGGACGCGGATGATCCGATTTGCCCGCTGTGTTTGCGGCCCATCCCGCCGCACGCAAAACAGAGCGAACATCATTTAATCCCCAAGCTGAAAGGCGGGGCGAAGGGGCCGCGCGTGTTGCTGCACCAGATTTGTCACAACGAAATCCACGCGAGTTTGAGCGAGGCAGAATTGGCACGAGAATATAATACGCCAGAGGCTTTGCGCGGGCATGAAAGGTTAGGCAAGTTTGTGAAATGGGTAAGCAAACGCCCAGCTGATTTTCATTCCAAGACGCCAAAGCGTCGACGCTAGGGACTTGTCTTGGGACGGTGTCCTGCGCTACTCGTTTCTATATGAAACTTGATCCCATAAATATCCGTATTCTTGAAATCCTGCAAAAAGACGCAGATCAACCGCTTGATGCCTTGTCCGAACAGGTGAACCTGTCGCGCAATGCCTGCTGGCGGCGGATTAAGATGATGGAGGAAGAAGGCTGGATCAAAGGACGTGTTGTGCTGCTGGACCCGATGAAGCTGGGGTTGAAACTGTCGGTTTTTGTGCAAGTGCGCACGGACAGTCATGATGCGGATTGGATGGAGACTTTCGCCAGCGCCGTTCGCATGATGCCACAGATCACAGGGGCGTACCGCATGACGGGCGACCTTGATTATCTGTTGCATATTCAGGTGGCGGACATGGCTGACTATGATGCGTTTTACAAACGTTTCATCGCCAAGGTGCAGGTGTCCGATATGTCCGCCAGTTTTGTGATGGAGCAGGTCAAGGAAACGACGGCGTTGCCCCTTAACGCCGTGTGATCCGTTTGATCGCTTCGGCGTTGTCGAAATAGGCGGCCTCGTAACAATCATTCAAGTCATCGGCTGACAGATCGTCGAACAGACGTTTGATGGCCGCGATGCTTTGGGGTTTCGCAGTAGCTGCGTCCAGCGTCAGGCTTTCAAGCGTATCATCGAACGTGTCGAGGTCCACGATACGGTCGATAAGGCCGATGCTGAGCGCTTCGTCTGAGGCGAGTTTTTGCCCTGCCATCAAGATTAATTTTGCCCGCGCGGGACCGACCAATGTGGCCATGCGTTTTACGTCGTTGGGTTGCGGAAGAAATCCGCGTTTTAGGACGGGGTAGAAGAATTTCGCCTGCGGTGTCGCGATGCGCATGTCACACGCGAGTGCGAGGGCAAAGCCGCCGCCAGCGAGCGTGCCGTTCAGGGCGGCGATGGTCAGGCAAGGCAGGTCTGCGATGTTTTGTGAGGCATTAACCCACACCTGATCGCGCGTGAATTCAAACATATCTTCGCCGTTTGAAACGTCCGCCCCTGCACAAAACACACGATCCCCCGCACCCGTGATAACAAAGGTGCGCAGATCGGGGTCTGCATGGGCTTCGGCGGCGACATCTGCGATGTCTTGCAGCATCTGTGGTGTCAGGGCGTTTGCCTTGTCAGGGCGGTTCAGGGTGACGCGCCACTGGCCACTGTCGCGGGTTACGTCGATCATGATTGGCCCAATCGGTTCAGAATTTCAGGGTCGCTTTGGCGCACAACATCGCCAAGATAATCGTCAGCGTCTGAAGTACACATCCATGCCAGCGTGTCGGCAATAACGGATGGCGGACGATGATCTTCCCATTCCAGTGTGCTGACGGGATTCACGCCTGATTTTTTGATGATACGCTGCATTTCTGTGGCCACTGTCCCAGGGGACAGAACCAAAGCGCGGATGCCGTTTTCGCCTTCTTCGCCGTGCAGGCAGGCGTTCAAATGGTGAACTGCGGCCTTTGACGTATTGTAGTGGGACCATCCTTCGAGAGCTGAGGTGGCCGCCCCTGAACCGATCGTGATAATTGTCCCGCCGCCTGCGGATTTCATAACTGACACGGCCGCGCGCATGCCATAGTAAACACCCTTTACGTTCACGTCGATCACCTTATCCCACGCGGCCACATCCGAAGATTCCAATCGCGAAACGGGATCCAAAAGGCCCGCGTTGTTGATGAGCACATCGACGCCGCCAAATTGAGATTGCGCCAGATCAATGGCCGCTTGGACTTGACCAAAAACAGCAACGTCTGTGGCCAGCGCGATTGCGGTTCCCCCATCTGCGTTAATCTCGTCTGCGATGCGTTCAATGTCGCCTGTAGAACGCGCGCACAACAGGACCTTAGCACCAAGCTCTGCAAATTTGCGGGCCGCAGCCTCGCCGATGCCGCGGCTGGCGCCGGTGATGATGACGGATTTGTTTTTCATGGATTTATGCCTTTACAAAACTATAGCCTTGGCCGGCCCGTTCGAGCGTGCCGATGTTGGGTTGCAGCATATGACCGCCAGACATCAACATGCCGTCCGTGGCGATCATATCAAGTGTGCGTTTGCGCGTCGCACGTGCCGTGTCCATGTCGATATCAAAGGCGATGCCGATCTCTGGGTTGGCAAATTGCAGGGTTTGCGCATGGGCAATATCACCTGTATGGGCAAAGCTGTCTGACCCATCATTGGCGATGAATCCCATGTGACCCGGCGTGTGGCCTGGTAGATCGAGCGCGGTGATGCCGCTGATCAATGTATCGCCAGCCTTAACCTGTTCGGTTCGACCCGCATATGCCGCGATGCTGGCTTGGGCAAGACCCTGCCATTGCTGCAAGGTTTCGTCGGTGAACACTTCTTTTGACCAAAACGCATGATCTGCTTCGGAGACAAGCATCTGTGCGTTTTGAAACACGGCTTGGCCGTCTTGAGTCAGCGCACCTGCAATGTGATCGGGGTGTAGGTGGGTGAAAAACAGGTGCGTGATATCGGAGTTAGCAATGCCCGCTTCGCCCAATGCGCCACTCAGAAAACCGCAGGTTTCGCCGAACAGGTCACGAGGGCCAGCGTCGACCAACATAGTGTCGCCGCCCGACTTTACGATGAAGGCGTTGAAATTGGTATCGATGGTTTCTGTACCCGCACTTTTAAGGATATCGTTGATCGCAGCTTCTTCCGTTCCTGGGAAAAGCTCTGCGCCAAATTGTGTGGCACCGTCTGTTAAAGCGATGATTTCAATATCGCCGATTTTGGTAGAATTGATGCGAGACATGGGTTTCCTCCGTTCAAGGGTTAGCGATCGTCGCCTGACACATCGTTGTCCGCGATAAGATCTTCGTCGTCGCTGGCAGATAGAGCCGCCGCGCCGATGGCTTCTTTTTCTTTCTTCGACAGGTTTTCCGCGCCATCACCTGCCAAACGAACGGTGACTTCGCGGTGGGCGAATTTAATGCCTTCGCGTTCAAACAGATCGCGGATTTCGGCAAAGACCCGTTTGCGCAGAACCCATTGATCGCCTGGCTTGGTCATGAATTTCACGCGGATAATCATGGCGCTGTCCTGCATTTCAATCACGCCTTGCGATTTCAGCGGCTGAATGAACTGGCTGCCGACCACTTCGTCTTCGAGCAGTTGTAGGCCAAGTTTTTTGATCAATTTGCGCACCTTTTCCACATCGGTGTCATAGGTCACGCGCAGGGGCAGTTTCATCATCACCCAATCACGGGAAAAGTTGGTCAAATGCTGAATTTCACCAAACGGAATGGTGTGCAGCGGTCCAAGATGGTGGCGCAACTGGAAGGAGCGAACGGAGATTTTTTCCACCGTGCCTTTTACTTCGCCCACGTCGATGTATTCGCCTTTGCGGAAGGCGTCATCGAACAGGAAGAACGCACCAGAGAAGATGTCGCGCACAAGAGCCTGCGCACCAAAGCCGATGGCTAGACCAACAACACCAGCACCTGCGAACAGGGCGGACACGTTAATACCAAGGTTGGTGAGCGCAATGAGCGCAAATGTTGTGAAGATGACCACAAGTAAGAAATTTCGGAACAATGGCAACAGCGTGGCGAGCCGCGATGCACCGCCTGCACCGCCTTCGTCTCCAGGCGCAACTTCGATCTCTTCACCGCCTTCTTCTGCGATTTTTTGGTCGATCCAGATGCGCACAAAGTGATAGATTACATAGCCGATGAACAGGATTGTCACGATGTCATAGCTGCGGCTGACAAGCCCTTCGGACATCATGCTGATGTCGATGTGCCAAATGCGCGTAATGGCCCAAGCAGCCGCGATCACCGCGAGGATGTTGGCAACGCGGCGGGACAAATCCTCAAACGTGCGCAGTTTGTGGGTGTGTAAAAAGGGTGAAAACTCGTCCTCTGGAACCTCTTCTTCGGCTTCGGTGTCTTCTGGTTCCCCGTCTTGTTCGGCCTCTTCGACACTTTCTTCGTTGGCACGCTCTTCGGCCAAGCGAGCCTGATATTCCTGCATCTGGCGCTGTCTGCGGAAAATCCGTTCAATGATGTAACCAACGATGGCATAGACAACCAGAATGGTCAGAAGGATCAAATAGAAGCCAGAGATCAGTGGGCTGCCGAGCTCTTGTGCTTCGATCAGGCGGTAGGTCATTTCGGCCCATGCCACAAAGAAATAGATAATGATCACAGGGGCCCATGCTTTGGATGCAAACCGTGCAGGCACTGATGCTTCTTCATAGGTTTCACCCGCAAGGATCGCCCCAGAAATGGCTCTGCGGTTGGACACAACCATGCCCACGTTCAGGAATACAACCATCAGTGTCAGGAAGGATGTCATCAAGGCATGAATGTCATAAGACAGCCCCAGTTCCTGCATCCAAGCGCAGAAATTCACCACAATCACAGATATCGAGGCAACGGTGAGCAGCCAGAAAAACAGTTTTCGGGCGTCATTGTCCTCGAAATGTGGGATGCGATATTGCGGCAGATAAGGCGATAGAACCATGCGCCAGACAAAGACAACGCCTCGGGACATGAAGTAGGTGACATAGATGTAGGCAACGGTCAGGCGCACAGTGCCGTCTTCGGCCTCGCCAAAAATAGCAAAGCCGATGCCGTAGGACACAATCACAACAAGGACCAATCCAACCAATGCGATCAACGTACGCAATAACAGAATTGGCAGTTTGTCGATGTATCCTTTGGGGTCGGGCTTTTGCAGTTTGTAGAACCGTGGGCCCACCAACATACGACCATAGAATATCCCCACAAGAAATTCAGCCGCGAGCAAGAATCCAAGGGTCGAAAACAGGATATTGAAATAATAGGTATAGCTGCCAGATGGGCTCTGGCCATTTAGAATAAATACAACCTCTTCAAAGGCTTCGGGCGCACGAGCAACGCGGTTTCGCAAAGTTGTGCGAAAGGCCGCCGCCCGTTCCTGCGATTTCATCAACAATGATTCTTGGACGCGTTCTTCGAGCGTTTCGGTCTCGGCATTTGTTTCGCCATCTGGATTGATGACGATCACCTGCATTCCCGCTTCAGTGGCGGATTTTACGATATCATCCATCGGTGACGGGTCGGTTTGCGCCGCGCCCAAACTGGCCCAAACAGCCAAAGCCAAGGTTGCAAAACAAAGACGGATAGTTGCCCAAATGGTCATTTGTGACCCTTAATTCACTGGTTTAATCGGCGAAAACACAGGACGGCAATCCCAGCACTGCGTTTCGAACATAACGACCCTAGCGTCTATCTAAAGTCACGAGGCGTCAAGAGACTGTGATGACTTGCAACGAAAGGTTTTAATGATGCCGCAAAGGCTTACCTGATCTTAATGTTTGTTGGAATGGCACAAAGTGCGTGGCGTCACGGTCAAAACAGGCGTAAATATGATTCTTGTCGGTTCAATTCCGACTTTGCTGCTGCACTAGAAAAAGGTGACCGTCATGGGGGCGATTGAAGCATTCAAAGCGCAAAAGGCGGATCGACCGCCGCGCGTGCTTTTGTACAGCCACGATACGTTTGGGCTGGGCCACTTGCGCCGTTCGCGCACCATCGCGGGTGCGTTAACGGCTGCGGATGCGGGGTTGTCCGCACTTATCCTTACAGGATCACCAGTTGCGGGGCGTTTTACCTTTCCTGATCGGGTGGACCACATCCGTTTGCCAGGGGTCACAAAGTTGGAAGACGGCACTTACGCATCCGAAGCACTGGGGCTGGACATTGATGAAACAACGGCATTGCGGGCGGGTTTGATCCGCACAGCCGTGGAAAAGTTCGAACCTGATTTGGTGATTGTCGACAAAGAGCCGACTGGGTTTCGGGGCGAATTGGAAGACACTTTAAAGTGGCTGCAAAAAGAAACCTCTACCAAGATCGTTCTTGGTTTGCGCGATGTTCTGGATGAAGGCGAAGCCTTGGCCGAAGAATGGGAACGCAAAGGCGCGCTTGATGCGATGCTGAAATATTACGATGACATTTGGGTTTACGGGCTCAAGTCGATCTATAACCCGCTGCATGGGCTGGACGTGCCAAAATCCGCGAAATCGCGGATGCACTGGACGGGATACTTGCGCCGTGAAACGTGGGATTACACGCCAGACACATCCGTTGAACCCTACATCTTGGTCACCCCAGGTGGCGGTGGCGATGGTGAAAAGTTGGTGGATCAAGTGCTGCGTGCTTACGAATCCGACCCAACCCTGTCACCAAAAGCACAGATTATTTATGGACCGTTTTTGTCAGGCGACACACGAACCCAATTCGAAGACCGTGTGGCCAAACTGGATGGGCGTGTTGTTTCGCTCGGTTTTAACAGCAAGATGGAAAACCTGATTGCAGGGGCCACGGGTGTCATCGCCATGGGTGGATATAATACCTTTTGCGAAATTTTGTCATTCGACAAACCCGCCATTATCATGCCGCGCAAACGACCACGGTTGGAACAATACATCCGCGCGGCCCGTGCGGAACAGTTGAACCTTGTTCGGATGCTCGACCCTGATCGTGACGGGCTTGGCACCTCTGTGATGGTGGATGCCATTCGTGCGTTGCCGGATCAAAACCCGCCGAGCGTCGGGCAGTTCCCTGATCTGTTGGACGGATTACAATCCATTGTGGACCGTGTGGACTCCTTGCTGCACCCCAAAGGGGCGAAAGCGGCGGAATGACGGCTCTTCACGCTGAAACAGCACCCAAACTGGCGGTCGTGGTCAAAGGTTGGCCGCGTTTATCCGAAACATTCATCGCCCAAGAATTATTGGCACTGGAGCAGGCAGGCCACCATTTCGACATTTGGTCTTTGCGGTTTCCAACCGACAAAAAACGCCACCCGTTGCACGATCAGATCACGGCAGATGTGAAATACCTGCCAGAATACCTGCACCAAGAACCCGCCCGTGTAACCCGTGCATGGGCCAAGGCGCGGCGGTTGGCAGGCTATAAAACTGCTCGCAAAATCTGGTTGCGCGATTTGTGGCGCGATCCCACACGCAACCGTGTGCGGCGCTTTGGGCAGGCCTGCGTTCTGGCCACTGAATTGCCACCAGAAACACGTGGGCTCTATGCCCATTTCTTACACACACCTTCGTCTGTGGCGCGGTATGCCGCAATTATGATGGGCATTGATTGGTCCTTTTCCGCCCACGCCAAAGACATCTGGACTTCCCCTGATTGGGAGATTGAGGAAAAGCTGGAAACAGGCGTTGGCGGCGCGGCCTTTGGGGTGACCTGCACGGGTTTTGGCTCGACCCATTTGCAAGCCATGGCCCAAGACGCAAGTCGCGTTGAATTGTTGTATCACGGTCTTGATCTGGATCGTTTTCCAGCGCCGCCCGATGCGCGGGACCCATCAGATGTGTTTCGCATCCTGTCCGTTGGGCGTTTGGTGGAGAAGAAAGGATTTGATCGTCTGATCGAAGCCTTTGCCTTGTTGCCTGCGGATATGAATTGGCACTGGACCCATATTGGCGGCGGTGGTTTGAAAGATGAATTACAAACCTTGGCACAAGAAAAAGGTGTGCTGGACCGTATTGATTGGCGCGGTGCGTGTGACCAGCCAGAGGTGGTCGCGGCAATGCGCAGCCATGATGTGTTTGTCTTGCCGTCGCGGATTGCCGATGACGGGGACCGCGATGGCCTTCCCAATGTATTGATGGAGGCCGCATCGCAAAAGCTGCCGATCCTATCCACGCCCGTATCTGCAATCCCAGAGTTTATCACATCGGGCACCCATGGTTTGCTTGTCGAAGATGCTCCGCAAGACATGGCACAGGCCATGGTCGATTTGGCTCAGGATTCAGACTTGCGGACGCGGTTTGCCGATGCGGCCTATGATCGGTTGGTAGCGGACTTTGGTGTAGATGCTGGCATCGCGCAATTGTCGAAACGATTAAAGGCGCTGCTGGCATGACGCCAAACATCGCTTTTTATGCTCCTCTGAAATCCCCGCGACATGAGACACCATCGGGGGATCGTACCATAGCCCGTGGGGTGATGAATGCCCTGTCAGCGATTGGCACCGTTGATCTGGTGTCAGAGCTGCGCAGCCGCGATGGGGCGGGGGATGCAGCGGTGCAAGCCAATCTGATTGAACAGGCGAACGGTGAAGTTGAGCGCCTGATTAACATTGGCGGTTGGGATGCGTGGGTAACCTATCACAATTATTACAAAGCGCCTGATCTGATTGGGCCAGCGGTTTGTGCGGCATTGAACATCCCGTATCATGTGATCGAAGCAAGTCGCGCGTCCAAAAGGTTGAACGGCCCATGGGCTGCGTTTGCTCAGAGAGCAGAGGCGGCTTGCGATGCGGCCCGTGTGATTTACTATTTCACCCAACACGATCACTTTGCCTTGAATCGTGACAAACCAGCGGAGCAATCTTTACTGCATCTAAAACCATTCTTGGACCAAGATGACTTGCCTGATCCAACTGTGGGCAAGGCGGCTAAGGCTCTGTTGGCGGTTGGTATGTTTCGGCACGGGGATAAGCTGCAATCTTACACGAACCTTGCCGCAGCTTTGCATCATGTCACAACGCCCGATTGGACGCTTGCGATTGTGGGGGATGGTACGGCAGAAGATGCCGTGCGTGCGTTGTTCGCTCCGTTCGGAAACAAAGTCTCTTTCCTTGGCAAATTACCCGCCGAAGGCGTTGCGCAGCAGATGCAAAAAGCGAATGTTTTTGTGTGGCCCGGTGTGAACGAAGCCTTTGGAATGGTTTATCTCGAAGCACAGGCCAACGGCATTCCAGTGGTTGCAGAAGATCGCCCTGGTGTGCGTGATGTGGTTGGCTCTGCCAGCACGCTGACCCCGCAAGATGATGCGCAGGCCTTTGCTGCGGCCATTGAAGCGGCATTCACCAATTCGATGGATGCAAACGCCCATCGAAATTTTATTTCCAATGCGCATCTACGTGGCTCTGCCGTGCAAACTCTGCGGTCCACACTGGCATTCAAAACGGGGGCTGCATGACTCAACTCGCCATTATCCGCCATGGCCACACGCCGTGGAACCGTGCGGGTCAAATCCAAGGCCGCACTGACATCGCGCTAGAAGACCAAGCCGCCGCGGACTTGGCCAAGTTGAAATTACCAGCGGAGTGGGAGCAGGCGGATCTGGTGGCCAGCCCTTTGCTGCGTGCGGTGGAAACCGCGCGTTTGATCGCGGATCGTGAACCTGCAACCGTGCCAGCCTTAACGGAAATGGATTGGGGCGATTGGGAAGGCAAGAAAGGGATCGCATTAAAAGCAGACCCGAACTCTGGTTTTCGCGATATCGAAGACTGGGGCTGGGATTATCGCCCCCCAAATGGTGAAAGCCCGCGCGATGTTTGGGCCCGTCTGGCCCCTTGGGTCGCCACATTGAAAACGGATACGATTGCGGTGTGTCATATCGGGATCATGCGTGTGTTAATGGCGCAAGCCACGGGGTGGGATTTCTCTGGCCCCGCGCCGTTTCAGATCAAACGCAACCGTCTGTTTGTAATGCAGATGCAGGATGGTGTGCTGAAGGCAAGCGGTGATCCTATTCGGCTGGAGGTGCGCTAAGTGGCCCGCGTTTTGATCAGTGTGACGCATTTGTTGGGCACGGGCCATCTAAGCCGTGCGCTGACCCTTGCGCGCGCATTTGGGACGGCAGGCCATGAAGCCCATGTGATGTCTGGCGGCATGCCAGTGGCGCATTTGCCTACGGATGGGGTCACCCTGCATCAACTGCCGCCTGTCAAATCGGACGGTGTGAATTTCACTGATCTTTTGTGTGAAAATGGTCCAGTCGATGACACGTATTTGCAGGCACGAAAGCGGGCCGCGATCAACACTTTGACCAAGGTGCGCCCTGATGTTTTCATCACCGAGTTATATCCGTTTGGTCGCCGCGTTTTGAAGGCCGAGTTTCTGGCGATGTTGAACACCGCGCGCGATATGGCGCCAAAACCGCTGATCCTGTGCAGTGTGCGTGATATTCTCGCCCCACCTTCCAAGCCGAAAAAGGCACTGGAAACCGAAGCGGTGATCGCAGGGTATTACGATGGCGTTCTGGTACATTCGGTTGGTGAAATCACGCCGCTTGATGTCAGCTGGCCCGTAACGAATATGCTGCGCGAAAAACTGCTTTATACAGGGTATGTAGCCCCAGAATTGGCCCCTGCTCATCCCCAAGGTGTTGGCACAGGGGAGGTGCTGGTCACAGCAGGTGGCGGTGATGTGGGCATGGGCCTGTTTCGCGCCGCGCTACAGGCAGCCGCGCTGGACCCAGACACGCCGTATCGTGTTTTGGTCGGGGGTGCGGCGGCGCAATCCAACATCGCAGCGCTGTTTGATGAAGGCCTATCGGACAATGTGACCATTGAGCCGACCCGCCCCGATTTCCGCCAGATGTTACCCTTAGCCAAAGCGGCGATTTGCATGTGCGGCTACAATACGGCACTGGATGTTTTGCAAAGCGGTCTGCCTGCGGTGTTTGTCCCCTTTGATGCGGGGGGCGAAGTGGAACAGACGTTGCGAGCCGAAAGCCTATCAAAAACGGATGGATATGCGGTGATTAAATCCAGTGACGCCAATGGTGAAACACTGTCTGCAGCGCTGCGATCTGTGTGTGCGATGGATGTAAGGCCAATGGAGGAAGGACAGTTTCAAGGGGCTGCGCAAACGGTTCAAAGCGTAGAAAATAAGCTGGCGGCGATGCGATGAATTGGCAGGCGTTAGAAGCAGAATTTGACGCATGGCGCGCGGCTGATCTGATCCTGCCGTTCTGGTGGCGCGATGATGATGCGGTCACGGTGACCCCGGCTTTGCATGATTTGTTGTCCCTGTCCCAGCGGGTGGAAATCCCTGTTCATCTGGCCGTTATTCCCAATGATTTGCAGCCTGATTTGGCCTCTTTTGTAACCAAATCAACCTTGATCCCGATTGCCCATGGTTTTGCCCATAAAAACCACGCGGATGCGCCTGCGAAGAAGTGTGAATACCCAGAAAACCGATCCTTTGTCGCCGTTCAAACGGAATTGGTCGCGGGGCACAAGACCCTTCGAGATGCTTTTGGTGATGACCTAGCGCCGATGTTTGTGCCCCCATGGAATCGGTTCGCACACGACTTTCTCAGCATCCTGCAAGATATTGGTTACACGGGGTTTTCTACCTTTACACCCCGCCGCCAAAAAAACGCTGCCGACGGTTTGGAACAAGTGAATACGCATGTTGATCCGATTGACTGGCGCGGTGCGCGATCCGTGGTGGCGTTGGAGCCGATTTTGGATCACACGGTACGCAGCTTGCAGGATCGGCGTTTGGGTCGGGCGGACAACAGCGAGCCGTTTGGATTTTTGACCCATCATCTGGTGCATGACCCCGCGATTTGGGCGTTCTGCGAACAGTTTTTAACGGCATTTGCCAAGGGTCCAACACGGATTTGGACCGCCCAAGAACTAATGAAAGGATAATGAAATGAGCAGGTTAGACAGTATGTTGCGGCGGTTCACGGCGCAGCGGGACGGGTTGAATTGGGCCGCAAGCCTGATCAAGGGCGTGGAGGGCGATGCGCTCGACATGGGGCTTGGGAATGGGCGGACTTATGATCATATGCGGGAAATTATGCCAGAGCGGCGGCTGTGGGTCATGGACCGCGTGCTGCAATGCCACCCGAGCTGTGTGCCGCCTGAGGAGGACTTTTTGCAAGGCGAGGCCGAAGAGGGTCTTGAACGACTTAAGAAAATAGGCGCTAAAATCTTGATTTCGCACTATGATTTTGGGTTTGGGGTGAAGGAAAAAGACGTGGAAGAAGCAGCACGGTTCAGCCCCCTGATCGCCGAGATCATGGCCCCAAGCGGGGTGATCGTGTCAGGCCAGCCGCTGGTGGGTTTCGACGCCGTAAAAGGACCAGACCACATCGCACCCGATCGGTATTATTTCTATCGCACGTAAGGGCGCACGGTGGGGTAAAGTTTGGGGGCCAGACGGGTTTTGTGGAAAAAAGCAAACTAGCCAGAAACGTACCAGACTTTGCCCATACACGGCGTTGTGAGGTGGGGGATGGACGAGTTTATTCTGCTGCGATCTGTTTTGTTGATGCAGCTTCGATTTGTGAAAGTGTATCTTTAAGACTGTTCGCAAGATGCCAAGCCAAAACTGGCGGTACGGCATTACCGATCATTCTTTCAGTCTCTCGGAGTTTCGCTTTGAATATGAAGTTGTCAGGAAAGGTTTGAAACCTTGCTGCTTCCCTCATTGAAATACGTCTTGGTAGGCAGTAGTGAAATTGGTTATTGCCATGGCATTCAGCTCTGATTGTGTGCGAAGTCTTTGTCGGATCTAGTCTTCTACCGCCTTGGTCACTACTTTTACGTGCCAAAGACCATATATGGTTAAATTCAGCATCTTGCTCTCTAACCTCTAAGTCACCTATTGCATCACGCGATGTTATCCATGAGTGTTTATCTAAAAACTCCATAGGTGGAGTAAAAGAGGTTGCGTTGTTCTTTACTCCTACGATGAATACACGCTCACGCCTTTGGGGCACACCAAAGTCAGCGGCATGATACAGTTTATAAGAAACTTCGTAGCCTAAGTTGGAGAAGTCTTGTAACACTTGCTTCAAGGACTCTTCATTATACTTGTAGAGTAAACCTCGAACGTTTTCAGCAACAAACATGCTAGGTTTCATTCTGTCTACGGCTTGCACCATTGCTTTATAGAGCCCACTTCGCTCTCCAGAAACGCCAGCCCTTTTGCCGTTGATGGAAATATCTTGACAAGGAAATCCCCCAACAACTAGATCACAATGCTCAGGTAAGCTGTCAAAATGATCCCAAACATCCCCAACGTGAATCGAGTGTCCAAGGTTGTATTTGTATGTGTCACATGCGTACGCGTTGAGGTCGTTCGCCCAGACTATTTTGAATGGTTGTTTTGCAAAATTCTTCTTTAAAAATTCAAAGCCACCCAAAAGACCTAAATCCATGCCGCCGCACCCACTAAACATCGAAACAACTTTGAATTTCTTCTGCACTTGGTTCTCCTGAAGCTAAACTATTTGTCATCTCTTTTTGGATGATCTTGGTTAATTTTGTCTTCCAAAAATAATTCCTCTGAAGGCGTCCAATCAGTAGCAATTCGGTCAGCACGAATTAGCCATTCGGAAATTCTGTCAGCTGGTTCTGGCACCACTCCCCAATACTCTAAAAATAGGGCATCCTCAAGATATAGTGCAGCGTTTTTCATTTGAGATTGTATCCGACTTGTAGCGTCGCGAATAAAATTGCCTGTAGTGTCCGTTGTCATATAAAGTGGGACATCAGAGCGGCTTGAGCATTGGAGGCTCTGGCTCGTTAGTGTGATTGATTATGCTGCTTGTTTCTGATGTTGCAAGCGACGTTGTTTGATTGTCTGTTTCTTGATCCTCTTCCTTTCTCTCAGAATGGCTTTGTCGCGGCCGAAGTAGACATCGGCGGGTGTGACGTTGTTCAGGCTCTCGTGGTATCGTCGGTTATTGTAATAGTCGACGAAGGCCTCGATCTGGCGCTCGAGATCGCCGGGCAGATAGTAGTTTTCTAACAGCACTCGGTTCTTCATCGTTTGATGCCATCGTTCGATTTTGCCTTGGGTCTGTGGATGGAACGGAGCACCACGGACATGATCCATATTTTGCCCTTCCAGCCATTCGGCCAGGTCGCCAGATATGTAACACGATCCGTTATCGCTGAGCAGGCGTGGTTTGTGCCGAACAACCGCTTGGTCACAGCCTGATGCTGTCAGAGCGCGCTCAATCGTCTCGGTCACATCACTGGCCCGCATGGTTGTACACAGTTTCCATGAGATGATGTAGCGGCTGTAATCATCCAAGATCGTAGACAGATAATACCACCCCCAACCAATGATTTTGAAGTAGGTGAAGTCTGTCTGCCACATCTGATTGATGGCGGTGGTTTTATCCGTGAACTCGTTGGCTGCTTTGATCACCACGTAGTCTGGTGCTGTGATCAGGTCGGCTTCCTTGAGAATGCGATAAGCTGATGATTCTGAGACAAAATACCGCTTTTCATCGGTGTATTTGACTGCCAGCTCGCGCGTGCTCAGCGCCTCGTGTTCCAGCGCAAACGCGATCAGGTCGTCACGACGATCATCGGGGATGCGGTTCCAAACGGATTTAGGGCATGGCGATTTGTCAGCCAGCCGGTCAAACCCGCCTTCGAGATATAAATCATACCAGCGATAGAATGTGGTGCGTGGAATGCCCAGCATGTCGAGGGTCTGCTTGGTTGGCAGATGTGATCCCTCGACGGTGCGGATGACCTCCAGCTTCTCAGACGCAGGGTATCTCATTCCTCGAACTCCCCAGCCCCTGTCATGCTTTTTTTGAGAAGCCGGTTCTCAAGCGTCAGATCGGCCACGCATTCCTTCAAGGCCATAGCTTCTGAGCGTAGTTCTTTCACTTCAGGGGATGTGGCCTGACGCGCCGTATCGCCAGATAGACGGCGTTTGCCTGCTTCAAGGAATTCTTTCGACCAGCTGTAATACAGGCTCTCCGCGATGCCCTCCCGACGGCACAACGCTGAGATGCTTTCTTCTCCACGCATCCCTGCCAGCACAATGCGGATCTTCTCCTCCGCCGAATAGGTTTGACGTGTCTTGCGGCGGATGTTCTTTACCAATTTATCTGCAGACGCTTTGCTGCTTCCGGATTTCTTGTTCATCTTCACTCCATGAAGGTTACGATGAACCAGAAATCCTCCGTTGTTCAATTCCTCAAATCTGTCCCAAAGGCCCTGACGTCAGACAAGAGTGGCAACGTACGCGTTGGTTCGTCTGGGTTTTCACTTTCCAACCACCATAACCTTTCGCCTTTTTTCAAACGTGCACGTGCGTATTCACGAATCAATGGCATTTTGTCATTCATTGAGCGAGATCGAAATTCTTCGTAAGTTGTCCCCATGCTCTCAAACAATGGTCTTTCTGTTCCAATTTCGATCTCAAATCTAGGAACATGACTAGTTCGTACATGCATGATCGATGAACCGTAGTCTGCCCACCTAACCTCGGGTGTTCCTCCGAATTTTCCGTAGACAACATAGATTTGTTCAACTTCGAGTGCACGTTGGCCTTCTGAAACGGAATTTGCAATACAGCGCCATTTGTCACTTTCAGTTGCTTTCACCTCGACACCAAATTTCCCAATGGCAATGTCAGGAAAACCTTGATCGACATTTGGCGCAGTTTCCAACTCAGTCCCAGCCAGATGTTTACTCATGACTTGTCGAACTCGCTGCTCAAAAAGGCTGGGTTTGTGGTGCTCTTTGCTCTGTTTGCATTCAGTTGTTAGTTGCTCACAAATCGTTGTTAGTAGGCTTTCGAATTCTGTTTTTTCCAAATTAGCATCTCCTTTAGAGATACTGTGGATACTTTAAATTGATTCTTCCATAAATTCTTCTACCGCCCCACACTCACATACGTTAGCCCAGCCTCTTCGGCATCTTTCGGATCATACACGTTCCGCAGGTCCGCCATTCTTGGGTCTTTCATCACTTTCACCACGCGTTCTAAATCCAGTGCGCGGAATTCGTTCCATTCGGTGAGCAGGATCACGGCTTCGGCGTTGCGCATGGCCTTGTACGGGTCGTCTTGCCATGTGACGCCGGGCAGGAGGGCTTCGCCTTCCTTGAGGCCTTGGGGGTCGACCACGTGGACGTTGGCGCCTGCGCCGACGAGTGCGGGGACGATGGTGAGGGATGGGCTGTCGCGCATGTCGTCGGTGTTGGGTTTGAAGGTGACGCCGAGGACGGCGATTTTTTTGCCGTTTACGCTGTCGTCACAGAGCTGCATCACCTTGTCGATCATCCGGCGTTTGGTGGCCTCGTTGATATCAATAACTGCTTCGACGATTTGAATGGGGGCGGCGTGTTCTTGGCCGATGCGGGCGAGTGCTTTGGTGTCTTTGGGGAAGCAGGAACCGCCGTAACCGGGGCCCGCGTGCAGGAACTTGTTGCCGATGCGGGCGTCCATGCCCATGCCTTTTGACACGGATTTCACGTCTGCGCCGACCTTTTCACACAGGGCGGCGATTTCGTTGATGAAGGTGATCTTGGTCGCGAGGAAAGCGTTGGCGGCGTATTTGATCATCTCGGCGGATTCAAGATCGGTGTAGACGATGGGGGCTTCGCGCAGGGCCAGCGGGCGGTAGATTTTGGCCATGACATCTGTGGCGCGGTCGGATTCAACGCCGACGACCACGCGGTCTGGACGCATGAAGTCTTCGATCGCGGCCCCTTCGCGGAGGAATTCGGGGTTAGAGGCGACGTCGAAGTCGGCATCTGGATTTTCTTCGCGAATGATGCGTTCAATTTCGCGGTTGGTGCCAACGGGGACAGTGGATTTGGTGACGACCACGGTGTAGCCGTTGAGCGCGCGGGCGATTTCGCGGGCGGCGTCATAGACATAGGTGAGGTCGGCGTGCCCATCACCGCGCCGTGTGGGGGTGCCCACGCCAATGAACACGGCGTCTGCCTGTGCCACCGCGGTTGCGAGGTCGAGGGTGAAGGACAGGCGTTCGGCGGCCACGTTGCGGGCGAGCAGTTCGTCAAGGCCCGGTTCATAGATCGGGATTTCGCCGTTTTCGAGCGCGGTGATTTTTTCGGGCATCTTGTCGACGCAGATTACATCGTGTCCGAAGTCGGAAAAACATACGCCTGAAACGAGGCCAACATAGCCCGTGCCGATCATGGTTAACTGCATCTTATGCCTCTTAGAGTGCTTTTTCTTGCCTGTTATCCGCAGAATTGAGCGAAAATGTGGCGGGGTGCAAGGGAATTGCGGTTGCGTTGGGGGACAGGTAAGAGGTGTGAAAGATTTCACAAGGGTTAAGACATGCGCAAAATATTGATTACGGGCAGTGCTGGGTTTATCGGGTTTCATCTGGCGCAGTTGATGCTGGCGCAGGGGTGGCAAGTTCTGGGGGTCGATTGCCTGTCGGATTATTACGATGTGAACCTGAAAAAGCGGCGCCATGCGATGTTGTCCCAGAATGAGGGGTTTGCGAGCCTTGAGGTGGACATTCGGGAGTTTGATGCGTTGGAAGCGCCGGTGATGGAATTTGCGCCCGATGTGATTGTGCATTTGGCGGCGCAGGCGGGGGTTCGCTATTCCATTGAAAACCCACGCGCGTACATGGAGACGAACGTGATGGGGACGTTCAATATCATGGAGTTAGCGCGGGAATTAAAAGTGGATCACTTGCTGATGGCGTCCACGTCCAGTGTCTATGGCGCGAATGAA
Organism: Amylibacter sp. IMCC11727; assembly: GCF_029854195.1. Lineage (NCBI taxonomy): Bacteria > Pseudomonadati > Pseudomonadota > Alphaproteobacteria > Rhodobacterales > Paracoccaceae > Amylibacter > Amylibacter sp. IMCC11727. The sequence continues at coordinate 414,457 of NZ_CP122960.1, forward strand.
GAGATGCCATTTGATGAGACCGAGAAGGTGGACACGCAGATGACGCTCTATGCGGCGACGAAGAAGGCGAATGAGAATATGGGGCATTCGTATTCGCATCTGTGGGGGTTGCCTGTGACCATGTTCCGTTTTTTCACCGTCTATGGCCCGTGGGGGCGGCCTGATATGGCGTTGTTCAAGTTTGTGAAGAACGGGCTGGAGGGCAAGCCGATTGACGTGTTCAACCACGGCGATATGGAGCGGGATTTCACCTATGTGGTGGATTTGGTACGGGCCATTGGGTTGCTGGTGGATGCCGTGCCGCCGCAGGTGGATGCACGAGAGGATTGGACACCGCTGGATGGGGATAGCCTGTCACCTGCTGCGCCATTTCGAGTGATTAATATTGGCAACAGTGACAAGGTTCGGTTGCTGGATTTTGTTGAAGAGATCGAAGCCGCAATCGGTATGAAGGTCGAGCGCAATTACATGGATATGCAGCCAGGGGATGTGCCCGCCACTTGGGCGAATTGTGATTTGCTGAAGCAGTTGGTGGGCTATACCCCTGAAACGAATGTGCGCGAAGGTGTGCGGGCGTTCGTGGACTGGTATCGGGATTATTACAATGTGTAAGGCATCATTGGAGCCTGTCGTGCTGACACTGAAAGACGCGAAAATTGCTGTGATTGGGTTGGGCTATGTCGGCCTGCCCTTGGCGGTGGAGTTTGGCAAGCAGTTTCCGACTGTTGGGTTTGATGTGAATGCCAGCCGTATCAATGAGTTGCGGGATGGTGTCGATGTCACGCGTGAAGTCACTGCTGCGGAAATTGCGGCGGCGGATCAAGTGTCTTTCACGGCGGAGCTCGATGATATCCGCGATTGCAACGTCTATGTTGTTACGGTTCCAACGCCTGTGGATGACTACAAGACGCCCGATCTGTCCCCGTTGTTGGCTGCGAGCGAAACAGTGGGGCAAGTGATCAGCGCAGGCGATGTGGTGATCTTTGAGAGCACGGTTTATCCGGGTGCCACAGAAGAGGATTGCGTGCCTGTGATCGAGGCGGTGTCTGGGCTGACGTATAACGCAGATTTTTGGGCGGGCTATTCGCCCGAACGGATCAATCCCGGCGATATGGAGCGGCGGTTGCCGAGCATTGTAAAGGTTACGTCTGGCAGCACGCCACAGGCGGCGGATTTTGTTGATGCGCTCTACACCGCGATTGTCACGGCTGGCACGCATAAAGCACCGAGCATTGCGGTGGCAGAGGCCGCAAAGGTGATTGAAAACACGCAGCGGGATTTGAACATTGCGCTGGTGAATGAGCTGGCGCTGATTTTCCATCGGTTGGGCATTGATACGGCGGATGTGTTGGCGGCCGCGGGGACCAAATGGAATTTCCTGCCGTTTAAGCCGGGTCTTGTGGGCGGGCATTGTATCGGTGTTGATCCCTATTACCTGACGCATAAAGCACAGGCGGTTGGCTATAACCCCGAGGTGATTTTGGCAGGGCGCCGGATCAATGACGACATGGGCAAGGTTGTGGCGTCTGAGCTGATTAAGGCAATGATCCGCAAAAGCGCACCCATCCAAGGGGCCGATGTTTTGGTGATGGGGCTGACGTTCAAGGAAAACTGCCCTGATCTGCGCAACACCAAAGTGGTGGATGTGATTGCCGAGTTAAAAGAATATGGCATCAACGTACATGTCACCGATCCAAATGCCGACCCTGCAGAGGCCAAGGCAATTTACGGAATTGATTTGCTGAAAACGCCAGAACAAGGCGCCTATGACGCGGTTGTTTTGGCGGTGGCACATGATGATTTTGCCAAGGATGATCCAGCGAAAATTCAGGCGCTGTGTAAAGACCCCAGCGTGATTTACGATCTGAAGCACGTGCTGCCCAAAGAGATGTCTGATTTGCGGCTGTGATCGTAATGGGATTGGGGCAAATGTGATCGGCTAAATCCCGCGCAACGCTTGTTATTTTTGAATTCTGCGCGTTTACTGAACCCGTGGCCACAGGGAAGGCCGCAGGGAAACGGGACACGCGCATGACTGCCGATACAAAACCACTGTTGCAGGTGGAAGATTTGTCTATTGGATTTGGGAACAACCCGCCAATCATTACGGGTGTGAATTTCTCGGTGAATCGCGGAGAAACGTTGGCGTTGGTGGGGGAAAGCGGATCAGGCAAGACGATCACTTGTCGATCCATTTTGCGCGTTTTGCCCAAAGCGGCAGTTATTCACGGGGGGACCGCGCGGTTTACCAGTGGCGATAAGTCTTATGAGATGCTCTCCATGGACGAACGTACCTTGCGCGATGTGCGGGGCGATCAGATTTCGATGATCTTTCAAGAGCCGATGCACAGCCTGTCGCCGCTGCATAAAATCGGGCATCAGGTGGCAGAGGTTTTGACCCTGCATCGTGGGCATTCCAAAGCCAGCGCGAAGAAGGAAGTGATTGAGAAGTTTGAACGTGTTGGGTTCAAACAGCCAAAACGGGCGTTCAGCGCGTATCCGTTTGAATTGTCAGGGGGGATGCGGCAACGGGCAATGATTGCAATGGCGATGATCGCAAAGCCCGATTTGTTGATTGCGGATGAGCCGACCACGGCACTGGATGTAACAACACAGGCCCAAGTGTTGGACCTGATCAAAGGGTTGCAGGAAGAAACCGGCATGGCAGTGATCTTTGTGACCCACGATTTGGGCGTGGTGGCGAATATTGCTGATAAGGTTGTGGTGCTGCGCAAAGGCCGTGTGATGGAAAGCGGGCCGTGTGACGATGTGATCGGCAATCCTGGTCATGCCTATACCAAGAAACTGTTGGCGGCAGCCCCTGCGATCCCGCACGAAGCGGAACCAACGGCGGCGCGGGTTGTTGAGGACCCAGTTTTACAGTTGGAAGGGATCAACAAAACATTCCTGTCGCGATCAGGGTCGTTCTTTGGAAAGACTCGCGAAATCGAAGCCGTTCGGGCGGTGAACTTTACGGTGGAGCGAGGCAAGACCTTTGCGATTGTGGGGGAGTCCGGATCGGGCAAATCCACGGTGGCGAAAATTGCGCTGGGCGCACAGCCCGCAGATGATGACGGCGGTGTTGTTCGATACTGGGCCAAAAAGGGTGAGCCGCCTGTGGAGGTGGGCAATCTGGATGCGCGCGGTCGCCGCAAATTCCAACGTGAGGCCCAAATGGTGTTTCAAGACCCGTTTTCGAGCCTGTCACCGCGTATGCAGATTATCGACACGCTGACCGAACCGTTGGTTATTCACGGCATTGGATCGCGGTCCGAGCAAAAGGATCGCGCGGCGTGGTTGCTGGAAAAAGTGGGGCTCGACAAGAATATGCTGCGCCGTTTCCCACATGCGTTTTCGGGTGGGCAGCGGCAGCGTTTGTCCATTGCGCGGGCGTTGGCATTGAACCCGTCTTTGCTGGTGTGTGATGAGCCGACATCGGCGCTTGATCTTTCGGTGCAGGCGCAGGTGCTGGAGCTGTTGGAAGAGATCAGGGATGAGTTTGGTCTGAGCTATTTGTTTATCAGTCACGATCTGGCTGTGGTGGCGCGGATTGCGGATGAAGTGGCAGTGATGCGGCAAGGGCGGATTGTGGAACAGGCTGCACCTGACGTGTTGTTTACTGCCCCGAAACATCCCTACACAAAGGCGTTGATTGCGGCCTGTTTGGAAGCGGACCCCAGCCAGAAGATTGATTTGCGTGCTGTGGCGCTTGGTGCGGGGGATCCGCACACGTGGCCGCAGGATTATGCGATGCAGGGCAATGAAATGCCCAATCTTGTTGAAGTGGAACCAGGGCATATGGTTCGGGTGAACACATGAAAATTTGGACACAAATAGTGGCAGCGGCCGCGCTGATTGCTGCACCGATGATGGCATCGGCGCAGGTGGTTCAGTTGCAGGAAAGCGACTTTTGGAAGGTTGAGGTCGAAGCAGGGACGATGGACCCGATTGGGTTGCGGATTCCGCAATCTCCTTATGTGGTGGATATGACCGCCAAAGGCCGCAGTTATGGCAAGCAGGGTGGTACGCTGAGCACGATGATCACGCGGTCCAAAGACGTGCGCCAGATGGTGGTTTATGGCTATGCACGGCTGGTGGGATATAACGAAAAATACGAGCTGGTTCCTGACATTTTGCAATCGGTTCAGGTGGCTGAAGGGCGGATTTTCACGTTCAAACTGCGCAAGGGGATGCGGTGGTCGGATGGAGAACCGTTCACATCAGAAGCGTTCCGTTATTGGTGGGAAGATGTGGTTAACAACGAAAAGCTGGCACCCAAGGGGCCGCCATCCTTTTTGAAAGTGGACGGAGAGTATCCGCGCGTTTTGTTCCCAGATGAAACCACGGTGATGTTCATCTGGAAGGCCCCAAACCCGGGCTTTTTGCCCCGTCTGGCCCAGGCGCGGCCACCGTTTATCTATCGACCTGGGCATTACCTGAAACAGTTTCATGGGGATTACGCTGACCCTGCAAAATTGAAAAAAGCGGTGCGCAAAAAGAAAGTGCGCAGCTGGGCGGCGCTGCACAACAAAAGCGACAATATGTATAAGTTCGACAATCAAAGCTTGCCGACTTTGCAGCCGTGGATCCCTGCGGATACAGGTAAAGAAAGCCGTCGGTTGTTTGTGCGCAATCCGTATTACCACCGTATTGATGCGAAGGGTGTGCAGCTGCCCTATATCGACACGGTGGAAATGAGCATCGTGGGCGCAGGCCTTGTGGCGGCAAAGACCAATGCGGGTGAGTCAGATTTGCAATCGCGCGGGCTGAATTTCAAAGATGTGCCAGTGTTGAAAAAAGGTGAGTCAGAGGGCGAAGATTATTCGGTTTATCTGTGGCCCAATGGGACGGCGAGCCAAATTGCGATTTACCCGAACCTGAACCACGCCGATCCAATCTGGGCCGAGATTTTGCGCAATCGCGATTTTCGCCACGCACTATCGCTGGGCATTGATCGGCGTATCATTAATCGCGCACTGTATTTTGGATTGGCATCAGAAGGCAACATGACGGCCTTGCCAGTGAGCCCGTTTTACAACGAAGACAATCTGAAATCTTACGCGGAATATGATCCAGAACGGGCGAATAAAATTCTGGATGATTTGGGATACACTGAACGGCGTGCCGATGGCATTCGGGTGTTGCCTGACGGGCGGCCTATGCGGATTTTGATTGAAACCGCTGGGGAACGCCAAGAGGTGGAAAACGCCTTGCAGATTATCACAGACACGTGGCGCGATATCGGGATTGAAATGGTTATGCGACCGTTGGATCGTGATATCTTGCGCCAGCACGTGTACAGTGGGCAATCCATGGCCGCAGTTTGGTTTGGCTGGGACAATGGCATTCCAACGGCGGGGACATCGCCAGAATATCTTGCGCCGCGTGCGCAGGATTTCTTTAGCTGGCCAAAATGGGGGCAATATCATCAAACTGGTGGTCAGGCAGGCGAAGCGATTGATATGCCTAAACCAGCACGTTTGATGTTGTTGTCTGAGCAATGGGAAAAGACGACGGATGAGGGCGAGCGATCCGCCATCTGGGAAGAGATGCTGAAAATCCACGCGGAGGAAATGTACGCGATTGGTATTTTATCAGAAGCGCCCCAACCCGTTGTTGTGTCCAAAAAGCTGAAGAATGTGCCAAAGGTGGGTTTGTGGGCTTGGGAGCCTGGAGCGCATTTCGGAGTTCATCGCATGGACGAGTTTTACTTTAGCGGACAGGGCATCAACTAATGCAAATTCTGCAATATGCCGTCTATCGGTTCATCACAATGTTGGCCACGCTGGTGGTGGTTTCGGCGCTGGTGTTTTTCATCATGAACCTGCCGCCCGGCGATTATCTTTCGAACCTGATTGCCGAGTTACAGGCCACAGGCCAATCGGATGGGATCGACAAGGTAGAGTTTTTGCGGCGTGAATATTCGCTCGATCAGCCGTTGTGGAAACAGTACCTGATTTGGATGGGGTTCTTTCCTGGGCCGAATGGATTTTCAGGCATTATCCAAGGGGATTTTGGTTGGTCGTTTGAATTTGACCGACCCGTTTCAGAAATCGTTGGCGGTGCGTTGTGGCTGACGGTTTTGGTGAATGTGGCAGCGGTGCTGTTTGTGTATGTGGTTGCTTTGCCGCTGGGTATTCTGGCGGCGGTGAAATCCAAAACTTGGGTGGATTACACGTCTGCATTTATCGGGTATTTGGGTTTGGCGACGCCGAACTTTCTCCTCGCCCTGATCCTGTTTTATTATGGCCATAAATATCTGAACTTGCCTATTGGTGGGTTGATGGCACCTGAGTTTGAGGGAGAACCGATGACCCCTGCAAAGGTAAAATCCGTGTTGCTACACCTGATTATTCCGACCTTTGTGATTGGGACATCTGGGGCAGCGGCGATGATGCAGCGGTTGCGGGCCAATATGCTGGACGAGTTGTCAAAGCCTTATGTCGATACGGCGCGGGCCAAGGGTGTTGGACCGACGAAGCGGGTCTTGAAATATCCGTTTCGCATGGCGTTGAACCCGTTTGTGGCGGATATTGGCAACCTGTTGCCATCGTTGATTTCGGGATCGGTTTTGGTGTCGGTTGTGTTGGGTTTGCAGACCATTGGGCCTGCGTTGCTGACGGCGTTGAAATCGCAGGATCAGTTTTTGGCAGGGTTCATTTTGCTGTTTGTGGCCGCGCTGACGTTGATTGGGACGATGATTTCGGATGTGCTGTTGATGCTGCTTGATCCGCGTATTCGGATGGGAGGCCGCAAATGACCGACCAAGCGAACAAACATTTCATCGACGATGCGCCTTATGACGCGGATGAGGATATCAAAGCACTGGATCGGCCAGATTTGGATGCGCCAAATTGGCTGTTGATCTGGCGCAAGTTTAAGCGTCACAAGCTGGGGTTTTATTCAGGCATTTTCCTGTTTTTGGCCTATGTTAGTCTGCCGTTTGCGGGGTTCATTTCGCCTTATACACCGAACGAGCGCAATGCGGATCATCTGTATGCGCAGCCCCAAAGCATCAACTTTTGGCACGAAGGGTCGTTCATCGGGCCTTATGTGTATCCGATCACGGCCAAGCCTGATTTGGTGAATTTCCAGTGGAAATACATCAAAGACACGACAAGCCCCGCAAAGTTGAAATTCTTTTGCGAAGGGCGAGAATACAAGCTGGCGGGTTTGATCCGATCTGACACGCATCTGTTTTGTGCGCCCGAAGGGGCCACCGTGTTCTTATGGGGTGCCGATCGGTTGGGGCGCGATATCTTTAGCCGGATTTTGTATGGGGCGCAGTTGTCCCTGACGGTGGGTTTGATCGGCATTACCGTGTCGTTCATTCTGGGCATCAGCATTGGCGGCATTGCAGGATATTTTGGCGGGCGCACGGATTGGACCGTGAACCGCATCATCGAGATTTTGCGGTCCTTGCCCGAGCTGCCGTTGTGGTTGGCCTTGTCAGCCGCCGTGCCGAGCCATTGGGGGCCAGTGGCGGTGTTCTTTATCATTTCGATTATTTTGGGGCTGCTCGATTGGCCAGGATTGGCGCGTGCGGTGCGGTCGAAATTTTTGGCCTTGCGTGAAGAAGAATTTGTGCGGGCTGCCGAGATGATGGGCGCAAAGCCAGAACGGGTTATTCGCAAGCACTTGCTGCCGAACTTTGCCAGCCATTTGATTGCCAGTGCGATGCTGTCGATCCCAGCGATGATTTTGGGGGAAACGGCGCTGTCGTTTCTTGGGCTCGGCCTGCGGGCCCCTGCGGTGAGTTGGGGTGTGATGTTGAATGACGCGCAAAACCTTGCGTCGATCGAGATTTACCCGTGGACGGCGATCCCGATGTTGCCTGTGATTGTGGTGGTGTTGGCGTTCAACTTCCTTGGGGATGGGTTGCGCGATTCACTCGATCCTTATTCGGATCATTGATCGGGGCCTGAGGTTTGCTCATTAAAAAACCCACGCAGAGCGGATCTGCGTGGGCTTGTTTTCGTAGGGGTACTGGCGTTAGCCGAGCATCCCTGTGCGTTCCAGCACCCAGTAGAAAGCCAAGATTGCGATGGCTGCGGAAGCTGGGACTACGATGACTTTGTGATACCAATCTTTGTGGCGGAACCAGAGCCCTACGGCAAAGAAACAGATTGCGATCACGGCAAGCTGGCCGATTTCCACACCGATGTTGAATGCGATGAGGGCTGGGATGAACTGGCCAGATGGCAAACCAAAGTCACCAAGCACAGAGGCAAAGCCAAGGCCGTGCAGCAAGCCAAACCCGAAGATGACAAAGGGTCGCCATGCGTTGAGTTTATCGGTGAATATGTTTTCCACGGCGATAAAGACGATAGAGGCTGCGATCAGCGGTTCCACGATGTTGCCTGGAATGTTTACGTACCCAAGCGCACCGAGCGCCAGTGTGATGGTGTGGGCAAGCGTGAACATTGTAACCTGCACCAGCAAGGGGCGCAGTTGTGTGGACAGCAGGAACAGACCAATCACGAACAAGATGTGATCGAGACCTTTGGGGATAATGTGGTCAAAGCCAGCGATGATGTAATCCACGAACACCTCGCCAAGGCTTTGGGGCTTGATGTTGCCCAGATCAACAGTGGCTGTTGTGGCGCGTGGCACAAAGTCTGCCAGTGTTGGTTCGGGAAATTCAGCGCTGTTGGGCACAAAAACCCGCAGGACGCTGTCGCCGTATTGTGGCGGGTACGTCCATGTCATTTCGCCTGCGTCATCTGGCAATGTGGCCGTAAAGCTGAGCGTTGAAAAACGCGCCACGGCCACATCCCCTGTTTCTGGGATTTCAGCGGGCTGTGCCGTGAGGGCTACGGGTGTGCCATCCACAGTCAACTTCAGACTGTCGCGATATGTGTCTGCGAAAGGCGCATATGCTGTGGCAAGGTCCGCTGCAGACAAATCGCGCAGGCGTAAATATTCAGCGGCCCCTTCTTCGGTTTCGCCGCTGACGTCTTCGTCGGCGGTACCCGACACCAGCGATTCAACGTTCGCTTCGATGCTGAGGATAATGTTTTGGCCTTCGACGGTTACGTCGATGATTGCAGGCACATTTTCGTGGGCGCGTGCGGGTAATGCCATCGTGAGGACGGCGAAAAGGATGGCAAAGACGCGAAGCGCGCTATATCTGTGGAATGTCATCATTTTGAAGAGGTCTTCTATGTTCAAGTTTCGTGGTTTTTGTCTATTTATGGCAATTGTTTTGGCAGGTCCATCACTGGCCCACGAATTTTGGATGGAGGCCAAAGACTACACTGTGGAAGAAGGTCGCCCTGTGGAAGTAGAGCTGCGGGTGGGGCAGAATTTTGGCGGGTCTGAATATCCGTTTTTAAAACAGCGGTTCAAATCCTTTAAGGTGAATGCGGGTGGTAAGACACGCGGGTACAAAGGGACCGCCGGGGATAAGCCTGCTTACAAAGATAAAGAGCCAGCGGCAGGTTTGCAGGTATTGGCCTATCATTCGACTCCGGACACTTTGAAATTTACCAAATCCAAACCCGATCTTTTGGCCACATATCTAAAGGCAGAGGGGCTCGATTTTGTCTTAAAACAGCACCGTGCGGATGGCCTGCCCGAGGTGGATATTTCCGAGATTTATTCGCGCAACGCAAAGGCGCTGGTGCAGGTTGGGCCCTATCAAGGGGGGGCGGATCGTGCCATGGGGATGCCGTTTGAGCTGGTCGTGCAAGGGTCGCCTTATGACGGGGACACATCTGTGACGATTAAGCTGCTGTGGCAAGGTAAAGCGATGCCGAATTACCCGATCAATGTGTTCACAAAAAAGGGCGGGACGAAACAAACGCGGGTGCAGACAGATGGCAATGGGCTGGCCACCGTGCGTTTTGCGAAAGGCACGCGTGTCTTGCTGAATTCAGTGCGCATCAAACGCCTGCCAAAAGGCAGCAAGCATTTCTATGAAAGCTGGTGGGCGTCTACGTCGTTTGGGTGGTAGTATTTCTTGATATGACTTTACTTTTTCATAAGTAATTTTGTTAAAAAGAGGTAATTTTGTAAATAAACGTGGACTTGTTTCATTCCGCGCCCCAACGTTGCCCAATTCGATCTGACACAGCATTGATCAGACGGACACGCCGAAGGGGCATTTCATGAAGCATCGTCTATTTTCTGTTTTTCGTAAACCGCGCATTTTTGTGCATGATTTTTTCAAACAAGGGGTAGGGGCATCTGCGCTGATCACGCTTGGGCTGGCCTTGGTTGCGCCAACCACTGCCGTTGCTGGGCTAGAGGCGCGGATGTGCCTGAACATTCCGCAAGGGCATAATTTTGATTCCGATAGCGGGTTCATGGTTGTGGTGCGCAAGGCGCCCGCTGGTGCGACAGACACTGTTCCCAAATACTATTTGGACGCCAAGATTGGCGCCGGCGATATCAAACTCGGGTTGAATGTACCGTCAAACATCAAACTCGATGACGGCAATATTTTTGGGTTTAACGGTAAAACCTTGAAGGTCGGTCCCACATGCAAGACGTTCGCGCTGGGCACAACGGGCGAAAATGCAATAGATGCTTTCTCGCTTGAGGCAGATACGCAAATTGATGCAATGCTGCTGAATTTTAACGATTTCTGTGCAGATGAATTGAACCTTCAAATCATCAAAGATGGCGTTCTGCAAACCACTGCGCGGTTTTTGAACAGCAAGCAAAGATGCTGGGGCGATGATTTTGCCGGAGCCAAGCTTGTTCGCCGTATGAATGTCGTCAATTTTCAGGATCTTCGGCCAAAGTTGAAGTTGAGTGAATCGTCCGGCCAGTGGGAGGTTTTGTGCCGCATGCTTGAGTGCAATTTCGCCAAGACTATTTCAAACACAAATGCAAAATCCGATTCTGAAACGAATTCAAAGACGCATTCGGATAAAGTCACAGAATCGATCAAGGCGGGTTTGAAGGTCGAAGGGTTCAGTTCGGAGGTGTCGATCAGTCATGAAAGCATGGAAAGTGTTACGCGGTCTGTCACAGAGAATATCTCAGAAAGCATGACGCGATCCAAAACGTTGAAGGTTGGGTATGATCAAACGCAGCGTAAGGATTTGAATATTGCAAGCATTTGGCAATATTCGTTGAACAACACCATGTCCAATGGGGATCAGGTAAAGATTTATACGGATTATTACGGATGTTCGTCGGAATCCTATGCGCCGATGTTTGCGCCCGGATCCATTGATGCGGATCAGTCCTGTCAGGGCGGGTTGGTCGGGTTGAATCGGTATTCGCAGCATGAAGACTACGGAATTGATTGCAGCGCGGACGGCTGTATCGCAAGTGGTCCAGGATGCGACCTAGCCACCGTACAGGGACAGTGTTCGTTCCCGCGCGAGGATGCAATGAAGCTGTGTGACGCACATAAGGAATGTAAGGCGATTGTGTGCAATTCAGCGCTCGCCGTTTGCCAAGCACGGAAAGTCACCGACCTAATGGCTTGGGGCGGAATAAAAAGTTACATCGCGGAATAGGTAAATTGGGGCGCTTTGAGCGCCCCTATTTTGTCAGCGCGCAGCCTTCCACAGTAATCCTGTGCATATAGCGGCGGTGGCCTGCGTAATCGTTGATGGCTTTGTGCCAAAGCGCGCGGTTGTCCCACATGGTGATGTCACCTTCTTGCCAGCGCACGCGGCATTGGTAATCGGGGTTTTGGCAATGCTCGAAAAGGAAGGCCAAAAGCGCCTTTGATTCCGGTTCTGCGAGGCCTTCGATGTGGGTTGTGAAATCGGGGTTCACATAAAGTGCTTTGCGCCCAGACAACGGGTGCGTGATGACCACGGGATGCAGCGCGTCTTGGGTGGCTTTGTCCTGGTTGTGTAGGCGGCCGCCCTTGGCCTGTTCATGATCAAGCGTTGCCGCGCCAAAGGCGTGGCGCGAGGAATGCCATGCGCTGAGCCCGCCAAGAAACGTTTTCATTGGATCAGACAGCGCGTCATAGGCGGCGTATTGAGATGCAAAGCAGGTGTCACCGCCATAGGGGGGCAGATCAATCGCATGTAGGATCGAACACATGGCAGGGGCCGTGTCATAGGAATGATCGGTGTGCCACATTTCGCCAATGGCGGTTGTGTCGTCAGGATTTTTCAGAACCACCGCAATGTTCGGGTGAGACTCCAGCGGGGTGAAAAAGCGGTTCACGTTGATGTCGCCCCACCGCTGCGCAAACGCGATATGATCGTCGGGCGTGATGGTTTGGGCGCGAATGGTGATGACGGAATGGTCGATGAACGCTTGGCGAATGGTGGGCCAATGATCGTCATTGCGCACATCTGCACCGTGGATTTCTGCACCCACGGTGCCTGTCATGGGGATGACGGTTGGCACCATGGTTAGGTGCCTTTGCGCACCAATCGAATGATGAACAGCAAGATGACCGCGCCGATGGTGGCGTTGATGATGTTACCGATCAAACCGCCGCCGATCACCAAACCGATGCGGGGCAGAATAAGCGTGGCGATAAAGGCCCCCACGATGCCGACGACGATGTTGCCAAGCAGGCCAAAACCAAATCCTTTGACGATGAGACCCGCCAGCCAGCCCGCAATTGCGCCGACAATAATTAAAACCAGAATGCTTGTGATACCCATAAGTATGCTCCTTTTGATATGAGAAGCATCGCGTGTTCACGGGGATAGCGCAAGGGAATTGATTGCCCCTAACGGTTGGCCCTTTGGATCGCGTTGCGGAGTTTTTTGCTGGTGCGGCGCATTTCGGATTTGATGGCTTTGCTTGGAGTGCGGCTGTTGCCTGTCACTGCAACGCGGACGTTGTGGGCAAAGACCAATCGGTCTTTCACAAACACAAAGGACGTTTCAACATAGATCGGGATGGTCACAACGCCGATCAATTCGTACCCAGCCAGAACCACAAAGGATTTTTGTGTCGGGTCGTTGGCGACCAGATCGAGCGTTGCAGCGGTTTTACCGCCCGCGTTTTTGAAAATGCGGTCTATCAGTTTGGGGTTCAAATCGCCCGTTGCGGATGTGCCTTTGCCACCGTTCACGCGGTGTTTTACACGATTGAAGACTGCGGCAAACAGTTGTTCGTACACTTCGGCATTGCTGCGATCCTTGCGGGAGCGAATGCTTGCGCCATAAAGGAAGATGCCTTCGTCAAACTCGCCCGCCTTTTCCAGTGGTTCGATCTTTTTGGTTTTGAAATAGAGCGACGGGAGCGGTTTGGCGTTGCCGTCTGCGTTTTCGTATTTGGGGGGAACGGGCACGCGGATCACCGCGTCGTTTATCTGCAGGGATTGGGCGAATGCGGGGAAGGTCGCGCCCAGCGATAGGATCACGATCAGCAGAAGGGTGCGCATAATAAGGCTCCGTTTTGGGTAGCATTGCGCGGATTGTGGCTGGGTACAACCCTGTGTGGTGGGGTTAGCCGCAGGGTTCAGCCGCCATGTGGGTTTGCTGTTACAGCGCGCCATTAAGGCGTCGGAAGGTGGGGTAAAACCCCACCCTACGGTTTACTGTTTCGGGAAGTAATCCTCGCAGTCGCCTTCGCGGTAGACATCTGCGGTACAGCAGTGCAGGCCGCCGCCAAAGGCGTAGGCGTCGCGCAGATCAACTGGGATGACTTCGAGGCCGAGTTTGTCCATTTGCTCTTGCTGGTAGACTTCGGAGGCTTCGACGCAGACGGTTTTGGGATCGAGCGCCAGAACATTCATGGACAGCCAAGTGGAAGAGTAGCACAAGGGCGGTGGGGCGTTGTGTGCGGGTTGCGCCGCATCGACGATTTCCCAGCCGTTGTCGTTGAACATCTTGCGCTGTTCTTCGGGCAGGCGGCGCTGTGGGTTGTTTAGGATCAGACCCGGACGCAGCGGTGTGAACGTGGCGTCGATGTGGATCGGATAGGGATCCCCAGGGAAATTCACGGTGTGAACGCGGTGATCGGGGAAGTGACGGCGCAGCCATTCGATGCCCTTGAGGTTCGTGGTGAAGCCGTGCTGTACGACGAGGTCTTTGCCAAAACGCAGAACGTCGGCGGCATCGAACAGGGGTTCTTCTTCGGTGGTGACGAAGAATTTCTTTTCGGCCCATTCCAGACGTTTGGCCACACCGATTTTATCGGACAGGTAATCGGGGTGGTAATCCGCATCTGTCAGGCGCGGTTTTGGTGCGGCTTCGTGGCGGAAGTTGGTGTCTTCTTCCCAGTACTGCTGCATCAGCGGGCGGTAGCACAGGTATTCAAACCAGCGGCAGCGATAGGACATGGTGGCTTCGAGAATTTCGTGACCCACTGTCAAAAGCACATCGCGCGGCGGCATACAGCCGAATTGGCTGTCTGTGTGGAAATCAGGCGTGGTGGCGGGTTTGGAAAAATCTGTCGGCGTTGGACGATCCACGCGGATGCCGCGCTTTTCCAGCATGGACGCAAAGTTGTCGAGCAGCTCGTTCGCTTTGTCGATGGTTTCTTGCGGGCGGCGGCCCCATTGGCCGCGCATGTCGGAATCCTCTGGCACTTTGGCGTCGAGCGCGGGTTCTTCGGGTGGAATATGGCAATCATCGGCGCGGCCCACGATCACGTGGCGCAACGGATCCCATTCGTTCCAGCTTTTGACTTCGGTTTTATCTGGTGACCATGCCATGATTGAAATCTCCGTTATGCATTCCCATTTGTCACAAACAGAAAAGGGTCGTAAATTCAACGGAATTTTACCCCTTCGTTGCGGAAATTATGGGCCAGAAAGGATACCCTATGGCTGTTGTTCGAATGTTGCTGGTTGGAGTGGTGCTGACGCTGATGTCGTTTGGCCCTGTTGCAGCGCAAAATATGGCGGAAACCGTGCTGCGTGAATTGGTGCAGGAATTGGGTCCGTCAGGGGCGAAGATCAGCAAACGTTCACAAACCGCGGTGGAAAACGGGGTGGAGTGGCGCGATGTTGTGATCACGCTGCCGCGTATTCAGGGGCGATTGGAATTGCCGTTTCTGCGGGCCGTGGAGGTGGAAAACAACGCCGTGGCGATCACTTATCCGGACACGATCACAGGTGTGGCAACGCCCGTGCGTGGTTTGCCAGCGATACGGATGACGGTGACAGGTGCGATAGATCATGTGATCCAGAAACCTGGCCGTGCGCAGGTGCATGACGTTCGGATGGATGGGGTCACTGTGACCTTGGTTGGTACGAAACCAGCATCGCAGGCCATCCTGACGATTACGGATTTCGACCTGAAACATACCGAAGATGTGGGTGTGCCGCTGCGTTTGAACCGTATTCGTGATGTGCCCATGTCAGGTGCGTTTGATCTGCATGTGTATGGCGGGCTCGCGGCGCTTGATCTGTTGATTGGTATGGGCGAGGTGAGCGAACAGCAGGGGGATTTCGCGCGGATGGTGGCCAGCATGTTTGCCGTAAAAGGTGCAGAGGGCGAGGATCATCTGAACGTGAAAATCGAAGCGCGCAAAAATGGCGCGTTTTTGATCAACGGCAACCCGCTTTAGACTCCCGTTCTTATCAAACAAAATTGAAGCGGCAGGGTTTTGTCACCCTGCCGTTTGCCGTATTGGTGTGGGAACGATAAGGAAACGAGCATGACACAGCTGGCAGATTTGGCACAACGGGTTTTGGACGCGGCAAATGCGGCGGGCGCAGATGCGGCGGACACGCTGATTGCGAAGGGGACATCGGTGTCAATCGAAGTGCGCGAAGGGGCGTTGGAACATGCGGAACGTTCCGAGGGGATTGATCTGGGTCTGCGGGTTTTGATGGGGGCACGCCAAGCCTGTGTTTCTATTTCAGATGACAGCGCCACCAGTATTGCCATGATGGCCGAGCGAGCCGTTGCCATGGCCAAGGAAGCCCCCGAAGACCCAACCTGTGGATTGGCCGAACCTGATCAATTGGCGCAGAATTGGGATGTCGATGCGCTCGAATTATTCGATGGGGGCGAAGCACCCAAGGCCGAAGAGCTGCAGCAGATGGCGATTGAGGCCGAAGCGGCGGCGCTGGCGGTGGACGGGGTATCCAAAGTGCAGGCGTCTGGTTCAGGTTTCAGCGATACATCGTTGTTTTTAGCTGCGACAAATGGGTTTCAAGGTGGGTATCGGCGCGGGTCTTATTCCACATCCTGTGTGGCCATTTCAGGCGAAGGTCTGACGATGGAGCGGGATTATCATGGTGAGGCGCGCAGTCATTTGACCGATCTACCAAGTGCAACAGAGATTGGCCGTTTGGCAGGGGAGCGCGCGGTTGAACGGGCTGGGGCGACGCGGCCACCGACGGGTGCGTATCCGGTTTTGTTTGATGAACGGATCGCGGCGAGTTTGGTTGGGCATCTGGCAGGGGCTGTGAACGGGTCGGCCATTGTGCGCGGCGCGAGTTATTTAAAAGACTCACTGGGGGAACAGGTGTTGCCCAAAGGAATGTCGCTGATTGAGAACCCATCGCGCCCTCGTGTGGCGGGCAGCCGCCCGTTCGATGGGGAAGGGTTGCCTGTGGCAGAGCGGGCCATTGTGAAAGACGGGATTTTGCAAGGTTGGACCCTTGATCTGGCGACGGCGCGCAAACTCGGCATGGAAAGCACGGGCAATGCGAGCCGTGGGGTATCGTCGCCGCCATCGCCATCCACGGGGAATTTGACCCTGACCCAAGGGGATCAAAGCCGTGAGGATTTGATTGCCATGATGGGCACGGGATTGGTGATTACGTCGATGATCGGGTCTACGATCAATCCAAACACAGGGGATTATTCGCGCGGGGCCGCAGGGTTTTGGGTGGAAAACGGTGAAGTGATTGGCCCTGTGAATGAATGCACTGTGGCGGGTAATCTATTGGATATACTGAAAAATATCACACCCGCCAATGATGCGCGTCAGCACCTGAGCCGCGTTGTGCCGAGCCTGTTGGTGGAAGGATTGACCATTGCCGGCGCATGATCTGGACCTGTTGTTGGATGCGGCCAAGGCGGCGGGCGATATCGCGTTGAAGCATTTCAAGAACGATCCAGAAGTGTGGGAAAAAGACGATGATCAGGGGCCTGTGACGGTGGCTGATTTGGCGATCAATCGCATGTTAGAGGCCGAGTTGCAGGCGGCGCGGCCCGATTACGGTTGGCTGTCCGAAGAGACCGAAGATTCAGCGGCGCGATTGGGGAAAGAACGGGTGTTTATCCTTGATCCGATTGATGGAACGCGGGCGTTCATCATGGGGCATGAGAATTTTGCGCACTCCTTTGCAGTGGCGCAAAATGGTGTTGTCACAGCGGCGGTTGTGCATATGCCCGCAAAAGAAATGACCTTTGCTGCGACGCGCGGGGGCGGGGCGACGATGAATGGTGCGCCCATCACGCCAAGCGATGTGGCAGAGCTGGCGCAGGCGGAGATTTTAGCGGCGAAACCGATGATGGATGCGGGGTATTGGGCGGGGGGTGTGCCCCCTGTGAAGCGGAATTTCCGATCCTCGCTGGCGTATCGGTTGTGTTTGGTGGCCAAGGGTCAGTTTGACGCCATGATCACATTCCGCCCTGCGTGGGAATGGGATGTGGCCGCAGGGGATTTGATTTGTACCGAGGCAGGGGCCTGCGTGTTTGATGCCAAAGGGGAAACGCCGGTTTACAATTCTCCAGCTGCAAAAATTCCTGGAATGATCGCCTGTCCGTCCCAATTGAAAGCGCCGTTTTTGGCGCATTTGGTGGTCTGATGCAAACATGGCATACTTTAGTGGTGTTAGGATTGAACTGATGCCTTCAAAGAGCCTGAGCGAAACCCTGTTGCGTGGCGCTGCGCGGATCACAGAGCCGTTGGCCCAGCACGAGTTGGCGCGGCGTGTGGCCCGTGGTGACGAAGACGCCAGCCGCGTGCATGAACGCCGTGGCAAAAGTGATATCGCGCGGCCCGATGCCCAGATAATTTGGTTTCACGTCGAAGGCTTAGAGGGTGCGCTGCATTTGGCGGGAGTGATCCAGCAGTGTCGCGATGAGATGCCAGACATTCAGTGTTTGGTGACGACGCAGGATCAAATTCAGGATTTTGTGTTTGCGCTGCGCATGCCTGCCGGTGTGCTGCATCAATACGCGCCGTTTGATAAACCTGCGGCGGTGGAGCGGTTTTTGGATCATTGGAAACCTGATCTGTGCGTCTGGGCCTGTGATCGGTTGATGCCTGTGATGAATGCCGAAGTGGCGGCGCGAAATATTCCTGCGGTGCTGGCGAATGTGCGCGATGTGGACAAAGGCAATCCGCAATTTCGGTGGCTGCCGAGCATCGGTAAACCTGCGCTGAACAGTTTTGCGCAGATATTGGTGGCCCATGAAGACGCGCTAAAGCAGATGCAGCATTTTGGGGCGGACGCGACGGTTATGGGTCCGTTGCAAGAAGAGGCGTTGGCGTTGACCCATGACGAGGCACGTCGATCACGATTGTCAAAACAGCTGGATGGGCGGCCAGTGTGGTTGGCCGCCAAAATTGGCGCGGATGAGATTGCGCCGATTTTGGAAGCGCACAAAAAGGCGCTGCGCCAGACCCATCGGTTGATGCTGATCGTTGTACCCTCTGATCCTGATGCCACGGATGCGGTGTGTGCCGCCTGCGAAGACTATGGGCTGTATTACAAAAACAGTCATGATTTAGATGACTTACCGCCCAGAACGGATGTGATCGTGGCCAAGGGATTTGATGGTCTTGGTATTTGGTATCAATTGGCGGCGGTGTGTTTTTTGGGCGGATCACTGGCAGCACGTGGCGGGCATACCCCGCTGGAGGCGGCGAATTTGGGATCGGCAATTATCCATGGGCCGCATGTTGATAATTTCGCGGATATCTATTTGCGTCTGCAAAACGCCGGTGCAGCCATTGAAGTGGGATCGGTGGCGTCTTTGGTTGAAGCGGTGACAGAATTGGTTGTGCCTGATCGCGCGGCGGAAATGGCCCATGCTGGTTGGATGGTTAGCTCTGAAGGGGCGGATGCGACAGATGCGTTGGTTGCGGCGATTTGGGATCATTTTCCGATGGGGGCCACATCATGAAAGCGCCTGTGTTTTGGTTTAACTCGCCTGAAAAGCCGGGTTTGTGGCCACGGGTGTTGCACCCTTTGTCGATTCTGTGGCGTGTTCTGAGTGATCGGAGGCAACGAAAGGGCAAACACGAACAGGTGTCCGTGCCTGTGATTTGTGTTGGCAATATCAATGTGGGCGGTACAGGTAAGACGCCCACGGTGATTAAATTACAATCTGTTTTCAACGAATTGGGCGTGACAGCGCATGTGATTTCCAAGGGCTATGGCGGGTCCGAAGAAGGGCCGTTGCGGGTGGATGAAGCCGTGCATACGGCCAGCGATGTGGGGGATGAGCCGTTGTTGCTGGCGGCGTTCGGGCCGTGCTGGATTGCCAAGGATCGTGCGGCGGGGGCCAAAGCTGCTATTGATGCGGGGGCCGAGGTTTTGATCCTTGATGATGGGATGCAGAACCCTGATCTGGCCAAGGATTTTACGATTATGGTTGTGGATGCAGGCGTTGGATTTGGCAATGAACGCCTTTTGCCCGCAGGGCCGCTGCGCCAGAGCATTGCAGATGGTTTGTTGATGGCGGATATGGTGTTGAGCATTGGGCCGCAGGATGCGCAGCGTGCCTTTGCAAAGGCGCAGGATGGTCTGGCGGGTCTGCCGCATTTGAAAGGTGCGCTTGAGCCGCTGGAAACAGGAATGTTGTGGCATGATTTGCGTGCCTTTGCTTTTGCGGGGATCGGGCGGCCGAAAAAGTTTTTTGATACGTTGCGCGCCACGGGGGCGAACGTGGTGGAGACGCGATCTTTTGGAGACCATGAAACATTATCAACCACGCTGTTACGCCGTATGGAAATGGAAGCCGCCAGTGCAGGGGCTCAGATGGTGACCACCGAAAAAGACGCCGTGCGATTGCCCAAAGACTGGCGCCACAAGGTGATTACGCTGCCTGTGCGATTGCAGCTTGATGATGAAGACCGCCTGAAGGAAGCCGTTTCTAATCTTCTAAATACATAAATGTTGCCGTGGCGAGGGCGGCAGGTTTCGGGCTACCTTCGGACTGAATGGTAAGGCGGCAGGTGGCGAGCTTGCGGCCATTGCTTTCAATTTCGACGGTGATGTTGGTGTCGCCCATGGGCAAAGGGCGCAGGTAATTGACCGATAAATCCACCGTGGTGCAGTTTCGAAACCGCCCGTTTGCCCCTGCCAGTGCGATCACCGTGGCGGTGTCTGCGGCAGCGGCAATGGCTTGACCACAGATCAGCCCCGCACCTGGCCCACCGCGCAACGCCAGATCGTCGTTTGCGGGCAACACAAAGGTTGCGGTGGTTTTGGAAAACGACTTCGGCATGAGGTTTTGGGCCAGCACCCACGGGGCAAATGCCTCTGACAAAAGCGTTTTGCCATCTTCGATTGAAAAGCCAGTGTCAGACATGTTTCCCCCGTGGTGATCCAATTTTTTCGCGTTATAAGAGGATCATGACGCAGGGGACTTTTCAGAGCAAGCAAGCGATTGCCCAATTGGTGGAACTTGACCGCATTCGTGTGTGGTCGGTTGTGATCACCATTTTCGGTGATGCCGTGGTGGATCGTGGTGGCACAGTTGCATCGACCACTTTGGCGGCATTGATTGGTGAAATGGGCATTAAGCCAGAAGCGTTTCGCGTGGCTATGTCGCGGTTGACCAAAGATGGTTGGGTTGTTCGATCCAGACGCGGGCGGTTGAGCTTTTATCAATTATCCGCAAAGGGGGTATCGGTTTTTGGACCTGCAACCAAACGGATTTATGCCCCGTCTCCGGGATCGGCGGATGGCTGGCGATTGGTGGTTTTGCAAAATGCCGCTGATGATGCACCAGAAGATGCTGTTGCGCTGGGCGGGCGCACGTATTTGACCAAACGGCGGGATCATGTGGCGGATGGATTGGTTGTATCTGGGTCATTTGTGACCGTACCCGACTGGACCAAGGATCGCATTGGCACGCCAGAGGTTGCCCGAGGGTATACCGAACTGCGAGCCGTGTTGCAGGGGCTGTCGGTGGCCCATGCGACCCCGATGGAAGCCGCCGCGTTGCGGGTGTTGATTGTGCATCAATGGCGGCGTTTGGTGCTGCGCCATGCGGATTTACCACTGTCGTTTTTTCCAGATGAGTGGCAAGGCGAGGCCTGTCGTGCGCTTGTGCGCCAATTGTTGGCGGATTTAGCCCCTGCTGCGAACGCGTGGTTCGATACCGAGATACCCTAGGGTTTGCTGCGCCAACCCGCCAAAGATTTGAAAACTCAGAAGGAGAGTAAAGATGAATTCGACTGTTGACCCACATGGTTTGATGGAATTTTCGGTGGTCTTTACCGACCGTTCGCTGAACCACATGAGTAAAGCGTTCCAATCTGTCATGCTCGATATTAATGGCATGTTGAAAGAGGTGTACAACGCCGACGGTGTTGCGATTGTGCCGGGGGGCGGGACCTATGGCATGGAAGCGGTGGCACGCCAGTTTGCAGACGGCAAAAAGGTGATGGTCATTCGCAATGGATGGTTTTCCTATCGTTGGACACAGATTTTCGAAGCAAGCGGCATTGTGGCGTCTGAAACTGTGATGAAGGCGCGGCGGACAGCCAATGCCACGGCTTCCCCTTTTGCCCCTGCCCCAATCGAAGAGGTTGTGGCGAAAATTCAAGAAGAGCAACCCGATGTGGTGTTCGCACCGCACGTAGAAACATCGAGCGGGATGATCCTGCCTGACGCGTATATTAAGGCGATTACAGATGCGGTGCATTCCTATGGCGGGATGTTCGTTCTGGATTGTATCGCGTCTGGTTGTGCGTGGGTGGATATGAAAGAGGTTGGTGCGGATG
The DNA here is from genome assembly GCF_029854195.1 of Amylibacter sp. IMCC11727. Classification (NCBI taxonomy): domain Bacteria; kingdom Pseudomonadati; phylum Pseudomonadota; class Alphaproteobacteria; order Rhodobacterales; family Paracoccaceae; genus Amylibacter; species Amylibacter sp. IMCC11727. The sequence goes on from NZ_CP122960.1 coordinate 436,258, forward strand.
TGCTGATTTCTGCGCCGCAAAAGGGCTGGTCTGCGTCGCCATCTGCGGGGTTGGTGATGATGTCCGAACATGCGCTGAGCAAAATCGGGGAAACACAATCGAGCAGTTTCGCGGTGGATTTGGGCAAGTGGTATTCCATCATGCAGGCCTATGAAAACGGGGGGCACGCGTATCACGCGACTATGCCTACGGATGCGCTGCGCGCGTTTCGCGACACGATGCTTGAAACCAAGGAATATGGGTTCGACAAAGTGCGCGATGAACAGTTGGAGCTGGGTGCAAAAGTGCGGGCGTTGTTGGCGGAAAAAGGGATCGTTTCCGTGGCAGCGGATGGCTATGGCGCGCCCGGGGTTGTTGTTTCCTACACGGATGATCCTGCGATTCAGAACGGCAGCAAGTTTGCAGCTGAGGGTATGCAAATTGCGGCAGGTGTGCCGCTGATGTGTGACGAGCCAGAAGATTACAAATCCTTCCGTTTGGGTTTGTTTGGGCTCGATAAGTTGCATGATGTGGACGGGGCGGTTAACAAATTGCGAAAGGCGTTAGACGCCGTTTTGTAAAAGGAAGACCCATATGACCGCTGTGACGATTGAGATCGAAAACGAAATCGCGATTGTCACGGTGGATAATCCGCCTGTGAATGCGCTGGGCCATGCAGTGCGCGTGGGTTTGGCAGAGGCCGTTGCCAAAACGGACGCAAATGATGCGGTGCAGGCGGTTGTTCTGATCGCAGCGGGCCGCACATTTATGGCGGGCGCGGATATTTCTGAATTTGGCAAGCCGTTGGCAGAGCCGGGGTTGCCTGATGTTGTTCTGATGATCGAAGGTGCGCGGAAACCTTGGGTTGCGGCCATTCATGGAACGGCGCTGGGCGGTGGTTTAGAAGTGGCGCTTGGCTGTCATTACCGCGTGGTGGACCCCAAGGCGAAACTGGGTGTGCCAGAAGTGCATTTGGGCCTGATCCCAGGTGCAGGTGGCACGGTGCGATTGCCCCGTGTGGTGCCCGTGGCCAAAGCGGCAGAGATGGTTGCGACGGGTAAGCCGATTGGCGCGAAGGATGCCGCAGCCTGTGGGCTGGCGAATGCCGTGGCGAAGGGTGATTTGCGCGCGGATGCCGTGACCTTTGCGCAAGAGATTGCTGGGAAAGATCTACCTGTTGCTCTGGTGGATCGAGATCCCGTTGCACCGCTCGATCCCGAGGCTTGGGGCACGGTCGCTGGAAAACTGGTGGCCAAGGCGCGGGGGCAGAATTCAGTTATCCGCGGGGTGGATGCGGTTGCGGACGCGGTGCGTTTGGACGGACCCGCCGCATTAGAAAATGAACGTGCCATTTTTATCGAATTGATGGAGGACCCACAATCTGCAGCATTGCGGCATGTGTTTTTCGCTGAACGGTCCGTGAGCAAAGTTGCGGCAATCAAAGGTGTCGCGCCGCGTGATTTGCGCCATGTGGGTGTGATCGGTGGCGGCACAATGGGGGCTGGTATTTGTGTGGCGCTGCTGTTGGCGGGCTTGTCTGTTACGATGATCGAACGGGACAATGATGCGCTGGCGGCAGGGCAGAAACGTGTGGCGGATACGCTGAGTGCAAGCGTGAAACGTGGGCTGATATCCGAGGACAAACGCACCGCGTTGCTCGGTATGTTTGTGGGCGATTTTGTTTACGATGCGCTTGATACCGTTGATCTGGTGATCGAAGCGGTATTCGAAGACATGGACGTGAAAAAACAGGTGTTCGCCGAGCTGGATCGTGTGACCAAGCCCGAAGCGGTGCTTGCGACGAACACGTCTTATCTGGATGTGAACGAGATCGCGGCGAGCGTGAAAGACCCAAGCCGCGTGATCGGGCTGCACTTTTTCTCGCCCGCGCATGTGATGAAGTTGTTGGAGATTGTACGCCCTGATGAGCTGGCGGATGATGTGCTGGCGACGGGGTTTGCGCTGGGCAAGATGTTGCGCAAGATTTCTGTGCCTGCAGGGGTTTGCGACGGGTTTATTGGCAACCGAATCCTGACAGCCTATCGTCGTGAATGTGATTACATGGTCGAAGATGGTGCGGCACCCGAAGAGGTGGATGCCGCGATGAAAGCCTATGGATTCCCGATGGGGATTTTCGCCATGCAGGATATGGCTGGGCTCGATATCGGCTGGGCCGCACGCAAACGGCGGGCCCCAACACGCGATCCGAACGAACGGTATGTGCGGATTGCGGATCGGATTTGTGAACTGGGGCGGTTTGGGCAAAAGACAGGCAGTGGGTGGTTCAACTATCCCGATGGGTCGCGCCGTGGGGAGCCCGATCCGATTGTCGAGGCGATCATCATCGAAGAAGCGGCCGCCAGCGGCGTGACACGGCGCAGCTTTTCCGCCGAAGAAATCATCGAACGCATTTTGGGTGCGATGGTGTCCGAAGGCGAGGCGATTTTGGCTGAGGGCATCGCGCAAAGTGCGGAAGCCATTGATGTGGTGATGATCAACGGATACGGATTTCCGCGTCACAAAGGCGGGCCGATGTTTGCTGCCAAGCAAGGATAAACGTTACATCACACCAATCGTTGCAAGTGATACGATTTATGCTATCTTGACCAAAGGCGTTTGGGATTCGGCTTGTAATTCCGATAGAAACGTTACAAAAATCAGAATTAGAATGGCATGTTGTAACGCAATAGCCACATCAACTGGGAGAAACTGATGTCTAAATTCACAAATTTTTTGGCAACCACTGCCATCGCACTGTCCGCGTCTGTGAGTGCATATGCACAAGACACAACGCTGCGTATTTCAAGCTGGGCTCCGCCAAGCCACGGTATGAACGCATTCATGTGGCCAAAACTGACCGAAATGATCGAAGCGGCAACAGATGGCAAAGTGACAGCGGAAATCAAATACGGTTTGGCGCCTCCGCCTGCGCAAATGGATCTGATCCTTGACGGTGCTGCGGATATAACGTGGATTTTCCACGGCTATAACCCTGGTCGTTTTGTGGGCACAAAGTTGATCGAACTGCCAGGTTACGAGGGCAGTGCCGAGGCGGCATCTGTGGCACACTGGCGTGTTCACGAGAAGCACCTTGCGGCTCTGAACGAGCACCGCGGTGTGAAGCTGATTGGTTTGATGACACACGGCCCAGGCCAAATGCACACAAACAAAGAAGTGTCTTCGCTGGCTGATCTGAGCGGTCTGAAAACACGTATCGGTGGCGGTGTTGCTGGCGATGTGGGTGCAGAGCTTGGCCTTGTTGGTATTCGCGTTCCAGCGCCGAAAGTGTACGAAACGCTCGATTCTGGTGCGGCGGATGCGGTTGCGATGCCAATGGAGGCGCGCAAAAGCTTTAAGTTGGTCGAAGTTGCCAAGAACTTGTACGAAGTGCCAGGTGGTTTGTACCGCGGATCTTTTGCGGTTGTTATGAACCAAGAAACGTTCGACAGCCTGCCAGCAGACGTGCAAGAGGCACTGGATAGCAAAGTGTTTGGTGAAGCCTTGAGCCAAATGGCGGGTGCGGTTTGGGATCAAATCGACACAGCAGGCCGCGAAGCAACAGCAGCAGCCGAAGGCAACACAATGCAAGTTGCATCCGATGCTGATCTGGCTGCATTCAATGCCATCGCAGACAAAGTGATTGCCAAGGTAAAGGCAGAGCTGGCTGAAAAGGGCGTCGATGCAGAAGCCGCCTATTCCATGGTCGTTGAAGAAATGGCGAAATAAGATAATGTCCGACGCGAAGATATGCTTTGCGTCGGACGTTCGTTGAGGAAATGATGACACAACTGGCCAACCTCATCCGCATGGCAGCACAGCTGCCTATTTTTATGTCCTGCGTTGCGCTGTTCTTTTTAATGGTGATGACGTTTTGCGACGTGATCTTGCGATCCACGATTAATGCCCCGATTGAAGCTGCGACCGAGCTGACGCGGATGTCGATGGCGATTCTGGTGTTTTCCGTGATGCCTGTGATGTCGTTTCAGGGCGGCCATATTAATGTTGATTTGTTGGATGGTCTGTTTGATCGGCTGCGATTGGATCGTTGGCGTGATGTTGTGATTTCACTGGCCTGTGGTGTGATGCTGTATTGGCCCGCCAGCCGTGTGGTTGTTTTGGCTGAACGGGCGCGATCCTATGGTGATGTTACAGAATATCTGAACTGGCCTGTGTTCTACGTAAGCTGGTTCATCGCGATCCTTACCTTTTTGACCATGGGCGCGTTGATCCTACGCGGCCTTGTCCTGATCTTTGCCCCCCAAATGTTGGAGCCTGCGAAATGACCGAGTCACTGATTGGGTTTGGTGCCGTATTGGTGCTTGTGTTGCTGCGGATGCCGATTGCATTTGCGATGGGTTTGGTTGGCATGATTGGCTTTATGCTGGAAACCAGTTTTCGCGGGTCCATTTCTATGGTTGCGCGGTTGATGATTGATGCCTCGCAGGATTATGGCCTGTCAGTGGTTCCCCTGTTCATTCTGATGGGGTTGTTTGTGAACAAAGGCGGTATCAGCCGCGAGTTGTACCAAGTTTCGAACGCATTTCTGGGCCATTTCCGTGGTGGTTTGGCCATGGCGACGATTGTGGCTTGTGGCGGGTTTGCGGCGATTTCGGGATCGTCGCTGGCAACGGCGGCCACCATGTCCAAAGTGGCCATGCCAGAGATGCGCAAATTCGGCTATGCCGATAGTTTAAGCACCGCATCCATTGCAGCGGGCGGGACGCTGGGCATTTTGATCCCGCCGTCTGTGATCCTTGTCATTTATGGTTTGTTGACCGAAACCTCGATTGGGAAGCTGTTTATTGCTGGGATTATTCCAGGGTTCTTGGGGATCGTGTTTTATCTGATCGCCGTGAAATATTCCGTCACTCGTAACCCAGAAGCGGGCCCTGCTGGCCCCCGTGCCACCCGCGAAGAACGCATCCAAGCGTTGTTGGGGGTTTGGGCGGTTCTGTTGCTGTTCTTTTTGGTGATTGGCGGGCTGTATGGGGTTTTGAACTTCTGGCCAATCAATCTCGCGTTTTCACCGACCGAAGCGGCGGGCATGGGCGCGGCGGGTGCGTTCTTGATCGCGCTGTTCCGTGGCAGCCTGTCGTTTAAAGAAACCTTTGAAGTGCTGCGCGAAACGTCGATCACAACGGCATCTTTGTTCAGTGTGCTGATCGGGGCGTGGATCTTTTCAAACTTTGTGAATGTGGCGGGCCTGCCCGAAGCGTTGCGCGGTGCGGTTACCGCCTATGACGTGCCGCCGTGGGTTGTTATGGCACTAATCCTTGCGATTTACATTGTGCTTGGCTGTATCTTTGAAAGCCTGTCGATGCTGCTGCTGACTGTGCCGATTTTCTTTCCGCTGGTGGCGGGCGAAGGCGGCCTTGGTTTTGATCCGATTTGGTTTGGGATCATCGTGGTTGTGGTGACCGAGATCAGTTTGATTACGCCGCCTGTCGGGTTGAATGTGTTCGTGCTGAAAGGTGTCGTCGGGGATGTGTCCACGGGCACGGTGTTCAAAGGTGTGACACCGTTCTGGGTGATGGATATTCTGCGGCTGGCGCTGTTGCTGGCGATCCCCGCGCTGGCGCTGTACCTGCCGTCACATATGTCGGGCTAGGGCGGTCGCGCCCTAGGACTTTTTCAAGACTTCATCCGTATGCGCACCGAGTTTTGGTGCGGCGGTTTCCATGGCCAGTGGGCTTTCGGAGAACCGCATGGGGGATCGGATGGCAGGCAAGCCTTCAAGCTCCATCTGCATCCCGCGCGATTGAACATGGGGGTCGGCGAACAACTCGTTCATGTCGTTGATCGGGCCGGCGGGAACCACGTTTGCTTCGCAAGCGGCAAGGATTTCTGCCTTGGTGTGTTTCACGGTTTCTGAACGCAAAATTGGCACAAGGGTATCGCGATTGGTGACACGTTTTGGGTTTGTGTCAAAATCTTCGTGGGTGGCCAGATCAGGGCGACCCAGAACATCGCAAAACCGGCTGTATTGGCCGTTGTTGCCGCAGGTGACGATGACGTGGCCATCGGACGTGGGGAACACTTGATACGGCACAATATTAACGTGCGCATTCCCCGTGAGGCCCGGTGCCTTGCCTGTGGCGAGCGTGTTGAACCCTTGGTTCGCCGTAACCGCCGCGGCCACATCCAACAGCGCCATGTCGATCTGTTGGCCGCGCCCCGTTTTTTCGCGGTAAGCAAGGGCCGCTTGGATCGCGATGACGGAATAAAGCCCAGTGAACACATCGGTGACGGCCACGCCGTATTTCTGTGGCTCACCCCCAATTTCCCCTGTGACAGACATAAGACCAGACATACCCTGCATCAGAAAATCATAGCCCGCACGAGGCGCATAAGGGCCCGTTTGGCCAAAGCCTGTGATGGAGCAGTAAATCAGACGGGGATTTGCGTCTTTCAGGCTGTCATAGTCGAGGCCGTATTTGGCCAAACCGCCCACTTTGAAATTCTCGATCAACACGTCCGCTTCGCTGATCAGACCCAGCAAATCCGCTTTGCCTTCGGGGGTGCGGAAATCAATGATGACGGATTTTTTGCCCCGATTGCAGGAATGGAAATATCCTGCGGCTTTGTCGTCACCCCGATCAATGAACGGAGGGCCCCATTTGCGGGTGTCATCCCCTTCTGGGGCTTCGATCTTAACCACTTCGGCTCCGAGATCGGCCAAAGTTTGGCCCGCCCATGGACCTGCCAAAATGCGGGCAAGTTCGACCACGCGCAAACCGTGAAGAGGAGCATGAGACATAAAAAAGGCCTTCCGAAACGATACAAGTTTCGGAAAGCCTAACGGTTCTGGACCACCGCTGCCAGAGCGGAGTGTGCTTAGAGCCTTTCGCGTTAAATCTGAATCACTTGGTGGTCGTTGAAAGACCTGTCAGCAACTGAGATGGAATGCGTTTCGCGAAACGCTTTAGCTGCCGAGTTCTTTTTCGATCAATTCGGACAGGTCAGCGTAAGACATGTTGGAATATTTGGTTCCGTTCACAAACAAGGTCGGTGTGGAGTTCACATCGTCTTTTGTTGTGGTTTCTTGGAACCGTGCAACCAAGGCTTCGGCCATGGCTTGGTCGTTCAGGCAGGCATCCATTTGTTCGTTGGACAGGCCCGCAAGCAACCCGATTTTACGCATTTCGCCAACAACCGCAGGGGCGTCACCTGCACGCGACCATTCTGGCTGGCGTTTATACAGCATATCGGTGATGCCAAAGAATTTTTTGTCATCACAGCGAGCAATCATGGATGCCCAAAGACCAAAACGATCAAAATACACATCGCGGTAGATAAAGTTGATCTTGTTCGTGTCGATATAGTTCGCCTTTAGCTGCGGATAGGTGTTCGCATGGAAGCTGGCGCAATGGGGGCAGGTGTAAGATGCGTATTCCATCACTGTGACGGCGCTGTCTGGATTGCCCAAGGACATTTCTTTCACTTGCGCGGCCTCTTGCGCGAAAGACTTTGTGCCAAGAAGGGGTGTTGCGGCCATCGCGGCCAAAGCTGTTCTGCGGGTGATCATGTGAAACCTCTTTCAATCAATTTCGGGGTTTGGTTTTGATGTTTTCACCCAATGCTACCAAGGCAGCGCGAAGACCTTCGTTTTCCACGTTTGAAACGGTGGATAATACTTCGGCTTTTTCTTCGGGTTTCAACGTTCGTTTCTTTGGTGTTTCAGGGTCAAATCCTGATTGCGGTTCTGCAAACCCTGTGGGGGAGGTTTGCGTGATGTGAATGCGGCTGATTGCGGCATAGCCATAGGTGGCGTTCACGCGCTCTTTGATCTGGGGCAGTTGCATTTGCACCATAGGGGCGTTGGCCCCTGTGGTCAGCAACGTCAGCGTCGCCCCCATGCCCTGACGGGTATATCCCACCTTAACAGGGCGGGCGATCTTAGCGATGGATGTGCCGGCAATTTCGGCCCAATGCGTCAGCAGGCGCGTTTCGGAGAAGCCCCGTTTTTCGGATGCTTTGCGGATTTGCGTGCTCAGAATGCCACCCGTTTGCGCAAAACCACGGCTCAAGCGTTTGGCGCGCTTGGGCTGGGATGTGGTTTTTTGCGTTTTCGCGGCCGACATGGTGTTTTAACCTTTGATTCACACTACCTTACGGTGACTTAAGATGTATGTCACAGATTACACGGGCAAGGGACGATAAACATTGCGTTATAATGCAGCAGATCAGGCCCGCGTTTTGCTGGATTGGTACGATGTCCATGCCCGCGATATGCCGTGGCGCGTGCCACCCAAGGACCGCAAGGCGGGCGTGACCCCTGATCCCTATCACATTTGGATGTCTGAGGTGATGTTGCAGCAGACAACTGTGGCGGCTGTGAAGGACTATTTTCGCAAATTTATCCGCCGCTGGCCGACCGTTTCTGATCTGGCAGGGGCCGAAGATGCGGACGTTATGGCCGCGTGGGCGGGCCTTGGCTATTACGCGCGGGCGCGCAATTTGCTGAAATGTGCAAGGGTCGTTGCGGATGATCTAAATGGCGTGTTTCCAGACACTTATGACGCCTTGCTGAAGCTACCAGGGATTGGTCCTTATACGGCGGCGGCAGTAGCATCGATTGCGTTTGATCGCCGTGCTGTGGTGTTGGATGGCAATGTGGAGCGGGTGATGGCGCGGTTGCATCGCGTGGAAGAGCCTTTGCCCGCGTCCAAAGAAACCCTGCGCGGATTAGCTGATGGCCTAACGCCCGATGACCGCTGTGGGGATTACGCACAGGCGGTGATGGATTTAGGGGCGACGATTTGTACACCGCGTTCCCCTGCCTGTGGGATTTGCCCGTGGATGGAGGGGTGTGCAGGGCGCCAAGCTGGGGACGCAGCAGATTTCCCACGCAAGACGCCGAAAAAGCCAAAACCCGTGCGCCAAGGGGTGGCGTTCGTGGCGATCCGTGCGGATGGGGCGGTTTTGATGGAACGCCGCCCTGATAAGGGGTTGTTGGGCGGGATGCTCGGTTGGCCCGGAAGTGAATGGCGCGAAGAGGTTTTGCAGGGCACACCGCCGATGACGGGTGATTGGGTGGAACAGGGCGATGTGCGCCACACGTTTACGCATTTCTATCTGGAATTGGCGGTGTTTGTGGCGCGGGATGTAAGCGGGAAGCCAACCGTGGGGGAATTCCTGCCCAAAGAACAATTCTCACCGTCCGATTTGCCCACTGTGATGCGCAAAGTCTGGGATGTGGCGGCAAAGGGTTAAAGCAGGATTTGCGGAACCTCGCGGTTGACCGTGCTGCCCGAGAGTGGGTCCCCCAGCAAATGACGCGCAATGCGATGGCCTGAATGCACCGCGGCTTGGATCGTGCCTGGAACCAGCGCATCGCCGCAAAGGGTTACTTTGTCTGTACCGATCAAACCGCTTGTTTCATTGAATAAACTGTCATTTGGAACGCGATGGCCAACGGTGATGATCTGTCCTTCAATACGTGTCTTTTTCCCCGACAGCGTATTTAGAAGGGTCTGATCTTGGATGGTTGAATTCACATGCAGTGGGATGTTCAGCGATTGCAATCGGTCAATGATGCGGTCTTGTTCCAATGTCATATCTGTCCAGCCTGCCACAACGGGTTGCGCGGTGGCATAGCGGACATCCGCGCCATCAAGGCGGAGTTTTTCTGCAATGGCGCTGGCCATGTAGAAGTGATCGTCGTCGTAAATTGTGATGGGGCCGTCGATGGATTTGCCGTTTAACACGTCCTCAACAGAGGGCACGTTTGGGGCGCTGTGCCATGTTGCCCCCGTAGCGATGACGATGTGATCCGCATCAAATTCTGCGATGTCAGATGCGGATAGTGGGCTTTCAAGGTAAAGGTTCGCATCGCTCGATTGGGCCAGTTGATAGGTGCGGTAGTCGCGCACGCGGGCCCATGACGACAGGCCAGGTAATGCGCTTTCGCGCGTGACGCGGCCCCCTGCAACTGCGCTCGCTTCGGCGATGGTGACGGTGTGTCCTGCGCGCAATAATGTCCACGCGCATTCGAGCCCTGCTGGGCCGCTGCCGACGATGAGATAGGATTTCTTGCGACTGGTTTGTGGAATGATTTCTGGATGCCAATTGCGCCGCCATTCTTCGGCGATGGTGGGGTTTTGTGTGCAGCGCAATGGCACCCCGTAGGCATCCATCGATACGCATATGTTGCAGCCGATACATTCGCGGATATCGTCTAAGCGGCCTTCGCGGATTTTATTTGGCAAAAATGGGTCTGCGATAGAAGGGCGTGCGCCGCCGATAAGATCAAGCCGCCCCTTTTTGATGTTGCTGACCATTGTGTCGGGTGTGGTGAAACGGCCGACGCCCACCACGGGTTTGCTGGTGACGGATTTCACAAAATCCATGAATGGCAGTTGATAGCCTTCATCCGCGAAACGGGCGGTTTGGCTGTCGGCGGGCCAGCCAGCGATGTTGATGTCCCACAGGTCGGGCAGTTCTGCCAGCGCTTCGATCACATCGCGCCCTTCGCCCGTGTGGCGGATGCCATTGGGTTTGTCGGGTTCGTCGACGCTGAACCGCAGGGCAACGGCACAATCGCCAGCGGCGATTTCAAGCGTGTCTTCAAGGGTTTCACGCAGCAGGCGGAGGCGATTTTCGAAACTGCCGCCATATTCGTCTGTGCGGTGATTGATGTTGGGGGAAAGAAAATGGTTAAGCAAAGACAGATCGTGGGCGGCATAAACATACAGAATATCGTAGCCTGCCTTTTTGGCCCGCCGTGCCGCAGCGCGGTGATTTTCACGGAATTTGGTTATGTCTGCTTTGTCCATCGCGCGGGTGAACATGGGGATTTCCGGACGCAGGATGTGGCCGCCTGATGGTCCCTTTACGGGTAGGCCAGAATGGTAATTCCGTGCGCGCATTCCGCCGTGGGCGAGTTCGATGCCGACGCGTGCGCCATGTGTTTTGATCGCTTCAACATTGGCGATGTGGCGTGGTAGGTCGGCATCGTCCCAGATGCGATCAAGCGGGTGATTGCCCATATCTGCATCGGGCGAAATTTCGGTCATGGGGTTGATGACTGTGCCCCAACCGCCTTCTGCCTTTGTGGCGCGCAGGGCGATAGAACCGTTTGGTTCGTGCCAGCCATGACCCGTAGCATGGGGCACGGCGTAGAACCGATTTGGCGCGGTTACAGGACCAATTTGAACGGGTTCAAACAGGATATCGTAAGGGGATGTCATACTTTGACAGTGCCGTCCGCGACCCAAGCGTCAAAAATTTGGAGCGCGGCATCGGCAAAGGCCTGATCGTTGATGTGCGCGTCTATTTCGGTATAGGCGATAGGGTCTTTCATGACCTTGCGCACCTCATCCGTGAACGCGGCAAGGCCGTCTGGATCATAGGCCACGTCGCCTTCTTTGTCCCATTCTTCAATGCCTTGTAGAGGCATAATAAAGTGCGTAGGTGCAGCAGATTTTGCCATGCGTTCGGCCACCGCCTGTGCCGTTTCACGGCGTTCTTCATTGTTGAGCGCGGAAGATTTAATCAGGCGATTATGTTCGTGAAACGGGCGGTCGGCATAACGGTCTGGGATGTCTTGCCAGCCCGCAAAGTCGATCAGGTCGAGGCACCCTGGGGCAACGATTTGAGGGGTGTTTGCTTTGCCCGCGTTCAACATACGATCCGCACCGCCGTTGATGACCGAACCTGCCAAAAGGTTGCCAAGTTCGGGCAAGGCGAAATCCATGACGCAACAGAATTTGCCTTGGCGGGCGAGGGATTCAAACGCCATGCCGCCCATGCCCGTGGCGTGGAAAATCGCAACCTCAAAGCCGCGTTCTTCCAAAGCGGGTTTCAGAAGTTTCATGTATTTGAGGCAGGAAGAGCCAAGCGAGGTCATGCCCACAATGGGGCGATCGTTTGCGGGAGGTTCCACGGCACGTGCCGCGCCAAGAACCGCACCTGCGGCTTGGGACAGGGATGCTTTGCACACGGAATTGAGGCCATAGAGCCCACCTGCCCAAAGGATCATTTGAATGTCAGCAGAGAGGCGATCCGCAGGAATGATGGGGGAGAATGAAACGGTGGAGACCACGTATTTTGGAACGCCCATCGGCAAGGCCTGACAAATATCGAGCGCCACATCTGTGCCCATCGTGCCGCCAAGGATCACAACGCCGTCGAATTTACCGTCACTGTGGAGTTTTGCGGTCAGGGCTGATGCGCCCCGTGCCATGATCTGCATGGCGGTGTTTTCATCCCCTGAATCGATGGCCGCTTGGATCGAGCTGTCCGCCGCCGCGGCCACATCATGTTTGGTGATATCACAGGGTTGCGAAGGATCACCCAAGACGCTGATATCCATAGTTAACACGCCGCCACCTTGGCTTGTGATGCGTTCGGCCATGTACAAAAGTTCGTCGTCTTTGGTGTCATAAGTGCCAACGATCAGGATGGTTTTTTCAGACATAAGCGGGTTCCTTTTCTAACCAATTTGCAACGGCTTGCGTGGCGTTTGCGATATGTTCAACATTGCGCTGTTCTGCATTGGGGATGTCCATGCGCGTGACAATCCAGCCCACATAAGTGCAGGCGCGTAGGGCAATGAACAAAGGCAGATGTGTAATGTTGATCGGGCGGACAGACTGATAGCCGTCAATCAGGGCTGTGGTCAGCGCGGCTTCCATCGGTTCACCTTTGAGGCGGAAAATAGTGGTGGCGAGTTCGAACAAACGATACCCGTGGCAGCCGTCGTCAAAGTCGATCAGATGCAGCGTGTCACCATCCACCAAAACGTTTTCGCGCAGGAGATCGGCATGGATCAGGCCATAGTCATGATCACCTTTGGCCAATGCGGCGGTTGCGCGGGTGCGAAAGGTTTCGAGCAGTTCTTTTTGCCCATGTGCAAGGGTTGGGTTTTCCCAGAAACGGCCCCAAAGAGGCGTTTCACCAAGCAAGCCATCAGAATCCCAATTTGGGCGCGTGAAATCGGCAGGCGGAGTCCATGCGTCAGAGGCAAGATGCAGCCGTGCCATAGACTGGCCAAGTGTGTGGAAGGTGCGTTCAGGGTGTTCAAGGTCAAGCGGTGTGCCATGAGCGCCAAGCTGTTTGCCAGGCAGCCAAGAAAGCATATCAAATTGCACGCCGTCGATAACCACAAGATGATCGCCGTCCTTGGCTTCGATGGGTTGTGGAACGTTCAGGCCTGCTGCCTCTAGTGCGGCCATCCAGCTAAGTTCAGATGCAAGCTGTGGATTGGTGCGATAGCCAGTGCGGTGCTGGCGTAACGCGTAATCGCCGTTGGGCGTTGCAACGCGGTAAACCTTGTTTTCCCGTTCCGCTGCCAGCGCCACATGTGTGGGCCGAATTGGCCAGTGTGACAGGGCATCGTTTACCCGTTTCATGGCTGTAAATCCGTGAGAACCGCATCAAGTGTGTCGATCAGATGATCCGCATTGGCACGGGTGAATTGCAGATTGGGGCGGATTTTCAAGGTATTGTAGTGAACGCCGATTTTGTTCAGAAGGATGCCGCGATTTTTCAGCTCTTCAATCACGCGCAGGATGTATTCGGTGGCAGGGGTTTTGGTTGATTTATCGCTCACCAGTTCTGCGCCAAAGAACAGACCTTTGCCGCGTACATCACCAATGGTTTCGTGTGTGTTTGCAAGCTCTTGAAGCATGGATTTCGCGTAAGTGCCCACATCTTCGGCTTGTGCCATCAGACCCTCGTTTTCGATCACATCCATCACAGCCATGGCGGCGGCGCAAGACACTGGATTGCCGCCAAAAGTGTTGAAATAGCGAAAGGCGGTGCGGAAGGTGTGCATGATGTCGGCACGGGTGACGACCCCGGCGATGGGGTGGCCATTGCCCATGGGTTTGCCGATGGTCACAACATCAGGTGTGATGCCTTGATACTGATGGCCCCAGAAGTGTGAGCCGATGCGGCCGAATCCAGGTTGGACTTCATCCGCAATGAGGATGCCGCCAGCCGCGTGGACAACTTTGAGTGTGGGGTCGAGGAAGCCTGCGGGCAGATCGGGGAAGCCTTCGTTGGCGAAAAATGGGCAGAGAATGAGGGCGGAGAATCCGTGTTCTGTGGCCTCAAGCTCTTTGATCTTGGCACGGACTTGATCGGCGAAATATTGGGCGGGATCGTTGCCTGCGGGGCGATAGCTGTCAGGAGTGTCGACGAAACGGATGTGGTTGGCTTGGCCCAGCTTTGGCGTGTTGGTTTTGGACAATTGTGACACGGTCGATGTGTTGCCGTGATAGGTGTGATCGGTTGCGATCAGGCCTGTTTTGCCCGTCATCGCTTCGGCCATGCGCAGGGCCACGTCGTTTGCTTCGGACCCAGTGCAGCACAAAAGCGCGGTATTGAGTGGATCGTCAAATGTGGCGGTCAGACGTTCGGCGTAATCGAGGATACCTTCGTGCAGATACCGCGTATGGGTGTTCAGCGTCGCGGCTTGTTTCGCGATGGCCTCCACCACATGAGGGTGGCAGTGACCCACGTGCGGCACGTTGTTGTAGCAATCGAGATATTTCTTGCCGTCCGCATCCCACAACCAAACGCCGCTGCCGCGCACCAAATGCACGGGGTCGTCGTAAAACGTGGACATGTTTGGACCGAGGGTTTTGTCGCGCCGATCAAGGAGGGATTGCTTGGTGGTCACAGCTGTATCCATGCGGTTTTGAGGTTGGTGTATTTGGACAGCGCATGGAGCGATTTGTCCGACCCGTTGCCTGATTGTTTGTGCCCGCCGAGCGGCACGGTGTTGTCTGCGCCGCCATAGGTGTTCACATGCACAACGCCTGCTTGCACCGCGCGTATCATGCGGTGCGCACGTGACAGGTTCGCGGTCCAGACCCCAGCGGCAAGGCCGAGGTCACTGTCGTTGGCGAGGCTGATCGCTTCTTCTTCGCTGTCGAATGGGGTGACGGCGAGGACGGGGCCGAAGACTTCACTTCTGAACACGGTGTTGGTGCGCAGAACGTTTTGCAAGATCGTAGGGGCCATATACGTGCCGCCTGTTTGTCCGAGGATACGCGCGCCGCCTGTGATAACTTCTGCCCCTTCCTTGATTGCGGTGGCAGTGAGAGAGAGGTTTCCCGCCAATTGGCGTTCGGAGTTTACCGCACCGATTTGGGTTTCAAGATCGAGAGGATCGCCAACGCGCAAGGCTTCGGCGTGTTGTTTCAAGGCCGCAACGAAATCATCGTGGATGGACCGTTCAACCAGCAGGCGCGAGCCAGCCACGCAGACTTGGCCAGAATTGCGAAAGATGCCCGCAGCGGACACTTTGGCCGCTTGGTCCAGATCAGGCGCATCGGCGAAAACAATGTTGGGGGATTTGCCGCCAAGTTCGAGGTAGACACGTTTGAGGTTGGATTGGGCTGAAGCTTCGAGCAATTTGCGGCCTGTGACCCCCGATCCTGTGAAAGCCAGCACGTCCACATCCATGCTGCGGGCCAATGCGTCGCCCGCAATGCGACCATCCCCTGTGACCACGTTGAACACGCCATCGGGCAGGCCCGCGGCGGATGCGATTTCGGCGAGGTGGAGGAGGGAAAGCGAGGCGGTTTCGGCGGGTTTCAGGACCACGGAATTTCCCGCAGCAAGCGCGGGCGCGAGTTTCCATGCGCCGATCATCAGGGGGAAGTTCCACGGGATGATCGCGCCCACAACGCCCACGGGTTCGTGGTGGACAAGGCCAAGGGTGTTCGAAGCCGTCGGGGCGATTTCGCCAGACACTTTGTCGATGGCTTCCGCGTAGTACCGGAAGGTTCCTGCGGCGGAGCCTGCTTCGGCTTTGTACGCCATGGCGAACTCTGTGCCGTTGTCACGAATGCCGAGGATGGACAGCGCAAGGGCGTCTGCTTCAATCCCGTCTGCGATGGCGAACAGGATTTTTTTGCGCGCGGCGGGGGGCAGGTTTGACCAACGGCCATCGTTGAATGCAGCGCGAGCAGAGGCGACGGCAAGGTCCACTTCGGCGGATGTGGCGTTGGCGATTGTGGTCAGGTCGGACCCGTCGATTGGAGATGTAACACCCATGGGCTCGGCACTGCCAGCCACCTGTTTGCCGTCGATGAACAGGCTTTGTGGTGCGATGGTTTCTGCGCGGATCGCGTCGATTTCGGCTTGTGTGGTCATTGGGTTTGCTTTGCTTTGTGGTCCAGCCAGATACGGCGGAAATGGCCAGCGAGGACGATCAGAATCAGACAGAACAGAACGAAGGCGATGGGGCGGTCGATCATGTCGAAAGGTGTTTTGACACGCAGCATAGAGGTGCGCAGTTTCGCCTGCATAATCTCGCCCAGTACCATGCCAAGGATGATTGGAACGATGGGCAGGTTCAGGCGTTTCATGATGTAGCCCAGCACGCCGATAAATGCGGCCATAATGCAATCCGTGGCCGAGTTGCGCAGGGAATAAACGCCGACGAACGACAGGGTGAGAATCACGATGCCAAGGAACCGCGTGGGGATTTGGATGATCTTGAGCAGCAGATTTGTGGAGAACAAAAGGAAGATGAAAACCAAGATGTTCAAGATCAGCAGGGCGATGTAGAGCGCGACAACAAAATCTAGTTGGCCGCTAAACAGTTGCGGACCAGGGACCACGTTGTGAACATAAAACACCGATAGCATCATGGCAGTGAGAGCTTCGCCTGGGATGCCAAGCGCGAGGAGCGGGATCATTGCGGCGGGGGGAACGGCGTTGTTGGCTGCTTCGGATGCGATCAGGCCCTCGGGGGAGCCGTTGCCGAATTGGTCAGGCGTTTTCGAAAGACGACGGGCCGAGGTGTAAGACATGAATTGTGCAGTGAATTCACCAACGCCCGGGATCATGCCCATGATAACGCCGAACGAGGCGCTGATGGACACCACGCGTTTGTGGCCCATTAATTCTTTGAAGCCTTGGAAGATGCCACCTGTCAGGGCTTCTGCCTTGGGGGAATTGTCTTTGTCGATCAGCAGAACAAAGGCTTGGGAAATGGCAAACAAGCCCAGCACGACGACGATGAGGTTCACGCCGCTGGCGAGCCAGCTTTGTCCGAAGGTGTAGGTTTTGGAATAGTCGAGCGCGAGGCCAATGGTTTGTAGCCAGATGCCAAAGAACGCCATGGCCGCTGCGATCAGGGTTTGGCCACGATGGGCCACGATCACAAGGACAATGCCAAGGAGAGCCGCGAGAAAGATTTCGCGGCTGCCGAAGTTTTTAGCAAAACTGGCGAGCAGCGGGGAGAGAAGGATCAGGCAAAGGATTGCGAAGACGCCGCCAAAGAAGCTGGCGGAATAGGCGAGCGCCAATGCGCGGCGGCCTTCGCCCCGTTGTGTCATTGGGTAGCCGTCGTATGTGGTAAGCGCGTTTACTGCCGTGCCGGGTGTGTTGATCAAGATGGCTGGAATTGCGCCGCCGTACATGGACGAGCCGTATATGCCAAGAAGTGCGGTGAGCCCCACAATGGGATCAAAGATGAATGTGGCGGGCAGCAGAATGGCGATGGCCACCGCTGCGCCAACCCCTGGAATTGCGCCAATAATGACACCACCGATGGAGCCGATCAGCAGCGCCACAAGCACATCCCAACGGGCGAGAATGCCAAAACTAGAGAAAAGAACATCCATCAGAAATACACGATCATAAAGTTGCGCAGGGCGTCTGGCAGATATTCATAGGAGGCCGCCCCTGGAATTTTGACTTGGAGCAGCGTTTTAAACACCACGACGATGGCCAGCCCCGCGATCGCAGCCCAACATAGCATTTTGCCACTGCGGTATCCCATGCGCAGAGCAAGGGTGACGGTGAAGACAATGGTACAGGGCAAATAGCCGATCAAAGGAACAGCAAAAACATAGACCATGAACCAGCCCACAAATTCGAGCGCGCGAACCCATGTGAAGAATTCACCCAGCGTCCCCGCGACACGATGTTTGTAGCGGGTGAACAGATGCAAGCCACCAAAAAAGGTCATGCCGAACACACCAATCCCGGGCCAAACAGCGGGCTGGGCAAAGAATTTGCCTTTGGGATTGAATTTGGCCTGCTCGCCCAGTTGCGAGAGCAAGAATGCAGAGAAAATGAAAAACACGGCGACGAAAAGGATTTCACCAGATTTGGTTTTGATGGTGCCCGTGGTCATCATGTGCCCCGCAAGGTGGTCGGAATAAAAATGGCCGACCTCAGTGCTGAGATCGGCCAAAGATCGAAATGATTACTCGATCATTGCGTTGACTTCGCCCAGTTTGGCGCGGTCTTTTACGATGCGATCAGCAGAGGTTGTGGCATCCTGCCAGTACACAGCGGCCCCTGTTTCAGCAGCCAGCTTTTGAGCACGCTCGGACATCATTGTTTTCTTGGCAACAGCGATGATTTTGTCGCGCACGTCTTGAGGTGTTTCTTTGCGTACAAACAGGCCGTTCCACAAATCAATTGCCAAGTCTGGTGCAACTTCGGCAACGGTTTGCGTGTCTGGTGTTTGCGGCAGGCGCTCTGGTGTCATGGACACAAGCACGGTCACATCGTCAAGACACGGTTGGATCAGTTGCAGCGTGGTGTTAATCACATCCGCGTCGCCTGAGGCCAGCGTGTTACAATCCAGCGCGTCAAAGGCTGCTTCTGAACCCCACTCAAATCCAGCGGCTTTGGCATAGGCCAAAGAGACTTTTGTTGGAACCAGTGGCGCACCAAAGTGGCCGAGCGCGAGGTCGTTTGTTTTCGCGTGTTCCGCCATTTCTGGAAGTGTCTTGTAGGGCGCGTCTTTGGAGGCAGCCAGAACAAATGGATACGTCAAAAAGATGCCCAGCGGGTCAAACTTTTCTGGCGCCAATTCTGGAATGCCGATCTCGTGACCAATCAGTGGAACTGCGATCACGAAAGAGCCGATGGTGTAGCCATCCGCAGGTGCGTTCGCCACTTCGATTGTGCCTGGGAATGGGCCGCCGCCGCCACCTGGTTTGTTCACGACTGCGGCTGCAACACCGTATTCTGCCTGAAAGTCTTCGGCGATCATGCGTGTCAGCACGTCTTCCAGATCACCCGGAGGCCATGGAACGATGAAATTCACAGGCTTTTCGGGGTATTCGGCAACGGCTGGCGCAGCAAATGTTGCGGCCGTCAGCGCAGCGGTCGCTGCTACGGTCAGAAACTTGTTCATGGGGGACTCCCTGTTGTCCTTGTTCGTTTTGCCGTTGGATCATTATTCAATCCAGCGGTTGAAATAATGATTGCGCAATCCTAGTGTTGCTGTCAAACAAAAACCGTATCATTTGCAACGAAGGGCCAATTTGTGAGCACCGTCGACAAGGCATTGGGAGTGTTGGAGCTGTTCTCGGAGACGCGAACCTCTGTCGGCCTGTCCGAGGCAGCGCGGTTGTTAGAGCGGGACAAAGCCACGGTGCAGCGGTATTTGGCGGCGCTGGAATCGCAAGGGTTTTTGGAACAAGACCCTCTGACGCGTGGGTATCACCTTGGCCCAGCTGTCACACGGCTGGCGATGGTGCGGGAACTGACGTATCCTGTTGAATCTGCGGTTAAAAATGTTTTGAAGCAATTGGTTCAAGATACGGGGGAAACCGCGCATTTGACCCATATCCAAGACGGTGGTCTGAGCGAGGTTCAAATCGTTGAAACCACGGTCAAAGGCACGCGAGTTTATATTGACCCAGCAGCGTTGCTACCGCTGCATGCCACGGCGTCTGGGATTGCGTTCCTGAGCCAAGTTGACCCTAAACAAATTGCCTCCATGCTCGGCCGTTCATTTGAACGGTTTACCCAAGACACCCCTGCAAACCGCGAATCGGTTCTGGCAGCGGCGAAAGCGGCACGGGATGCTGGGTTTGCGCGGGCGGTTGGGACATTTGAAACCGATGTGGTGGGAACGGCGGCCCCTGTGTTCAACATGAACAACGAAGTCTGCGGTTCCATCGCGGTGGCCGCTCCAACGTCACGATATGATGCACCTGTTGGCCAGCAAATCGCGGAATATGTGATGGAAGCGGCCAAAGTGATTTCCAGAATTTACGGCGCACGAGATGCGCGCGCTCAACACGCGGCGGAATAGCCGCCTCGAAAGGACGAAACCATGAAAGACGATAACTTTTTACGCGAAAACAACGCCCGTCACATGTGGCATCCGATGGGGCATCAAGGCCAGCAACAGGCAAATCCGCCTGCGATCATTACGGGTGCATCAGGGGTGCGGATTTCGGATATTGATGGACATGAAACCGTCGATGCCGTGGGCGGTTTGTGGAATGTGAACCTTGGGTATTCCTGCGATCCGATCAAGGAAGCGATTTCAAATCAGTTGAACCAGCTGCCCTATTATTCTTCCTTTGCGGGCACGTCGAATGATGCCGCGATTGAGCTGTCTTGGATGCTGCGCGAGTTCTTTGCACCCGAAGGAATGGGGCGGGCGTTTTTTACATCTGGCGGGTCGGATAGCGTGGAAACGGCGCTGCGCTTGTCGCGCCAGTATCACAAGATTAAGGGCGAACACACGCGGACCAAATTCCTGAGCCTAAAGAAGGGCTATCACGGCACGCATTTTGGTGGGGCGTCGGTGAACGGGAACAACAAATTCCGCACGGCCTATGAGCCGCTTTTGCCCGGCTGTCGCCATTTGCCCGCGCCCTATACCTATCGAAATCCGTTCAATGAAACGGACCCCGCAAAGCTGTCCCAGCTGATCCTGCAAGCGGCGGAAGACGAGATCATGTTCGAAGGGCCCAACACCATCGCGGCCTTTATTATGGAGCCTGTTCTGGGTGCTGGTGGCATTATGGTGCCCCACGAAACCTTTATGCCTGGGATGCGGGAGCTGTGTTCCAAGCACGGTATTCTGATGATTGCGGATGAAGTGATTACAGGCTTTGGGCGCACGGGTGATTGGTCTGGGTCGCGGCACTGGGGCGTGCAGCCTGATTTCATGTGTACGGCCAAGGCGATCACCAATGGGTATTACCCGTTTGGAGCCTGTATGATTGCCGATCATGTGGCCGAGGTGTTTGAGCAATCGGGTGCCGAAGGGTTTATTGGGCATGGTTATACCTATACCGCGCACCCCGTTGGGGCAGCGGCGGCGATTGCCTGTTTGAAAGAAACAGAGCGGCTCGACGTGAAAACCAACGCGACCGCCCGTGGAACGCAGATGTTTGAAGGCGCGAAAAAGCTGATGGAAAAACACAGCGTGATTGGCGATGTGCGCGGTGGGCACGGTTTGATGACGGGCATCGAATTTGTGCAGGACCGCGCGACGAAAGCGCCGATGGATCCGAGCTTTGGTCTGGCGGTTCAAAAGGTAGCTTATGAAAACGGGGCGATGTTGCGGGCCTCTGGCCCCAATATCCTGCTGTCACCGCCACTGGTGATTTCCGAAAGCGATGTGGATGTGATCCTCAATGCGATTGATGCGGGGCTGACTGCGGCAAGCGCATAACAGGTTGCGGCAAGTGTAAGCAGTGCTTGCAATTTGATTTGTTCGCGACTCCGTTTCATGGCAAGTTGCGGCAAAAAGCTGGAGCAGCCATGCAAAACCCTGTCCGAACCGATCTGATTGCGGCGTTGCCGTTTTGGATCAGCCTGACTTATGTGCCCATTCTTGCATTGGCGGGATGGCAAGGGGGGGCTTGGCTGTGGCTGACGCCTGTTTACGGTTGGTGGGCTACGTCGATCATTGATTTTGTGGCAGGGCTGCGTACCGATAATCCTGAAGTGGATGCCACAGATGAGGACCTAAAATGGTACACGGCGATCACATTGATTTGGCCGTTTGTACAGGCGGTGTTGGTGTTTGGCGCGCTGTATTATGCGACCCATACGGACCGATTGACGACGGCACAGGCGTGGATTTTCATGGGGACGGTCGGGGTTGCCACTGGGTCCATTGGGATCAATTATGCCCATGAATTGATGCACCAAAAATCGCGGTTTGAACGGTTCTTGGGGGATTTCCTGATGACCATGGTTCTGTACGGGCATTTCCGCAGTGAGCATTTGCTGGTGCATCACCGTTATGTCGGGACGCCGCGAGATCCTGTGACGGCGCGATATAACGAAGGGTTCCATCGGTTTTTTCCCCGTGTGGTTGTTGCCTGTTTTAAATCTGCGCTGGGGGCCGAAGCGGCGATGTTGGCACGTAAAAATCTGCCTGCGACGCATCGCAGCAATCCGTTTTGGAAATATGCCGCGTGGCAGCTGGGATTCTTGGTTCTAGCTTTCGCGATCGGGGGCTGGACGGGTGTTGGTATGTTTATCTTGCAGGCCTATGTGGCGGTGATCCAATTGGAAGTTGTAAATTACATTGAGCATTATGGCCTGACCCGTCGTCATTTGGGCGAGGGGAAATACGAGCATGTGTTGCCGCGCCATTCGTGGAATGCATCGCATCGATATTCGAACTGGATGTTGATCAATTTGCAGCGCCATTCGGACCATCATTATAAGCCGAACAGACGGTTTCCGCTGTTACAAACCTATGGCGAGGATGAAGCGCCGCAACTGCCCTATGGGTATCCGATTATGACGATCATGGCGATGTTTCCGCCCCTGTGGAAACGGTTCATGAACCCGCGCGTGCGCGATTGGCGGCGCAAGTATTATGCGGATGTGGAGGATTGGCATCCTTACAACAAGGCGCTCAATCCGCTGCCACGGTAGGTGAGTATTTTAAGACCAAAGAAACGGGGCGCGGTGTTTCATCCGCGCCCCTATGCGTTTTTAGGCGACGTCGAATTCGAGCGGTTTGACCTGTTGGAACATGCCCGTTGCTTCAAGCTGTTTAAGCACGTCGTCGTTGGGTTGTGCGTCAAGGTATAGGAGCGCGATTGCGTCTGCGCCTGCTTCGGAGCGGCCGAGCGTAAAGTTCGCAATGTTCACGCCGTTTTCGCCCATGGTCTGGCCCAGTGTCCCGATGATGCCAGGCACGTCTTCGTTGGTGGTGTAGAGCATGTGGCGGCCTACCTCGGCGTCAATGTTGATGCCTTTGATCTGGATGAAACGGGGTTTGCCATCGCTGAACACCGTGCCGGCGATTGTGCGTTCCATGGTAGGGGTTTTCACCGTGAGCTTGATGTAGCTGTCAAAGACGCCCGATTTTTCCTGCGTGGTCGTGGAACACTGTATCCCGCGTTCGGTAGCGAGCACGGGGGCGGAGACCATGTTGACCTCGGGGTTTTGCGCCTTCATCACCCCTGCAATGGCGGCGGAGTTGAGCGCCTTGGTGTTCATTTCGGCCACTTTACCATCATAAAGGATGTTGATGCTTTCGATGGCTTCATCCGTCATTTGGCCGACAAACGCGCCAAGGTGGCTGGCGAGTTTAACGAAGGGTGAAAGGATCGGGGCCTCTTCTGCGGTGATGGAGGGCATGTTGATGGCGTTGGTGACCGCGCCGTTGTTGAGGTAATCGCTGATCTGTTCGGCCACTTGCAGAGCGACGTTTTCCTGCGCCTCTGTCGTTGCCGCGCCAAGGTGGGGCGTGACCACCACGTTGGGCAGGTTGAACAGCGGGGAGTCTGTGGCGGGTTCGACGGCGAAAACGTCAAAAGCAGCGCCAGCGACGTGGCCTGATTTCAGGGCTTCGGCCAGCGCGTCTTCGTCCACGAGGCCACCACGGGCGCAGTTTACGATGCGTACGCCTTGTTTCATTTTTGCAATCGCTTCGGCGTTGATCATGCCTGCGGTTTTGTCGGTTTTTGGCACGTGAAGTGTGATGAAATCCGCGTTGGCGAGCAGTTCATCGAGCTCCACTTTTTTCACGCCGAGGTCTGCTGCGCGTTCCTCTGACAAGAAGGGATCATAGGCGAGGACCTTCATTTTCAGGCCTAGTGCGCGGGAGGCGACGATGGAACCGATGTTACCTGAGCCGATAAGGCCGAGGGTTTTGCCCGTCAGTTCAACCCCCATGAATTTGGATTTTTCCCATTTGCCTGCGTGTGTTGATGCGCTGGCTTCGGGGATTTGGCGGGCCACGGCGAACATCATGGCGATGGCGTGTTCGGCGGTGGTGATGGAGTTGCCGAACGGCGTGTTCATTACGATCACACCTTGGCGGCTTGCTGTGTTCAGATCAACGTTGTCGACGCCAATGCCAGCGCGGCCAATGACTTTCAAATTGGTAGCGTTCCGCAGGATTTTCTCGGTGACTTTCGTGGCGGAACGGATGGCGAGGCCATCGTATTCGCCGATGCGTTTGAGGAGTTCCACCTTGTCTTTGCCGAGGTCAGGTTCGAAGTCGACTTCGATGCCATTGTCGCGGAAAATTTGCACGGCGGTGGGGCTGAGTTTGTCAGATACGAGGACTTTAGGGGCCATTTTGGGCGTTCCTTTTGTGTGTTGATTCAAGTTGATAGAGGCCCCGCGTCATGCGCGGGGCAATCAATTTTATTGATTGATCTCGGTGTTGAAGGCCCAGTCGATCCACGGCATCAGCGCCGCGATGTCAGAGGTTTCCACGGTGCCGCCGCACCAGATGCGCAGGCCAGCAGGGGCGTCGCGATACGCGTCGATATCAAACGCAACGCCCGCGTCATCGAGCCGTTTTGCAATGGCCTTGGCAAAGGCCGCGCCGTCGGTGATGCGGTCGTCCACGAATTTCAAGCAGACTGAGGTGTTGGACCGTGTGGCGGCGTCTTCGGCGAGAAAATCGACCCACGGGGTGACGTCAACGAAGTCTTCGATGGCGGCGAGGTTCGCGTCAGCGCGGGCTTTCAGGCCCTTTTGGCCGCCAACGGATTTGGCCCAATCCAGTGCGAAAAGGTAGTCTTCGACACAAAGCATAGAGGGAGTGTTGATCGTCGCGCCTGTGAAAATGCCGTCGATCAATTTGCCGCCTTTGGTGAGGCGGAAAATCTTGGGAAGCGGCCAAGGCGGGGTGTAAGATTCCAATCTAGCCACAGCCCGTGGAGAAAGGATTAACACACCGTGCGCGGCTTCGCCGCCGAGCACTTTCTGCCAAGAAAATGTGGTGACATCGAGTTTGTCCCACGGGAGGTCTTGGGCAAACGCGGCGCTGGTGGCATCGCAAATTGTTAAACCGTCGCGATCAGCGGGAATAAAATCGCCATTTGGAACGCGAACGCCCGAAGTTGTGCCATTCCATGTGAATACCACATCATCGTTAAAATTCACTGAAGAGAGATCAGGAAGTTGACCGTAGTCTGCGTGATGGTGGGTTACGTCAAGCTTCAATTGCTTGGTCACATCGGTGACCCAACCTGCGCCAAAGCTTTCCCATGACAGCATGGTCACGCCGCGTGCGCCGAGCAGAGACCACATGGCCATTTCAACCGCGCCAGTGTCAGAAGCGGGCACAATGCCGATCTTGTAATCGGCGGGAACGCCCAGCACCTCGCGGGTGGTTTCAATGGCGGCTTTGAGCTTGTCTTTGCCAATGGCGGCCCGATGGGATCGGCCCAAAGGAGCGTCGATCAATGCAGTGACGGACCACGTAGGTGGTTTCGTGCAGGGGCCAGAAGAAAAACGGGGATTGTGCGGACGGGTGTCCGGTTTTGGATAAGTCATCAGTGGTAACCTTACAGTTATATGCCCTTCGTTGGGGAAGGGTGTCCCACCTTTGCGTCTATGCGTGTTTTTTCGGGGCTGCAACAAGAAATGCTGGTGTTTGTGCCGTTTTTCGCAAATAAGGCGTCGGAAACAACACCTGAGATGGATGCTGAAATGTACGTTGCGACCCTTATTTGTTTGCCTGAAAACCACCGTTTGAACGCGGAATTGGTGATGATGGTGGGGGACAAAATAAATGCGGATGGGCACGACTGGTTGGCGGAACATGAAGCTGTTGATCTGTTTTTTGACCGCGAAGTCGAAGGATTCGAAGTGCTGTGGCGCGGGTTGGAACGAATGGGAATCGATTTCTGTGTGCAGCCTGTGGCGGGGCGTCGCAAATCGGTGTTGTTGGCGGATATGGACAGCACGATGATCGAGCAGGAGTGCATTGACGAGCTGGCCGCCGAAGCGGGCGTTGGGGAGCGTGTTGCGGGCATTACAGCGCGGGCGATGAATGGGGAGTTGGATTTTGAAGCGGCGCTGGCGGAACGGGTTAGTCTGTTGAAAGGATTGCCGATTTCGGTGATTGAAAAGGTGCTGGAAAAACGAATTACGTTGATGCCTGGGGGGCCCGAGTTGGTGGCGACGATGCGGGCAAACGGGGCCTATGCGGCCTTGGTATCTGGCGGGTTTACGGATTTCACCAGTGCGATTGCGGCGCGCTTGGGGTTTGATGAAAATCGCGCGAATACGCTTTTGCAAGAAGGGGGAAAACTGACGGGGGAACACGGTTTGCCAGTGCTGGGAAAGCAGGCAAAGGTGGATGCGTTAAACGAGATTGTGGCGGCGCGGGGTTTGACGCCCGCCGACGTGATTGCGGTGGGGGATGGGGCCAATGATTTGGGCATGTTGCATCTGGCGGGATCGGGGGTGGCGCTGCATGCGAAACCTGTGGTGGCGGCGGAGGTTTCGTTGCGGTTGAACCATGCCGATTTGACGGGTTTGTTGTATTTGCAGGGGTATAAAAAGGCGGATTTCGTTAACCGATAAGCGCCGTTTGTTAAGGGCGCTGCGTTAACCGCCTGCGAAAAACAAGAAAAGCAAACCACCCAGAAACAAGGGTCCCGTGAGTATGGGTTCCATGTGTGTTAACGGGTGTTGCGTAACGGTCTGTTAAGACCTTTCGATATTTCCGCTGCGCTCTGGCACGCCGAATTCTTGGAAACAAATATCGGCCAGTTTGGCGATTCCGTCTTTAATGGTGTCGATGGATGGGTGGCCAAAACAGATGCGAATACGGTGCGTGTTGGCAGGGCCGTCCACGGACCATTCGGAGCCAGGATTGATGACAACACCCTGAGCGGCGGCCACGGTGAACAGGCGGTCGGTATTGACGGATTTTGGCAGAGTGACCCAAAGGTAGATGCCCGCAATCGGGGGATCGTATTCGGCGGCCGCACCGAAATGTTCGTCGAGCGCGGCAGTGAGGGCCGCTGCCTTGGCTTGCAGGATTGGGCGGGTTTTGGCCAGATGCGCGTCGAAGTGTTTGGGCAGGTATTCCGCCAGCGTCATTTGTTCGAGCGCGCCTGAGCCTGCATCGGTTTTCAGCGGTAGGATGTGCCCCATCAGTGGCCACGGCGCGATGAGGTATCCGACGCGCAGGGCAGGGGCGATGGTTTTGGAAAAAGTGCCGCAATAGATAACGCGGTTTTCCGTGTCGAGCGCGTGGATCGCGGGCGGGCGTGTGCCGTCGAATATCAGATCGGCGTAGCAGTCGTCTTCGAAAATCGGGACGTTGAATTTTTTGGAGAGCGCGAGCATTTGGTGGCGGCGGTCCACGGGCATGACCGTGCCTGTGGGGTTTTGCACGGTGGGGATGGTGAAGATATATTTCGGCGTGATGTTTTGCGCGGCGAGGGTTTCAAGCGTGGTTTCCAGCGCGTCCATTTTCATACCGTGCTGGTCGAGGTCGATCCCGATGTAGTTGACGCCGAGGGCGCGAAGTTTTGAGAGGGCGCCTGCGTAGTTGCCAGCCTCGACGATCACGGTGTCCCCTGCGTTGAGGAGTGTGGCGTTCACAAGGTCGATGGCTTGCAAGGAGCCGCTGGTGAGGAGGACCTCGTCAGGGGTGACTTGCATCTTGGCGGATTTGGCGAGGCTCGAGCAGATGAACTCGCGCAAGGGAAGGTAGCCCTGAGGGCCGCTGTTCATGCCGTATTTGCCCATGGCCGTGCCCTCGCGTTTGAGGACGGTTGCCATGGCATCGGCGAGGTCGTCTGCGGGGACGGAAGGTTCGTCGATGTTGCCGCCGACGAAGTGGTATTTGGGGAGGCCCGCGTAGGGGGCGGCGGAGGCGGTGGCTTTGGTGGAGAGGGTGAAGGTCATGGGGGGGCTCACAGGTCAAATCAAAGAGGAGTGGGACGTGAAGGTCTGGTAGATTACTTTAAACCACGATCTAATGTCAGACGATGATTTTCAAGACGCTGATTTTGCAAAGGCTGTGCTCTTGCACGGGGCTTTCAGGCGGGTTCAAGTAATTCTACTTTGAGAATAGTAATTGCAATGAAAATAACCTAAGGTTTTTGTGTGATATTTTCACGAATGCCAAATTCTTAAATAAAACCTCAATTGAAAGGGAGTAATTATGTCAGCTTCAGACACAGTAACATACTCAATCGGACTTTTGGATCAGAGCCAAAAGCTGCATTTTGCGGGTGCCGAATTGGCGCTGAATTATTCAGGCAGCACAGGATATTATGATTGTTCTGGTGGCACGTTGTCGGGTGGGGGGCTCGACGCAGTTACCTTAACCAATTCCATTCCGCAGTGCCCCAATTCATACCAATTGACGGGTGTGTCAGGCACAACAAATGTCAGTGCGTCGTGGGTTGTTCCCACGGGTGAAACATATTCTTCGCCACCCAGTTCTTTGATCGGCACAATGTTTATTGGTGGTGTTACCTACTTTTTGATGGGTATCGCGAAAGACGGTGATGCGGTTCAGTCGGGTAATTCGCGTGAAGCGGCACAAACGAAATTAGCCGATGCGGCGGCATCGCAGGATGGGTATGCGCATACGGTGGGAGGCCTGTCGTCGGGGACATCCATTAACGGTGATCTCGTTGAATTTGACACATCGTTTAATGCCACGGGAAAATCAGTTTCAGCCTTTTTGGTCGCTGGGTTTATTTCGATCCCTCCATTTGGGCGCATTGGTCTTACGGGATCGCTTCATATTGATGGGGCGGACCAGAAGGTGTTCGGTGGTCCGTCGGGCAGTATTATCAACTATGTCACATATGATAATCCGTGGAGCGCCCAGACGAGCGGGACAGATGCGGGGACGACGATCTATTTTGCGACGGGTATCAATGCGCCGAACAATGCAACGATTGGAACAATGATTGAGAACGGCACGCAAACGTTTTTTATTGGTCCTGCTCCCGTGTCTGTTACTTAGCCGCTTATGGGTAGAAGTGAAGAAGGCCCGTCAGAAATAGGGGGCCTTCTTTACTGTTTCTGATCGGACACTGTTCGACGTTCACCGACTGCGTTCGCTACTGGGAGGCGCCGCTTATTTTCAAGTTTCGCAAAAATATTCAAAAAATAATACCCAAAGTCTCAATAATAATCAAAATGCCCCAAAATTTCCCCTCTGGAATCATCTGATGCGGCAACTGGCCCTACAGACTCTGGCGCGAATATTGGCTTAAAGGGCCAAATCCATGGGGCGGGGGATTCTTGCGCCCTTTTTTGGTATCTGGCCGCGCATTGTGCGCGACACTTAAAGCGTGCGCGGATGCGCGCAACAACTAAAGGACGTTCACTCATGAAAATGACAACCGAAGAAGCTTTTGTAAAAACTCTGCAAATGCACGGCATTGATAATGCTTTTGGGATCATCGGCTCTGCCATGATGCCGATCTCTGACATCTTCCCTGATGCGGGCATTACGTTCTGGGATTGTGCGCACGAAACATCTGGCGGCATGATGGCTGACGGCTACACACGCGCCACTGGTAAAATGTCCATGATGATCGCGCAAAACGGCCCAGGTATCACAAACTTTGTGACAGCTGTTAAGACGGCGTATTGGAACCACACACCTGTTCTGCTGGTGACGCCACAGGCAGCGAACAAGACAATTGGTCAGGGCGGTTTCCAAGAGATGGAACAGATGAACCTGTTTGCCGATTGTGTGGCGTACCAAGAAGAAGTGCGGGACCCATCCCGGATCGCAGAAACACTGAACCGTGTGATCATGCAAGCCAAGCGCGCGTCTGCACCTGCGCAGATCAACGTGCCACGTGATTTCTGGACACAAGTGATCGACATCGAGCTGCCGACAATCGTTGATTTTGAATTGCCACAGGGCGGTGCTGATGCGGTTCAGTCTGCGGCTGATTTGCTGTCTAACGCGAAATTCCCAGTGATCTTGAACGGCGCGGGTGCGATCTTGTCCAAAGGCGGTATCGAAGCGTCCCGCGTGTTGGCGGAAACTTTGGATGCGCCAGTTTGCGTTGGCTACCAGCACAACGATGCGTTCCCTGGCAACCACCCATTGTTTGCGGGTCCTTTGGGCTATAACGGGTCCAAGGCCGGTATGCAGTTGATCAAGCAAGCGGACGTTGTTCTGTGCTTGGGCACACGTTTGAACCCATTCTCCACTCTGCCGGGTTACGGCATGGAGTATTGGCCAACAGAGGCGAAGATCATCCAAGTGGACATCAACCCTGACCGTATTGGCCTGACCAAGAAGGTGACTGTTGGTATCGTGGGTGACGCGGCGAAAGTGGCCGAAGGTATCACAGCGAAATTGTCTGACGGTGCAGGTGATGCGGATCGTGACGCACGCAAAGCAAAGATCGCAGATACGAAATCCAAGTGGGCGCAAGAGCTGACATCCATGAACGAAGAGCAGGATGATCCAGGCACAACTTGGAACCAGCGTGCCCGTGCGGACAAGCCAGACTGGATGTCCCCCCGTATGGCATGGCGTGCGATCCAAGCTGCGCTGCCAGTTGAGGCGATCATCTCGTCCGACATCGGCAACAACTGTGCGATCGGGAACGCATACCCATCTTTCAACGACAGCCGCAAGTATCTGGCCCCTGGTCTGTTTGGCCCATGTGGGTACGGCCTGCCGTCCATCGTTGGTGCAAAAATCGGCCAGCGTGACACGCCAGTTGTCGGTTTCGCGGGTGACGGTGCGTTCGGGATTTCCGTGAACGAACTGACAGCGATTGGCCGTGGCGAATGGCCAGCGATCACACAGATCGTGTTCCGCAACTACCAGTGGGGTGCTGAGAAGCGGAACTCCACATTGTGGTTCGATGATAACTTTGTTGGCACTGAGCTGGACGAAGATGTGTCTTACGCGGGTATCGCACAGGCCTGTGGTCTGAAGGGTGTTGTTGCTCGTACTCAGGAAGAGCTGACTGCGGCGCTTGACCAAGCGATCAAGGATCAGATGGAGAACGGTGTAACAACACTGATCGAAGCCATGATCAACCAAGAGCTGGGCGAGCCATTCCGTCGTGATGCGATGAAGAAGCCAGTTGAAGTTGCTGGCATCAGCAAAGACGACATGCGCCAGCAGGTTGTTTAAGCCCTAGCGGTTTTAGAGATTGGAAAGGGCTCCGTTCGCGGGGCCCTTTTGTTTGTGCTGTTTGGAAAAAATGTTGCCATTTTGTTCTATGTTCGATAGCCATGATTCATGCTGCTGTCTGATGATCTTTTCCCGCAAATCTTGCCGGCTGGTGTGACCTATCTGCCGAATTACCTGTCCGATTCGCAGGAGCGTCAGTTGATGGCGCGGATTGAGGAAGGGCCGTGGGATTTAACGTATGCGCGGCGGCGCAAGCATTATGGCGCCGCTTATCACAGCGCGGGGCAAATACCGCCGTTGCCTATGCCTGCGCGGTTGACGGCGCTGGCGGTGCGGCTGTGCAAAGAGGGCGTGCTGCCCTATGCGCCGCGCAGTGCGCTGATCAACGAATATTTGCCAGGCCAAGGAATTGCGGATCATACGGACCGGGCCGATCGGCCTGGAGGCTGTGTTGTTTCGATTTCCATGGGGTCGGGGGCGGAAATGCGATTCACTGAACCGTGTGGTCGGCGGCATCTGATTTATTTGGAGCCGCGGTCATTGATCCTGTTTCAAGGGGCCGCGCGGGACGTTTGGCAACATGGAATCGCGGGGCGTCACAGTGACCGCCATATGGGGTTAAATCTGCCACGCGAGCGGCGTGTTTCCATTACCATGCGCTGTGGCCCTGATAATCCACTTGCACAGAGTTAAGACTGCCAATATAGCGGTCAGCGGAGACGTGGCCGAGTGGTCGAAGGCGCTCCCCTGCTAAGGGAGTAGGCGGGTTGAACCGTCTCGAGGGTTCGAATCCCTTCGTCTCCGCCATCACATCTAAGCTATTGATTTGTATGGTTGAAAATGGGTGTGGTACACCCTATTGCGTGGTACATGATGGACCACATGAAGCCCTCACTAAGCGCGTCAGGTATTCAAGAGCCTGACATGCAGTATCTCATCAAGCCCCGAGGGCGGGGGTATTCTCTTCGCATGGTCACTCCAGAAGTGCTGATCGGCACAGGAAATCCTTGGACAGGCAGGAAGTTCGGACGAGAAATCAAACTCGGGCTAAACACCAGAAGCCACGCTGAGGCTATTCGCTTGAGGGATGTTCGTATTGGCCAGATAAGGCAGCTTGAAGCTGATGCCCTTGCTGACACTGGGAAGAAGAGCATTGGTCGTATCATCGACTTGTCTCCTGAAAGTGCTTCTGAGTGGCGGCAGATGCGCAATGAAGCCGAAGACCTTGATGCCTTAGATCACGTTCTCACAGACCAGTTGGACAAGGCTGCCGCAGCTGGACTAGTTGAGCAGGTCAACACCTTCGCCAAGATCGTGTTCAGGGGTGCTGTCCCCTTAGATCAAGCATTGGAGATGTACCTAGAGGAAAGAGCTGAAGGCAATCCGTTTGGCTACGACCCTCTCGCCATCACAACAGCGTTGAATGTCCGCTCATCGGTGAAGTACCTGATAGCGTTCTTGGGAGTTGAGCAGCCTACCTTACACGACGTGACCCCTGACAAGGTGTTCCAGTTCAGAACGGAGTACCTGCCGCTTGTGGTCAAGGTGAAGGCAGGGACGATTGCCAAGCACATGACGTTGCTTCGGGGGATGTGGGCATGGGCCATCGCTGACAAGAAACTGCTCAAGACGAAGAGTGGACGACCAATCCGCAACCCGTGGATCATCGAAGAGAAAGGGACACCCAAGAAGAAAGCGACCAAGAAAAAACCGGAGGACGCAAGGACAGCGTTCACGTCCGAGCAGGTCACTAAGCTGTTCTCTGGGTTCCCGCAGTGGGGCAGCAGGCAAGGAGACCTCTTACGGCTGGCGTTGGCGACCGGATGCCGAGTGGATGAGGTCGGCTCACTCATGCTGAAGCACGTCGAAGAAGACGGCTCCGGCTTTGACGTGATGAAGGGGAAGACAGACAACGCACAGCGGTTCATTCCGCTGGTGGATGACGCCCAGCGCCTTATGACACAGCGTATCAACATGGTCAGGGAGATGCAGACGGGAATACACTTCGCGGAGCAACGGCTTTTCCCAGAGTGGCCCCTGAAGCCTTCTACACAGAAGGTCAACTCAGCTTCGCAGTGGTTCACACGCTACAGGCGCAAAGTGCTGGGCGAAGAGACAAACGGCAAGTTGGCGATGCACTCCTTTAGGCATACGTGGAGGACAACTGCTAGGAGGGCCGGGGTGCCGGAAGATCGTATCTACGAGGTAGGAGGCTGGGAGGGGCCAAGAAATGCTTCGCAAGTGTATGACCACGGCTTAACCAAGGAGCTGCTTAAGGATGTCCAGAGAACGGTCTGGGACGCCTTGAAGGAGGCCGGATACCTTGAGGCGTTCTGATAACCCCCACCATTGAAGCTGCCCCATGACACCAAGGGGTTAGGTTCCACCATCAAACTGAGTTCCACCATTGAAGATAACCAGCAGGTGTTCGGAGTGACGGCTCCGGTGTGACGCCTCGCTGGTCTCTTCGGCTGGTCCGTGGCTTCTGCTTCGGGTTCCCGTGGACGAGGCGTGATAGCTTCGGCGGGATCCTGAGGCAGGGCTTTTGCCATCGCTTAGGTGTGCAACTACTGACTGTGCATTCTGCACAGGCTGGGACCAGCGATTTGGACCCACTGAACCGAAGAGAAACCCAGAAATGACTAAAGAAAAACAAGGGGTTAATCGCCCCAAGCGTATGCGCTTGCCCCTCAGTCAGCTGACAACAGAGCCTGACACGTTCCAGTTCCGCGAGTTTGAGACGGTCGAGGACCACGTGCGCAGCCTGACAGATGCGATCAAGGCGGGACATGTGTTGGACCCAATGACGGTCTGGAAGCGAGGTGAAGCTGATCATGTTGTAGTGGACGGACACCACCGCCACGCAGCCTACATCCGAGCTGGACACACAAAAGCTGTCCCTGTCGTTGTCCACGAATGCAGCGAAACCGACGCTGTACTCTTGGCGCTGAACGAGAACACGAAGACCAAGCTGCCCATGACCAAGACGGAGCGCGACAACGCGGCATGGCGTCTGGTCTGTTCCGACCACAAGCTCTCAAGGGCGCAGACCGTCAAAGCAACGGGCGTCAGCGATGGGACCGTCGCCAAGATGCGACGACATCGAACGGTATTGGACGATCAAGAGGCCGAGCTTCCTGATTCTTGGTGGATGGCAATGCGGGCCGTGAAGGGTATCGAGCAAGAGGAATGGGACGAGGACATGCAAGAGCAGGCGATCGAAACAAGGGCGAAGGCACTGGACGACGCGATAGGCAAAGAGCTTGGGCGTATGGGAAGCCGCCAATGGGAAGCAGTTGCCCGCGTCCTTGAGTGGCGACTGTCAAAGCAGGTGCTGGCTTACGTCGTTGACGAGCTGCGTGAAGACGACGAGGACGAAGAAGACCTCCCGTTCTGAACCGCAGCTTGTTTGAACTGCAAAAATCTCAGCTGCTTACCACATACACGGCAGATGGGCTTTCTCCCCCATGGGGTTGCGCCGAGGGTGTGGGGGCAGACGATTAGGGGGGGGGTGGGCCACCCGCAAGGACAGCCCGCCCTCACCGCGCTCAGCGATGCTCCGTGTGTCTCTCCACAGCCACGACATGAGCTGGTGTCAGGTAGACCCGAAGGCTACCAAGGCAGAGAAGATACTCCCTACCATTGGAGCCGTGCAAGACTTCCCATTCGATGCGGCGTGTGGTGACCGTGTCGCGCTGGGCATAGATGCGGCCAAGGAAGGGAATGGGCAGGTAGAGAATGTCTGTCATGTTTGCGTGTCCGAGTTGGTTTTGACGACGCAAGGCTCTGAAACCAATGCCAACTTGCATAGATCACCTTGCCCTGACGAGTAGCAGTAGGGGACGAGAAAGACTCTGCGACAACCTGACTCAGCTCACGGCCCAATCTCCCTTTGTCCGTTAGGGCATAGGTTAACGTACAAATAGGTCCATGTCCGCAGGGGTGTCCGTAAGGGTTGACATGCATCATCGTACACTATTATCAACGTACATAACCCAATCGGACACATGAGGACAACATGAGCAAGACCATCCTGTACGCACGAGTTTCCACCACGGACCAAACGCTAGACCACCAGAGGGCGCAGGCAGAGGCAGCAGGCTTTGTGATCGACGAGGTGGTGGCGGACCACGGGGTCTCAGGCGTTAGCACGACGCTGCAGGAGCGGCCTGAGGGGAAGCGGCTGTACGACAAGCTCCGCCACGATGACACGCTTGTGGTCCGCTGGGTGGACCGACTGGGCCGCAACTACCAAGATGTTACGGACACGATCCGCCACTTCATGCGGCAGGGTGTCGTGGTGAAGACGGTAATCAATGGGCTGACATTCGACGGGGCCACACGGGACCCCATGCAGGAAGCCGTACGCGACGCTCTGATAGCTTTCATGGCCGCGACGGCACAGGCGCAGGCAGAGGCCACGAAGGAGGCTCAGAAGGCGGGTATAGCGGCTGCAAAGCAGGACGACACCAAGTACCGAGGCAAGAAGCCCAGCTATGACCGAGAGACGCTAGGTGTTGTCGTGGACATGCTGGGCAGTGGAGCGGGTGCATCGGAGATAGCTAAGGCAACAGGGCTGACACGCCAAACCGTATTACGCATCCGAAAGGACCCTGCGTCGGCTGAAGAAGCCTTAGCCAGATGGGCATTGTAGCCCGCGCTGCATGGAAGGGCGGAATGGCCCTTGCAATCACTCACCTTTTCCATTTCTCTCGCATTTGTGTTTCACGCCAAAGATGAAAAGGAAACGAAAACAATGGCTAGAGTAGTGACGGTCTTGGGTTGGGTGCTTCTCGCAGGAGGGGGCGCATTGGTGCTGCTCGGCCTTGCGGGCATCGCAGTGAAGGAAGGGCTTTGGGCGGCACTTCAGATGCTCAGCCCGTTCAATGTATCCAACTTCATCGTAACGGCTATCACCCTTGCTCCCGGCATAGCTTTGATCACTTGGGGGCAGAAACTCAAGGAAAAGCAACGGACACAAAGCAGCTAGGAGCGGGAACATGTGGAAGTGGATAGGAAGGGTCTTGGTCGTGGCTGTAGTCGCGTTTGTCGGCTACGGAGCATACGACTACTACCGAGCTGACTTGCATACACGACCGGACATGCCGCCGGGAGCCTTCTCGATCTCGTACAAGAACGGCTTGAGGGCCATACTGGTAGGGGTGCCGAACGAGAAAGAGACCCGTCGCTACTTTGGCTACACGGCAGACGTCCCGTTCTACATCGAAGACGCGTGGGCTTTCTGCACACCTCCTGAGGGGAATGAGAAGCAGGAAGCGGAGAAGTTCATCAAGGAACACAGCGGACCCGGTGAGCGGTTCGAAGTCGTATGCCGAGTGGAGGTGGACGACGAAACTGTGATCCGTGGTTTCATCACTTCGGTTCCCCGGCTTTGACGTCTGGTCGTTCGGGTAGATTGCAATGGATGTTTGTGTGGTCCATCTTGAACTTAAGCGCGTTGTGTACCACAAAGTGCATGTAAGTGTCTGAAACTATTGAGGCTGTTCGAAATGAGATCGTCTCCCTTCGTCTCCGCCAGACCACCATTCTCATCGATATCACTGAGTTGCGTTCAACCCCGTTTGGGCTCTTCACCCTTTAATAAATCATTCTGATTTAATTATTGACATGTTGTGAAATCATCGACAGGTTTCGCGGGCTTATGGGAGTGTTTTGAGCAGATGGCGCGGGATTTGAGTGGTTTGGGGCGAGGGGATGCGTGGCGTGGGTCTAATCAGGGCGGGATGCGGGCGTATAATGAGCGTCTTGTGCTGTCTTTGATCCGTGAAAACGGGGCTTTGGCCAAGGCGGAGATTGCTCGCAGTACGGGGCTTTCGGCGCAGACGGTTTCGGTGATCATGCGCGCGTTGGAAGCGGATGGGCTTTTGGTGCGCGGCGCGCCGGTGCGGGGCAAGGTCGGTCAGCCGTCTGTGCCCATGGCTTTGGCGAAAGATGGGGCGTTCTTTTTTGGGCTCAAGGTTGGGCGACGCAGTCTTGAGATGGTGTTGACTGATTTTTTGGGGAACGTGCTGCATCGTGTTCGGGCCCGTCATCCGTATCCAAAACCTGAAACCACCGTGCAATTTGCATCTGACGCCATCGCGCAAATGACGCAAAAGCTGCCGCCAGAGCATCGGTCGCGCATCGCTGGGCTGGGCATTGCCTTGCCGTTTCAGCTTTGGGATTGGGCAGCGGCGGAGGCCGAAAGTGCCACGTCTATGCAGCGGTGGAAGGGCTATGACATTGCCAAAGCCATCGGTGCAGTGTGTGCGTTTCCAGTTTATGTCTGCAACGATGCGTCGTCGGCGTGTGGGGCGGAGTTGGTTTTTGGGAATCTGAACACGCCGCGTGATTTTCTGTATGTCTTTGTTGGCTATTTTGTCGGAGGTGGCCTTGTTTTGGACAATGGGGTGTACACGGGGCGCACGGGCAATGGGGCGGCGTTGGGGTCTTTGATGGTTTCCACCCGTGGCGGCGATATGCGCCAGTTGGTTGAGGTGGCATCATTGTCCGTTTTGGAACAGGCGTTGGAGGCGCGCGGGGATCAGGGGTTAATGGTCTGGGACGATGTGGCCCATTGGGACGTGCCAAAGGTGCCGATGGATGCATGGTTGGATGATGCGGCACATGGCATTGCTCAAGCGATTATGGCATCGGTCTGTTTGGTTGATGTTGGGCATGTATTTGTTGAGGGTTGGATGCCTGAAACGATGCGCAGTGATCTGGTGCAGCGTTTGCGTGCAGAGATTGCAAAAATATCAGCGGCAGGTGTGCAAAAGCCTGTGGTTGCGGAAGGGTCGATCGGGCCTGATGCGCGTGCGCTTGGGGCGGCGAGCCTTCCTTTATCCAAACGCTTTCTTGTTGAGCGAAATTCCTATCAGAAAGGTCCAGTTCAATGATTTTATGTTGCGGTGAAGCGCTTATCGATATGATCCCGACGCCTACAGACATCGGCACAGATGGATTTGTGCCCCATGCGGGTGGGGCGGTGTTTAACACGTCTATCGCGCTGGGGCGATTGGGGGTGCAGGTGGGACTTTTGACGGGGGTGTCCAACGACATGTTTGGACAACAACTGACCGAGGCGTTGAAAGCCAGCCATGTGGATGCGTCGCATGTTATCAGGTCGGATCGCCCGACAACGCTGGCCTTCGTGCGTTTGCAGGATGGTCACGCGACCTATTCGTTTTTCGATGAAAATTCTGCCGGCCGTATGTTGGGGTTGGATGATCTGCCCCAGATTTCAGAGGATGTTTCGTCTTTGTATTTCGGCGGTATCAGTTTGGCCTGTGAGCCAGGGGCCAAGACGTATGCGGCGTTGTTGGCGCGTGAAGGGCAAAGCCGAGCGGTGATGATTGATCCCAACATTCGCCCGCAGTTTATCGAAGATGTTGATATCTATCGTACGCGGTTGCAAGGGATGATGGCGCAGGCGGATATTGTTAAGGTGTCCGACGAGGATTTGAACTGGATGGTGGAGGGGCCACAGGGGTTAACGGCGAAGGTTCAATGGTTGCAGAAGCTGGGGTCAAGTGTGGTTATTCTGACGCGCGGCAGCGAAGGTGCCACGGGGTTTCTGAGCGATGGAACAGAGGTGACTGTGCCGGCGCAACGTGTGAAGATTGTTGATACGGTTGGAGCAGGGGATACGTTTAATGCGGGCGTTCTGGCAAAGTTGAGCGCGTTAGGCGTATTGCAAAAATCAATGCTGAAAACTCTGTCTGGCGATGTTTTGGCCGAGGCGTTGGAACATGGGGCGCGTGTGGCGGCGGTGACCGTTTCGCGGGCTGGTGCGAATCCGCCGTGGGCAGATGAACTTTGAAAAGTGCGGTGTTTGACAGCCGCCCGAAAAGCGAAGAAAAACAGAAAAGCCTTGACCTATCGTAAATGACAAACGTAACTTTTAAGTTATCGCGCGTTAGTATTTTTATGATCAGGTGTCAAAGTGGTTCAGTCGAAAATTCGCAATATGGAAGAATTTGCCGCTGTGAGTGGCATTTCGCGCCCGAC
Organism: Amylibacter sp. IMCC11727; assembly: GCF_029854195.1. Classification (NCBI taxonomy): domain Bacteria; kingdom Pseudomonadati; phylum Pseudomonadota; class Alphaproteobacteria; order Rhodobacterales; family Paracoccaceae; genus Amylibacter; species Amylibacter sp. IMCC11727. The sequence continues at coordinate 475,322 of NZ_CP122960.1, forward strand.
GGTTTCGAAATATTTTAACGATCCCGATAGTGTGCGTGCATCGACCCGCGAAAAAATCGAAGCAGCTTTGAAGAAGCACGATTACCATCCGAACGTGTTTGCGATGAACCAGAATCGGCGCACAACCAAGAACATCGGGGTTGTTGTGCCAAACCTTGCTGACCCGTTTTTTTCAGAGATCGGGCGGCGTGTGGAGCTGGCCTGTATCGACGCTGGATTTAGCCCGATTTTGTTGAGTTCGCATGGGGATCCAGAGTTGGAGCGCAGCAACCTGAATTCTTTGCGCTCATTGAAGCCTGCGGGTGTGCTGCTGGCCCCGTTTGGGCGGATGTCGGACGAGGCCAGTGTGAAAGCGTTTAGTGAAGATATCCCGCTGGTTTTGTTTGATGCGAATATGCCAGATATCGGGCAGGCCTTTGTTGGGACGGACAACTTTCAAAGCGTCAATTTGATTGTGGAATACCTGTGTCGCAGCGGTGAACCGCCTTGTTTCTTTGAGATGAAGAATCCGATGAACCCGAATGCGAACAAGCGGCGCCAAGCCTATGTTGAAAGCATGGAGCGGCATGGGCATGAGCCAAAAATCCATCAGGCGGAAGGCGAAGGTTGGAATTTTGAAGAGATTGGCAGCACCGAGGGTGGGCGGCTGTTGTCGAGTAAAGCGTTTGAGACGAATACCATCCTGTGCAGCAACGACCGTTTGGCGATTGGTCTGCTGGCATCGGCCTATGGGCAGGGGTATCGGGTTGGACACAGTGCCGAATGCCATTTGCGAATTGCGGGGCACGATGACCATCCGTTCGCGCAATTTACCTGCCCACCGCTGACGACGATTGCGCAAAATTATGAGGCCATCGCGAATCGCGCTGTGGGTGAGTTGTTCGCCATGTTGGAGAACAAAGCGAGCGCGACAGACCGTGTAGAAACACTGTTTGAGGGCCGACTTATCATGCGAGGCTCTGCGTAAGTTGTTGTTTGTGCTTTGGCATTTAGCAAATTTTACGCGTGATAAATTTTAATTGACTTCGCGATAGCTTACCAGCTAGCTTATCCTCAGTCACCACCCGAGGAGGAAATCAGGGATGTCTATTAAGAAGTCACTTTATGCCGCGACGGCACTTTCATTGCTTGCATCAGGCACCGCATTTGCGGACGGCCATGCAAAGGAACTGACAATTGCGATCGTGAACAACGGTCACATGATCAACATGCAAAAAGTTGCAGAAGCGTACACAGAAGAAACCGGCGTTAAGTTGAACTGGGTTTCTTTGGAAGAAGGCGTTCTGCGCGAGCAAGTTACTTCTGACACTGCGACAGGCGGCGGTCAGTACGACATTATCAACATCGGCATGCAAGAAGCACCAATCTGGGGTGCGGCAGGTTGGATCGAGCCACTGAACTTTGGCGCTGATTACGACATGGACGACATTCTGCCAGCAATTCGCGCGGGTCTGTCCCACGAAGGCACAATGTACGCGGCACCGTTTTACGGCGAAAGCTCCATGGTTATGTACCGCAAGGATCTGGCCGATGCGGCAGGCGTGACCATTGCTGACAACGACAGCTGGGACAACGTGAAGAAAGCCGCGATGGCAATGCACGACCCAGACAACGGCGTTTACGGTGCGTGTTTGCGCGGTAAGCCAGGTTGGGGCGACAACATGGCGTTTGTCACAACGATGGTTAACTCTTTCGGTGGCGCTTGGTTTGACAAAGATTTCAAACCAACAATCGATTCTGACGAATGGAAAGCGGCTATCAACTTCTACGTTGATCTGCTGGGCAACTATGGCCCTCCAGGCTCCGAAGGGAACTCCTTCAACGAAATCCTCGCGCTTTACAACGAAGGTAAGTGCGGCATGTGGATTGACGCCACAATCGCGGCGTCTTTCCTGACAGTTGACGGCGTTGCATACGCACAATCACCAAACGCTGGTAACCCAGTTGGTGCGAACTGGTTGTGGGCATGGGCCATGGCTGTTCCTGCTGGCACAGAAAATGCAGAAGAAGCAAAAGCATTCATCGAGTGGGCGACGTCTAAAGACTACGTTCAAGCTGTAGGGAACCACCCAGACTTTGGTTGGGGTTCTGTTCCAACAGGTCAGCGTGCGTCCACATACGCTCTGCCAGAATTCCAAGCGGTTGCAGGTTTTGCAGCAGCTGAGATGGCCGCGATTGAATCTGCTGCTCCTGAAGCAACAGACCTGAAGCCATACGTTGGTGTTCAGTTCGCAGCGATCCCTGAATTCCCAGAGGTTGGTTCCGCAGTTGCACAAGAAATCGCAGCCGCGTTGTCTGGTGCGAAATCTGTAGACGAAGCCTTGGCCGCGTCTCAAACAGCCGCAGCATCCATCATGGAAGAGGCTGGCTACTAAGCCGACCCTGCAAAAATTGGAAGGTCCGATCTTTTCGGGCCTTCTATCCCAACACTTTCGCTGCCTGCATGTCGTGTAAATGACCATTGCCAGCGACCCGAACATCGCCAATTCTCTAGTCTCATTGAAACATTGCGAACACTGTGCTTCGCGGGGGTCCTTCGTCATGTCTAACAGAACGCTTCCACGCTTGCTTCAATCTCCAGCGGTTCTTCTGCTTTTGGTTTGGATGCTGGTTCCACTTTCGATGACGCTGTATTTTTCGTTTATCCGGTATGTGTTGAACAGCCTGCGCAAGCCAGAGTGGACGACGCCTGCGTTGAGCAACTGGCGCGGTTTTGGGAATTATGAATTTGTTCTGAATTCCAAAGACTTTTTGTTCGCGATTAAAAATAGCCTTTTCATTGTGGGCAGCATTTTGTTCCTGACGGTTACCTTGGGTGTTTTGATCGCCGTGTTGATCAACAAGTCCTTTCGTGGGCAGGGGATTGTGCGGGTTCTTTTGATTTCGCCGTTCTTTGTGATGCCAGCGGTAAACGCGGTTTTGTGGATCAACATGATCCTTGATCCTGTTCTGGGTTTGCAGGGTATCGCGGTGGCGGGGCTGAACGATCTGATCGACGGTATGAGAGCCGCGCCGATTGTCGGAGGTTTCTTTTCCCTGTGGCCAGAGCTTGCGCCGATATCATTCCGCGCAACGCAAACATCCGCATATGCTGTGATCATGATGGTCACGTGGCAGTGGACCCCGTTCGCCGTGCTGATTTTCATGACATCGTTACAGTCAGAGGATCAGCAACAGAAAGAGGCGGCGATTTTGGATGGGGCGGGCGCGTGGTCGCAGTTTCGTTTCCTGACCCTGCCGCATTTGGGGCGTCCCATTGCGATTGTGGTCATGATCCAAGCGATTTTCCATCTGTCGCTGTATGCGGAAATCGAAATCGTAAGCCGGGGCAACGGCAACAAAAACCTGCCCTATCTGATCGGTGAATTTGCCAACAACAACATTGGTGCCGCAAGCGCCACGGGCATTTTCGCTGTCATCCTCGCCAACATCGTCGCGATCTTTTTGCTGCGCATGGTTGGCAAGACGTTGATGGAATAAAGGAACATCCAATGGCAATTGTTGCACAAACCTCAAAGTATGGACAATTGGGCCGCACCATTCTGGCTTGGTCTGTTGGGCTGTTGTTCTTCTTTCCGATCTTTTGGCTGGTTTTGACCAGCTTTAAGACAGACGCGGATGCGGTGAAGCCCGAGTTTCTGATCTGGTTTACGCCGACGCTCGAAAATTATCTCAACATGACGGAAAACTATGATTACTGGCGCTTTGCGACCAACTCGGTGATTACGTCTGTGTTTGCCACGATCTTTGCGCTGGCGGTTGGAATTCCCTGTGCGTATGCCATGGCGTTTAACCCCGCGCGTGGAACCAAAGATGTATTGATGTGGATGCTGTCCACCAAGATGCTGCCTGCGGCGGCGGTGTTGTATCCGATGACATTTCTGACCAAGAGCATTGGTCTGTTTGACACGCATTTCATGGTTATTGTGGTTCTGTGTCTGATCAACCTGCCCATCGTGATTTGGATGCTGTTCACCTATTTCAAAGAAATCCCGAAAGAGATCATTGAAGCAGGGCAAATGGACGGGGTGAACACCTGGGGGGAAATTCGCGAAATTCTGATCCCGCTGGCATGGGGTGGTATCGCATCGACCGCGTTGTTGTGTTTCATCTTTTGCTGGAACGAAGCGTATTGGACGGTGCGGTTGACGACGACGGATGCTGCAACGCTGTCTAAGCTGATTGAGGGGAACCGCGCGCCAGAAGGATTGTTCTTTGGTCGCCTGTCTGCGGTGTCTGCGGCTGCGGTTGGTCCGATCATCGTATTGGGTTGGTTCTGTCAAAAACAACTGGTGCAAGGTCTGACCTTTGGCGCTGTTAAGTAATTCCGAAAAATAGGAAAGAAATCATGGGACAAATTACGCTCGAACAAGTGACCAAGAGTTTTGGTGACACCGAAGTGATCCCACCATTGGATCTGACAATTGAGGATGGTGAATTTGCCGTGTTTGTTGGCCCATCGGGGTGTGGTAAGTCCACGCTTTTGCGTCTGATTGCGGGATTGGAAGACTGCACGTCTGGGCGTGTGTTGATTGATGGTGAAGATGTCACGCAGGTTTCGCCGTCCAAGCGCGGGTTGTCGATGGTGTTTCAGACATATGCGCTGTATCCGCATATGACCGTGCGCAAGAACATTGCCTTTCCTATGCGGATGGCTGGACTGAGCGAAGACGAGCAGAACAAGCGTATTGAGGCGGCGGCGAAATCGTTGAACCTGACAGATTATCTGGACCGCAAGCCAGGGCAATTGTCTGGGGGGCAGCGTCAGCGTGTGGCCATTGGCCGTGCCATTGTTCGTGATCCGTCTGCGTTTTTGTTTGATGAACCGTTGTCCAACCTTGATGCCGCGTTGCGCGTTGGGATGCGTTTGGAAATCACCGAAATGCACGAGCGTATGAAGACCACGATGATCTATGTGACGCATGATCAGGTCGAAGCGATGACCATGGCGAACAAGATTGTTGTGTTGCAGGCGGGTGTTATTGAACAGGTTGGCAGCCCGCTGGAATTGTACCACCGCCCGCGCAACAAGTTTGTGGCTGGATTTATTGGCAGCCCAAAGATGAACCTGATCGAAGGTGCAGAGTCCGCGAAACACGATGCGCACACCATTGGCATTCGTCCAGAACATGTGCAGGTGTCAAACACTGAAGGTTTGTGGGAAGGCCGTGTCGGGGTTGCAGAACACCTTGGGTCTGACACGTTTATTCATGTTCATGGGATTGATGGCTGTGATCCGATGACCGTGCGGGCCGCAGGCGATGTGACGTTTAAGCATGGCGACAAAATTTATCTGACGCCTGACGTGACGCAGATTCACAAATTTGATGCGGCTGGCCTGAGGATTGAGTGATGCAGCTGGCTGGTAAAACTGCACTGATTACGGGGGCTGCGCGCGGGATCGGGCGGGCTTTTGCCGAAGCGTATGTTCGCGAAGGTGCGTCCGTTGCCATTGCCGATATCGACATGGCGAGAGCCACAACAACGGCGGCGGAGTTGGGGGGCAGCGCGGTCGCCGTTCAAATGGATGTGACGGATCAAGCCAGCATTGATGCAGGGGTCAGCGCGGTTATTGATGCGTTTGGCCATATCGATATTCTGATAAACAATGCTGCGATTTTCACGGCAGCGCCGATTGTTGAAATAGAACGTGCTGCGTATCAAAAGGTGTTCGATATCAATGTGTCTGGCACGTTGTTCACCCTGCAAGCGGTGGCCAAACATATGGTGGAGCGTGGTCAGGGCGGTAAGATCATCAACATGGCCAGTCAGGCCGGACGGCGCGGTGAACCGTTGGTGGCGGTGTATTGTGCCACCAAAGCGGCCGTTATCAGCCTAACGCAATCCGCTGGTTTGGATTTGATCAAGCATGGCATAAACGTTAACGCGATTTCCCCTGGGGTTGTGGATGGGGAACACTGGGACGGCGTAGACGCATTTTTCGCGAGATACGAAAACAAAGAGCCAGGGCAGAAGAAACGTGAAGTTGGCGAAGGTGTGCCGTTTGGGCGAATGGGGCGGCCCGAGGATCTGACAGGTATGGCCGTATTTTTGGCAAGTGATGCGGCGGATTATGTCGTTGCGCAAACTTACAATGTGGATGGTGGACAATGGATGAGCTGATCTCTCTTTCGAATGCAACGCTTGATCAATTGTCGATCGAACGTCCCCAGTATGACCGCGAAGCGCTGACGGCTGGTATTGTTCACATCGGCATTGGGAACTTTCATCGGGCGCATCAAGCATGGTATTTGCACCGTTTGATGCAGGCAGGCGCGGCGCATGATTGGGCGATTATCGGTGCAGGTGTGCGCCCTTATGATGCGGCCATGCGTGAAAAACTGTTGGCGCAAGATTGTTTGACGACCCTGATCGAGCTGGACCCGCAGGCTGTGTCTGCTGAGGTTGTTGGTTCTATGATCGATTATTTGCCGATTGAAGCGGATAACGGGGCGTTGATCCAGAAAATGGCTGATCCTGCCATTCGGATTGTGGCCATGACCGTGACCGAGAGCGGATATTATATTGATCCTGTGACCAAAGGGTTTGACGGTGCGCATGGGGATATTCGCCATGATGCGACGCATCCTGATACGCCGCGCACGGCTTTTGGTGCGATTGTCAAAGCGTTGCGCCTACGCCGTGCTGAGGGGCATGGTGCGTTTACCTGCCTGAGTTGCGATAACCTGCAAGGAAACGGCGATGTCCTGCGCCAGACCGTCGTGTGTTTGGCCCGTGCATCTGATCCTGACTTGGCTGATTGGATTGATGCAAATGCCAGTTTTCCCAATTCTATGGTGGATTGCATTGCCCCTGCCACTGGCCCCAAAGAGCTGGCGTTGGCGGCAGATTTTGGGATCAAAGATACGGTTGTCGTCACGCATGAATCGTTTCGCCAGTGGGTGATCGAAGACGATTTTTGTGCAGGCCGCCCCGATTGGGACAAGGTTGGTGCAACGTTTTCGGATGATGTGCATGGGTTTGAAACCATGAAAATTCGTATCCTGAATGCAGGGCATCAGGTGATTGCGAATGTGGGCGATATTCTGGGGCTTGAAACCATTGCAGAGTGCATGGCGCATCCCGCCATTTTAGCATTTTTTGGCAAGGTTCAACGGGCCGAGATTGCCCCAACGGTGCATGCGGTTCCGGGTAAGACACCTGCGGAATATGTGGACCTGATTGAAACGCGTTTTTCCAATCCGCGCATCATAGACACCACGCGCCGTGTGGCGTTTGACGGATCAGCCCGTCATCCAGGGTTTGTTTTGCCGATTTTACGGGACCAGTTGGCGGCGGGGCGTTCGGTTGAGGGACTTGCGCTGGTCGAGGCGCTGTGGGCGCGGATGTGTGAAGGAACGCGCGAAAATGGTTCGGTGATAGCGCCCAACGATCCGATTTGGGATGATCTGCAAAGGGCGGCAGTGGCGGCGAAGGATCGCCCAGCGGCGTGGCTGGAGCAAAAGAACATCTATGGCGATCTGGCGCAGGCGCAGCCTTTTGCGGATGCGTTCAACAGATGGTTGTCCGTGATTTGGGCCTATGGTTGCGAAGATGCCTTGGCCAAATACGCCGAAGAAATGCGCATTGAAACGGTGGCTTAAACCCGCGTTTCAGGTGTTAGAAATTGCGAAAATGGCCCTGCCATGCGCGATTTGATCCTTAGCGTGACCATTTGATCGAACAGCCCATGGACGGCGTTTGCTGTTTCGGGCCGTGGCCCGTTTTGGCAACCATGCGCATAGCATTCAACAGTTCTGGGGTCGTGGCGTTGGGCTGGCCCATGGTGCCATCGTCCAGACGCCCGCGATATTGCAGGCCGCCGTCTGCGTTAAACCCAAAAAAGTCAGGCGTGCAGACCGCGCCGTATGCTTTGCCGACGGATTGGTCTTCGTCTACGAGATAGGGGAATTCCCAGCCATATTCGGCGGCGGTTTTCAGCATGTTTTCCGGGCTGTCTGCGGCGTAGTCGCGGTAGTCGTTGGACATTACAGCCAACACATTTACGCCCTCGGACATTAGGGTTTTGGTGTCTGCTGCGAGGCGATGACCGATGGTTTTCACATAGGGGCAGTGGTTGCAGATGAACATTACCAAGAGTCCGTTGTCGCCAAGGTGATCGGACATGGTGAAGGCATTGCCGTTTGGATCGGACAGGGTGAAGTTGGGCGCTGGCCAGCCGAAATCGCAGATAGGTGTGTCGAGAAGCATGGGATTGATCCTTTGTGTTATGCTGAATTTAGGGTGTTTGCCTGTGCAAGAAAAGGATTAGGATTTTTGATTGTCGGCCGTGATGTGTATAGGTTGGGCGGATCACGAGGGAAGGCCGTATTAGATGATTGGGAATGTGTTTAATCTGAAACAGCTGGAGGCGCTTGTTTGGGTGGCGGACCTTGGCACGTTTCGCAAAGCGGCGGCGCATTTGAACACGACGCAGCCGAATATTTCGTCGCGGATTGCAGGATTGGAATCTGCGCTGGGGGTGGTGTTGATGCAGCGCGATGCTGGGTCTGTGCGGATGACGGCGAAGGGGGAAGATATCCTGTTGGAAGCGCGCAAGATATTGCGACAGGCGGAAGGGTTGTTGGCGGTGGCGGAGCGGCCCGATTTGATTGAGGATCGGTTGCGGTTGGGTGTGACGGAGCTGGTGGCGTCCACTTGGGTGCATACCTATTTGCGGCGGCTGAAGGATATGTATCCATCCGTGAGCGTGGAGTTGACGGTAAATCTGTCACGCGATCTGGATCGGGATTTGGCGGCCCGCACGTTGGATTTGACAATCCAAACAGCCCCCTTTGCCAGCAAGGCGAGCGGGGTGATTGAGCTGGGCACGTTCGATTATGTCTGGGTCGGAACGGCAGAGGTTTTGGACGGGTTAAAGGGGCGGGTGCGCGTGGCGGATTTGATCCCGCGGTCGATCCTGACCCATGCTCGCAATACGCAGGCTTACGCCGAATTGGTGGACTATGCCGAGGCGCGAAACCTGCCAACCACGCGCTTTGTGCCGAGCAACAGCATGGCGTCCTGTGTGCAGATGGCGATCAATGGGTTGGGGGTTGCGTTGTTGCCACGTTCTCTGGTGCAGCCCGATTTGGATGCTGGCCGATTGCAAGACGTGAGCGTTGATTGGACACCCGCGCCATTGCGATTTGCAGCGCGGTATCAAGCGGAGCGGGTGGCAGGGTATGTGGCCCATTCGGCGCAATTGGCGGCGGATGTTTTGGCTGAGCTATAGAATCAATATTTTTTATCACATATATATTTATAAATAATTTGAAGCTATTCCACGGAACCGTCAAAATACCCCCAATCATACAAAGGTGAGTCTGATGGCGAAGAAGTCTGTTCGGTTGGGTGTGGATATCGGTGGCACGTTTACGGATGTGGTTCTGGAATCGGGTGGTGAGAGTTTTTCCACCAAGGTTTTGACCACCTACATCGCGCCTGAAAATGCGATCATTGATGGGATGCAGCAGGTTTGCGCGAAGGCAGGGATTGCGCCATCTGACATCGGGCAGATCATTCACGGAACCACGCTGGCCACGAATGCGTTGATTGAACGGCGTGGGGCCAAGACGGCGCTGATTACAACAAACGGGTTTCGCGATGTGATTGAAATGCGCACCGAGAGCCGATTTGAGCAGTATGATTTGAACCTAAACTTGCCAGAGCCGTTGCTGCCACGCCAGATGCGCTATACCGTGACGGAACGTGTGGATGCGACGGGTGCTGTGTTGATCCCGCTGGATCGGGCCGAGGTCGAAGCGGTTGTGGATCGGGTTGCGGCGGCTGGGTATGACAGCGTTGCGATTGGTTTGATCCATTCGTATTTGAACGATGCGCACGAGCAGATGGTGGCCGAGGTTGTGGCCGAAAAAATGCCAGATGCGATGATTTCGATTTCATCTGAAGTGTCGCCGCAGATGCGCGAATATGAGCGGTTCAATACCGTGGTGGCGAACGCCTATATCAAGCCGCTGATGAAATCTTATCTTGGGCGTCTGGAAGGACGGTTGCGGGACGAAGGTGTGGATTGCAACATCTTCCTAATGCATTCGGGCGGAGGGATCATTTCCATCGAAAGCGCGGCGGATTTCCCTGTGCGATTGGTGGAATCAGGTCCTGCGGGCGGTGCGGTTTTCGCGGCGAATATCGCGGCGCGCTATGGGCTGGATAAAGTGTTGTCGTTTGACATGGGCGGGACCACGGCGAAGATTTGTTTGATCAAGGATCAAACACCCAAGACGAGCCGAGTGTTCGAAGTGGCGCGGACCTATCGGTTTAAGAAGGGATCGGGGATGCCGATTTCCATTCCCGTGATTGATATGGTCGAAATTGGCGCGGGCGGTGGATCGCTGGCGCATGTGGATTCGATGCGGCAAATTCGTGTGGGACCAGAGAGCGCGGGATCGGAACCTGGGCCAGCCTGTTATGGGCGCGGTGGGGATAAACCCGCGGTAACGGATGCGGATTTGTATTTGGGGAAATTGGATGCCGACAACTTTGCGGGTGGGTCGATTCAGTTGCTTAGGGACCAGTCTGAGGCCGCGCTGAAGACGGTTTTGGGTGAGCCGCTTGATATGGATGCACGCACGGCGGCGTTTGGATTGGCGGAGGTTGTGGATGAAAACATGGCGAACGCGGCGCGGGTTCATGCGGTCGAAAACGGTGAAGACCTGTCCGAATACACAATGATTGCCTTTGGCGGTGCGGCGCCGCTGCATGCGGGGCGGCTGTGTGAAAAGCTGGGTGTGGAACGGTTGTTGGTTCCCCCTGGTGCGGGTGTTGGGTCTGCCATTGGATTTCTGCGCGCGCCGTTTTCGTTTGAGGCGAACCGTTCCGTTTACATGAAGTTGTCAGATTTTGACGCGCCGCGCATTCAGACGCTGTTGTCTGAATTACAGGCCGAGGCGACGGGTTTTGTGCGTAACTGTGATGCAGAGGCGGAGATCCTGTCAGAGTTTAAGGTTTACATGCGCTACACAGGGCAGGGTTGGGAAATTCCGATTGTGCTGACGCAGGAGCAAGCGATGAATCCTGATGCGGCCACGTTTGAGCGGCTGTTTGAAGAGGATTATACGAAGCTGTTTGGACGCACTGTGACGGGGCTGGATATTGAAATCACGGTTTGGTCGGTGAATGCAACAACGCCGCCTGAAGTGGTTGAGCCTGTGGCACAGAATGAGGCTGGCAAGTCTGCGGTGATGAACGGCAAGCGGTCGTTCTTTGATCCAGCCGAAGATCGGATGGTGCATTGTTACAAATACGATCGGACGAAGTTGAAGGTCGGTGGCTTTATCAAAGGCCCCGGTGTCGTGTTCGAAGACGAAACCACGATCATCATTCCAAGCAGCCGAAATGCGGTCCGTCAGCCTGATGGGTGCATTGACGTCACATTGAAAGCGGAGGGTTAAGCCATGGCGCAACAAAGTTCAGCCGTTGCCTATCAGGTAATGTGGAACCGTCTGATTTCTGTGGTCGAAGAACAGGCGCAGGCGTTGGTGCGTACGGCGTTTTCGACGTCTGTGCGTGAGGCGGGCGATTTGTCTGCTGGGGTCTATGACACGCATGGCAACATGTTGGCGCAGGCGGTGACCGGCACGCCCGGCCACGTGAACGCCATGGCGGATGCAGTGGCGCATTTCATTCGGCGCATTGGGCGACAGAACATCATGGAAGGGGATGTGTATATCACCAATGACCCGTGGGAGGGCACGGGGCATTTGCACGATATCACCATGGTGACGCCTTCGTTTCATAAGGGCGTATTGGTCGGGTTTTTCGCCTGTACCGCGCATATTGTGGATATTGGTGGGCGTGGCTTTGGGGCCGATGCGCACAGTGTCTATGAAGAGGGATTGTATATTCCAATCATGAAGTTCGCGGCTCAAGGTGATGTGGATGAAACGCTGGTGCGGATCATTCGGGGCAACGTGCGTGAGCCTGATCAGTTGATCGGGGATATCTATGCGTTGGCCACTTGTAACGAGATTGGGCATCGCCGTTTGATCGACATGATGAGCGAGTTTGATCTGGATGATCTGGACGGGATTGCAGAATTCATTTTGGAAAACTCCCGCCGTGCCACCATTGAACGGATTGCGGCGCTGCCACAGGAATCCGCCACGGGGGAGCTGACAGTGGATGGGTTTGATACGCCGATCACGTTGAAGGTGAAAGTGTCCGTGAAGGGGGATCGGATTGTATCCGATTTCACGGGGTCGTCTGGGCTGGATAAGAAGGGGATCAACTGTCCGTTGGTTTATGCCAAGGCCTATGCCTGTTACGCGCTAAAGGTGGCGATTGCGCCTGAGATTCCGAACAATGCGGCGAGCCTTGCGCCGTTTGAAATTGAAGCGCCTGAGAACACGATTGTGAACGCGCTGCATCCTGCACCCGTGGCATTGCGCCATATCGTGGGGCATTTTGTGCCTGACGCGGTGTTCAATGCGTTTGATAAAATTGTACCTGGGTTGGTCCCTGCAGAGGGGGCTGGGTGTTTGTGCAATTTCCAAGTCTCGTTGCGGCCACGCACCGATGCGCCCGCGCCAAATGATGCGGTGCGTTCCGAAGTGCTGACGTTCAATTCGGGCGGGTCTGGTGCGCGTCCTGAACATGATGGGCTGAACGCGACGGCGTTTCCATCAGGTGTGATGACCATGCCTGTGGAAGCAACCGAACATGCGGGGCCTGTGATCATTTGGCGCAAAGAATTGCGTCCAGATAGCGGGGGTGCGGGGCAACGCCGTGGGGGACTTGGCCAGTTTATGGAAGTGGGCGCGCGCGAAGGGCATGAGTTTGACATTCAGGCCATGTTTGATCGCGTGGATCATCCTGCGCAGGGCCGCCGTGGCGGTGGTGTGGGTGCGCCAACGACGATTGCCCAAGATGACGGGACCCAAATGAACGGTAAGGGCAAACAGTTTGTGCCCCATGGGCGCAAAGTTATGATGGCGTTTCCAGGGGGTGCGGGATACGGCGATGCCGCTGATCGGGACCCAGACATGGTGAAACGGGATTTGGCGCGGGGATATATTTCTGCGCAAGTTGCAGCCGAGGATTACGGTCTGTCGGCAACGGATATTGAAGCGGTCGAGGCCGCGATTGCATCTGGGGAGGATGTGTAATGGCGGGTCAAACGCAAGCACCGAAGCAAACGAAATACGATGTGGTGATCGTCGGCGGAGCGATCATGGGGTCATCGACCGCGTGGTTCCTGAGCGACAATAAAGATTTCAACGGATCGGTTTTGGTCGTTGATCGTGATCTTACGTTTGAGGCCTGTTCGACAGCGCATACGAACAGCTGTATGCGGCAGCAGTTTTCGTCTGACCTGAACGTGCGGATCAGCCAATTTGCGGCGGATTTTGTAAAGAATATTCGCACCTATATGGGGGGGGATGAGCGGGTTCCAGAACTGAGCATTCGCAACTTTGGCTATATGTATTTTGCGGACAACGAAGGCTTTGCTGATGTGTTGCGCGAGAGCCAAGCGGTGCAGGTTGCGGCGGGTGCGGGCACTGAAATCCTGAACGCGGCAGAGATTAAGAAACGCTATCCGTTTTATCAGGTGGATGACATTGTGGCGGGGTCAATCAACACGGTTGATGAGGGGTTCTGGGATGGAGCCGCCGTGTTTGATTGGTGGAACCGCCAGTCACGCGAGCGCGGTGTGGAATATGTTGAAAACGAAGTGGTTGCGATCACCAAAAACGCGGGCGGAACGCAAGTTGAGAGCATTACACTGAAATCGGGTGAGGTGATTGCCTGTGGTCAGTTGGTCAATGCTTCTGGTCCGCGTGCGGTGGAAACGGCGCGTATGGCTGGGGTGGAATTGCCCGTAGAACCGCGCAAACGATACACGTGGATTTTCAAGGCGGATCAGCCGCTCGATCAAGACCTGCCGCTGACGATTGATCCGTCTGGTGTGCACGTGCGTGAAAACGGTGGTGGCACGTATCAGGCAGGTGGGCATGACTATGAAAAGCCCGATTTGGCGGTTGGGTATGATGATTATCAGATGGATTATTCCCTGTGGGAAACCCAGATTTGGCCCATCGTTGCGACTCGTATTCCCCAGTTTGAGGCAGTGAAGATCACCGCAGAATGGGCGGGGCATTACGCGATGAACACGTTTGATCATAACGCGATTATGGGGCCGCACACGAAGGTTGAGAATTTTATCAGCCTGAGCGGATTTTCTGGGCATGGGTTGCAGCAATCCCCCGCGATGGGGCGTGGCACGGCGGAGTGGCTGACCTATGGCGAATATCGCACGTTGGATTTGACGCCGTTCAATTATGCGCGGATTCCAGAAAACCGTCCGATCATTGAAAAGGCGGTCATTTGATGAAATTGGAACGCAATCCGTTTGAGGCGGCGCTGAAGGCTGGGGAAAAACAACTGGGGCTGTGGATCAGCCTGTGCAGTGGGATTGGGGCCGAGGTGACGGCGGGGTCTGGGTTTGACTGGGCGCTGATCGACATGGAGCATTCGCCGAATGATTATCATTCGGTTTTGGCACAGTTGCAGGTGTTTGCCAGTTACGGCACGACGGCGATTGTGCGGCCTGATTGGAACGATACGGTTGCTGTGAAACGGCTGATGGATTTGGGTGTGCAGGGGTTGCTGTTCCCGATGATCCAGAGCGTTGAAGAGGCGGAGAAGGCTGTGGCAGCCACGCGGTATCCGCCCCTTGGGGTGCGGGGTGTTTCGGGAAATACGCGCGCGAATAAGTTTGGGCGCGTGTCCGATTATGTGGCGCGTGTGGACGCGGAAACCACGGTGATTTTGCAACTGGAAACCGCAAGCGCGGTTGCGCAAGCCGAGGCGATTGGGACGGTGGACGGTGTGTCTGGTGTGTTCTTTGGTCCTGCGGATATTGCGGCGGATATTGGGCTTGTCGGGAAGCCAATGGACCCTGCCGTCTGGGATTTGATCAAGCCAGCGGCGCAAAAGCTGATGGCCAAGGGCGTGCCTGTTGGAACGCTGGTGATGGACCCTGATTTTGCAGCAGAGTTGTTGAACGAGGGATTTACCTTTGTGGCCTGTGGATCGGACACGGGATTATTGGCTAAGGCGTCAGATACGCTATTGTCGACGGTAAAGAATAAACTGGAAGGATGAGATGATGAAGAAGATTGTACTGACAGGGGCCGCTGGGCGGTTGGGATCGTATCTGCGCGAACCGCTGAGCAAGATGTGTGATCAATTGGTGTCCACGGATATTAAGGACGACATCGGCAAGACGTATGACGGTGAGACATACATTCAGGGCGATCTGGCCAGCATGGATGACATGGTGAAGGTCATGGAAGGGGCTGAGATGGTCGTTCACATGGGTGCGTTTGTGGATGAAGGGCCGTTTGAACAGTTGTTGGGGCCGAACTTTGTCGGGTCTTACAACGTTTGGGAAGCGGGGTACAAAGCGGGTGTGCGGCGGATCGTTTACGGGTCGTCCATCCACGCGGTTGGCATGTATCCAAAGAACGAGTTTATCGGCACGGATGTACCGCATCGCCCTGATACGTTTTACGGTTTGGCGAAATGCTTTACCGAGGATTTGGGCCGCATGTATTGGGAAAAACGCGGGATGGAGAGCGTGCATATGCGTATCCTGTCCTGTGCGCAGCCAAACAATGCGCGCGCGCTGGGATCATATCTTTCGTACGATGATCTGATCCAGTTGGTGACACGTTGCATTGATACGCCTGTCACGGGGTTCGCGATTGTGTACGGTGTGTCGAACAACGACCGTGTGCCTGTTGATAACGCGAATGCGTCTTTCCTTGGCTATCGCCCGAAGGATAACGCAGAAGATGTGGCGGCAGAGGTTTTGGCGAATGAGCCCCAGATGGACCCACATGATCCGAACCACATGTGTCACGGTGGGCCGTTCGCGGGTGTCAGCCTTGGCAACAGTGGCTTGGCTGGCATGAATGTAATTCAGGACGCAAAAGAAACATGACACCGTCTTTGTAAAGGGCGGTGTATCGCCCTTTACAAGTGACATTTCGACAGTCTTAATCCCTTCTAAGCCGTGTGTCTTGGGAGGGATTTTTCATGTCCAGTGATCCGTTATTGCAGCCGTTTCAGCTGAAGCATTTGACGTTGAAAAACCGGATTATGACGACAAGCCATGAACCCGCGTATCCCGAGGACGGGATGCCCAAGGAGCGGTATATCGCGTATCATGCGATGCGGGCCAAGGCGGGCGTTGCCTTGGCGATGACGGCTGGATCGGCGGCGGTGAGCCGTGACAGCCCGCCCGTGTTCAACAATATTCTGGCGTACCGAGATGAGGTTGTGCCGTGGATCAAACGGTTGACCGATGGTCTGCACGAACATGGCTGTGCGGCGATGATCCAGTTGACTCATCTGGGGCGGCGTACGGGATGGGACAAAGGCGATTGGCTGCCTGCGGTCAGTTCGACTCATGACCGTGAACCAGCGCATCGGCGGTTTTCCAAGCTGGCCGAAGAGTGGGATATTCCGCGCATTATTTCCGATTTTGCCGATGCTGCCGAGCGGATGAAAGCGGGCGGCATGGACGGTGTGGAGATTATGAACCACGGGCATTTGCTGGATCAGTTCTGCTCGCCCCTGAGCAATCAATTGGACGGGCCTTATGGTAACGGGTCGCTGGAAGATCGCATTCGCCTAACCATGGATGTGTTGCGTGCAGTCCGCGCGCGTGTGGGTGATGATTTTGTGGTTGGCATTCGCATGGGGGCCGATGAAGCAGAGGCGGGGGGTGTCACGCCCGAAGAAGGTGTCAAGATTGCCGAACACCTGAAGGCGAGCGGGTTACTGGATTATTTCAATGTAAACCGTGGGCGCATTCATACTGACCCTGCGATGACAGATATGATCCCTATTCAGGGCATGCCTTCGGCGCCGCATTTGGATTTGGCGGGGTCTATTCGGGCGGCGACGGGAATGCCTGTGTTTCATGCGGCGCGTATTCCTGATGTGGCAACGGCGCGGTATGCGGTGCAAAGCGGGCAGTTGGATATGGTAGGCATGACGCGGGCGCATATGGCGGATCCGCTGATTGTGCAAAAGATCATGGCAGGGCGCGAAGATGATATTCGGCCCTGTGTTGGGGCGACCTATTGTTTGGATCGCATTTATGGGGCGGGAGAGGCGCTGTGTATTCACAACGCGGCCACGGGGCGTGAATTGACCATGCCCCATGAAATTCCCCCTGCCAAAAAGGCAAAGAAAGTGGTGATTATCGGGGCAGGTCCTGCGGGGTTAGAGGCCGCGCGGGTGGCTGCTGAACGGGGGCACAGCGTGACGGTGTTTGAAGCACAGCCCGATGCGGGTGGGCAGGTGTGTTTAACCGCGTTGAACAAACGCCGTGTCGAGATGATTTCCATCATTGATTGGCGCATGGCGCAATGTGCGGCGCGGGATGTGGAGTTTCGGTTCAACACTTGGGCTGATGTGGAGGATGTGACAGCGCTTGCGCCTGATGTGGTGATTGTGGCGACCGGCGGTTTGCCCAATATCGAGCTGTTTGAAACAGGCCAAGACGCGCCCCATGTGGTGAGCGCGTGGGACATTATTTCGGGGGATGTGAAACCTGCCGAGCATGTTTTGATTTACGATGAAAGCGGCGATCATCCTGCGTTGATGGCGGCAGAAACGGCGGCGGAATCTGGAGCCAAGGTGGAGGTGATGACGCCAGATCGCACCTTCGCGCCAGATGTGATGGCGATGAATTTGGTGCCGTATATGCGCAGCCTGCAAGACAAGGATGTGACCTTCACGGTGACGCGGCGTTTGACAGGTGTGGAGCGGGACGGGAATAAGCTGACCGCGCTTGTGGGGACGGATTACAGCGATTTGGTGACGCGCCAGTCATATGACCAGATCGTTGTGAATTACGGTACGATGCCAAATGCGGATTTGTATTTTGACCTTGTGGCGCAGAGCAGCAATTTGGGCGAGGTGGATTACGATGCGTTGATCGCAGGGCAGCCCCAAACAGTTGATCGCAATCCAGATGGGGCGTTTCAGTTGTTTCGGATTGGGGATGCGGTCGCAGCGCGCAATACGCACGCCGCGATTTACGATGGGCTGCGGTTTATGAAGGACGTTTAGGCAACGTCTTCCACTGGTCCGCCTGCTTTTTGCCACGCGCCAAAGCCGCCTTCGATGTGGGCGACGGGCTGTAGCCCCATGTCTTGGGCCAGTTGTGCAGACAGGGCCGAACGCCATGCGCTGGCGCAGTAGAACACGTATTTCTTGTCCTGATTAAAGATGTCTTTGTGGTAGGGGCTGTCGGGATCAATCCAAAATTCCAGCATCCCGCGTGGGCAGGAAAACGCGCCTGGGATTTTACCGCTGCGTTGCAATTCGCGGATATCGCGCAGATCGACGATCACTGTGTCATCGCGACCAACCAGATCGAAAGCGTCTGTTGTGGGGATGATTTCCACTTTTGTGTTGGCCTCTGCGACCATGTCTTTGACGTGTTTGGTGATGTTTTGTGCCATGGGTTTGTTCCTAATAGGGTAGACCGACGTAGTTTTCAGCGAGATTGGTTTGTGCGGCTTGTGAGGTTTCGAGGTGGGACAGCTCTGCCTCTTGGATGGCTTGATCAAAGGGGGATTGATCAGGGTAGCTGTGCATCATTGTGGTGAACCACCAGCTGAACCGAATGGCGTTCCACACCCGTTTCAGCGCGGTTTGTGAATAGGTGGCCAAGCCGCCGTTTTCCCCGTGATTGTAATGCTGATCCAAAGCAGTGAACAGGTAATGCACGTCTGATACGGCGAGGTTGAGCCCTTTGGCCCCTGTGGGTGGCACGATGTGGGCGGCATCCCCAACCAGATACAGGCGACCCCATTGCATGGGTTCGGCCACGAAAGAGCGCAGAGGAGCGATGGATTTTTCGATGCTGGGGCCTGTGATGATGCTGTCTGCGGCATCGGTTGGAATGCGGCGGCGCAATTCATCCCAAAAGGCATCGTCGGACCAGTGTTCGATTTTGTCGGTGACGGGGGCTTGGATGTAATATCGGCTGAGGTTGGCATTGCGCATAGAACACAGGGCAAAGCCCCGTTCGTGGTTGGCATAAATCAGTTCATGGCTGACGGGCGGTGTTTCGGACAGAACGCCGAGCCAGCCAAAGGGATACACCCGTTCAAATTCGCGCAGCACGTTTGCGGGGATGGATTTGCGGCTGACGCCGTGAAATCCGTCACACCCTGCGATGTAATCGCATTGGATGGTTTTGGTTGTGCCGTCTTGGTCAAAGGAAACCGAAGGCGTGTCTGTGTCCAATCCGATAGGGGTGACGTTTTCGACGTTGTGCAGGAGTGTTGCGCCTGCATCTGTGCGAGCGGCGTAGAGATCGGCGGTGACTTCGGTTTGGCCATAGACCATGACCTTTTTACCGATCAGTGCATTGAAATCTATGCGAAAGCCACGGTTTTTGGCGGATAGAAATGTGCCCGTGTGTTCAAAGCCTTCGGCGTTCATGCGCGTGCCAACACCCGCTTTGCGCAGCATATCAACCGTGCCCCATTCCAGCACGCCCGCGCGGATACGGCCCAGCACATGGTCACGGGATTGGCGTTCCAGAATGATCGAGGAAATGCCAACGGTGTGGAGCAGTTGGGACAGCAAAAGGCCAGAGGGGCCACCGCCTATGATGCAAACTTGGGTGCGCATTTAGTCACTTGCGTAAATTCGTTTAATGCACTGTGACCCAGCCTGCGCGGTTAATCAATTTCTTGTTTTGCCAATTGGCGTTCGCGGTACATCGTGAACAGACCTGCGGCAAGGATCACCAGCATTCCGAACACGGTCCAGAAATCGGGGATATCGCCAAACAGCAACCAGCCGAGTGCGATGGCCCAAATCATCACGGTGTAGCGAAACGACGATACGACAGCGACATCGCCAATGCGCATGGTGGCAACGGCGCAGTAATATCCGACCATCAGAAACACCGCTGCAATGGCGAGCGAGGCGATTTCAAAGCTGCTGGGTGTTTGCCAGTTTTGGGTGACCAAAACACCAATGCCGCCAGTGACCATAATTGCGACCGAGGCGACAAAGGCGACGAGTAGGGATGGGATGGACGGGCTGAGCTGGCGGGCGGCCAGATCGCGTAGGGTGACACAGGCAACAGCCACAAGCCCCAGCAGGGAATAGGCGTTAAACCCTGCAAGACCAGGGCGCACGATAATCATCACGCCCACAAACCCGATGATAATGGCCGCGATGCGTTTGCGCCCGATGGGTTCGTTCAGGAACAGCGCGGCGGCAAAGGCGATGGACAGGGGCAGGGCTTGAAGGATGGCGGTGATGTTAGCAAGGGGCAGGTTAAACAGTGCCGTCAGGAACGCCATGGTTGCGCAAATTTCGGCCAAGGAACGAATGCTAATCAGCTTTGCGTCACGCAGTTTTGGCATGTGCGCAAAGGCCCCGAAGGCATAGGCGAACAGCCCCATTAAGCTGACTGCGAATATTCCACGGATAAAGATGGCTTGGAACAGGCCAAGGTCTGCGCCGCCGTATTTCATCGCGGCATCGTTGAGCGTAAATCCTGCCATTGATGCGGTCATCAAGGCGGCCCCGTGCATGTTTGGGGACAGGGCCATTGTGTTAGGCGACGCCGAGGGTAAGCAATTGCATCAGGGTCACAACGCCAACGGGTTTGTCGTTTTCGATGACAAAAGCCGCCGAGATTTTGTTGCTTTGTAATACGTGCAGGGCACGGGCGCTGAGTCGCTCGGGTTCCAAAAAGATGGAGCCGGGCGTCATCAAAGATCGCGCATGGGTTTCCCACATGGCGTCTTTCATGGAGCCGTCTGAGTTGGCTTCGAGATAGCGGCGAATGTCGCCATCGGTGATCACCCCTTGCAAGGCGCCTGCGTCATCTGTCACGCCGACAATGCCCAAGGTTTTACGGGAAATTTCGCCCACGACTTCGATCACTGGGGCGTCGGTGTGGACCAAGGGGATATTGTCGCCTTTGAACATAATATCGCTGACAGGGGTGAGGGCCGCGCCGAGTTTGCCCCCTGGATGAAAATCGCGGAAGCTTTCTTCGGTGAAGCCTTTCATTTTCAAGAGGGTGATGGCGAGCGCGTCACCAACGGCCAACTGCATGAGCGTGGATGTGGTGGGGGCAAGATTGTGCGGGCAGGCTTCTTTGGCTTTGGGCAAGACCAGCGGGGCATCAGATGATTTGGCCAATGTGCTGTTTGCGCCGCCCGTAATGGAAATCACGGGAACGCCAAAGCGGCGGGCATAAGACAGGATATCAGAGAGCTCTTTGGTTTCGCCTGACCAACTGAGCAAGAGGACCACATCGTTGGTGTGGATCATGCCAAGATCGCCGTGGCTGGCCTCGGCCGGGTGAACGAAATAGGCGGGGGTTCCTGTGGAGGAAAAGGTCGCGGCGAGCTTGCGGCCGATGAGCCCGCTTTTGCCAACCCCTGCCACGATCAAACGGCCCTGCATTTCGGAGATCAGGCCAAGTGCGCGGTCCAGCGCGGCGGACAACTCGGGTGTGGAGAGCGCGGATTTCACCGCCTCCAACCCGTGAAGATTGGTGTCGATTACGTCAGCGATAGATGTGCGTTGGTCCATGGTGGCCTCTTTGAAGTGTCCCTGACGGGTTAATTGGTCTGGCCATGCAGCACAACCCTTGGGTCGTTTTGCATCAGGGTGGTGACAAACTGTTTTTCGGCGGCAAAGTCGTGGGGCACTTGGTTTGCGGTGCGCCGCCCAGATAAGGATAGGCTGGCAAAGAAATCAAAGCCGAAGAGGTGGATGGCACTTGCGTTTGATTGAGCCGCGAGGTTGATCAGCATCGCACCTGTGGTTGGGGGTGCGCCAAGGGTTTTTGCCATATCATCCCAATCGGATTTTGGATGCAGGTAAAACCCGTTCGCGCTGGCAAGGCGGTGGCGCACGCGTTTGCGTTTTTTGGCCATCCATAACAGGCGTTTTGGGGCGCGATCCGTGATGATGGATTGGGCAACAGGCATACCAAGGCCGAGCCATGTGGTTTTTGTTCCGTGGCTTTCAGCGCTGGGCAAAGGGGCGGCGTGCATGCGGATGATGATGTCGCACGCGTCGATGGCCGCGCCGTGCATTTGGTTCGTGAGGCTGCGCGCGTTGCCCACGACCGCGACGGATTTGCCGTTGAGTTCGGACATCAAGGTTTCTTGGCTGGTGGAGAATTGTTGCAAGAACAAATCGCCGCGCAGGATGCGGTTTATGGCAAAAAAGGTGGCGTTCATGACGGACGCTCCATCGCGGTGATGATTTGGTCAAACAGCGCAGTTGGGTTTTCAATGGGGGGGAATGTTGCACGCGCGTTTTGGGCGAGGGTTTCGGCGGTGGTTAACGCTGTGCGCAGGTCGGATGCCAGTGTTTGGGGTGTGGTCAGTTGGCAGGCGTTTGCTGTGGATAGGGCTGTGTACTCTGCCGTGAAGTTATCGGTCATGGTTCCCGTGACAATCGCGCTGTTGGCGCGGATCGGTTCATAGGGCGTATGGCCGCCGATATCGGGCACGATGGAGCCGCCGACAAAAGTGACGGCGGCCAATGCGTAAAGCTCTGGCAATTGGCCGAGCGTGTGAGCGATGCTGATAGATGTGTCCGCAGGATCGCCGAGAGGTTTGGGATTATGCCCTGCGGATTTTGCCAGTGCTGTAATGTCAGGGGCGCGGTGCGGGTGACGTGGCGCGATGATGAGTTTTAGAGATGGATCAGTTTTGGACAGTTCGGTGAAGGCCGCGATGATCGGCTCATCTTCGCCTTCGTGCGTGGATGCGGCGAGGATTGTTTTGGCGCGGTCAAATTGTGAAACCAATGCAGGGTCTGTGCTGGGCAGGCTGACCAAAGATTTGAAATTCGGCAATGTTGTCACGAATTTGGATGGATCGAGCAGGGTGCGAAACCGTTCAGCCGACTGTTCGTTTTGTGCAAAAATTGCTGTGAAATGATGCAACCCCGTGGACGTGCCGAGTTTGGCAAAACGCTTGGCTGACGTGGCCGACATGCGGGCGTTTAATCCGATACAGGGAATGCCGCGTGCGCCGAGGGCGGCAAAACGGTTCGGCCAAACCTCGGTTTCGATGTTGGCGAATGCGACGGGCTGCCAGTGGTTTAGAAACCGTTTGAGGATCGAAGGGATATCGAGCGGTGCGGCCTGTAGGATTGCGGGCACGTCATCCCAATGTTTCGCAACGTCGAGCGCATTGGGATTGTTGGTGGTGATCAACAGGCGGTGATCGGGTTTTGCGGCGGCGAGGTGGCGCAGAAACGGGCGCACGGCGGACAATTCCCCAAGGGAGGCGGCGTGAATCCAGATAACAGATTGAGGCGGCTTGGCCTGTGTGGCGTGGCCCAATCGATTGTGTGCCACATCGCGGGATATGGCCCCGCCAAGGCGTTGCACATGGACCCAGATGCGCAGGGGCAGGGCGGCCATCAGTGTAAGAAAACGGATCAGCAACGCGCAGCAACCCCAGTGGAAAACCTGCCCCGTTGTTGCTGATATCGGACGGCTTTGTAAAGAGTTATGCGTTTGGGTGCGGCGTGGCGTGGATGCGCCGATGGAGATGGAGGTGTGGTGAGGTGGTGGTTATGGGGTGGAATTGGGTGGCGAAAAGGACCGTTGTCACGGGTTGTTAACCCTTCAGCAACCTGTCAAACCTATGCCAACAGAGCAGACATAAAAAGTAAGATGTTGGACGATCAGAACGCCCCTTTAAAGCTGTTGTCAGAGGTGTTTGGCCATGCGGATTTCCGCGATGGGCAGCGCGATATCGTGGATGCGGTGATTGCAGGGGAAAACACGCTGGCGATTATGCCGACAGGGGGCGGGAAGTCGTTGTGCTTTCAATTGCCTGCGCTGTGTATTGACGGTGTGACGGTGGTGATTTCGCCGTTGATTGCGCTGATGCGGGATCAGGTGCGGGCGCTGAATGCGTTTGGGGTTGCGGCGGGGTCGCTGTCTTCTGGGAATACCGAAGAAGAAACCGAAGAGGTGTTTCAGGCGCTGGATGAAGGGCGGCTAAAGCTGCTTTACATCGCGCCAGAGCGGTTGGCGAACCCTGGCACAGTGATGTTGCTGCGCAAAGTAAACACGCGGTTGATCGCGGTGGATGAGGCCCATTGCGTGAGCCAATGGGGCCATGATTTCCGCCCCGATTATCTGCGCATCGGGGCGTTGCGTGATGATTTGGGTGTGCCGTTGGCGGCGTTTACGGCCACGGCAGATGCGGAAACCCGCGAAGAAATCGTGCAGCGGTTGTTTGGCGGAGTTCCACCATCGACGTTTTTGCAAGGGTTTGATCGGCCCAACATTCATCTGGCCTTTGCCCCCAAAAACAGCCCGCGCAAACAGTTGTTGGATTTTGTCGCGGCGCGCAAAGGGCAATCGGGCATTGTGTATTGTTCATCGCGCAATAAATGCGAAACGCTGGCCACGGCACTGCGCGAGGCGGGGCATTCGGCGCTGCATTATCATGCGGGTATGGAAAAGGATGATCGGCGGTTGGCGGAAACGCGGTTTCAGCGTGAAGATGGGCTGATCGTCGTGGCCACAATTGCGTTTGGCATGGGTGTGGACAAGCCCGATATTCGCTGGGTGGCGCACGCGGATTTGCCCAAGTCGATGGAGAGCTATTACCAAGAGATTGGCCGTGCTGGTCGCGATGGTGCGCCTGCGGATACGCTTACGCTGTATGGGGCGGATGATGTGCGCCTTCGTCGTGCGCAGATCGACGAAGGGCTGGCCCCAGCGGATCGCAAAGAGGCGGATCATGGGCGGTTGAATGCGTTGTTGGGTTTGGCCGAAGCGCGGCGGTGTCGGCGGCGCGTATTGTTGCGGTACTTCGGGGATGACATTGAAAGCTGTGGCAATTGCGATTTATGCGCCAACCCCCCAAGCGTTTTTGACGGGACCGAAGCGGTGCGCAAAGCATTGTCAGCGGTGCTGCGCACAGGGGAGTATTTTGGTGCGGGGCATTTGATTGATGTGCTGCGCGGAACCATGACCGACCGTATCAAACAACGTGGCCATAATGATTTGCCCACGTTTGGGATTGGTCAGGAATATGACAAATCGGAGTGGCAGGGGATTTTCCGCCAGATGATGGGGTATGATCTGATCCGCCCTGATATGGAACGGCATGGCGCATTTCGGATGACCCAACGGGCGCGGCCGATTTTGCGCGGCGAAGAGAGCATTGAACTGCGCAAAGATACGGTGGTGAAATCCCGTGGTGGGCGGACCCGTGTTAAGGCCATGGTGGCCCAAGAGGATGAGCCTTTGTTGTCTGCATTAAAAGCGAAGCGCCGCGCGTTGGCTGAAGACATGCAAGCGCCCGCCTATGTGGTGTTTCCTGATGCGACCCTGATTGCAATGGCGACAGAGCGGCCCAAGGACATTGACGGGTTTGCCAAATTGCCTGGCGTGGGTGCCGTGAAATTGGAGCGCTACGCCGCGCCATTTTTGGAAGTGATCAACGGTGCCACGGAAGAGGTACACCCCGCACGGCGCAAATTGGCGGGCCGAGATGCGGGGGAGTTGTTTGATCGATTGCAAGCGGCGCAAGTGCGTCTTGCCCATGGGGAAAGCGGGCTTGATACATTTTTGAACTGTTCAAATTCGACGCTGGCCAAGATCGCGCAGGCCAAGCCTGACAGTGTGGATGCGCTTGAACGTATTGGCGGTGTGGGCCCTGCGAAGGCAGCGCGATTTGGGGCTGCGTTTTTAGAGGAAATCGCGGCGGAGTAGGCCGCGAATTTGTGATGACCTGCGCCTGTTTTTCACATGGAGGTCCGCAGATAAATACCCTACAAAGTTCAAAAGATTTGGAGGCGTATCATGCTGGCAGTTCTGTCCCCTGCGAAAAAATTGAATTTTGATGAAACGCCAGATGGGTTGATCGAAACCTTTCCTGACTATCAAGAAGATGCCAATCGGCTGTCGCGGATTGCCAAAAAGCTCAGCGTGTCCGAGTTGCGCGATCTGATGAAAATTTCCGAAGATTTGGCGCAATTGAACCGCAAGCGGTTCCAAAGTTTTGCCAAAGAATCCACGCAAACGAACTCTAAGCAGGCGATGCTGGCTTTTGCAGGGGATACCTATGTTGGGTTGGATGCAGAAACGATGGATGCCGCCCAACAGGCCTATGCGCAGGATCATTTGCGTATTCTAAGCGGGCTTTATGGGGTGTTGCGCCCGATGGATCGGATTCAGCCGTATCGGTTGGAAATGGGCAGCCGTCTTGCCAACAAAGAAGGGCCGACGTTGTATGCGTATTGGGGGACAAAGCTGGCTCAGGCCATGGACGAAGCATCGGGTGGGGCACCTGTGGTGAATTGTGCCAGCACGGAATATTTCAAAGCGGCCAATCAAAAGGCAATGAAATCCCCCGTGATCACACCGTCCTTTAAAGAGGACAAAGACGGCGAGCTGAAGATGATCGGCTTTTTCGCGAAACGAGCACGGGGTGCGATGGCGCGGTACATGATTGAAAACCGTGTTGAGACCGTTGAGGGGCTGAAAGATTTTGATGTGGATGGATATAAATTCCAGCCGAAATTATCTGATGAAGCAACGCTGACGTTTACGCGCAAAGCGGCCTAGTGAATTGTTCTACTGTTTTTAAAAACATTTAACATGCTCAACTATAAGTGGTTGACATGACTTGAAAAACAACAGCAATAGAACCTCATGTCATTGCTCGCGAAGAACCGTAATTATCGGCTTTTGTTTTCAGCTTCTGCTATATCCAATCTTGGGGATGGCGTATCTGCATTGGCGTTTCCTTGGCTGGCTTCGCTGATTACGCGTGACCCCTTTATGATTGCAACTGTTGCGTTTGCTACGCGACTGCCGTGGTTGTTGTTCACGCTGCCTGCGGGGGTGATTACGGATCGGGGGGATCGCCAACGGTTGATGGTGATGGCCGATTTGTTGCGTCTGTTGTTAACGGCAGGTGTGGTGGCGTTGATTGTTTCTTTGCCCGATCTGCCGCCACCGTCGGGTGCGGGGTGGTATATTCTGGCCTTGTCTGGTTTGGCGTTTCTGCTCGGTTCTGCCGAAGTTGTGCGCGATAATGCGGCGCAGACGGCATTGCCGTCAGTGGTGGAATCCAATGATCTGGAACGGGCGAACGGCCAGATGTGGAGCATCGAGCAAATCATGGGCAGTTTCGTAGGCCCGCCTTTGGCTGGTTTTCTGATCGCTTATGCGGTGCCTGCGCCATTTGCGCTGGATGCGATAACATTTGCGCTGGCGGCGTGGGTGGTTTGGTTGATCACTGTGCCGCCGCGCCGTGCGCCCGTCAAACGCAGCCTGTATGAGGAAGCCAAAGAAGGGTTTGTTTGGCTGTGGCAGCATCCAAAGTTGCTGCGTTTGGCGGTAATGCTTGGGTTTTCTAACATGCTGTCGATCATGGCGCTGACGATTTTGGTGCTGTTTTCGCAAGAGATTTTGAACTTGTCTGGCTTTGGCCATGGCTTGCTGCTGACAGCAGGGGCAGCGGGTGGTGTTGTGGGGGGCATCGTGTGCCCCGCGATTGCCCAACGTCTGGGGGCAGAGCGCAGTTTGCACATGGTTTTGTTGCTGTTCCCCACGATGTTTGTGGTCATTTATCTGACATCAAATGTTTGGGTGGTGGCCATCGCACTGTTCATTGAAATGTTCGCCGCTTTGTTGTGGAATGTGGTGACGGTGTCGTATCGGCAGCGGCTGATTCCAGATGATTTGCTAGGACGCGTGAACAGTATCTATCGGTTCTTTGGCTGGGGCTTGATGCCTGTGGGGGCATTGCTGGCGGGGGCTGTTGTGGCCCTTGCGGAACCGAGCCTGGGGCGTGAATTGGCGTTGCGGTTGCCTTATGCTTTGGCGGGCGGTGTTGCGATTATGTTGGCGGTTTACGGGTTTGCGCGGTTGCGTCTGTAACGCGGTGCTTTAGCCAAAATCCCCATGACAGAACCAACCGCCCGAATATTCGCGGGTTTTGGTTTCAAACAACCACAATCGTTCCCCTGTTTTGGTTTCAATGCGCCAGTAATCCCGTGTGCCCCCGCGCCAGTTTGGGTCGTCCAGCCACCATTCAGGTGACAGACGTTCAGGGCCCGTGGCGGTGTGAGTGTGAAATTCGCGCCGTCGCCAGCGAAAGCATCGTGGCGGGGCAGAGGGTGTTTCGCCCGCGTCTTGGATGGTGACGATTTCGGGTTGGAACAGGGTGATTGGACGGCGCAGCGGGGATTGGGGCCAATCGGTTGCAGGCGCACAATAGGCGGCGGCCATACGTGTTGCGGTTTTTTCGGGGATGTGGCTGTCGGCAGGGTGCAGGCGGGTGATGTTTTCCAGCCCAATGCGTGCGCCCAGCCGCCCCATCAGATCGGCCATGCTGTTGCCGCCGTCGCGCAATTTGCGCGCGGTTTCCACCGCATCGGCGTGCCCTTTGTGTTGAATATTCGTCAAAGGTTCGGTCACGCAGGCCTCTAGCCGAAGGGTATCAATGCCAAAGCCAGGGTCGAGATCGGGCAGGCGCAGCAACAAAAGCGGGCGCATGCGGTCTGGGTCGTGGTTGGGGCGGGCCAAGCCCACTTCGATGATTTGCGTGGTGTGGTCTGTGCGAAAACACCACAGCCGCAGTTGCCGTGCCCCGCGCCCTGCTTTGCGCAGGCGATCACAGAGTGGGGGGAGCAGGCGATCAATGCCCGCGCGAATGTCTTCGTCGAGCCCAATGGGATCGGGCAGGGACAGGCGGGCGGCAAAATGATGGGTGCGTCGTGCGGGGGAAATGGGTTCTGGGTCTGCGCCCAGCGCCTGATCCAGCCGCAACACCACATCACGGCCAAAACGGCGCACAAGGGAGGCGCGGGGTAGGCCGATCAGATCCGCGATGATGCGCACACCCAAACGGTTGAGGTTGGTACAGGTGTCGCGCGGCAGGCGTAGGGCGGCCACGGGCAGGGGGGATAGGGCAGCGCGGGTTTGGCCCGCTGGAGCAATGGTGGGGGCGTTTGTGTCACCGTTCAATCGTGCGGGGGCTGATCCGCCCCGTTCCCAATTGCGCCGTTTAAAGGCGCGGGATCGTGTGGCGCGGGCTTCTTGTTCGATGGCATCCCCTGAGCGATGGGCCTGTGCCGCCTGTCCTGCAAACCTGGCCAGCGCCCAAGCCGCACCAGGAGTATCGGCAATGCCGAGCAATCCTGTCAGGCGCAGGTGCAACAAATCTTGGGCAATGGCATCTGCCAGCCCCGTTTCCCCGCCAAACAGATGCGCGCATCCCGTGATATCAAGGAGAAGGGAGGCTGGAGATTCTTCGGCCACCCAAGGGGAATATTTCCCTGCCCAGCGGCGCAATCCAGCCAGAAATCCCGCCTCTTGCAATGGGTTTTCGGGGGCGGTCATCAGGTTGGGGCAAAAGGCGCGGGCATCAGACAGGGATTGGCCAACGGCCAACCCTTGGGCGCTGGCCTCTGCTGAGAGGCACGCCAAAGACAGGGCATTGCCGTCTTGTGCGACAATGGCGAATGGGTTGAGAATGGCCCCCCGATGGCTGCGCAGAACACGTTCTGCGGCCAAGTGGGGGAACCAAATGGAAAGAATTCGACGTGATGGCATGACAGATAAGTTACAAATGTTCCCTATTTGTTCTTATCAAGATTCGCATGCCAGAGTCGAGCCTGTTTTTGACAGAGGGCAGGATCAGGGTGCAGCGGTTTCCATGTAGGATTCGAATTTTTCGATGCTGGGGATGTGCAAGCTACGTTTGATGCGGAAGGCGACGCCTGCTTTGCGCATTCGGCCCATTTCGCGTGCCACGCTTTCACGGGATGAAAACACCACAGATGCCATTTGTGACTGGGTTGGGGGGCGGTCGATGATGACCTCGTCTGCGTCCCCTGCGCGGCTTTTGGCGAGACTCAGGATTTCGCTGCGCAAACGTTGATCGGCGGTTTTGGCATTAAAATCCACCACCCGTTTAGACAGCCGACGCAGGTGGCCGATCATCAACATCAATAAGGCGTAACTGACGTCTGGGTTGGTTTTCACAACGGCGCGGAATTGTTCGGCGGACAGGCGTGCCACGAGGCTTTCTTTTTCGGCGACCACGTCAGAGGAGCGGGGAGCTTCGTCCAGTGCCGAAAATTCGCCGATACAATCGCCGTTGGAAAAGGACAGAAACGACACTTCGCGCCCTGCATCGGTGTAAATCGTGGCGCGCACGGTTCCATCAATGACAAAGAACACGTCACTGCTATCGCTGTCTTCGGCTGAAATTATCAGTGTTCGCGGGGCGTATTTGCGCACGCTCCAAAGGGAGGACAGTTGTTCCCATGATTGATCGTCTATGCGGCCGAGGAACGTTTGGTGTGGAAACGTTAGTTCATTGCGCAGCATCTTATACTCCCCCCGTCGTATTAGCCCTACGGGGATAGATTTAGCGGAGTTCCCAAGAAAAAGCACGAAATCCGCAAAAAAACTTTGCCGAGGTCGTTTTTAGACTTGCTTTGATGAAATAATCTGTGAAATTTTCATGATAAATTTCACGCATGGAGAATCATGCCAGACACATCGACATATCTATCTGCATCCCTTGGGGCGGATTTGCGGGCATTGCGCAAAGCGCGCCATGTGACGTTGGTGGATTTGGCGGACACATGTGGAAAATCCGTTGGCTGGTTGAGCCAAGTGGAGCGCGATATTTCTCATCCTTCTATCGAAGAGCTGAAAACGCTGGCGCAGGCGTTAGACGTTTCCGTGTCGATCTTTTTCGGGCAAGCGCCAGCGGTCCCTGAAGAAGAAGGGTATGTGGTGCGGTCACAGGCGCGCCGACGTGTTGGGGCTGGGGACAACGGGTTGGTCGAGGAATTGTTGTCGCCTGATTTGACCGATGATTTTGAGATGTTTCATTCTACGTTTGAAGCAGGCGCAGAGATGACGAAATTCGAAACCCGCCCAACCCAAGAGGTGGCTTATCTGATTTCGGGGAAATTACGGTTGTGGGTTGGTGCGCGTCAGTTTGATGTGGAACCAGGCGACAGTTTTCGCATTCGCGGAGAGGCCTATCGCTGGGCCAATCCATGGGACGAAGATGCAAAGGCGATCTGGGTGATCGCCCCGCCTGTGTATTAAGGGAGCTGGAAATGAACAAAGGATCCTGTTTGTGCGGTGCTGTGCAATACCAGTTGGAAGGGCCATTGCGCCCGTCCGTGGCGTGTCATTGCACGCAATGTCGCAAAACCAGCGGGCATTATTGGAGCGCGACACAGGTGCCAACGGAAAAGTTCACCATCACCAAAGACGATGGTTTGAAGTGGTTCCGATCATCCGACACCGCACGGCGCGGGTTTTGCACCGACTGCGGCAGTTCTATGTTTTGGCAGTTGGACGGTGAGGATGCGACATCTGTAGCGTCTGGAACGTTAGACGGGCCAACGGGCATCACGACAGAGCAGCACATTTTTGTGGCGGACAAGGGTGATTATTACGACATCGAAGAGGGTGTCGAGAAGGTTGCGCAATACTGATGTGGGATGTTCTGACCAATTTTGACCCTGCTGTGCTGATCGCGTTTATTGGCGCAGGGTTGTTGTTGAACATCACGCCCGGTGCGGATTTCGTGTTCGTGTCGGCATCAGGCATTTCGGGTGGGCCGCGTGTTGGCATGGCTGCGGCGCTGGGCATCAATTTGGGCGTTGGGGTGCATATTGTTATGGCGGCTGCGGGGGTTTCTGCGGCGCTGATTGCGTATCCTGCGGCCTATAGTCTGATCAAATATGCGGGGGCGACGTATTTGGTTTTCTTGGCGGTTCAAGCGTGGCGATCCACAGGTGAAATTGGCGAAGGCCATGCAGCCACGCGATTGCTGCCTGCGGTGAAACGTGGGTTTTTAACCAATATTCTGAACCCGAAAACGGCGCTGTTCATATTCGCGTTTATTCCGCAATTCACCGATCCCGCCATTGGCCCGATCTGGATGCAAATCCTGATCCTTGGCGCACTTTTTTTGCTGTTTGGCTTTGCCTTCAGCCTGTCACTCGGCGTGGCTGCGGGGGTGTTTTCAAATGCCCTGCGTGCCCGCGTCAAAACTTTAAACAAAATAACTGCACTTTTGTTTGGCGGCTTGGCTGCGAAACTCGTGCTCGACTAAAGGGAGACTCTGATGTCTGAATTACCAACAACGGCCCGCGTGGTCATCATCGGTGGGGGTGTCGTGGGCACTTCCACGCTGTATCATCTGGCCAAAGCGGGCTGGAAAGACTGTATCCTGCTGGAAAAGAACGAGTTGACCGCGGGGTCAACGTGGCACGCGGCTGGCAATGTTCCGAACTTTGCGGGCAGCTGGGCCGTTATGAACATGCAGCGGTATGGTGCTGCGATGTATCGTACGCTGGGCGACGATGTAGATTATCCGATGAACTATCACGTGACGGGTGCGCTGCGATTGGCGCATTCTAAAGAGCGGATGCAGGAATTCGAAAAAGTTGCTGGCATGGGCCGCTATCAAGGTTTGCAGATGGATATTTGCACGCCTGCGGAACTGAAAGAATTGAACCCGTTCATTGAAACACACGATTTGGCGGGTGGTTTGTGGGATCCGCTGGATGGGGATATCGACCCTGCGCAGTTGACCCAAGCGCTTGCCAAAGGCGCGCGAGATGCGGGTGGCCGCATTGAACGCTTCTGCCCTGTGATCGACGTTGAAAAAGACGGCGATGAGTGGGTGGTAAAGACAGAAAAAGGCGACATTCGCTGCGAAAAGATCGTGAACTGTGCGGGCTATTACGCACAGCGCGTGGGCGAGATGTTCAAGAAACATGGCGGCCGCACAGTGCCGATGGTTGTGATGTCGCACCAGTATTTCCTGACCGAGCCGATTGCAGAGCTGGAAGCCTGGACCAAAGAAAACGGTCGTAAGATGCCAATGATCCGCGACGTGGATTCATCCTATTACCTGCGGCAGGAAAAGACGGGCCTGAACCTCGGCCCGTATGAGCGGAACTGTAAGGCGCATTGGGTGACGCCTGATGATCCGATGCCAGAGGATTTCAGCTTCCAGCTGTACCCAGATGATCTGGAGCGGTTGGAGTGGTACATTGAGGATGCGATGGAGCGTCTGCCATTGTTGGGGACAGCTGGCGTTGGCCGCAACATCAACGGCCCGATCCCGTATGCGCCTGATGGGTTGCCTATGATCGGCCCAATGCCAGGTGTGAAGAATGCGTTTGAAGGGCATTCCTTTACCTTTGGGATCGCCCAAGGTGGTGGTGCAGGTAAGGTGCTGTCCGAATGGATCATGCACGGCGAAACAGAAGACGACATGTGGGCCGTCGATCCGCGTCGTTACACCGATTATACCGACCATGATCACTGTTTGGCCAAAGCGCTGGAAACATACGGCCACGAATACGCCATGCACTTCCCGCATTACGAATGGCCCGCCGGGCGCGACAAAAAACTGTCGCCGAACCACGACAAGGTCAAAGAGC
This sequence comes from Amylibacter sp. IMCC11727, assembly GCF_029854195.1. Taxonomy (NCBI): domain Bacteria; kingdom Pseudomonadati; phylum Pseudomonadota; class Alphaproteobacteria; order Rhodobacterales; family Paracoccaceae; genus Amylibacter; species Amylibacter sp. IMCC11727. The sequence continues at coordinate 508,823 of NZ_CP122960.1, forward strand.
TTGGCGGTGTTATGGGCGCGTTTAACGGTTGGGAGCGGGCCTGTTGGTTTGCCAAAGACGGGGATGATACTTCGCTGGAAAGCACCGAGACTTGGGGTCGTGAAGGGCCGTGGAAAATCCGTGTGCAAGAAGAATGCGAAGCGGTGCGCGATGCCTGTGGTGTTCTGGACCTGCCAGGGTTTTCACGGTTCTGGATCCAAGGGGAAGGCGCCGATGATTGGCTGCGTGGCTTTGTAACGGGTGGCATCCCGAAAGCGGGGCGCATGAACCTCGTTTATGTGTCTGACAGCCGAGGGCGTATCCTGACCGAACTGTCCTGTATCCGTTTGGAAGAGAACAACTTCATCTTGATCACGGCCGCCACAGCGCAATGGCATGACGGGGACATGATCCGCAATGCCGTGCCAGAAGGTGTGACCGTTCGTGAAACAACAACCGAGCGAGATACGCTGATTGTGACGGGTCCAAAATCGCGTGAAGTTCTGTCTGGCATCACTGATGCGGATTTGGATGCAGGTTGGTTGACCCATCAACGGGCCACAGTTGCAGGACAAAAAGCGTTTTTGATCCGTGTGTCCTTTGCGGGTGAGCTCGGCTGGGAAATCCATGCTGAGAATGAATATATGCCGCCGATTTATGACGCTGTTTTGGCCGCTGGGGCCAAACCGTTTGGCATGTATGCACTGGACAGCTTGCGGATCGAGAAGGGCTATCGTGCGTGGAAAGGTGATTTGTCTACGGATTACTCCTTGCTGGAAGGTGGCTTGGAGCGCTTTGTGAAGCTGGACAAACCGTTCGACTTTACTGGTAAGGCGGCGATCCAAAATGAAAAGCAACAGGGCCGCAAGCGGGCGTTTGTGACGCTGATCGTGGACAGCGATTTCGCTGATGCGCCGTATATGTCCACGATCTGGAATGGCGACAAGGTTGTGGGTGAAACCACGTCTGGGGCGTGGGGCTTCCGTGTGAATGCCTCTGTTGCGCTGGGCATGGTGCAGGTTGATCTGGCCGAGCCTGGAACCGAGTTGGAAGTGGAAATCTTTGGCAAGCGTTGCAAAGCGGTTGTGCAAAAAGATGAAGCACTTTGGGATCCAACCAACGAGCGTATCCGCGCCTGATAGGACTGGCCCTGGAGCAACTCCGGGGCTGTTCGCAAAACAAAAAAGGCCCCGCATCAGGTGCGGGGCAGTTTGAGAGAGAAACAGATGCCAGAGATTACCATTCTTGATGGCGGTATGGGCCAAGAGTTGATTGCGCGGGCCCCCGAAGGACCCACGCCGTTGTGGGCCACGCAGGTGATGATGGATCATCCTGATATCGTGCGCGATATTCATGGGGACTATTTCGCTGCGGGTGCGGATGTTGCCACGGCGAACACCTATGCGGTGTTGCGGGATCGTTTGGCCAACAATGGGATCGAAGATCAGTTCGAAGCCCTGCACCAGAAAGGGCAAGAAATTGCACGGGCGGCGCGGGATGCACATGGGGCTGGCAAGGTTGCCAGTTCGCTAGGGCCGTTGGGGGCGAGTTATCGTCCTGACTTGGCGCCAGAAGTGGACGTGTCCGCGCAAGCCTATGCCGAGATTGTGGCGTTGCATGATGCGCATGTAGATTTGCACATCATTGAAACCGCGTCTGGTTTGAAATTGGCTGAAGGGGCGTTGGCGGGCTGTGTCGATGCGACAAAGCCTGTTTGGATTGCACTGTCGGTGGATGATGCGGATGGCACGAAACTGCGGTCTGGCAATGCGTTGAAAGATGCGTTGCCGCTGCTCGATAATTACGCGCCTGCGGCGGTGTTGATCAACTGTTCCACACCAGAGGCCGTGTCCCAAGCCCTGCCGATTATTGGTGCGCATGGTTTGCCCTTTGGGGCCTATGCCAATGGGTTCACCAAAATTTCGGATGCGTTCAAAGTGGTCAATCAGGTGGTTGATACTTTGAAGGCCCGCTCGGATTTGGGGCCAGAAGCTTATGCTGATTTTGCAGAAGACTGGGCCGAGATGGGAGCGACCATCATTGGCGGATGTTGCGAAGTTGGGCCTGCCCATATCGCAGAATTGAAACGGAGATTTGGGTGACGCCATCGGCGATAACACCCGTTCACAACTGACAACTGCGCAAGGGCGCAAACACAGAGGTAAAAACATGACAAACGTACCAAGCCAAGCGCGAGTGGTGATTGTAGGTGGTGGTGTGATCGGCTGTTCGGTGGCCTATCACCTGACGAAACTGGGTTGGAAAGACGTGGTTTTGTTGGAGCGTAAACAGCTGACGTCCGGCACGACGTGGCATGCGGCGGGGCTGATTGCGCAGTTGCGTGCGACGGCGAACATGACGAAGCTGGCGAAGTATTCACAGGAACTTTACGGCAATCTGGAAGCGGAAACGGGCGTGGCCACAGGGTTTAAACGCTGTGGTTCCATCACGGTTGCGCTGACCGAAGAACGCAAAGAAGAGATTTTCCGTCAGGCGACCATGGCGCGCGCGTTCGGGGTCGAGGTGGAAGAGATTTCGCCAACCGAAGTGAAAGAGCGTTACGAGCATCTGAACATCGATGGTGTGACCGCTGGCGTGTGGTTGCCCCTTGATGGGCAGGGCGATCCTGCGAACATCGCGCTGGCACTGGCCAAAGGTGCGCGCAACGGCGGCGCCAAGGTGATTGAGCGCACCAAGGTAACGGGCATAGCAAAAGAGGGCCGCAAGGTCACGGGTGTCGATTGGATCGACGAAAACGGCGAAGCTGGGCACACAAAGGCCGACATGGTGGTGAACTGTGGCGGTATGTGGGGCCATGAAGTGGGCCGTATGGCGGGCGTGAATGTGCCGCTGCATGCCTGTGAGCACTTCTACATCGTGACGGAAGCGATTGAAGGTCTAACCCAGATGCCTGTGCTGCGGGTTCCTGATGAATGTGCGTATTACAAGGAAGACGCTGGCAAGTTCCTTTTGGGTGCGTTTGAACCGAATGCAAAGCCATGGGCCATGAACGGCATTCCTGACAATTTTGAATTTGACCAACTGCCAGAGGATTTCGATCACTTCGAGCCGATTTTGGAAGCGGCCTGTGAACGTTTGCCGATGTTGGCAGAGGCGGGGATTCACACGTTCTTTAACGGGCCAGAATCTTTTACGCCTGATGATGCGTATCATCTGGGTCTTGCGCCTGAGATGGATAACTTTTGGGTGGCGGCTGGGTTTAATTCCATCGGTATTCAGTCCGCTGGTGGCGCAGGTATGGCGCTGGCGCAGTGGATGGATGAGGGGCAAAAGCCGTTCGATCTGGGCGATGTAGACATCAGCCGAATGCAGCCGTTTCAGGGCAACAAGACCTATTTGTTTGAACGGTCCAAGGAAACGCTGGGTCTGCTCTACGCCGATCATTTTCCCTATCGCCAAAAGGCAACGGCGCGGGGTGTGCGGCGCACGCCGTTCCATCATCACTTTCTGGAACGCGGCGCGGTGATGGGCGAGATTGCAGGTTGGGAACGGGCCAACTGGTTTGCCCGTGAAAACCAAGAAGCCGAGTATCAGTACAGCTGGCAGCGTCAGAACTTTTTCGACAATGTGCGCGAAGAGCATATGGCTGTGCGTCAGAATGTTGGCATGTATGACATGTCGTCGTTTGGCAAAATCCGTGTGGAAGGACGCGATGCCGAAGCGTTCATGAACTATATCGGTGGGGGCGATTATTCGGTGCCTGTAGGCAAGATCGTTTACACGCAATTCCTCAACAATCGGGCGGGAATTGAATCGGATGTAACTGTCACACGCATGTCGGAAACCGCATATTTGGTGGTGACACCTGCGGCGACCCGTCTGGCGGATCAGGTTTGGATGGAGCGCAATCGGGGTGATTACAATGTGGTGATCACCGATGTGACAGCTGGCGAAGGTGTGCTGGCGGTGATGGGCCCACGGTCGCGCGAATTGTTGCAAGCAGTCAGCCCGAACGATTTTTCAAACGAGGTGAACCCGTTTGGTACAGCCCAAGAAATTGAGATTGGCATGGGATTGGCGCGGGTCCACCGCGTGACCTATGTGGGCGAGCTTGGCTGGGAAGTGTATGTTTCTGCGGATCAATGTGGCCATGTGTTTGAAACGCTGGCCGAGGCTGGTTTCGATTTCGGTATGCGCCTGTGCGGGATGCACATGATGGACACGTGTCGTATCGAAAAAGGTTTCCGCCACTTTGGCCATGATATCACCTGCGAAGATCATGTTCTGGAAGCGGGGCTCGGTTTTGCGGTGAAAACCGATAAGCCAGAATTCATCGGGCGCGATGCCGTACTGCGCAAGAAAGAGGCGGGCCTGAGCCAGCGTTTGTTGCAGTTTAAGCTGAAGGATTCAGAGCCGCTGTTGTATCACAACGAAGCCGTCATTCGCGATGGTGAGGTGATCGGGTATCTGTCGTCTGGTGGGTATGGCCACCACGAAGGCGCAGCGATGGGCATGGGCTATGTGCCTTGCGAAGGCGAGGCGCTGGCGGATGTTTTGGCATCGAACTATCAGATCGAAGTGGCGGGCGTGCGTGTGGATGCAGAGGTATCCAGCAAGCCGTTTTACGATCCAAAGGGTGAGCGAGCGAAAGCCTAGGCCAACAAAGCACTCACTGTGGCGGCGGCGCGCAAACCTTCTTTGTGCGCCCCCGAAACCGTTCCTTGCTCGCCGATGCTGGTGGCTTCACCCGCAAGGAAAATACGGTTCGCGATGGGGGTGCGCAGGGCGCTGCGGGTGTTTGCTTTGCCAGGAATAGTGCCGGAGTAAGAGCCGAGAACCGTTGGTTCATACCCCCAGCGGGAGGCGTGGCCTTTGATAAAGCCGTTTTTGATGTCGTGGCCGAAAACATCGCTCATTTCTGACAGCGCAAAGTCGATCATTGCCTGTTCCCCTTGGGATTCGAGCCAGTGGCCAAATCCGCCGCCGATTTCGAAATAACACAGCCCTGTGCCACCTGAATTGGTGAGGACTGCGCCGCCTTTGGGGCTGCCGTTATGGCGTTCTGTCAGGTGATAGCCGACCCAAGTGTCCGCTGGTGTGTCGATGGTGCCGTGACTGAATTGCAGCGCGATGTGGTTGTAGCTGCCAAGGGTGATATCGGAAATGGCCGACACCAGTGCGCTGTCCATTTTTGGACGAATGTCCAATGTGCCGCTGGCAAGAACACCTTGGGACACGGTGAGGATCATGGCCTTGGCACGGATAGGGCCACCGCTGGTTTGCACGGTGACGGTATCACGATCTGCGTCGATGGATGTGACGGTGGTGTTTAGCGTTACAGGCACATCCGCCCAGTGATGCGCGACCAGCGTGCCAAACCCTTGTTTGCAAAACCAGTCTTCGCCTTCTTCAGCAATGTACCAATCCAGATCGGACACGTTTTCCAAATCCCGCGCCATGGACAAGGAGCCGATCATGGCTTCGCTGGTGAGGGTCCATTCGGTTTGGGGCTGTCTGATATAGGTTGCGACGCGGTCGTTGCCTGCTTGAGCAGAGTCAAACAAGGCTTTGAACATGCGGGCGTGTTCGGTTTCAAGCGCGATGGTGTCAGTGGGATTTAGCGGTTTGCCCTTGTAATAGGCCTGCATGTCGTCTGGCTGTTTATACATCGTGAACCCGTGGGATTTTCCGATATCCACAAACGGGTTGAGCGCGATGTGATGCAGCCAATGTGCGCCAAGATCATAGGGCACGCCAAAGGTTGTGGTGTCGGTAAACACCCGCCCGCCAATGCGATCCATGGCTTCGATACAGACCACTGAATGCCCCGCACGCATCACCGCATCTGTGGCGGCCAATCCTGCTGCCCCTGCGCCAATGACGATAACGTCTGTGTCCGTGGTTTTTGCTGTTGTGCCCGTACCGACCAGCGCGGCGGTGGCCAAAGCGGAGTGTGTGAGTGTGCGTCGGGTCATTGTCATGAGGCATCTTTGCATGGGTCCAACAGGAGCTTAGCTGGGGTCATGTCATATTGCCAGCGGTGGTCTGCTTTCCCTTTCGGAGCAATCCCGTTAAGTCAGCCCTATGCGTCAGCCGTTTGTATATACGCCGCCCACAGGGCCGATTGTCATATTGCATGAAACCGATACGGTTTTGTTTGTGGACAAGCCTGCTGGATTGTTGTCCGTGCCAGGGCGTTTGCCCGAACACAGGGACAGTTTGCTGGGGCGGCTAGAGGCGCAAATGCCCAACATTCGCCTAGTCCATCGGTTGGATATGGACACGTCTGGCGTGATGGTTTTTGCGAAATCAGATCAGGCACAGCGCGACATAAATCGGCAATTTGAACAACGTAGTGTGCGCAAAACCTATTTGGCTGAAGTGTCGGGGCAGATCGCTGATGCGGGAACCGTTGATTTGCCGTTGATGGCCGATTGGCCAAATCGTCCACTGCAAAAAGTAGATGCTGCGGGTAAGCCATCTGTCACCCATTGGCGGGTGCTGGCGCGGCGGGACCAAAGTTGCATTGTAGAACTGACGCCCGAAACAGGTCGCAGTCATCAGCTGAGGGTTCATATGGCAGCGCAGGGGCACGCGATTGTAGGGGATGTGTTTTACGCCAGCTCAGATGTGGCGGCGCGGTCTGATCGGTTGATGTTACATGCGCATTGTTTGGGTTTAAAGATGCCAGGTGACGATGCGGTTTTTAGTGTCTCAGCGTCGTGTGAATTTTTTGCGACGGAACAGATACCGTGATCCCGTATCACGCGCGTAAAACCATAGCAGGGACAGATCATGAAAAAATCACTTACCATAACAACGTCAATTTTTGCTTTTGCCGCGCTCACTTTGATTTTGGCCGGAGCCTCTAAGCCCAATCGTGTGTCCATAAAAGTAAAAGGGGATGAACGGTGTATTACGTCAAACGGATCGCCTAATCACGCCATTGGGCAGTTTCCAAACAAGGGCAATCCACACCGATTTAAAGCGCGCAAAGTATCGCTTTGCATGGATGCTACACCTGCATTGACAGGGCGCACCGAAACCCGTGTTCCCATGTCGGGTGTAACGCTTACGGGTATTATCATCCGCCCGGGGACCGCGGATTGGTATGATGCCAGCAAACCGCGTGGTCACAGCCGCAACCGTGCCTCTGGTTGGAACCTAGAGGCGATGGGCAGTTCTGAAAAACTGGGGCTTGATGCGAACAATGCGCATGTGGATCATCGCGGCGTGTATCATTATCATGGGATGCCAACGGCACTCATCAACATCAACGGAAGCTCATTGATGGGATATGCGGCGGATGGATTTGAAATTCACTATGTCGGGAGCAAGGCTACATCGTCTTATGTGCTGAAATCTGGGACGCGGTCAACGGCCCCAAGGGGGCGTTATGATGGCTCTTATGTTGAGGACTGGCGTTTTGCCAAGGGTGCGGGAAATTTGGACGAATGCAATGGTGGCATGGTGAATGGTCGCTACGTCTATTTTGCTACGGACAGCTATCCGTTCTTTCCGCGCTGTTTCAAAGGCACGGTGAGCCGTGATTTTACGCGCCGCTGACTTGCGGCGGGGGATGGGGCGCGTTACCTCTGGCGGCAAAGGAGCTTTGCCATGTCACATACCCCGATTGATGCCGAACGCCTGACCGCTGATTTGATTAAATGTGCCTCCGTTACGCCCACCGAAGGCGGGGCGTTGGTGCTGTTGGAGCAGGTGTTGTCGGACGCTGGCTTTGTCTGCACGCGCGTTGATCGCGGTGACGTTTCAAACCTGTTTGCCCGCTGGGGGCAGGGGGCCAATGGGCGCACGTTTGGGTTCAACGGGCATACGGATGTTGTCCCTGTGGGCGATGAAGATGCGTGGACGGTGGACCCGTTCGGAGCTGAGGTCAAAGATGGTTTCATGTACGGTCGCGGCGCGACAGATATGAAATCGGGCGTTGCGGCGTTTGCGGCGGCGGCCATTGATTTTGTGAAAATGACACCGCCTGATGGGTCGATTGTTTTGGCGATCACAGGGGATGAAGAGGGTGTCGCGGTGGATGGTACGGTTGCGCTGCTCGACTGGATGGATGCGAACAACGAACGGATGGATCATTGTTTGGTGGGGGAGCCAACAAGCCCGAACACCATGGGTGAAATGATGAAGATCGGGCGACGTGGGTCCATGACCGCGTATTTCACGGCAACGGGGGTGCAGGGGCATTCGGCCTATCCGCATCGCGCGAAAAACCCGCTGCCAGCGATGGCGCAGTTGATGGCCACCTTGGCGGCCCATGAACTGGACGAAGGGACGGAGCATTTTGATCCATCGACGTTGGCGGTGACAACGATTGATACGGGCAACCCTGCCAATAATGTGATCCCAGCGCAGTGTCGTGCAACGGTGAATATTCGGTTCAATGATACTTGGACATCGGATGCGTTGATCAATTGGTTGACCCGCGAAATGCAGGGTGTGGCCAGCCTGTTTGATATCGAAATTGATATGAAAACGCAGGTCAGCGGCGAGAGCTTTTTCACGCCACCTGGTGAATTGTCCGCACTGATTGGTAAAGCGGTGAAGGCGGAAACGGGGGTTCAGCCAGAGCTGTCCACAACGGGTGGCACATCGGATGCGCGGTTTGTGAAAAACCACTGTCCTGTGGTGGAGTTTGGGCTGGTTGGGAAGACCATGCACCAAGTGGACGAACGGGTTGAGGTGGCGCAGATTCATCAGCTGAAGGCGATCTATTCGCGCATTCTGGCCGATTATTTCGCGTGAGGCGTCAGCTTTACATCATGGTGAAAGAACCCCATCCAGGCCGTGTGAAAACGCGGCTGGGGCGGGATTTGGGCCTGACCCGTGCGGCGTGGTGGTTTCGCCATCAAACACGCCGCCTGATCCGTACTTTGGCGCGTGATCCGCGCTGGGATACTGTATTCGCAGTTTCCCCAGATATCGAAGGCTTGCAAAGCCGCGTTTGGCCTGCAGGAGTTATGCGACAGCCCCAAGGCACAGGAAATTTGGGTGATCGGATGGCGCGGATTTTTCGATCTGCCCCCAGTGGTCCCGTGGTGATTATTGGTGCGGATATTCCAGATGTGACCCCGCGTCTGATTGCCAAAGCCTTTGCCGCGCTTGGGGATCATGATGCGGTTTTTGGGCCCGCGCCTGACGGTGGGTTCTGGTTGATTGGGTTGAAGAACACAAAGCCCGCGCCCCGAGATCTGTTCAAAGATGTGCGCTGGAGCAGTGAATATGCTCTAGGTGATACGCTGAAAACGCTGGGGCATTTTCGGGTGGCGCAGATTGATACGTTGCAGGACATCGACACGATTGATGATCTAAATACCACAGGGACTGTGTAAATTTGTCTCATACATAAGTAATTTAGTCATAAATAACTTGAAGCGGGCAGAAGCGCCCTAATTAAGGTTCTAATGAACGCCAAAAATAGGAGAGATTATGGCTACGCGCGTATTTGGGATGTCAGCAGAGGTCGCGGGGGGTGTTGCCCTTGCGATGGGTGCTTTGCTTGGACTGTTCTTTGAAAATGTTGGTTTTCTTGCGCCCATTTATGATGCGTTGCTGAACCTGAAAACAACGGTGGCCATTGGGGATTTCAAAATTTCGAAGCCCTTGTTGTTGTGGATCAACGACGGTTTGATGGCGATCTTTTTCTTCCTCGTGGCGTTAGAAATCAAACGTGAAGTTATTCGCGGGGCTCTGTCCACATGGTCGCGTGCGGCGCTGCCTGTGTATGGCGCGGTTGGGGGCATTGTGTTTCCCGCGCTGATCTTTATCGGCATCGTTGGTATCGACAGTGCAGAGGCGAACGGGTGGGCCATTCCGGCGGCCACCGACATCGCGTTTGCGCTGGGCGTGTTGGCGTTGCTGGGAAATCGTGTTCCGTCTGAGCTGAAAACGTTTTTGTTGGCGCTGGCGGTTGTGGATGACTTGGCCGCGATCATGATTATTGCGGTTTTCTTTACATCATCCTTGTCGATGTATGCGTTGACCATTGCGGCCATGGCGCTGGCAGGGTTGGTGATTTTGAACCGTTCAGGCGTCACAAAAGGTGCGCCTTATATTATTCTTGGTTTGATCCTTTGGGCATCGGTTCTGAAATCTGGCGTTCACGCAACACTGGCGGGTGTGGCGCTCGGTTTTGCGATTCCGCTGGCGCCTGGCAAAGATGGCCGTTCGTTGTTGCAGGACTATGAACATGCGTTGCACCCTTGGGTAGCGTTTATGATTATGCCTGTGTTTGCCTTTGCCAACGCGGGCGTGCCCCTGTTCGGCTTTAGCTGGTCTGACCTGTGGCAGCCGTTGCCGCTTGGCATTGCGGCTGGCTTGTTCATCGGTAAGCAAGTCGGTGTGTTTGGCGTTGCGTGGGTGGCGATCAAAACTGGTTTGGCGATTAAGCCTGACAGCATCACCTATCGCAAACTGTATGGGGCATCGCTGTTGGCAGGTATCGGTTTCACCATGTCGCTGTTTATCGGTGGCCTTGCGTTCGAAGATGTGGAGCATCAGAACCTTGTCCGTTTGGGCGTTCTGGTTGGGTCCATCTTGTCTGGTGTGCTGGGTGCCATCGTCTTGGCCTATAGCCGCGAAAACGCCAAAGTAACGGTGAGCGAGGCGTAAATTCGCCCCTTGCACGATTGGCAATGACCTTTCATGCCCCCCGTGATATCTGGGGGCATGAAACAATTACCGACCAAAGAACAGGTTCTTGACTGGATCAAGGACAACCCGACCAAAACCAACAAGCGCGATGTAGGTCGTGCATTTGGGATCAAAGGCAGCGCGCGGATCGAGCTGAAGCGGATCCTGAAAGAGCTGACCAATGAAGGTCACATTCAAAAGAAACGCAGAACGTATCACAGCGCTGACGAATTGCCGCCCGTGTCTGTGTTGTTGGTGCTGCCTCCTGATGCCAACGGCGATATGACCGCCGCGCCGATGGAATGGAAGGGCGAGGGCGATGCGCCGCGCATTCTGATCATGCCATCAAAGGGTGATGTGACCTTGGGCGCGAACGACCGTATTCTGGCGCGTTTGTCGCCATCTACGGAAGAAGATTTCAAATACGAGGCACGGGTGATCCGCAAAATTGGATCAGGGCCGCAGCGTATTTTGGGGATTTATCGCGTTGGGTCCGAAGGCGGGCGATTGGTTCCCGTGGACAAGAAATCAGACCGCGAGATGATCGTGCCTGCGGGTGAAACAGGCGGGGCAAAAGACGGCGAGCTGGTCGAGGCCGAGAGCCTGGGCAAACAGCGGCAAGCGGGTCTTGGCCGTGTGAAAATCGTCGAGGTTCTGGGCGACCCGATGGCGCCGAAATCCATTTCCCTGATTGCGATCCACGAACATGGCATTCCCGATCATTTCCCCGATGATGTGATCGCAGATGCCGAGGCAGCCAAGCCTGTGCCGCTGGGGGATCGTACTGATCTGCGTGATTTGCCGTTGTTTACGATTGATCCGTCCGATGCGCGGGATCACGACGATGCCATTTGCGCGATTCCTGATGAGGATAAAAAGAACGCAGGCGGCCACATCGTTTGGGTGGCTATTGCGGATGTGGCCCATTACGTGCGGCCCAATTCACCGCTGGACAAAGAGGCACGCAAGCGGGGGAACTCCAGCTATTTCCCGGATCGTGTTGTGCCGATGTTGCCAGATGCCTTGTCTGGGGATTTGTGTTCGTTGCACGAAGGTGTGGATCGCGCCTGTGTGGCGTTGCGCATTGTGCTGAATTCCGCAGGCAAACGGTTGGAGCATGAATTTCATCGTGGCCTGATGCGATCCCCTGCCAGCCTGTCCTATGAGCAGGCGCAAGCGGCGGCGGATGGCACATATGACGACGCGACAGAGCCGTTAAAAGGGCCGATTGCGGACTTGTTCGCGGCCTATGCCAGTGCCGTTAAGGCGCGCAATGAACGCCAGCCCCTGAACCTTGACCTGCCAGAACGCAAGATTGTTCTGTCTGACGAAGGTGTGGTCACAAGTGTGGCGTTCCGTGATCGGTTTGATGCGCATAAGTTGGTCGAAGAATTCATGGTCATGGCAAATGTTTGTGCGGCGGAAACGTTAGAACAGAAACAGCGCCCGTTTCTGTATCGTATCCACGAAGAGCCAAGCCAGGAGAAGCTGGATGCCCTGCGTGAAACAGCGGATAGTGTTGGATTGCAATTGGCCAAAGGGCAGGTGTTGAAAACCATGCACCTGAACAAACTGCTGGATGCGGCCGCAGGAACGGATGATGCTGAAATTATCAATATGACCGTGCTGCGATCCATGACGCAGGCGTATTATGGCACGGGGAACATGGGGCATTTCGGGTTGAACCTGCGCCGCTATGCGCATTTCACCTCGCCCATTCGCCGCTATGCGGATTTGATCGTACATCGTGCGCTTATCACGGCGCATGGCTGGGGGGATGACGGATTACAGCCAGTGGATATGGACCAAATGCAAGACACGGGCGAATGGATTTCCCAGACCGAGCGGCGATCCATGCTGGCTGAACGCGATACCACGGATCGATATTTGGCAGCGTTTTTGGCAGAGCGTGTTGGCAATGAGTTTTCGGGCCGTGTGTCTGGTATTGCCAAGTTCGGGCTGTTTGTGAAGCTGGATGAAAGTGGTGCGGATGGGATGATCCCGCTGTCATCGCTTGGGCGGGAGTATTGGGTTTATAACCACGAGGCAAAGTCGCTGACGGGGGATAAATCGGGCCGCGTGATTTCCGTTGGGATGCCCGCCACTGTGCGATTGGCCGAAGCTGCGCCGTTGACAGGTGGGTTGCTGTTGGAACTGCTGGATGTGGATGGCAAACCGTTGCCAAAATCATCTGGCGGCAAAAAGCAATCGACCAAACGCAAGGGGCGACGTGTGGTCAAGGGACGCCGGCGCAAGAAGAGTTAAGCAAGCATCAATCGCGCGATCAGCGTGGTTGCGGCAATGGCTGAAAGGGCGAGCGCGTAGGGACGCAGTGTGTGGCGTTCCATGCGGTGGGCCAACGGCATTGAAACCGCAAGACCAAGGGCGATGGCGGGGAGCAAACTGCCAGCGAAGATCAGGTGTTTTGCGGTTATCAGTCCTTGCCAAGCTAGGGCTAAAACCGATGAACACATGCCCCAAAAGAAAAACGCATTCTGCATGGCGCGGGCGCGTTTTGCGGGTTCGTGTTGATACAGCAGCGCCATGGGGGGTGCGCCAACGGCGGTGATGGTTCCCATGAGGCCTGCTGCGATGCCAGCGGTGACAAGGGTGGTTGATTTGATTGCAACGCGTAAGCCCGACAGGCTGAGCAGGATGCCGATCAAGACCGCGACACCTGTTAGCCCCGCGATCAGGTTCACATTCGTGATGGATGCAGCAACCATGGCGGCGATGACTGCGCCGAGGGCTCGGCCAAAGAAGCCTGGGATAATTTCAGCGCGGGTGAGGGCGGAGAAGTCCACTGCGATAGACGTGAGGCCAACTGTGATGCCAAGAAGGAGCAATCCTGCAGGCAAAAACTGTGGTGCGACAAGCGCGATCAGCGGGGCGGCGACAATGCCAAAGGCTTGGCCCGAGAGGCGTTGAATGCCTGAAGATAAGAGCACCGCACCAAAACACGCAGACCAAACGGCAAAGCTGATGTCGAGGCGGGCGAAGAGATCAGTCATAGATCGAAATTTCGATCAGGTTTCGATCGGGGTCGCGGATGTAAAGGGATGTGATCGGGCCTTGTGCTCCTGTGCGCGATACGGGGCCGTCGATTACGGAAACGCCTGCTTTGGCAAGGTGGGATTGCCATGTGGCCAAAGGATCATTTGTTAACAAACACAGATCGGCGCTGCCTGTAGTGGGTTTTTCTGCGTGGGGTTTAAACGGGGACGCGGCGGCGTGCAGGTTGATCTTTTGCGCGCCGAATTTCAACGCAGTGCGCGTGCTGCCGTCTGCCACGGGGAATGTTTCGACGGTCATGCCAAGCACATCGCGGTAAAATGCGGCGCTGCGTGAAATATCGGCGACCGTTAAAACCAAATGATCGAGCGCGGTGACGTTTACCATGTTTTCCTCTGCATAATCTGCCTTGCGTATACCGTGCGATCCGTTCCAAGAATAGCCATATGACTGCGATTGGAAAAACCAAAGACATTTCGGACATCTTGGACCCTGCACGCGCGGCGGCCCTGCATGTAACGCTTGATCTGGCGGGGCCAGCGCCCGCGCATGGGGATCCGCTGCCGCCGTTTTGGCATTATGCGTATTTTTGGGAAAGCCTACCGCCTGCGGGGTTGGGGCGGGATGGGCATCCGCGCACAGGGGATTTCATTCCTGATCTGGGGCTGCCACGGCGCATGTGGGCGGGGGGCAATTTGGCGTTTCTTGCACCCCTTTTGATTGGGCAAGCGGCGCAGAAGAAAACCAAGATTGTCGATGTTGTGCGCAAAGTTGCGCGATCTGGACCGTTGGCTATTGTCACACTGCGCCACGAATTTTCTCAAGATGGCCGCCTGTGTGTGACCGAAGATCAGTCGTTGATTTATCGGGCCGAAGCGGCGGGGGGAGGTGAGAAGCCAGTACCCCCTGTGGCGCCGACGGATGAAGCTGTGAAGCAATCGCGCAGGTTTTCATCCACGGATTTGTTCCGCTATTCCGCGTTGACGTTCAATGGCCACCGCATTCACTATGACCGTGACTATGCACGAGATATCGAAGGGTATGACGGGTTGATTGTGCATGGCCCGTTGTTGGCGCAGGGACTGTTGAATTTGGGGCAGAGCCTGTTGGGTGATGTAAAGACATTCCGCTTTCGCGCCACGGCACCGCTGTTTGACCATGAAGAGGTTACGTTTTGCGCCAAGCCAGAGGCCGAGGGCGTTTCCCTGTGGGCGCGTGGCCCAGATGGGCGCATGTGTTTGACGGCAACGGCAACGGCGACGGCTACTTAGCCATGTGCCAATCAAGGGTGAAGCTGTCGGGGATTTCGACGGGGTCATTATGGATTTGCGCCGCAACAACCTCGCCGATTTTATGGGACAGACCAAAACCGATTTTGAATGCGCCAAGGGCCGTGTAAATGCCGCGCAGGTTTGGCACGGGGCCAAGCATTGGGTCACGGCGGCGGGCCTTGGGGCGGATGCCAGACCAGCGGTGTAGGATGGGCGCATTCGCAAGGATCGGGCAGATCGCGCGGGCTTTTGCGACCACTGTGTCGAGTAGATGATCCGTGCCGTCCACCGTCCATGTGTTTTCGGATGTGGAGCCGACTGCAACCGTGCCATTGGAGTGGGGGATGATGTAGACGCCATCGGCATAGATTTGCGGGTGATCGCCCATGTCAGCGTCAAGCAGGGCGGCTTGCCCTTTGACCCCTGATCCAGGATTCAGCGCGGTGTGTGGGGCGATAAGGTCAAACCCCGAAACCCCTGCGGACACGATCACGGCGTCTGCTTTCGCGATGCCCCAAGGTCCCGAAACGCCATGGTCTGACAAGGCTGTCACGGGGTGGTTTTCCAAAATCGTTACGCCAAGAACCTGACACGCCAAGGCCAGTGATGCGGTGGCCTTTGCGGGGTTTATGCGGGCCGACAGTGTGTCGCGCACCACGCCCAAGGGGGCGGTGTCTGAGGCCATGGTTTCTGGGCGATCTTCCACCTGCCAGTGATATTTCCCCTGCCACACATCCAATGCGGATTGGGATCGGGCTGCGGCCAAGGCCAGTGCTTTTTGGGATAAAATCGGCTGTAATCGACCAATGCGGCCATAGCCTGATTGCAAGCCAGAGGCCGCATCCACATCGCGCCAGAACCTATGGGCGGTGTCCAAGGCTTCGAATTGGAATTGCTTTTTGGGGTTCCATTGATCGGGCACATGGGGGGCGAGCGCGCCGACGATGCCGCCGCTCGCCCCTGCGCCAACGGTTGCCGCGTCATACACCGTTACCTTGTCGCCACGGCGTGCGCAGGCATAGGCACAGGCCAATCCCCATATTCCAGCGCCAATTACGATCACTTGCATTGCGGCTTCCTTTCGTCTGGTTTCTGACCTAGAGCATTGGGCCATGAGCGACCAGAATGAATATGCGGCCCTTGAATGGCGGGATGGGAAAATTCCCATCGCAACACGGTTTGATGACCCGTATTTCTCGCTCGATAATGGAATGGCAGAAACGGAGTATGTGTTTCTGGCGGGCAATGGATTGCCGGATCGGTTTGGCACGGGGTTTCACATTGCAGAATTGGGGTTTGGCTCTGGCCTAAACCTGTTGTGTGCATGGAAAGCGTGGCGGAGTGCGGGACAAACCAGCGCGTTGCGGTTTACAAGTTTTGAGGCATTTCCAATGGCCCCTGCGGATATGGCAGCGGCCCAGGGGGCCTGGCCCGAGTTGGCGGATGAAGTGGCGGAGTTTGCGCAGATTTGGGATGCAGCGGCGGGGCGTGCCATTTGCGATACGCTGGATGCGCGGGTGATTTATGGGGATGCGCGTGTAACGCTGGCCAATTGGGATGGGGTGGCGGATGCGTGGTTTCTGGATGGATTTTCCCCTGCAAAGAACCCCGAATTATGGGAGCCTGATTTGATGGGCGCGGTTGGAAAACACACAGCGGTTGGTGGAACCTTTGCCACATATACGGCGGCAGGGCATGTGCGTCAGTCGTTGGCGGCAGCAGGGTTTGATGTGGAGCGGATCAAAGGGTTTGGGCGCAAACGCCATATGACACGCGGGGTGTTGGCATGACGCAACAAAACGCGCGAGCGGGCATTTGGCTGATGGTGGTGGCGACCTTTGTGTTTGCCACGCAGGACGGAATTTCGCGACATCTGGCCGAGAATTACAACGTGTTTATGATCGTGATGATCCGCTATTGGTTCTTTTTGCTGTTTGTTGTGAGCGTTTCGAAGATGCGCACGGGCAGTGTGGGGGCAACGGCACGCACCTCGCAACCGTGGTTGCAGTTTTTTCGTGGGGTGCTGTTGGCCTGTGAAATTCTGGTTACGGTGATTGCGTTTACGTTTCTGGGGTTGATCGAAGCACACGCCATATTCGCAGTTTACCCGCTGATTGTTGCGGCCCTGTCTGGCCCGATCTTGGGCGAAGCGGTGGGCTGGCGGCGCTGGGCGGCGATTTCAGTGGGCTTTGTTGGAATGCTGATCATTCTGCAGCCGGGCTTTAAGGTGTTTTCACCCTATTCACTGATCGCGGTTGGCGGCGCGTTTTTGTTTGCGCTTTACAATCTTCTGACTCGATTGGCGGCGGCCAAAGACACGGCAGCCACCAGTTTCTTTTGGACGGGTGTTGGTGGGTTTGTGATTATGACAGCCATTGGTCCTTTTTTTTGGGAACCCATGAGCGGCACAGATTGGCGGTGGATGGCGTTGTTGTGTGTAACGGGTGCAACGGGGCATTACCTGTTGATCAAAGCCTATGAAAAGGCCGAGGCCAGCACCGTGCAACCATTCGCGTATTTGCAGCTGGTGTTTGCATCGATGATTGGCGTTTCGGTTTTTGGCGAGTCGCTGCCGATGTCCACCATAGGGGGCGCTGGATTGATTGTGGTGGCTGGTATTTTCACGCTGTGGCGTGAGCAGGTGGCCAAATCCTAAGGCCCCGTTCTGTACATCGGACGCATTTCGGCGCGTCGTTGTACTTTAAAACACAAAAGACGTTTTAGCCACGCGTTAGATCGCGGGTCAGGCGAATGGGTTCCACTTCGCCGCTGAGGCGCATCCGATAAACGTGCAGGGATTCAATGACGCGCATCACATAGTTGCGGGTTTCGCGGTAGGGAATGTGTTCGATCCAATCCACTTGGTCGATCAAACTGTCGCGGGGATCGCCGTAGGTTTCGATCCACTGATCCACACGATTTGGCCCTGCGTTGTAGGCGGCAAAGGCCAGCACATAGGAGCCTTCGTAAATTTCCAGCAAACCGCCCAAATACGCCGTGCCAAGTTTGGCGTTATAGCGCCAATCGGATGTGAGGCGGTTTTTGGAATATTCCACACCGATGTCGCCAGCCACTTGTCGTGCAGTGGCGGGCATGACTTGCATCAATCCACGCGCGCCAACGGGGCTGACGGCTTCGGGATTCAGTTCGCTTTCGCGTCGTGCGATGGCCATGGCGACTTCGGGGTCTACGTCCACGGAATAGCGGGCCAGTTCAGTGACAGGGAAATAGCTTTTGGGAATGACAAAGCCGCGTTTTGCGGCCTCTTTCGCGACGCCAAGGGCAACGAACGGGCGGTCATATTCAAGCGCGAGTTCTGCCAGTTGCGCGGTTTCCACTTCGTTTGTGGTTTCGGCCACATGAGAAAAGAACCACCGCATGAGATTTTGTTCTTGGGCGTGGTGTAGCAAAATTCCTGCGCGAACGACGCTGGAGTTGGCCAAGCGGCCTTCGCGCCAATCGGGCACTGTGATTTTGCCTGTCAGGCGTTCATCGGGTTCTGCACCGAGCCGTTCTGCGGAGAGTTGGCCATAAAAGCTGGTTTGGTATTTTGCGCTGAGGTTGAACGCATCAACGGCGGCGTCAAAATCTGATCTGCGTTCTTCGGCGCGACCAATCCAATAGCCAGCACGACCAAGGCTGACGGGTGTTTTCACTGCATCGCGATGATTGCGGAAATGAATCACGGCCTGTTCGGGGGCGTCCAGTTTCGTGAGGGATATAAACCCTGCCAACCATTCCAAATCAGCGTAATCTGCACCAGATTTCAAACCGTGCTGACTGGCGAGCCAATAGGCCAATTCTGTATCGCCCATGCGCATGGCGCGGCGGGCAAACCCACGGCGGCGCGGGCCCCATTTTTCTGGAATGCCCAATGTCGCCGTGTTGGTGGATTGTTCAACCAACAGTTTCTGCGCGTCATCCCAGCGGCCTTTCTTTACACGCCATTGGAACCGATCATAAGCCAGCCCGCCATCTGATTGCAGGGCTTTTGGAACCTCGGCGATGACGGCGTCCACGCCTTTACTGGCCCGTTGCAAAGCGATGCGCGCTTGGGCAAGTTTTTGTTGATCAGGTGTGATCAGCGGTAACATGCGGCCTGCTTCGCGGGTGTGGCCGCCCCATAAAAGGAAATCCATGCGGCGCTGATGGTAGCGCGACAGACTGCCCGCAAATTTATTTAAAAGCCCCGTCATTTCGTGTTGTTGCAGGGTCAGTGTGGTCCAGGCCCGAATGGCTTCGGCGCGGGCATCTGCCGTGCGGCCTTGGGCGGCAAATGCTTCGGCGAGGCGCAGCGAACCGGTTCCTGTCTGGGGCAGTTGATCGCGAAAATAAGCGCGCACTTCGGCGGCATTGTGATTGGGCGGGATCGCGGCCTCTCCACGGCGGCGCAGCCGTTTCAGGCCGGGCCAATCGGGGTTGTCGCGCAAAAATTCGGTGTATTCTTCCCAATGTCCTTCGCCGCGGCGCAAGCGTTGCCATGTGACAAGGGTGCTGCCCACGGGATCAGACATCTGGCTGGCGTAATGGTCTGCGGTGACCCAATCTTCGGATGCGACAGCGCTAAAGGCGGTTGCCAACAGATCGCCGTCTTCCTCTTGAGCGGTTGCGCCAAGGGGCAAAAGGGCAAAACACCCTATCCATCCAGCTGTAAGCAGTGACCGCAATTATCCCCCCAAAACGCGAATTTAACGCAGCTTGTACCCTATTTCATTTCGCCAACGGATCAATTCAATTTTTCGTTGCTCTGTTTGGCGTTTCGTTTTGGTAAATTCCCTGTTATCTGAACATTGAATCAACCCACCCAAATCGGAGGCAATGCCATGTTCAAAGGGTCCTACGTCGCGCTTATCACCCCGTTTGCTAACGGTAAGGTGGACGACAAGGCGCTGAAACAGCTTGTAGAGTGGCATATCGCTGAAGGGACACACGGTATTGTGCCTGTGGGAACTACGGGTGAAAGCCCGACGCTGAGTCATGAAGAACACGATCATGTGGTGAAAACTGTGGTCGATACTGCGGCGGGGCGTGTGCCTGTGATCGCGGGTGCTGGATCAAACAACACAGCAGAATCGCTGCGTTTGACAGAATCAGCCAAGGCCGCTGGTGCAGATGGTGCGCTGGTGGTGACGCCGTATTACAACAAACCAACCCAGCGCGGTTTGATCGCACATTTCGAAGCAGTGGCAGAAGTTGGCATCCCCATCATCATCTATAACATCCCGCCGCGTTCTGTGATTGATGTGGTTCCAGAAACCATGGGTCTGCTGGCGAAGCACAAGAACATCGTGGGCGTGAAAGACGCCACAGGCGATTTGGCTCGTGTGTGTGCGCAGCGTCTGCACTGCGGTGAAGACTTTATCCAGATGTCTGGCGAAGATGCCACAGCACACGGGTTTAACGCCCAAGGTGGTGTTGGCTGTATTTCCGTGACGGCAAACGTGGCCCCAAAATTGTGTTCCCAGCTGCAAGAAGCAACGCTAGCAGGGGATTACGCCACGGCGCTGAAAATTCAGGACAAGCTGATGCCATTGCACGGTGCGGTGTTCACAGAGCCAGGGCTGGTTGGCGCAAAATACGGTGTGTCCGAATTGGGCCATTGTTCTGATGAGGTTCGCTTGCCACTGACGACCCTAACGGATGAGACAAAGGCCAAGATGGACGCTGCAATGCGTCATGCGGGCCTTAAAAACTAAGCCATGAAAACACCCACATACGACATACACCTTGTGTGTGGGTGTACTGGCGCGGGGAAATCCACGTATTCTTTGCGTTTGGCCGAAGACCTGCGCGGGGTTCGGTTTGCCATTGATGAATGGATGCAGCGTTTGCACAACGCGGACAAACCAGACGAACTGCGGTTTGAATGGTTTTATGAGCGGGTGCAGCGCAATTGTTTGCAAATGCGAAAAATGGCGCAGCAGATTGTGCCGCTGGGCACGCCGTGCATTTTCGACTGTGGCTTTACCAACAGCCATGAGCGGGCAATTTTCACCAATTGGGCCGAGGAGCATGGATTTTCGATCCAGCTCCACTATGTAGACGTCCCAAAGGACATACGCTGGCAGCGGGTGCTCAAGCGAAATGCAGAACAGGCGGAAACCTTTCAATTCGAAGTGACCCGCGAAATGTTTGACGGCATTGAAACCATGTGGGAACCGCCCAGCGAGAAAGAGATGCACCAATTTCATG
Organism: Amylibacter sp. IMCC11727; assembly: GCF_029854195.1. NCBI lineage: Bacteria > Pseudomonadati > Pseudomonadota > Alphaproteobacteria > Rhodobacterales > Paracoccaceae > Amylibacter > Amylibacter sp. IMCC11727. Next base: position 529,894 of record NZ_CP122960.1, read on the forward strand.
GTGTAAGAATTGAAGACTAATGGCTGCGAAGAAGAAAAAAGCTGATCCAAACAACAAGCTGATCGCTGAAAATCGGCGGGCGCGGTATGACTATGCCATCGAGGATACGGTGGAATGTGGCATGATGTTGATGGGGTCCGAGGTGAAATCCCTGCGCGATGGTGCGGCCCACATCACCGAAAGCTATGCCGCGATTGAAGACGGAGAATTGTGGCTGATCAACAGTTACATCGGGCTTTATGCGCAGGCAAAAACATTTGGCCACGAAGAACGCCGTCGTCGTAAATTGCTGGCCTCCAAACGCGAAATTGCGCGGATGTGGCAGGGGATTGGCCGCAAAGGGATGACGTTGGTTCCATTGAAATTATACTTCAATGACAAAGGGCGCGCGAAGCTGTTGCTGGGTCTGGCCAAGGGTAAAAACCAAGCCGACAAACGCGAAACCGATAAGAAACGCGATTGGGCTAAGCAAAAGAACCGTCTGCTGCGCGATCACGGTTGAACAGAAAAACACCCACCAGCCTTTGGGAGGTACTGATGGGTGTAATAGGGCGGCGGTGAACCAATGGGTTGGTTATGCGCCCCGATTGTGTGTTTTTGCATAGAGTTTTGCGACTGTTTTGCTGGCTGTTTTTTCGCACAGGCAAGGGATCAACGCATGAACAAGTGCCGCACCTGCGGCAACCATGAGCGTGGCGGCAAATTTTGTCGCGAACAGTAGGTGTTCAAAGTAAGTTTCATCAACGGATGCAGGGTGGTCTGTAAAAATCTTAGCAATCATGGCGTGTCTCCTTTGATACAAAAGTACCGTCAATTTGCATGTATGCGGTCCCAATGTTGCAAGATTTTGGTAAATATTTGTGACTTCGTCCCTAATTATGAAATTTAAATAGAAAATTGTCCCTATAGGTATTATTGAACATATTTTGCGCGCAAATTCTTGAAAATCGCTTGGCCTTATCCAAGTAGGAGTTACGACAACGCACGATGCGTTGCAAAAACAGGGGAAAATTATGGATCTTACAGGAATTCTAGTACAAGTCGTCGCGGGTGCCGTTGGTGGTAACGCGGCGGGTGCGGTTTTGAAAAACTTTAACCTTGGCTTGGTCGGCAACACGATTGCTGGCCTTGTTGGCGGTGGTCTCGGCGGGCAGATTATTTCTGCGGTTGCTGGTGGCAACCTAGACGGTATCGCAGGGGACATTGCTGGCGGTGGTGTTGGCGGTGCGGTTGTTTTGGCCGTGGTTGGCATGATCAAATCGGCCATGAACAAAGGCTAAGGTCTTTGGTTTCGGTTCTGGGCTGACCCAAAGCCCAAAGGTGCACAAAAGCGCGTTTTGGTAAAAGCCAAAGCGCGTTTTCTTGTTTGACTGGCCCTTGAATCCTGCGGCGTGCGGGGCTAATGCGGGATAAACTCCTAATAGGTTGTGGTTATGTCGCGAACTGATCTCAAAACGCTCGTATCAACGGACTGGTTGGCGGATCAGATCGGAGAGCCTGATCTGCGTGTGTTGGATGCGTCATGGTATCTGCCTGCGCAAAATCGCGACCCCAAGGCAGAATACGCAGAGAGCCATATTCCAGGTGCGCGGTTCTTTGACATTGATGCTGTGTCTGACAGCAATTCAGATTTGCCCCATATGGCCCCGCCTGTTGAAAAATTCATGTCGCGGATGCGTGCGCTTGGCGTTGGGGACGGGCATCGTGTGGTTGTTTATGATGGCGCTGGATTGTTTTCTGCGGCCCGCGTGTGGTGGTTGTTCCGCCATATGGGCCAAGACAACATTGCGGTTCTGGACGGGGGCTTGCCGAAATGGATTGCCGAAGGACGCCCTACCGAAAGCACTGCACCGGTTATTCGGGATCGTCACATGACCGCCACGCGCAATCCCGCGCTGGTGAAAGATGTTACGCAGGTTGCATTGGCATCAAAGTTGAACCAAGCCGAAATCATTGATGCGCGCGCCGCAGAACGGTTTCGTGGCGATGCGCCAGAGCCGCGCCAAGGGTTGCGGGCAGGACATATTCCCAATTCCAAAAATGTGCCGTTCACCACGTTGTTGAACGAAGACAAAACGATGAAATCCCCCTTGGAATTGGCCAGTATTTTCGAAGCCGCTGGCGTTGATCTGGATCGCCCGATCATCACGTCTTGCGGATCAGGAGTGACGGCGGCGGTACTGTCGCTTGCGCTGGAAATTATCGGCCATCGGGATCACGCGCTCTATGACGGGTCGTGGACCGAATGGGGCAGCTATGACGATTTAAAAGTGGAACAGGGTTAGTGCTTGTTACTAAGGTACACGCCCGCAACTAGGATAAAGCAATGCTTGAAAACCTCACGCAGCAACCACCAGACAAAATCATTCAGCTGAGCGGCATGTTCCGCGCAGATGAGCGGGATACGAAAATCGACCTTGGGGTTGGTGTGTACAAAGACGCAAACGGCAACACGCCGATCATGCGGGCCGTTAAAAAAGCCGAACAGTTGCTGTGGAATGAAGAAACCACGAAATCCTATACCGCGTTGGTGGGCGATGGCGCGTTTCACAAGGTGATGGCCGATTTGGTTCTGGGTGACAGTGTTTCATCCGATCGTTTGGCGTTTGCCCATGCTCCAGGTGGCACGGGTGCGATCCGCCAGATTTTGGAACTGATCAAAGTGGCGAGCCCTGATGCAACCGTTTGGATGTCTGATCCAACGTGGCCAAACCACCCTGCGATGGTTAAAGGTGTGGGCATTCCGATGCGCACTTATACCTATCTGAACATGGAAACCCGCACCGTAGATTTTGACGGCATGATGGAAGATTTGGCGCAGGCAAAGGCAGGGGATATCGTGATCCTGCATGGGTGTTGTCACAACCCAACGGGCGCAAACCTGAACCAGACACAGTGGGGCGAAGTGGCCGATCTGTTGGTGGCTAAGGGAGCGGTTCCGTTTGTGGATATCGCGTATCAAGGGTTTGGCGATGGCCTGCAAGAAGACGCGTTTGGCGTGCGGTTGTTGGCGCAGCAATGCCCAGAGATGCTGATTTCGGCGTCTTGTTCCAAGAACTTTGGCATATACCGCGAACGCTGTGGACTGGTGATTACTGTGTCCAAGGATGCGGATAACACGGCGCTGGCACAAGGGATGTTGTCGAGCCTGAACCGTTTGAACTTTTCCTTCCCGCCAGATCACGGGGCGCGGTTGGTGACGATGGTTCTGTCCGATCCAGAGCTGCGGGCCGATTGGGAAGCGGAACTGGAAGAAGTGCGCACAGGCATGTTGAAACTGCGTAAGCAGTTGGCAGATGCGCTGCGAGCGGAAACCGGCTCTGATCGCTACGGGTTTATCGCGGAGCATCGCGGCATGTTTTCCCGCCTTGGTCTGAGCGAAGAACAGGTCGTCAAACTGCGCGAAGATCATGCGATTTACATGATCGGGGACAGTCGTTTCAACGTGGCTGGCCTGAACGAAAAGTCCATTCCTGTGATCGCCAAGGCGATTGTTGCAGTTGGTGGGTAAATCATCCAAGTGTGAAAAATTTGAACCGCGCCTGCCTTTGGTTGGCGCGGTTTTTTTATGACACCATCGCTTGCATTTGCACCGCGTTCAACACTTTGGGTGCAGGCACGTTGATGAGGCGTTCGGGTGTCAATTCGACACCGCTGAGCAGCCAGTTTTCCACGATTTTTGTGCCAATGGTGTGCCCAAGCCAGCGGGGTTTGTCGCCCGTGCCTGAAAACCATTCGCCGTGGTCAAATTTTGTGGTCATTAGGGTGCGTTGATCGGGCCACATCGCACCCAGCACATCATCTGATAGAGCTTGGTCCCAGGGTTCGGGTTGGCTGTCAAACACCAGTCGTACGAATTGTGCGGCCAATCCTTCGCTGACCATCGCGCCGCCCAAAGTAAAGCCGTAACCAGGGCCAGCGGCCCGCATGGCACGATGCGCTGTGTTGACCATCTGACGTTTGACCAAACCGCTTTTGAGGGTTTGAGAAAAATTTTCGTTGTAGGGATCAAACACCAGCGTGGCCAAATTCGGCCGTGCAATTTCGGCGCGCATGCCTGTTTCGGGGGTGACGTTTTCATTGCCCCGTTCAATCAGGATATCCATGGCGTCAGGGCGCACGAAAGGTGACATCAGGCGATGGGCATCGTTGATTTGCGCGGTGATCCGATCTTGCCAAGCGGTCAGATCGCCCGTTGCTTCGAGCCAGTGTAATGTCCAACGCGCCAAAATGGCCCCCAAGAGAATTAGAATCGTACCCCGCATCATAGAAAGCCGCGCCCTTGTGCCAAGAGTGTTGCGCAACATCACCATCCCCCGTTTCATGGATGCAACAACTTGGCGGTTGTCCCTTGTCATTCCTGCGCGTGCGAGCTATCCCGCGCCAGCCTGACATCAGGCGAAAGTGTCCGCTACCTTTTCAAAACGGAGTAATGAAATGTCTCGTGGTTTGGTCATTGGCGTTCTCGCCATGGCGGCGGTTGTCGTCGCGTCGAATATTCTTGTGCAGTTCTTGTTGGGCGATTGGCTCACGTGGGGTGCATTTACCTATCCCATTGCGTTCCTTGTCACTGATGTGATGAACCGCGTTTACGGTGCGCCGATGGCACGCAAGGTTGTTTTTGCGGGCTTTGTGGTTGGCATCATCTGTTCGTTTATCGGTACGCAAATCATGGGCGAATTTGGTCCGCTGGTGACATTGCGCATCGCGATTGGGTCTGGCACCGCGTTTTTGGTGGCGCAATTGGTTGATGTGTTCGTATTCAACCGTCTGCGCAGTGGTGCATGGTGGCGTGCGCCGCTCGCATCTACCCTTATCGGGTCATCGCTTGATACTGCCATTTTCTTTACGCTCGCGTTTTCGGCCAGTTTTGTATTTCTGGAGCCGATGAACGATGTGAGCTGGTCTTGGGAAGTTCTGCCGATCCTTGGTCTGGGGCCAGAGGCACCATTGTGGGTCAGCCTTGGGATTGCGGATTGGTTGGTGAAACTGTCACTCGCGCTGATCGCGCTTATTCCGTTTCGTGTGTTGGTTTCACGTCTGTCGCCCACAACAAACGCGGTCTGATTCCGCCCTTTGCCCACAAAATATTGTGTGAAATGCAGAAAGTTCTTTGCGTTTCACACAAGACGTGGCACGATTCTGATGTGGATCACATGATCTGCGCTTTGAACAATCAGAAAGGAGGTGCCAATGATTATTGGGAAACAGGAGCAGCTGGTTAAGGTTACACGCGAGGTGCGCGTTTAGGGGGCAGCCCTTCTACTCACGAGCCTGGCTTCGGGATCTTATGATCTTGCTTGCCACCTCCAAATCTCGAGAAGAGCCCCGACAGATTTGTCGGGGCTCTTTCCGTTTTTCAAATCAATTCACGCAATTTGCTGCGGGCGCGACTGATGCGTGACATGACCGTGCCGATGGGCAGGTTTAGCCGATCCGCCATATCTGAATAGGACAATCCCGCATTCACCCTCAGGCGCATGACTGTGCGGTATTCTTCGGGCAGGCGGCCAATGGCAGCCAGAGTTTCCACGCAAGCCAGTTCCGCAAAGGCATCCGCGGTTAGGTCCGCAGGCTCGTGATCTTCTATGGGGAGCATGGACGGTGCCCGCCCCCGTTTGCGGGTCTGATCCAAAAACAAGTTGCGCAAAGTGCGCGCCATATAAGCGCGGGGGTTTTCCACATCTGACAGACAGGCATCACGGCTGAGGATGTGCAACACAACGTCTTGCACCAAATCCTCTGCCTGTTCACGATTGCGGGTCAGGTGGTGCGCGTAGATCAGCAAATCTTCGAGGTGATCGAACAATTTATCAGGGTTCATGGGGTGGCTCCGAAAGGGTGAGGGATGGATCGACCATAGAGGCTCTGCGTCCCAAGCCGTTAGGTCAGAACCCGCCCACAGCCAATTTCCGCTCGCCCTAGGGGTGTGACGCGGCAGGTTTCTGCCATCTAAAATCGTGCAGGGAATATCATCCCCCGTTTTTTCGTCTTTAGGGTCAGAGGGCGCAATCTGCGGGCCTCGTAAACAACACGAATAGGAGAATTCTATGCGTAAACTGGTTTTGACTCTGGCAACATTGGCTGCCACCGCATCTTTTGCCACTGCAAAAGAGATGTCCGAAATGGACGTAAACGAAGATGGCGTGCTGAGCGTTGAAGAGTTTGCGGCAGGTCACAGCGAAGTGGACCCAGCGGTATTTGCCGCAATTGACGCAAATGAGGATGGATTGATTGATCCATCCGAATACGAAGCCGCAACTGGCGAGGGCGGTGTTTTGGCAGAAGGCTAAACATGTGTTCCATTAGGTTTGAGCCATGTAAATAAGGTGTTCAATTGGAGTGCGCTGGTCCCAGTTAAGGACCGCTGCAAAGGCCAAGGGCACCGATGGGTCAGACTTTTGGAATGTGCCTAAAAACGAGAAAGGGCCAGCAGGTGACGCTGGCCCTTCCTTTTTGCGCGTCATCTACGGGGACTGTAGGGCCGCACAAAATTGGAGATACCCCTGTTTAACGCAGCAATGATGCAAAGCGAAAACACATTGCATCGCGGTTCTGTGAGAGCCTGTGACAGGCCTGCGTTCTGTGTTAAAATCCCATGATTATGCGGATTAACGACGACATCACCCTAGAGGATTGGGAACTGAGTGAGAGCTTTCACCGCTCCTCTGGCCCAGGTGGTCAGCATGTGAACAAAACGTCCAGCGCCGTAGAACTGCGGTTCGAGGCGGCTCGTTCGCCAAACCTGACCCCAGCCGTAAAGGCGCGGTTAAAACGGCTCGCTGGCCGCCGCTGGACCAAAGACGGGGCAGTGATCGTCACATCCGAAGCACACCGCAGCCAACTGATGAACCGCGAACTGGCACAAGAAAAACTGGCAGAGTTAATCCGCGCGGCACTTGTGGTTCCAAAGCGGCGGATCAAAACAAAACCCACGCTTGGCAGCAAGCGACGGCGGCTTGAGGGTAAAAAACAACGCGGCGAAGTGAAGAAGCTGCGCGGTAAGGTGACGGGGGATTAAACCTCCACCTCGATCTTTTCCTGATCGCCGACACCAAACACGCGTTTGTAGCGGGTGATTTGATCTTGTGGGCCCATGGCTTTGTTGGGGTTGTCGCTGAGTTTCACGGTGGGGTGGCCGTTGGCGGCGACCGCTTTGCAGACCAGTGAAAACGGGGCGAGTGCATCATTTGGAACGAGCCCGCGGAAATCGTTTGTGAGTTTTGTGCCCCAGCCAAAGCCGGTGCGTACGCGGCCTTCGAATTGTTTGAACAGGTCCATGATTTTGGTGTCATCGAGACCGTCTGAAAAGATGATCAGCTTTTCGCGGGGGTCTTGGCCGCGCGCGGTCCACCAGTCAATTGCAGTTTCTGCGGCGATGGCGGGGTCGCCGCTGTCCACGCGGATACCTGTCCAATCGGACAGCCAATCAGGCGCGTTATCAAGAAAACCTTTGGTTCCATAGGTGTCGGGCAGAATGATCAGCAGGTTACCATCGTGTTCATCCTGCCAGTCTTGCAAAACCTGATAGGGGGCTTGGGCCAGTTCTGCGTCATCCTTGGCGAGTGCGGAGTAGACCATGGGCAATTCGTGGGCGTTTGTGCCGATGGCTTCGACTTCGCGGCGCATGGCAATCAGGCAGTTGGACGTGCCTGTAAAGCTGTCACCGAGTCCTTCGCGCATGGCTTGAACACACCAATCTTGCCACATGAATGAATGGCGGCGGCGTGTGCCGAAATCTGCAACCCGCAGGTTGGGCTCTTGGCGCAGGCGTTCGATCTTTTCCCAGAGTTTGGTCATGGCGCGGGCGTAGAGCACTTGGAGTTCGAATTTCCCCATGTCTTTCAATACAGCACGCGAGCGCAGCTCCATGATAATGGACAGTGCGGGGATTTCCCACAACATCACCTCTGGCCATGTGCCCTCAAACGTGAGTTCGTATTGCCCGTCGACCTTTTCAAGGTGATAGGCGGGCAGGCGCAAATTCTCAAACCACTCCATGAAATCGGGGCGGAACATCTGACGTTTTCCATAGAATGTGTTGCCGCGCAGCCATGTGCTTTCACCCCGAGAGAGGGAGAGGGAGCGCACGTGATCCAGTTGTTCGCGCAGCTCGCCTTCGTCAATAATGTCCGCAATGCGCAGGGTTTTGGTGCGGTTGATCAAGCTGAACGTGACATTGGCGTCTGGTTTGTTGCGAAACACCGATTGGCACATCAGAAGTTTGTAAAAATCTGTGTCGATCAGGGACCGCACAATCGGGTCGATCTTCCATTTGTGATTGTACACACGGGTAGCGATATCGACCATGATGCGGCCTTTCGAATTGGGTTAACCGAGTTAAAGCAGGGGTTTATTCGGTTGTCCAGCTAGGCGAGTTTTACCCCAGCGGATTGCATTTCCGCAAGCGCGGCCGCGAGTGAGCCGCCAAGGTCAATGCCGCGGCAGGCGGATTCGATGACGGTGACGTCTTAGCCGAGTTTTGCGCCGTCGATGGCCGAGAATTTCACGCAGAAATCGGTGGCGAGGCCAACCATGGTGAGGGCGGTGACACCGCGTTCTTGAAGATAGCCGTGCAGGCCCGTTTGGGTTTTGTGATCGTTTTCGAAAAACGCAGAGTAGCTGTCGATTGCGGGATTGTAGCCTTTGCGCACGATCATATCGGCGCTGTCGGTGTTAAGGCCCGATTTGAACGCTGATCCCGTGGTGCCGATGACGCAGTGGCGCGGCCAAAGGACTTGGGTGCCATAGGGCATTTCGGTGGTGGAGTAGGGTTCTGCGCCATCGTGATTGTCGGCAAAAGACGAATGGTTTGAGGGGTGCCAATCCTGTGTCAGAACCTTGACCGCAAAGTCATCCTGCATGGCGTTTACGGGGGCGATAATTTCATCGCCACCGTCCACGGCCAGTGCGCCGCCGGGGCAGAAATCGTTTTGAATGTCGATCATGATGAGAGCTTGGGTCATGGGTCTGTTCCTTATGGTTAAGGATTTATGGGCCGTAGTCTGGTATTTTGCAACGGCGGGGGCTATATCGCCGCCATGTCACAGATTGTTGTTGCCGCTCTTTATCATTTCACCCGTTTTGAGGACCACAAGGCCCTGCAAGGCCCGCTTCAGGCTGTTTGCGATGCAGGGGGTGTGAAGGGGTCGTTGTTGCTGGCGTTTGAGGGGATCAACGGCACCATTGCGGGACCGCGCGCAGGGATTGATGCGGCCTTGGCGGCCATTCGGGCGTTGCCTGGGTGTGCGGATTTTGAGCACAAAGAAAGCTTTACCGACGAGATGCCGTTTTTGCGCATGAAGGTGAAGTTGAAGAAAGAAATCGTCACCATGGGGCAGCCGCAGGTGGACCCGACGGCCAATGTTGGGAACTATGTTGAGGCCGAGGATTGGAACGATCTGATCGCACGCGACGATGTGGTGGTGATTGATACGCGCAACGATTACGAGGTTGCGATTGGCACGTTTGAGGGGGCAGTTGACCCCAAGACGAAATCCTTTGGCGAGTTTCCTGCGTGGTGGGAAGAAAACAAAGATCGCTTTCACAACAAGAAGGTGGCGATGTTTTGCACGGGAGGGATTCGGTGTGAGAAATCAACGAACTATCTGCTCGGTGAAGGGGTGGATGATGTGTATCACCTGAAGGGTGGTATCCTAAAATACCTTGAGAATGTGCCCGAGGAAGACAGCACGTGGGACGGGCAGTGTTTCGTTTTCGACAGCCGTGTGTCCGTTGGGCACGGGTTGAAAGAGGGCGAGTACGAGCTGTGTTTTGCCTGCCGTATGCCGCTGGCCCCAGCGGATTTTGATCGGCCTGAATATGAGCATGGCGTGACGTGCCATCAGTGTTTTGACCAGCATTCAGAAGAGCGTAAAGAGCGGTTCCGCGAACGGCAAAAACAGATCGCGTTGGCGGCGAAACGTGGGACGCAGCATATCGGGGGTTAGGCGGGTGCAGCCCTGAGCGGGCGTTCCCTGATGGGCAAATGGAGTATGGCCGACAGTGCGCCGACGCCGATGCCGACCCACCAGACGATGGTGTATGTGCCGTAAAGATCATAGAGCGCGCCACCGAGCCAGACGCCCATAAAACCGCCGAGTTGATGGCTGAAGAAGACGATTCCGTACAAGGTTCCCATGTAACGCAGGCCGTAGATGTGCGCGATCAGGCCTGATGTGAGCGGCACTGTGGCGAGCCAAAGAAGGCCCATGAGGAAGCTGAAAATCACCACGGTTGTGGGGGTGACAGGGGTCATGATGAACCAGATGGATACGAGCGTTCGACCTGTGTAAATCATTGCCAATAAATACTTTTTCGGGAAGTGTTTGCCGAGCATCCCTGCGCCCACAGTCCCGATGATGTTGGCCAAACCGATGATGCCGATCGCCACGCCGCCAAGGACTGTGGTGGTGGAAATGCCGATGGTATCAAGCAGGCTGCCCGAGGCGATGGGGCCGCAGATTTCGGTGATGAAAGCCGGGAAGTGCGCGGTGATGAAACCGAGCTGATAACCGCAGGAAAAGAAGCCAAGGAAGATGAGCGAATAGGTCGGGTCTTTGAATGCTTTGAACAGCATTTGGGACATGGTTTCTTCGAGCTCTGCCTTGGTGGCGACAGGTTCGCCCTTGAGCAAAGGCAAAAGGAAGATGACGCTGAGAATGGCAGCCGCGAAAATGAGGAAGACGCTGGACCAGTTCATTTGAGTGAGCAGGGCGGCGGCGATTGGGGGGCCGATGACTTGGCCAAGGGAGCCTGATGCGGTGGCAATGCCGAGAACGAGAGAGCGGTTTTCATCACTGGCGGCACGGCCAACGATGGCGAGGATGACGCCAAAACCTGTTCCTGCGATACCGAATCCCACAACAATTTCAAGAAGTTGATGTGCGCCCGGTGTGGTGGCAACGGAGGATAGAACAAGGCCAGCGGCGTAGGTGAGCGCACCAAGGAAGATGGCGCGACGGTCGCCGAATTTTTCGGCGATGGCAGCGAAAATCGGTTGGCCGATGCCCCAAGCGAGGTTCTGTATCGCAATGGCGAGCGAGAATTCGGAGCGTAGCCAGCCGAACTCTGACGCGATCGGGATTTGGAACACGCCAAAGGACGCGCGAATGGCAAAGCCTGTCATCAAGATCAGGCAAGATGCGATCAGGATGGGTGTGAAGATTTTTGATTGCGCGGTCATCAGGTCGGCCTTTGTTGCGGGCAGTGCCACGAGTTGTTAGGAAACTCTGACCAAAGAACACACAAATGCGCAAGGTTTTATCGGTGATGACCACCCTAACGGAATTTTATGAAGACCGCGTTAAGCGGGGGGACTTGCTTCGTGACCCTGCACAAGTTGCGGTGCTGGGGCTGTTTGATGGTGTTGCTGAACGGATGCAGAAACCTGTGAAAAAAGGGCTGCGCGGATTGTTTGGAAAGTCTGCCGATCCTGTGAAGGGCTTGTACCTTTATGGCGGGGTTGGGCGTGGGAAATCCATGCTGATGGACATGTTTTTTGACGGGGTAGATGAACCGCGCAAACGACGGGTGCATTTTCATGCGTTTATGCAAGAAATTCATGCGCTTATGCACAAGGCGCGGCAAAAGGGTGTTGAAGACGCGATTGTGCCTGTGGCGGAGGAGGTGATTGAGTCCTCCCGACTGTTGTGTTTTGACGAGATGCAAATCACCGATATCACCGATGCGATGATTGTGGGGCGGTTGTTTGAAAAGCTTTTCGCGGCAGGTGTTGTGATTGTTACGACTTCGAACAGGCATCCTGATGATTTGTATAAGGATGGGTTGAACAGGAACCTGTTTTTGCCATTTATTTCAATGATTAAGGAGCGGATGGAGGTTTATAACCTCGACAGTGAAACGGACCATAGGCAGAACCGATTGCAAGGACATAAGACGTATTTCGCGCCCATTGATGAAGCGGCGGAAATGGCGATTCAGCGGGTTTGGACGGATGTGGCAGGGGGCAAACGCGAACCCCTGATCCTGCACCATAAATCGCGCGAGATTGTGCTGCCTGCGTTTCACAATGGGGTGGCGATGGCCACGTTTCGCGAACTGTGTGGTCAGCCGCTGGGGCCAGGGGATTATCTGGCCATTGCACAGGCGATTAGGGTGCTGATCTTAAAGGATATTCCACGACTAAGCCGTGAAGGGCAGAATGAGGCGAAACGGTTTGTGACACTGATTGATGCGCTGTACGAAGCGCGCGTGAAGCTGATCGCAAGCGCGGCGGCAGAGCCAGAACAGTTGTACGAAGCAGGCACAGGGGCGTTTGAGTTTGAACGCACGGCCAGCCGTTTGCGGGAAATGATGTCTGCTGATTGGGGTGCGCAATAGGCACCGTTCGCGCCGTTAAGGTCACACTGCGTGGCAGTTTTGCCGAAAAAAGCAAACCACCCAGAAACAGGGGTCCCGCAGGTATGGGTTGTGTGTTGCGATTTTGAAAAGCGCATTGGTTAACGGCAGAAGGGCAACACGCAACGGGCGAGATCCGAAGATCCCGCCCGTCACCTTTTAATCGGTCAGTTTGACCAAGTCGGTCATCAAACCTTGGGTCCCGTTGTGGACTGTCAGTTTGTCGACTTTGCCTGCAACGACTTCGAGAGCTTCCAGCTCTTTCAATCGCAACATGACGGGGTTTTCCGCCATCACTTTTGCGGTGTTCAAAAGCGAACGCGTTGCGTTCGTTTCTTCACGCCGACGGATGACGTTTGCTTCCGCCTCTTTTTGGGCCGCTACAACCGTGTTCAGGATGTCGCGCATTTCGCCAGGCAAGATCACGTCTTTCAACGCGATGTCGCCCACTTCGACGCCCAGTTTGATCATCTCGGTACGCACAGCGGCGGCTGCCTCTGCGCTGATGGCGGCTTTGTCGCCCAGCAATTCATCGAGGGTCTTGGTCCCCAATGATTTCCGGAACGCCAACTGCAATGACCGGTGCAACGTTTCGACAAAGTCGTTGGTTGCGGTGGTCGCAAGAACCGCGTCAGTGACGCGGAACTCCGCAGAGAGGTTGACCCGAACCGTCACGCGATCCCGCGTCAGGATTTCCTGACCCGTTACCTCGTGTGTGCGTTGCCGCATATCGACGGTTTTCATCGTGGTCACGCGGCCTGCTTTCCAGAACCAATGTGACCCCGCGTCGAGCGTGCGATCAAATGCGCCATCCACGAAGAGCAAACCAACCATGCCTGTGTCCACTTTGAACGCAGTCAATGCGAGGGTTTTGCCTGCTTGCATCAACCGCATCGCAAGGGTGCGATTAACGGCCAAATCACCAGAGACGTCGATGCGATCCGTGACCCAAGGGCCCGCGTCTGTCCACAACACGAGGCGGGTGCTAGGCATAACAACATGCGTGACCTGCCCGTTGCGAGACACGACAACCAGTTCGGTGTCGGTCGCGGTGACCTCTGTCAGGTGGGCGCTTGCCAGTGCAGGGTTGGCGCGGAACAAGGGCTTTTCATGTTCGGATACGAAACGGCCATCGGCCAAATCGAACCAGTTAAAAAGCGTCCCGCGCCGCTTCACAGCATGGCGGCCAGCGGTCAGGATATCGGTGAAGATACCGTCGCGCGTCACCAAAACACGGTGGTTTTCTGTTACGGTCAGATGGGTTTTACCCATCAGCCGTTCGAACAATTCTTTCATTTGCATCATAGTCTCCAGTTCATTTGCTAACGCATGTGCGAAAGTCTCCTTTAAGGTTTGTGGTTGCGCCGTTTGTGGCGCGGGTTGCGCACTGCGTGGTGCAGCGCGGTTTGGGCGGGATTGCCCAAATGGCGGGGCGCTGTTGCCAGCGCAGGTGTAAGGTGGACACCGAAACCAGCCTGCCGTTTGGCGTGGCGGACGTGCGGATCAGGGGCGTCTGGCGAAGGTGGGTCGGGCGGTTTGATCGAAATCAAAACGCCGTCTTCCGCCATTGGCAGAACGCATGACCAACACGTCGGCCGCCCCAAAGGACAAGACATGCTGTTCCAGCCTGTTGCCGTGCAAGCACAACATCAGCTGGGCGAGTCTGGCTTGCGACCAGCCTCGGTATCCGAAAAACTACGACCAAAACGTAGTGAGGACTCGAACCTCGCCCTTTGCAGGGTTTCCAGGGTTTGAAGGGTGGACTTGAACCACCAGCCAATAGATTAAGAATCTACTGCTCTACCGTGTGAGCTACATCAACGATGGTGCATATGTCTGGATTCGAACCAGAAAAGACCTGTTCCATACGCGATCCCGCAGATTGATCCAGCTTTGGCATACGCGGCGGCAGAGCCGTGCGCACCGAAGGTTTTCGCGAAAACCTGTCGTTAAAGTCTGTCCCTTGTAAGCGGGAGTTGCCGTTTACGCAGGGGCAGGATTCGGTTCAACAGTTAATTTTTGGATTTGTGCTGATTTGAAGATTGTTGCTGCATTGCAGCATTGCGTGATAATTGGGTCACGTTGAATCACGGGCCCCGGCGCGGGGCCGGGGCGGTGGTTTTTGGGGGGAATTAGCGGACGCGGCTGCGGAGGAATTTGAGCGCGGCTTTGTCGGCTTTGCCCGATGGCTGGACGCCTGCTTTGATTTGCATGTCAGACAGGGCGTCGATGGTTTTGGGGCCGATGATGCCGTCCACATCGCCAATGTCGTAGCCTGCTTTCAAAAGCAGTTCTTGTACTTCGATCTTTTGGGGCAGTTTCAGGGCGTTGGGGCCACGGGGCCATTCGCGGACAAATTCACCGCCGCCGTTGATTTTATCGGCCAAATGGCCAACCGCCATCGCGTAGGAGTTGGCGTTGTTATAGCGTTTGATAACGAAGAAATTGTTGAACACGGCAAAGGCAGGGCCATCCGCGCCAGCGGGCAGCAGGATCGCGGCCTTACCTTTGTTTGGGATGCGTTTGCCGTTCACTTGGACCACGCCCAATTCGGCCCAGCGGGCAGGCGTTGCTTTGACCTTGAGGGACGCGTTGCCGTAATTGAAGCCCTTGGGCAGTTTTACTTCGACGCCCCAAGGTTGGCCTTTGGTCCAGCCGTTGCGTTTGAGGTAATTGGCGGTAGAGGCCAATGCGTCATCGGGTTTGCGCGGGTTCCACACATCGCGTTTGCCGTCGCCTGTGAAATCCACGGCGAGTGCGTCAAAGGAGGTGGGGATGAATTGGGTGTGACCCATCGCGCCTGCCCATGAGCCGAGCATACGATTTGGGGTGATGTCGCCTTTTTGGATAATCTTGAGCGCGGTCAGAAGTTGGTTTTCACCGAATTTCTGGCGGCGGCCTTCGTAGGCGAGTGTGGCGAGGGCTTCGACGATGTTGATGTCGCCCATGTTGGACCCGTAAGAGGATTCGAGCCCCCAGATGGCGACAACCACGGACCATTCCACGCCGTAGGTGTTTTCAATGCGGCGCAGCAGTTTTTTATGTTTTTTCACCATCGCCTTGCCGTTTTTCACGCGCTTGGGGGATGTGGCCGTGTCGAGGTAATCCCAGATTTGGCGGGAAAATTCGGCCTGTTTGCGATCTGATGCGATGACGCGGGTGTTGAGTTTCACGCCTTTGAATGCGCGGTCATAGGTGCGGGCGGAAATTCCACGCGCCAATGCTTTGGCACGGAAGGATTTGACCCATTGTTCGAATCCAGCCTGCGTTTGCGCGACTTCGATGCCTTGGTATTTTGGCGTTGTGGGGGTTGGTGCGTCTGTCACGGTGGCGGCTGCCTGTGCAAATACGGGGGCGAGCGCCAGGGTGACGCCCAGTGTGAATTTTTTAAACATGCGATGCTCCTGCTCTGATCGCCTTTTATTATTGGAGTGGAGTATACTTGGGATCGCGCAGCGGCAAAAGCAAATTTATGTGTTGGTTTTGTCGGCGGAATCATGCGCTTGGAGTTCGGCCAAGAAATCGCGCAGCAGGGAGGTGCGATGGGGGCGGAAGGATTGATCGGTGGGGGTCAACTTTGTGATCCGATCAGCGCGAAAGGCGCGGAACCCTTGGCGCAATTGGCATTTGGCGAGCAGCATGAGCGTGTGGTCCATAAAGACGAGAGACAGGGGCCAGATGATGCGTTCGGATTGCGCCCCTTTGGCATCAGCGTAGTGGATGTGGACCGCCTGTTCGTTACGGGCGGCCATGCGCAAGGCGGCCACGTCTATCGTGATCTTTGGCCGCTCGTGGAATCGTTTGGCCGATAGAACCGAGTTTTGCATTTGACGCGAGAGGCGGTCCGGTAGGGAAGCAGCGAGTTTGGCGAGGGCATTTCGGGCGGCGTCTGCCAAAACAGGATCGGCCACTTCGATCACTTCGCGCAGCCCCAGAACGAGCGCTTCGGTTTCGTCTGTGTTAAACAGCATCGGCGGCATGGCGGTGTCTTCGACAAGGGAGTAGCCATAGCCTGCGGCCCCGTCGATAATTGCGCCTGACGCGCGCAGACTGTCTATATCGCGGTAGATGGTGCGCAGCGAGACATTGAGTTCTTCTGCCAATTGGGACGCCTGTACCGGAGGTGACAAGAGCCGCATGAGTTGCATAAGTTGTAGGAGTCGTTCTGATTTAGCCATGATGTAAGCATAGTATAAGCTGCTGACACAAAATGACAGTAGGCGTGAGCTAGGGTTGGGAAAAAGGAGACACGTTATGATGAAATTGTCGGTTTATCCCGCTGGGTTTGGTGAAATTTCGGGGAGTCCGTTCGCGGCCAAGGCGATTGCGTTGATGGAGCTGTCGGGTCAGGCCTATGCGTTGGATGTAAACCCTGATCCGCGCAAATCCCCCAAGAAGAAGTTCCCGGTGTTGCAAGATGGAGCGCAGGTGATCCCTGATAGTGACCAAATTCGCGATCATCTGGAATCTGCCTATGGCGTGGATTTTGAAGCGGGGCTGAGCGAGGCGCAAAAGGCGGTGTCGCGAATGGTTATCCGTACGTTTGAGGAAAATGTGTATTTCGCGATTTTGGCGAGCCGTTGGATGAACGACGATCATTGGGCGCTGGTGAAAGAGGAGTTCTTTAGGGGAATGCCCCCCGTGATTGGTGGGTTCATCGCCAATGCTGTGCGCAAAGGGGTTGTGCGCCAATGTATCGGCCAAGGCATGGGACGCCATTCAGAAGAAGAACAAGTGGCGCGTGTGGAAAAGGATATTGCAGCGTTTTCGGTGTTGTTGGGGGATAAGCCGTTTTTGCATGGGGATGCGCCGACGGGCGCGGATGCCAGCGTGGTGCCGATGTTGCGGGCGATGGCGGCGTTTCCAAAGCAAAACAGCCTGAGCGATTTGGTGCTGAAAGACCCAGTGCTGATGGCCTATATCGCGCGGGGCAAAGAGACGATGTATCCGTCATGAAACCAGAGATTAAACGTGCGTTTGATGCGGTTGAAGCGCCAGAGCGGGAAACGTTATTGGCGGCGCGGGATCTGATTTTCGATTGCGCGGGGGACATCGCGGTTGAGGAGTGTTTGAAGTGGGGGCAGCCGTCGTATGTTGCGCCCAAGGGTTCAACGCTGCGGTTGGGGGTGACCAAGGCAGGGCAGGCGGCGATTTATGCCCATTGTCAAAGTTCGATTGTGTCGGATTTTGCCGCGCAATTTGGAGCGGATTTTGAGATTGAGGGCAACCGTGCCGTGATGTTGGGGGATTTCACGCCAGAGGATCAGGACAAGCTGCGTGCCCTGATCCGTCATGGACTTACCTACAAAGTTAAATCGTAGACTTCAGCTTTTCCATCAGGCCATCGACCGCGTTTTGATAGCTTTCTTCTTTGAGCGAGCCATCATCGTTGAATGCTGCGTAGCTGGCCGCGACCGCCACAAGGGGGCCGTGCAGCAGACGGGGCTGAAATGCGGTGAGGCAGAGGCGCAGAGAGTTGAGCGCCATAACGCCGCCTGCACGACCCGCAGTTGCGGACATGATTGCGACAGGTTTGTCGCCCATTGGCATGGGTTTGATGCGGCTGATCCAATCGAGCGCATTTTTCAGAACACCCGACAGGTTGCCGTTGTATTCGGGCGTAGAAATAAGGATCGCATCCGCGCCTTGTACCTGATCGTAGAGCGTTTGAACCGCGGCAGGGATGCCTTCGTTTTCTTCGATGTCACCATCGTAGAGAGGCAAGTTCAGGTCTGCGAGCGTGTAGTCGCCCCCGAAGGATTTCGCAGCAGCGGCAAGCAAAAATGTGTTGTGGCTGTTTTTGCGAAGGGAGCCAGAAATACCAAGAAGTTTTGTCATGAGATGTGCCTTTGAATGTTGAAGTTGTAACAAAGCTAGGCCGAATGTTGGCGACTTCCAAGGCAATCCGTGCCGAACAAACTGTTCGTTTGCGTATACGCAATTTTAAACTTCGGGAGTGTAACGTGCCTTATTGCCACAAAAATCGGCTTTTTGTTTCCAAATCGCGCACAATCGTTGTGAAACAGGCTGTGGGTGCGTATGGTTCTGGAAAAACAACAAACGGCACGCGGATCAAGCGTGCAAAGTAAATCGAGGGTAGTGACGTGGCAGGCAAAGAGTATCAAATCGCAGCGTTGTGGATGGAAGGAAGCCTGAGCTTTCTGGAGCAGTTGTGTCTGAAATCCTTTGTGGATGCGGGGCACCATGTGAAGCTGTATCACTATGGCCCATTGCAAAACGTGCCAGATGGGATGGAATTGGCAGATGCGTCTGTGGTTTTGCCGCGAACGGATTTTCTGGCCCATGCGCGCACAGGCTCCCCTGCGCTGCATTCTGACTTGTTCCGCTATAAAATGCTGGAACAGGAGAAAGACACGATTTGGGCGGATACGGATGCCTATTGCATGAAGAAATTTGAAACGCCGAACGGGCATTTCTATGGCTGGGAATCCGAAAAGCACATCAATGGTGGGGTTTTGGGTCTGCCGTCTGATTGTGACACATTGGGGGAGTTGCTGGAGTTCACATCCGATGAATTCGCGATCCCGACGTGGTACGGCGATGAATACACGCGCGAGTTGGAAGAAAAGCGGGATGCAGGAGACCCCGTTCATGCGTCCGAGCAGCCCTGGGGTGTTTGGGGGCCACATGCGGTGACGCATTTCCTGCACAAAACGGGCGAGGCGAAATACGCCCTGCCGCAAGAGGGTTTGTATCCTGTCACCTACAAAGATCGCCGCAACATGTTGAAGCGGAATTTCGACATGACGCCGTATATCACGGAAAACACGTTTTCTGTGCATTTGTACGGCCGCCGTATGCGAGCGCGTTTGGTTGAGAAAGAGGGCGGTGCGCCCCATCCCAAGAGCCTGTTGGGGCAGTTGATTAAGAAGCACGACATTGACCCAGAGGCAGCCCCGTTGCCCCCGTCACGGGCGCAGAAAGCGGCCGCCGAGGGCCGCGTTGAAGAAAAGACGCCAAAGGTAAAGGTGCCAAAGGCGGCCAAGTCGAAGCCTGTGATCACGGTGCCCAAAGTTGCGCCGATTGATCAATCGGAACGGGCGGGCATTGGACTAGTGAACCTGACCGATATTGCGGACAAGTATGAGGTGGATAAGGGCAGCAAGCGGCATCGGTATACGGACATGTATCAGATGCTGTTTTCACCCCTGCGCACCCGCAAATTGAATGTGATGGAAATGGGCCTGCAAGATGGTGGGCCAGAGCATGAGTTCCCAGTGAATCGCAAAACCACGGATGCGCCGAGCATTCGCATGTGGCTGGAGTATTTCCCAAAAGCCGAGGTTTTTGGTTTGGATGTGTGCGATTTCAGCTGGTTGAAAGAGGATCGGTTCACGTTTGTGCAGTGTGATATGGACGCGCGTGAAAACATCGCGACCGCCGCAAAAGACCTGCCAAAGATGGATATCATCGTGGATGACGCGAGCCACGCATCGCATCATCAGCAAAACGCGTTTTTGGAGTTGTTTCCAAAGATGGCATCTGGCGGGATTTATGCGATTGAGAGCCTGCGCTGGCAGCCAAAGCATATGGAGACCAAAGGGTTCACCAAGACCGCCGATCTGTTTTATGGATATCAGAAAGACGGTGCCTTTTCCCATTCTGACAAAGAGATCGAAGCAGAGCTGAACGGCCTGCGCAAACATATCTCGGGGTGTTTCATGTATCAGGTGGGATATGACAAATCCCGCAAAGATCAGTTCATGGTTATCCAGAAACGATAAACGGTATGGCGTCCGACACGGAGCACATGGAAGACGAGCCGCTGGAGCGGGAAGTTGAAACAGGGATTATCCCTGATTGGTATCGTGACATTTATCCTGACGGTGAGCGGGATGGGTTTTACGAAAAGATCGGCGCGCATTCGTTGTGCTATGTGGAGCGCAATCTGAGCCAGTTGGTGATCACGTTTGATAACCTTGCCGAGGCAGGGCACGAAGGGTACGATCGCGAGGCCTGGGCATCAGGGTTTTGCAATTACAACAACTGGTCCCACATGGGGATTTTCGCGCAAGGGCCCACGTGGTTTCGCGATGAACGATTGATCCGCCGATTGGAAAAGCTGCGTGACGATGGGTTTTTTGAGCAATTCGGCTATGTCGCGTTGGCAGGGGCATCTATGGGCGGGTTCGCCGCCATGGTGTTTAGCGCGTTGATACCAGAAGCCACCGTGATTGCGTTTAGCCCCCAGACGAGCCTGAGCCGAGACATTGTGCCGTGGGAAACGCGATTCAGAAAAGGACACGGAGCGGATTGGACATTGCCCTATTCCGATGCGGTGCCCTGTATTGAAAGCGCCAACAAGGTTTACATCGTGTATGACCAGTTCGAAAAGCTGGACAATGAACATGCCAAGCGGTTGTCAGGGGACAATGTGATCCATCTGCGTGCCCCTGCGTTTGGGCATCGTACATCGCTGTTTTTACGCCGATTGGATGTGTTGAAACCTGTGATGGGCGAAGGTGTTCTGGGGACGTTGGATGCAGCACGGTTTAGCGAGATGATCCGTGATCGGGGCAAAATCTGGCTGTATCGCACGGTGATGGAGCATCATCTGTTGCAACGGGGTTTAGACGATTGGGTGCCGATTATGCAGGACGCATTCAAGCACCGCCGTTGGAAGATTAAGCAGGCGGAAAAACGGGCCGAGCGCCGTGCGGAGAAACGCGCATGATTTTAGGTGTGACCTGTTTGCGCAATGAAGGGCCGTATGTGGTTGATTGGATCGCGCATCATTTGGCGGCTGGGTTTGATCACATGCTGGTGCTGACCCACGATTGCGATGATGGCAGTGCGGAATTGCTCAATGCGCTGAGCGCGGATGATCGCATCACGCATCTGCCGTTTGAATTTAACGCAGACAAAACCGTGCAGTGGCAGGCGTTGAATATCGCCAAGAAACATCCGTTGGTGAAGGATGCGGAATGGGTGATGTTTTTCGATTGTGATGAATACATGAACCTGCCCGAAGGGAACGTGAAAACGCTGGTGGCCAGTATGCCGGAGGCGGAGGCGATTGCCTTTCCGTGGCGATTGTTTGGGGCAGCGGGGCAAGAGGTGTATGACACTGCGCCAGTAACGGAGCGGTTTCGCATGTGCGCGCCCCATGGGATGAATTATCCATTGTCGTGCCTGTTTAAGACGTTGTTTAAACCATCAGCGTTTCGCCAAATGGGGGTGCATCGTCCGCGCAACAAAAAAGATCAGGTGGCGGTTTGGTATGCGTCGAACGGGCAAAAGCTGCCCGATCAAATTGTGCAGCAGGATAAGGCGATTTCGCTGATGAATGCGGTGCGGTTTGATGAAGACATGGCGTATATGAACCATTATTCGGTGCGGTCTGCGCAAGAGTTCATGCTGAAATCTGTGCGCGGTTTGCCCAACCACATGGATCGCAGAATTGATCTGTCCTACTGGGCGGAGCGGAATTTCAACGTGGTCGAAGACACGGCGATTGATCGAATGGCAGATGCCACAGTTGTGGTCCGTGGTGAATTGTTGGCGCTGCCTGATGTGGACATTCTGCATACGGGCAGTTGTGAAGAGCATAAACGGCGGATTGCTGTGATGCTGGACGATCTTGAAAATGTGCGTCTGATCTGGCGGTTGGGATTGCTGGCAAGCAGCACGCCGCCACCGATGGATCGGGCCATGCGGTATATCAAAACTCAGATTCGGATGAAAAAATACAATGGCTAAGTCTGAGAAAAACGAATTACATCGCCGCCATATGAATGTGGTTGAGGCCGAGGGGATTGTCCTGTTGGACGCTGTTTCGGTGGTGCGGGATGACAAACGGATTGTGCATCTGTTTTTCCATTCTGATGCAGATACGTTGCGGGTGTTTCCCGGCAAAGATTTGTCGGTATTGGAAACGCGCAGCATTGGCGGGGCCACGTGGTGGACGTGTGAAACCTCTAAGTTGGAGGGGCCGCTGAAGATGGTGTTTGAGGACACCGCAGTCAAGATTGATCCTAATGTGGCCGAGTTGGACCTGTTTGCAGGCAAGAATTGTTTCGTGTCTGTGCGCAGTGGTGAAAGTGCCGAGGTGGTTCTGAGTTGGCTTGACTACCACATCCAGCATCATGATTTGCAGGGCGCGGTGATTTTGGATCGTGCGGAGCCAGGCACGGACAAGGGATTTATGCGCCGATTGCGCAAGGGTTTGAACAAATTGTCTGGTCCGTGTGAGGTGGTGTTGCTGAATGCGGAAACACCATTGGGGGATCCGAAACTGCCCCCCGAAGCGCACCCGTTTAATGCCCCTGATGCGCCGGGCAAAGACCGCATGGATATCCCTGACCCTGATGCTTGGGCATCGCCGATTTCACAGGTGATGATTTACGAGTTGATCCGCAATCGGTTCCTTGGGACCGCGCGCGCCGTGGCGAATATTGATGTGTATGATCTGATGATCGAAGGCCATGACACCAGCCTGTTTGATGCGGCGGTGGCCGCGGATACTGGGTTGATCCCGCTGGGTGGGCGGCATGTGTATCCGTGGCGCACGCGCAAAAATCGCCCTGCGGAATTTGGCGATCATATCTGTGTTCAGTTTGATGTGAAAAAAATGAAGGCGCGGTGGTGTATTGCGCCTGATGTGGCATCGGACGCGGCTATTTGGCGGCTGATCCGTGTGGGCAATGTGAATGCAAATGTGGATGATGCGCGGCTGTTTTATCGGTTCATGTCGTTGCGTCACCCCACGCCATCTGTGTCCAAGATCGTGCCAAAATCGAGCCTAGTGGAACATAAGCCGCTGATTGAATTGGCGCAAAAACGGTTTGGCGAAAAACCCGTGCGCATGCCTGTGATCAAGGCGGATTTAGACAACGGGCGCGGGCGTGCCTGTATCATGACCTGTATGAAAAACGAGGGGCCGTTCATTTTGGAATGGGTCGCGTATCACAAGGCAATCGGGTTCGACGATTTCATCGTTTACACAAACGACTGCACCGATGGCACGGATACGCTGTTGGATAAACTGCAGGAACGGGGGATTTTGCAGCATCGGGACAATCCGTACCGCGACGTAGATATGAAACCACAACATGCTGCCATGCACGCCGTTGACGACGAAGAGATCGTGCAAAAAGCCAGTTGGGTGGTGAACATGGATGTGGATGAATTCGTCAACATCAAGTGTGGGGATGGAACGCTTGATGCGTTGTTTGCAGCCGTGCCAGAAGCCAATATGTTTGCGATGACGTGGCGGTTGTTTGGCAATGGCGATGTGGAAGAATACAAAGACGAGTTGTTGGTGAAACAACTGACCCGCTGTGCGCCAGAGTTTGCCAATAAACCGCATCAAGCGTGGGGGTTTAAAACCCTGTACCAGAACAACGGGTTTTTCAAAAAGATGGGGGTGCATCGCCCCAAAGGATTGAACCCGCAATTGTGGGAGCAAATCCACTGGGTCAATGGATCGGGTGTGAAACTGCCCAAGGAAATTTACCGCAATGCGTGGCGGTCCACCACACAGACCTATGGCTATGATCTGGTGCAGCTGAACCATTATGCGGTGCGCAGTGCGGAGAGCTTTCTGGTGAAACGGGATCGGGGCCGCGTGAACCACGTGGATCGAGATCAGGGGCTGGCGTATTGGTTTCGGATGAACAACAACGCGGAGGAGGAAACCTCTATCCAGCGGATGATCCCGAAATTGCAGGCGGAATTGGACAAGCTGATGGCGGATGAAGAAATCGCGGCCATTCACCACGAGGCCGTGCGCCGCCACCGTGCCAAGATTGATGAGCTGCGGGCCACGGAAAAATACACTGCATTTTATGCGGATTTGATCGGGCCGCGTTTGCGCAAACTGTCCCGTCTGCATTCGCATTTCGGATCGAACGTGTTTTTGTCAGGCCCTGATGTGATCCCAGATGAGGTGGTGGATCAGGACCCCGCATCTGATTTCTTTTTCACGGTGGAAAAGGGCGAAACGAACCATTAACTCTGACAGAGCAAATGTGATGGTGACTGCGTAAGGGGTGGACATTGAAGTTTCGGATTTTCTTTGGCGCCCATCGGGCCGCGCAAGAGCATTTGGCCGCACAGTTGGGTGCGAACCGTGATCTGTTGGAGGCGAACGGCATTCTGTTGCCAGCAGAGGACGAGATGGAAGCGGCCGTTTGGCCTGCTATTCGTGCCATGCGTCGCAACAATGCGGATGAAAATACGCTGCCCAAGATGATCAAGAAACTGACGGGCGGCAAGGATTACAAAACCATTTTGATTGTGCGCCCGTCGATCAGCGGGTCCCCCCTGCGCCCGATCAAGGATGATATCATTTACCCGCGCGGCAGTGCCACGGTGGCACATTTGATCAAATTGATTGGGCAAGACGATGTGGAATTATTCTGTGCGCTGCGCAATCCTGCGAGCTTTCTTCCGTCTTGTTACAACGTGGCCTATATGAATGAGCCGACGCAAAGCTTGCAGGAGTTTGTGACGGTCAGTGATCCGTTTGCGCTGCGGTGGTCGGAATATTTGCACCGCGTGCAAGGGCGCGAGAGCGAGCTGCCGCTGACGGTTTGGACGTTTGAAGATTACCCTTATATCTGGCGCAGCGTGGCGCAGGCGTTTGCGGGTTTGCCCAACAAAGAGGATTTGGTTGCGGTGGATCATCCGCTGGATCAGGGGATGTCGTTAAAGGGTTTGTTGTTGATGCAAGAATACCTGAAACAGCATCCCGCCGAAACGGCATCAAAACGCAATCAGGTGGCGCAAAAATTTGAAGAGCGGTTTCCACCTGTGGCAGGAGAAGTGATTCCCGATCAGTGGCCCGAAGATTTGGTTAGCACACTGAGCGACAGCTATGATGATGACCTGTATTACATCGAGCGGATGGAAAATATTCACCTGATAAAACGCCCGATTTACAGGTGATTTAGCGGCTTTTCATCCCTCAGAGTTTACAAATTTTCCTGCGAAGGATAAAGGTGAACATGATAAGTAATTGTTTTTAAACAATTAATTGACAGGTCCATTTCTTAGTCATACGTTAAGGTTACATTAACGTTTGGAGTACCCTTTTTGAAAAACCTCATCATAACTGCCATCTTGGCTTTGACTGTATCTCTCCCTTATCAGGCCATTGCCCATTCAGGTGGCACAAACGCCGCTGGCTGTCATGCTGGGTCCAAACCCTATCACTGTCACTAATGCGTCCCGAGTGAAGGTGTACTGAGTTGGGGTGTACCGAGTGAAAACGTACTGAGTTCATGCTTACCGAGTGTCGGCGTACTGAGTTTCTCCCAAGTGAAGACGGGTTGAGGTGGAATGTCCCCCTCAACCCGTTTTCTTTTTGCGGTTCGTTTTTTCGCCTGCTGCCCATGACGGGTTCAGGGACCCGTTTTTAGATACAGATTGGAGACCCCCGATCAAGTCGGGGGCAATTGGCGGATGGATTAAAACTCCACCCCAATCTGCGCTTTGATCCCTGACCTAAATGGATGTTTCACCAGTTCCATTTCTGTCACCAGATCGGCGATTTCGATCAGTTCTTCTTTGGCGTTGCGGCCCGTTAGGACCACGTGGGTCATTTCGGGTTTTTCTTCGACCAGAAATTCCACCACGTCGTTGATGTCGATGTAGTCATAGCGCAGGGCGATGTTGATTTCGTCTAGCAGCACCATTTTGTTGCTTTCGTCGCGGATCAGTTCTTTGGCCTTTTCCCATGCGGCTTGGGCCATTTCGGTGTCGCGGGTTTTGTCTTGGGTTTCCCAGGTGAAGCCCTCGCCCATGGTGTGGAAGGCGCATTTGTCGGCGAATGTGCCAAGGATGAGGTCCCGTTCGCCCGTGGACATGCCGCCTTTGATGAACTGCACCACGCCGCATTTCATGTCGTGGGCAATGCAGCGAAAGATCATGCCAAACGCGGCGGATGATTTGCCTTTGCCTTTGCCGGTGTTGACGATCACGAGGCCCTTTTTATCGGTCTTGGTGGCCATGATCTTGTCACGTGCGGCCTTTTTCTTGGCCATTTTCATTGCGTGGCGTTCGGTATCTTCGGTCATGGCTTTCTCTTTCTTTTGTGCAGAAATACTTCCGCCGGAGGCAAATCGCCCTGTTAAGGGCTTATGGGGTGACGCGTGAGCGTCGCTTTTGGTTAACGGGTTGGGACAGGGAAATCCCCGCGGTAATCGTAAAAGCCGCGTTTGGTTTTGCGGCCGAGCCAGCCCGCTTCGACGTATTTGGTTAACAACGGACACGGACGGTATTTTGTGTCTGCCAGCCCATCGTGCAGCACGTTCATGATGGCAAGGCAGGTGTCGAGCCCGATGAAATCCGCCAGTTCCAGCGGCCCCATGGGGTGGTTTGCGCCCAGTTTGAGCGAGGTGTCGATGCTTTGAACGTTTCCGACCCCTTCGTACAGGGTGTAGATCGCTTCGTTGATCATCGGCATCAGAATGCGGTTCACGATGAAGGCGGGGAAATCTTCGGCGGTGGAGGAGGTTTTGCCGATCTTTTCCACGACCGCATTTACGGCGTTATAGGTTGCATCATCCGTGGCGATCCCGCGGATCAATTCCACCAGTTGCATGATCGGTACGGGGTTCATGAAGTGCAGCCCCATAAACCGTTCGGGGCGATCCGTGCGTGAGGCAAGCCGTGTGATGGAAATGGAGGATGTGTTCGAGGTCAGGATCGTATCCTTGCCGATATGGGGCAGGATGTCTTCGAAGATGGCCTGTTTGATCGTTTCGCGCTCGGTGGCGGCTTCGATGACCAAATCCACGGTGCCGCATTCTGCCAGTGTGGTCACGGGTGTGATGTTGCCAAGGGTGCGGGTTTTGTCGGCTTCGGTGATTGTGGACCGGGCGATGGCGCGGTCCAGATTTTTGATGACGGTTGCGATACCTTTATCAAGCGCGTCCTTGGAGATATCGTACAGGCGCACTTCGAAATCGGCGCCTGCAAAGACTTGAGCGATGCCGTTGCCCATTTGGCCTGCGCCGATCACGCTTACAGATTTGATGTCCATTGAAATATCCTGATGCTGTTGTCTTGCAACCTACACCTTGTGACGCCGCCTTCAAGGGATTTACCCGAAATTCGCAGTCCCTTCTAATTCGTGATGAGGGATCAGGCGGCTGTCTGCCACGGCGGCTTGGCGGTGAAAAACGATGGCTTGATAGGCGGGATCCATAACCATGGCGAGGAAGGCGTTGAGCGATGGATAGCGGGCGATGAAGGCCACATCCCATGTTTCATCTGATGGGCCGATCAGCATGGATTTGGGATCGCCGCGCCAGATGATTTCGCCGCCCACACCGGCAAATATGGGGCCGCTTTCTGTGCCGTAGGCTTTGTAGGCGTCTGCCCCTGTGCCGCCGCGCCCGTCTTTGTATTTCGCGGTGTCGTTCAGTTTTACAAGGTTCAGCATGTTCAATGGCTGCTCTCGGTCGAGCGATTTGAAGGCGGCGAATTGTTCAGGGGTCGGATCAATGTGCATTGTAGGCTCCTTTTCGCGGTCAGCTTAGGCAGAGGAGGGCTTCAATCAAGACCGACGTGGCGAAACATTCACCGGTTCGATCCAGTCCATGTGATCAAGAACCGCATCGGGAATGCCGAAATAGCGGAACATATCCGCGCCTAACCGCCCTGATACGGCATCCGTTTCGTAGCTGCGGAACACAACGGCGTCTTTGCCAAGGGCGGTGTACATGGTTTCGGTGAAGGTGTCCCATGCGAAGGGCAGGCCATTGGCGCGGCTGAATTTGCGCGGGGCAAAGGTGCGTTTTTTGTCGCGGAATTTATGGGCATGAACCGAGCGCAGCCAATCCTGATATTCGCGGATGTAGCAAAAGAACTGGGTTTCGACCTCGGCATCATCAAAGCCTGCTTGGATGGCGGGTAAGGTCAGGTGCAAAAACGGATAGAGCCCGTAAATTTTGGCCAGTGTGGGCACGGGGCCGAGCAGGTCTTCGCTGCTGATGAGGGTGTTTGGGGCGGTCAGGCTGCGGCCCAGTTCATAGGCGGTTTGGTGGATGGTCTGCAAAGAATTGGTCGCATCCTCGGAATTATGAACGCCAAGAGTAAACCGTTGAAGTGCATCAAACAGCGGGTCAGATTTTGGGAAAAACTGATGCGAGGGGGCCAGCAGATGCGCGTTGGTCTGCATCATCTTTTGAATATAGGTGGAGCCCGTTTTATGGGGGCCGATATGAATAAGCGCCTTTTTCATAGCCCATTCTTATCGTGGCTTTGCGCAAACAAAAAGCCCGCCAAAAGGCGGGCTTTTCAAAAAAATTGATAGAGGCTTAGAGTGCTTCTGTCAGAGCAGGAACTGCATCGAACAGGTCAGCAACCAGACCGTAATCCGCAACTTGGAAAATCGGTGCTTCTTCGTCTTTGTTGATGGCGACGATGACTTTGGAGTCTTTCATACCAGCGAGGTGCTGAATCGCGCCAGAGATACCCGCAGCGATGTAGAGGTCAGGTGCAACCACCTTACCTGTTTGACCCACTTGCCAATCGTTTGGTGCGTAGCCTGAATCAACGGCTGCGCGGGATGCGCCAACCGCTGCGTTCAGTTTGTCAGCCAAGGCTTCGATAATTGCGAAGCTTTCTTCGGACCCAACGCCACGGCCACCAGATACAACGATTTTCGCAGATGTCAGTTCTGGGCGATCAGAGGCCTGAACCTTATCTTCGATCCATGTGGACAGATCGTTTGCGCCAGCGGCTGCGATGTTTTCCACAGAAGCAGAACCACCTTCGGCAGCGGCGTCAAAGCCAGCGGTCCGAATGGTTGCAACCTTTGTGCCGTCAGAAGATTTGACAGTCTGGATCGCGTTGCCTGCGTAGATTGGACGTTCGAATGTATCGCCATCCACAACGCCTGTGATGTCTGAAATGACCATCACGTCGAGCATCGCTGCCACGCGTGGCATGATGTTTTTCGCATCTGTCGTGGCAGGCGCCACGATGTGGGAGTAATCCCCCGCAAGAGATACGATCAAGTCAGATGTGACCTCTGCCAGGCGGTGGCCGTATTGTGCATCTTCGGCGCACAGTACTTTGGACACGCCAGTGATTTTTGCAGCTTCAGCGGCGGCATCGGCACACGTTGCGCCACAGGCCAGAACAGTTACATCACCGAGGTTTGCACATGCGGACACAGCCTTGGCTGTTTGGTCCATGGACAATTCGCCATCGTTGATTTCAGCTAGAAGAAGAACAGCCATTAGATAACCCCCGCTTCGTCTTTGAGTTTCGCGACCAATTCGGCCACATCCGCCACTTTGATACCAGCCGCGCGTGCAGCAGGTTCCGCAGTGCCCACAACTGTCAAGCGTGGGGATACATCGACGCCATAGTCAGCAGCTGTTTTTTCATCCAGCGGCTTTTTCTTGGCTTTCATGATGTTTGGCAGGGACGCGTAGCGCGGCTCGTTCAAACGCAGATCAACGGTGATGATGGCTGGCATCTTCACTTTGATGGTTTGCAAACCGCCGTCCACTTCGCGTGTGACTGTGGCTGTGTCGCCGTCCACGTCCAGTTCAGAAGCGAATGTGCCTTGGGCCCAACCTGTCAGCGCTGCCAGCATTTGGCCTGTTGCGTTCATGTCGTTGTCGATGGCTTGTTTGCCAGCGATCACCAGACCAGGCTGCTCTTCGTCGATCACACCCTTGAGGATTTTCGCAACGGCCAGTGGCTCGATGTCGTTGTGAACATCATCCGCAGCAACCACGAGGATCGCGCGGTCTGCGCCCATTGCCAATGCTGTACGCAATGTTTCTTGGGATTGTTTTACGCCGATGGAAACCGCAACGATTTCCTCTGCTTTGCCCGCTTCTTTCAGACGGATCGCTTCTTCTACTGCGATTTCGTCAAACGGGTTCATGGACATTTTGACATTCGCCAGATCAACACCGCTGCCGTCCGCTTTAACACGTACTTTCACGTTATAGTCGATCACGCGTTTGACAGGCACCAAAACCTTCATTGCGTCTCTCCTGACATAAATTGTCCCGTTGGTGGGACAGGTTAGAATCTCGTCCTTCGCGTCTACAAAAATCTGGGGGGCGTGAATAGAGTTAAATCGACGCGGGATAGCGCTATGACGTCAAGTTATGGGGGTTTTTCTGGTTGGAATGGGTTTTTGAGAGAAATGTAACTTGTGTTGGCGGTTGGGGATGGTTTTTGGGATTCGCTGAAGGTGGGGCAAGGTGATGGCGTGGCTGTTCACAGGGGGGCGAAGTTGGGACAGTGGCGCGTTTCACCTTAGATCAATCGGAGGATCGCATTTGCTTTGCTCGAGAGTTCAGCGTCGTCTGAATGTTGTGCGGCATATTCTGTGATGTGGTTACGAAGCTGGTTGCTGTGATACCACTCCATGACCTGCTTCGCTTGCATGGTTTTTTCATCCCAAAACGCGGTGCGCCAGATTGAAGGTTTTCCCCATCTGACCCAATCTTTGTGGAGTATCTCGATAAGATCTCGTGGGTTCCAGCCCAAAAGTCTATCGGTCAGAGATGTTGGGTCAAATCCTGCATTCACAAACATACATAATACATCGTCCAGCATTCGCCCTTTGTCGTTGATTAAGCTATCAAGATAAGCGCATTTGAAATCTTCGAGAGTAGCATTTTGTGTCTTGGACCAACGATCCGTAAGTCCTGCGCCCAATCGCTCCAAAACGACTTCTTCTCCGACAGTTGCTGGGTCTTTGCCTTCGGCAAGTAGTTCCAAAACCCGAGGCATTACAAACTCGGAAATACCTTTATGCGCTACAACACCACCCGCCGCAGTAACTGCAGCGAAATACCAGTCAGATATGTAGTTTGCTCGAAGATCGCGGGGATTGTGGTTGAGAAAATCATCCTCAATCCACTCTTCCATACAGCAACGATGGCAGACGCCAAGGTCTTCTGGCGGGAGACATTTGAACGCTACGTAAGCCGCCTCGACTGTTCGAGCAAGTTCGGGCGTCATCTGTTCGCGCCTGGAACCCACAAGATATCGTCTGCGCCGTTGTTGTTGGCGACGCGGCCTGCGACGAAGAACCAATCTGACAGGCGGTTGAGGTATTTTACGGCGGCGGGGTTTACGGATTCGAGGGTGGAGAGTTCCACTGCGAGGCGTTCGGCGCGGCGTGATACGGTGCGGCAGACGTGAAGGTGTGCCGCGAGTGGGGCGCCGCCTGGCAGAATAAAGCTGCGCAGGGGGGAAAGATCGGCGTTCATGGCGTCAATTTCGCTTTCGAGCCGTTCTACCTGAGCATCGTTCACACGCAGGGGCGGGTATTCGGCGTTGGCGTCCTCTTCCATATTGGGGCGGCAGAAATCAGCGCCCAGATCAAACAGGTCGTTTTGAATGCGGGACAGTGCATCCGCCATATCGCCGTTTGCGTGCAGGCGGGCCATGCCAACGGTGGCGTTGGTTTCATCCACTGTGCCATAGGCTGTCACACGGGCAGAGTGTTTTGCCACGCGGTCCCCATTGCCAAGAGCCGTATCGCCAGCATCTCCTGTGCGGGTGTAGATTTTGTTGAGTACGACCATGTTATCCTCCTGCGCCGCGCAGAGCGACAAAAATCAAGATCAACGCAATGGCGACGGCTTGGCCGATAATCCGATAGCGCATCAGTTTATTGGCATATTTCTTGTTGAACTCGCCCCCCGTTGTAAATGCGCCAAGGCCGATCATAAGAACGACCAAAACCGCAAGGATCGCGAAAATAACTAGGTAATAGAGTGCGCTCATCAGGAACCGCCTTTCGTTTCCCCTGACATAAGTGTGTTGTCAAAAAGGGCCAGCATTTTCTTAGAAACGGACAAAAATTGCGTCAGACCAGCGGGTGGGCAACAACCGCCGCAGGGTGCTGGTGAGGCGCGTTGGCCATGTCACGAAATAGCGTGGGTTTGGGTTTGGGGATTCGATGGCTTTGATGAGGGCGGCGGTCACGGCCTCTGGTCCGAGTTCGCCGGGGTCTTTTTTGGTACCGACCTTTTTCAATTTATCAAGCAGGGTCGATTCATAGTGATCGCGCAAAAGGGAGTTTTCCCAATCGACCCATTTATCAAACTGGATGATCGCGTTTTTGCGGAAATCGGTTTTGATGGGGCCGGGTTCAATCAGGATTGGTTTGATGTCTGTGCCACGTAGTTCCAGACGCAGGGTATCTGTCATGGCTTCGAGCGCGAATTTGGTGGCGTTGTAAGAGCCACGATAGCGCAGGGCGGTCATGCCCAGCAGGGAAGAGCATTGCACGATGCGGCCGTGGCCCTGTTCGCGGAATGTGGGCATGAGTTGGTTGATCAGATCGAAGTAGCCGAAAAAGTTGGCTTCAAAAATCGTGCGCAGGGCATCACGGCTGAGGTCTTCGACGGGGCCAGGAATGGCGTAAGCACCGTTGTTGAACAAGGCATCAAGCGTGCCGCCCGTGGCATCCAAGGTGGTTTTGACAGCGGCTTTGATGCTGGCTTCGTCTTCGTAATCGAGCACGAAACTGGTCAGGCCTTCGGCGGTTAGTCTGTCGCAGTCTTTTTGCTGGCGGCAGGTGGCGAACACGCGCCAGCCGCGTTTTTGCAGTGTGTGTGCTGCGTCATAGCCGATGCCAGTGGAACAGCCCGTCAAAAGAATAGATTTCGCCATAAGAAAACGCCCCGAATTGATTGACCCTTGAGGGACAGCAATTCGCGGCGTTTTGCAAGTGTTGATTGGGTGTTTTGCTTATTCTGCTTCGTCTGCTGGCAGCGCGTTCAATTGCCCAAAGTTCTGTTCGCCAATGCGATCATGCAGTTCAAGTTGTGTTTCGAGGAAGTCGATATGGCCTTCTTCGTCTGTGATCAGGCTTTCAAACAGGTTTTTAGACACATAATCGCCAACCTTGTCGCAGTGATTGCGGGCTTCGATGTATAGGGTGCGGGCATCGTGTTCCCCCGCCAAGTCACATTCCATAGATTCGCGCACGTTTTCACCGATGCGCAGGGGATCGAGGTGTTGCAGGTTTGGATGACCCCCCAGAAAGATGATACGATCAATCAGGGTGTCGGCGTGGTTCATTTCTTCGATGGATTCTTCGCGGGATTTCTTCGCCAGACGACCATAGCCCCAATCTTGTTGAAGACGGTAATGCAGCCAATATTGGCTGACGGCGGTGAGTTCAGACCGAAGGGCCTTGTTCAAATATTCAATGACTTTTGCGTCGCCCTTCATGGGTGCTTGCTCCTTATTTTTGCTAGCATTTAAATCGAAAATCACGCGGTTTTATTGAGATCAGCGCGTAAATTACACAATTCACGTGGAACACTAAGACTAGGGTTTGACCGCATATTAGCAACAAAAAGTTTCACGCAGCCGCCGCATGTCGGCTTTTTGCCGAGGGCGCGATAAATGCGTCCTGGGGTGATGACGACGTGCTCGTCCGAGGCGCGCATCCAGTCGATGGCGTTGTGGATGTCGCGGTCGGTTACGTGGGCGCAGCTGCAAATAATCATTTGAGTCGGTCTTCGTGTTGGCGTTGACCAATTAGTTGAGTATTTTACTCAGTATGTCAATTCCGATTATTTTAGTCGGAATTTTGCTACAGCGTTTGAGCACCCCAAAAGTGCGTAGTCGCGTGGTGATTGTTAACAGGTCTGCGTTTTAGGACTGTTGGGTTAGAAAATCAGAGTGCATCCAAACGGATTGGCCTGTTTCTTCGACAATCACTTCGGCCCAGTCCCCATCAGAGTTGCCTGTTGGGACAACTTCGGTTCCACGGCGCAGTTTTGCCAGAACTTGAGATTGCGTTGTGGGTTCAGAGCGGGCGTTCACGATTTTGCCCGCGACGATCATTCGTGCGGTTTCGGGTTTCTCGATCACCGGTGTTTTGGTCAGTTTTACTGTGCGGATCAGAGTGCTGGCGGCCAAACGTTGCGCGGTGAAACGGGATTTGATCGCGTCTTTCTCGGCCTTGGTCAGGGCGTTGATATGGGCGGTTTTGACGGGTTGTTGCGGATCGTCAATGAGGACCTTTGCAACGGCTGGTGTGACAGCAACGGTTTGAACCTGTGCTGCGGCAACAGGTTCGGAACGCACCACAGATGAGCCTGCGTTTGCGCCAAACCCATCGGTTTGGACATAGATGATGCCACCGAGCAGAAATAGGATAGTGAAATTTAAAATACGTGACATGTGACCCCCCACATTTTGCGGCGCGATGATCTGCGCCAACCCCCAAGTTGACGGGTAGGTAAGCATGGAATCCTGTTGTTCAATGGGGGGAGGGAGATTCTTTTGCAGAAAATTCTACCGCATCCAACTGTGCCCTAGACGGCCCTAATATGCTCGGTTATCACACGATCTATGGCAGATCAGATAGAAGACCCCAATTTGAGCGATGATGGTGGCATGACCACTGTTGAAACCCTGCGCCGTGCGATTGGCGATAGGTATCTGACCTATGCGTTAAGCACAATTATGCACCGTGCCTTGCCTGATGCGCGGGATGGGTTGAAGCCCGTGCATCGGCGGATTCTATATGCAATGAACCGCCTGAAGCTGGCATCGAACGGGAAGTACCTAAAATCCGCCAAAATCAGCGGCGACACGATGGGGGATTTCCACCCCCACGGGGACGCGGCGATTTACGATGCGATGGCGCGTTTGGCGCAGGATTTCAACGTGCGCTATCCAATGGTGGATGGGCAGGGGAATTTCGGCAACATCGACGGGGATAACCCTGCGGCGGCACGATATACCGAAGCGCGCATGACAGGCATTGCCGAAGCGATGCTGGAGGGTTTGGAAGAAGACTCGGTCGATTTTCGCGATAACTATGACGGGCGTTTGACGGAGCCTGCGGTTTTGCCCGCAAGCATTCCGAACCTGTTGGCAAACGGGTCCACGGGGATTGCGGTGGGGATGGCGACGAACATTCCGCCCCACAACATTGATGAGTTGTGTTCTGCCGCGATTAAGCTAGTGAAGAACCCCAACACCAAAATCGAAAAGCTGATGCAGTTTGTGCCAGGGCCGGATTTCCCGACCGGTGGCATTTTGGTGGAGCCGCAGGAAAATATCTTGCAGGCCTATTCCACGGGGCGTGGATCATTTCGGGTGCGGGCCAAGTGGGAATTGGAAGAGCTGGGCCGCGGGCAGTGGCAGATTGTGGTTACGGAAATTCCGTATCAGGTGGCCAAATCCAAGCTGATCGAAAAGATTGCCGAACTAATCAATGCGAAGAAAATTCCGATTTTGGCGGATGTGCGAGATGAAAGTGCGGATGATATTCGCCTTGTGTTGGAACCCCGTGCCAAGACGGTTGATCCAACGGTTTTGATGGAAACACTGTTCCGTCAATCCGATCTGGAAACGCGGTTTAGTTTGAACATGAACGTGTTGATTGACGGGCGCACGCCGAAGGTGTGTTCGTTGCGTGAAGTGTTGAAAGCGTTTGTGGATCATCGCCGTGAAGTATTGCAGCGCCGTTCGCAGTATCGCGTTGATAAGATCGAGCGACGGTTGGAGGTTTTGGAGGGCTTTATCCTTGCGTTCCTGAACCTTGATCGTGTGATTGATGTGATCCGTTACGACGAAGACCCCAAAGAGGCGTTGTTGCGTGAGGATTGGTCGCTGGATCATCCCAAAGCCACATCGGAGGCGGATTATCGGTCGCCGTCTGATGTAATTGCGGCGGGTGCAGAGCAATTGACCGAAGTGCAAACCGAAGCGATTTTGAACATGCGATTGCGGTCTTTGCGCAAGCTGGAAGAGGTCGAGCTGCGCAATGAACGGGATGCGCTGTGGGCTGAGCTGGATGAATTGGAGACGCTGCTGGGGTCCGAAGATTTGCAGTGGCAGCGCATCATCGGCGAGTTGAAAGAAACCCGCGCGAAATTTGGTAAGAAATCCGTCGGCGGTGAGCGGCGCACAGAATTGGCCGAAGCGCCCGAATTTGAAGAGGTGCCGCTGGAGGCGATGATCGAGCGCGAGCCGATTACGGTTGTGTGTTCGGCCATGGGCTGGATTCGTGCCATGAAGGGGCACATTGATCTGAGCCAAGAGTTGAAGTTCAAGGATGGAGATGGGCCACGGTTCATTTTCCATGCGGAGACCACGGATAAGCTGTTGTTGATGGGGGCAAACGGGCGGTTTTACACGCTTGGGTGTTCCACATTGCCCGGTGGGCGGGGTATGGGGGAACCTGTGCGCCTGATCGTCGATTTGCCCAATGAAGCGGAAATGGTCGCGATGTTCTTGCACAAACCAGGGCGCAAGTTGCTGGTTGCAAGCTCGGCTGGTGATGGGTTTGTTGTGGCTGAAGATGACGTGATTGCGCAGACGCGAACGGGCAAACAGGTGCTGAACGTGAAGGGGGATGTGAAAGCCTCCATCTGCACCCCAGTTGCGGGGGATCACGTGGCCTGTGTGGGTGAAAACCGCAAAGTGCTGGTGTTCCCAATCGAAGAACTACCTGAAATGGGACGCGGCAAAGGCGTTCGGCTGCAAAAATACAAAGATGGTGGGTTGAACGATGCCACCACATTTGTGCGGGCCGAGGGACTGAGTTGGTTGGACCCAGCGGGGCGGACGCGCACAGAAACAGAGCTGGACGAATGGACCGGTAAACGGGCCAGTGCGGGGCGTATGGCACCGCGTGGGTTCCCCAGAGATAATAAGTTTTGATATTTTAGAGCTTTGGGCGCATGATCGCGCCCAATAAAAAAGAATAATATTGAGGGCAGATCATGAGCAGTGATTTTTCCAACGACCCGTTTGCGCGATTGCGCCAATCAGATACGCGTGTGGCAGCGCCATCGAGCCCGCCGATGGAGCTGGAGTATCGGGGGGAGCAGGGGCCGCTGTTTTGGTTGGCGTTGAAGACGGCGTTGCTGACGTTGGTCACGCTGGGATTTTATCGGTTCTGGGCCAAGACGCGCATTCGCAAATATTTCTGGTCGGCCACGGCGCCCGGTGGGGACCCGATGGAATACACAGGCAATGGGTTGGAAAAGCTATTGGGCTTTTTGATTGCGGTGGCGTTTTTGGCAATTTATCTGGGCTTGTTTCAAGTGTTGTTGTCGTTTGTGGGCATGTCCGTTTTGTCAGGTGGGGATGGCCCTGAGGCTCGCGCGATGCAAGTTCTGTTGGGGCAGGCCACATTGTTGGCGGTGATCCCGTTCATCTTTTACGCGCAGTACCGCGCACGGCGATATATCTTGTCGCGTACCCGTTGGCGCGGGGTTCGGTTTGGCGTGGATGCGGCCGCATGGGGATATGTGTGGCGGGCGATAGTGCATTCGATCATCACCATTCTGTCGTTGGGATTGTTGCTGCCGCGCCAGACGTTTTGGCTCGAAAAGTATAAGATTGATCGCACGTGGTATGGCAACACAAAGTTCGTTCAAGGGGGCAAGTGGACAAACCTGTATCCCGCCATGAAACACTATTTCATTGCGGCGGCATTGATTGTGGGCCCTGGGCTGTTGGTGGTGCTGCAAGACCAATTTGTGTGGCTGTTCTTTACCTTTATCGGGGCGGCGTGGTTTTATTATGCTTTTGCCTATTATCGGGTTGAGAGCTTTCGCATTCTTGGGGATCAGAAACGGTTGGGTGATCGGGTGGGATTTATCACCGCCCCGCGCGCGGCCAAGGTGTTTTGGACCTATGTTTTGGGGGCGTTGCTGGCGTCTACTTGTGCGGGTCTGGTGTTTTCTGCGTTTTCGCTGGTTGCGTCGAATTTCATGGGTTTGACCACGCTTGATCTGTTGGCGCTGGGGGATCAGTTGTTTGATCCCAACAACCTGAGCGTGGCGTTTTTTTTCGGGGCGGCTTTGTTTGTGATCGGCTATATTGCGATGCTGCTGAGTTATGGTGTGTTTGGCATCATTTTTGTCAGCCAGCCCGTTTTGGAACACTATGTGGTGGAAACCAAAATTCTGAATTCCGATGCGCTTGATGATATTCAGCAACGTTCGCGCGATGAAATGGTTGAGGCCGAAGGCTTTGCTGATGCGCTCGATGTTGGGGCCGCGATTTAAGGAGAGTATGATGCTGCAATCCGCACCCGCAGAGGGCAAGTATTTCGATGGGAAATCCGCGCGGCAGTTGCCTGTTGGGGTGTTTGCCGATCAACGGCATGGCAGCCAAGTTCTGGTGATCCAACCGGTGAATGCCGCCGAGATTATCTGGCCGTTGGACGAATTGCGCGAGGTGCGCGAACAGGCGCGGGGCGAAGGTATTGTTCTGAAGCTGGGGCAAGAGGGTATCGCGCGGTTGATTTTGGTGCATGACGAGGCCGCAGAATTTGTGCGTGCCGCTGCGCCGAATTTGGGCAAGGTGCGGGTGCAGAAATCCAAGTTGCGGCAATTGGCGGTTTGGTCCGGGGGGGCCGTGGCATCGGTTTTGCTGATTATGTTCGTGATCTTGCCTGCCTTATCAAACCAATTGGCTACCATGATCCCTGTGGAACGTGAGGCGGCCATTGGCCAAGCGGCGATGACGCAAATTCATACGTTTCTGGGGGGCAGCGAAGAGAAAGATTTGACCTGTCGCAATCCTGACGGGCTGCGCGCGTTGCAAAAGATGACAAGGCGGATCGTGGGAGACACCGAGATCCCGTATGATTTGCAGGTCAAAGTGTACAAACACAAGATGATCAACGCTTTCGCCGTGCCAGGGGGCAATGTGGTGTTGTTTGAAGGATTGTTAGATGCGGCCCGATCCCCTGAAGAGGTGGCAGGTGTGCTGGGTCATGAAGTGGGCCATGTGGTGAACCGTGATCCCATGCGTTTGACCCTGCGGTCTGCAGGATCGGTGGGTATTTTGGGCATGGTGTTTGGCGATTTTGCGGGCGGGTTTATGGCGCTGGCGCTGACGGAACGGTTGATTTCGGCGCAATATGCACAGGATGCGGAATCTGGTGCAGATGAGTTTGCCCATGAATTGTTGGCGGATGCTGGATTGCCAGCCGCGTCATTCGCAGAGTTTTTCGTAACCTTGAAGGACAAGCACGGAGATCAGAAAGGGTTGATGTCCCATTTGGCATCGCACCCCAATCTGGACGGCCGTGCCGCCGCTGCGGTGGCCGCAGATGTGATTGGGGATGCGGAATATGAGCCGGTTTTGACCCCTTTGGAATGGCGCGCGTTGCAAAAAATCTGCGACTAGGGTTGTCGTTTTTAAGGTAGCGGGCAGGGAAACTTGGACGCAGGTTTGAGGGATGAAAGATATCCTAGACCTGTCCCGTTTCCCGATTGATCAAACTGGATCTGCCCCGTGGCATGATTTGGTTGCCCGATGTCGCGCTGATTTGGCCGCAGAAGGCATGTTCAACCTTGATGGTTTGTTGCGCCGCGAGGTTGCCGAAAAGACCGCAGCAGATTTGATGCCAAAGTTTGATAGCGAGAGTTTTTCGCATGTGCGGCAGCACAATATTTATTTCAAGAAGTCCATCCCAGAGCTGGACGATGATCATCCTGCATTGGTGATGCGTGAAACGTCAAACCGAACGCTGTGTGCCGATCAACTGGGGCAGGGGGCGTTGATGCGGTTATATGAATGGGAGCCGTTCATCGTGTTTTTGGCGGCCTGCATGGAAAAGCCCGTGTTGCACACGATGGGTGATCCCTTGGCGCGTGTGAATGTGATGGCGTATACTGATGGGCAGGCGTTGAATTGGCATTTTGACCGATCCGAGTTCACAACCACATTGTTATTGCAAGCGCCCGATCAGGGCGGCGCGTTTGAGTATTGTTCCGATTTGCGCCGTGATGATGATCCGAATTATGACGGCGTGGCCAGATTACTGCGGGGTGCGGAACCGACCAAACAGATTGATCTGTCCGCAGGGACGTTGAATGTGTTTGCGGGTAAAAACACGGCCCACCGTGTGACCCCTGTGATCGGGAATACGCCCCGTATGATCGCGGTGTTTTCGTATTACGAAACCCCTGATGTGATGTTTTCCGAGGAAGAGCGCCTTGGGTTTTATGGGCGGGTTTAGCCGCTGCATGTGCAGCAGATCGCGTAAAAAACCAGTGTGGGCGTTTAAACGGGCGTCACCTTTAGCGGAACGCCGCCTTCGGGGCGGAGTGTGACAACCAGAACGGGTTTCGGATCTTTGCCTGGGATGCGTTCAAATTTAAAGCGCGAGATCAGGGTTGAGAGAATGATTTGTGCTTCGATCATGGCAAAATGGCTGCCGATGCAGACGCGGGGGCCATCGCCAAAGGGCAGCCAACTGAAGCGGTCATACTCTGCGCCTTTGCCAAAGCGATCTGGATCGAACGTATCGGGGTCGTCCCACAGCAATTCGTTTCGGTGCAGTGCATAGACCGGCAGCATAACGGTGTCTTTGGGTTTGATATTGCGACCGCACAATGTGTCTGCGTCTTGGGCGGTGCGTGACAGGAATGCAGCGGGGGGATACAGGCGCAGTGTTTCTTTGATCACCTGTTCGCAGTAGGGCATTTTCGTCACGTCGTCGTATGTGGCGGTGCGCCCGTTCAAAACCGATTGAGACTCAGCGCGGAGTTTTTCCTGCACCTTTGGGTCAAAGGCACAGAGGTATAAAGCCCAGCCGAGGGTCAGGGCGGTGGTTTCATGCCCTGCTACGATAAACGCCAACAGGTTATCGCGCAGTTCGGATTGGTTCATTTGACGGCCCGATTTCGGGTCTTCCCCTTCCATCAGCAGATCGAGCAGGTCGGGGATGTCCTTGGGGCCAGAGGCGCGGCGGGCGTTGATGCTTTGATCTGCGATCTCTTTCATTTTGGTGAGGGAGTTTGGCCCGAATAGGCGGGATAGGCGTGGCACCCATGTGGGCACGCCCATAATGTCAAACAGCGACACGCGGGCAGTTTGGTCGATATAGGCATCAATGGCGCGGTGGACGGCATCAGGGTCCATGGCGCCTGATCCTGAAAAGGTTACGTCTGAGATGACTTCGAATGTGGTGCGCACCATTTCATCAAAAACGTCTGCTTCGCCATTCGCCGCGGCAAGACGATCGCTTGCGGCTTGGGCACGGGCGGACATGATGGGGGCAAGAGCGGCGATGTTGCGGTGGGAAAACACAGGGGCAGCGGCGCGACGTTGCCAGCGCCAGTGCGCCCCTTCGGCAATGAACATGCTGTCGCCAATGGCGGGGCGCAGGATGTTTTTGGTCACATCGGATTTTGGATAGATGTCGAGCTTGTCTTTTAAAATGCGGCGGTTGGCGGTGGGGTCCATGACCATATGCCAACGGATGATTCCCGTTTTACCCGTGACGATGGGTTGCTTTACGGCCACTTGCGGGATGATCGCGATCAGGTTTTTTCGCGCAAGTTGCAGGGTTTCCCAGATCGACATGATCCGCGTGACCAATTCAACCTTGGGCGGCTGTTCGCGTGTCATCTGTCCATCGGGCATTCTGTTTCCAATCGCGATAAATGTCTTGGACTAACTATAGGTGGATTTGTTGGTTTAACCAGTTACAGACACGAGTTTTGGCATTTTGCGCCTGAGGCGCAGATTTTCGAGACAAACTGCCCCAAAGCCCAATAATACTGGTTGATTTTTAAGCCAAGGCGCATTACGTGGCACGCATCTATTATAGGGGTGCAGATGCACCGCTGTCGGCCCATAGATCGGGCCAAGCAACACGGCGTAACACCGCGCCAAAGATAACGGAGGCCAGCGATATGGCAAAAGAGAAGTTTGAACGTAATAAGCCGCACGTAAACATCGGCACGATTGGCCACGTTGACCACGGTAAGACAACGTTGACAGCTGCGATTACAAAGCAGTTTTCGAATGAGTTTAAAGCCTACGACGAGATCGACGGCGCGCCAGAAGAAAAAGCCCGTGGGATCACCATTTCCACAGCGCACGTTGAGTATGAGACTGAAGGTCGTCACTACGCCCACGTTGATTGCCCAGGCCACGCTGACTATGTGAAAAACATGATCACGGGTGCGGCGCAGATGGACGGCGCGATCTTGGTTGTGAACGCGGCTGATGGCCCTATGCCACAAACACGCGAGCACATCTTGCTGGGTCGCCAGGTTGGCATCCCGCACATGGTTGTGTTCATGAACAAAGTGGACCAAGTGGACGACGAAGAGCTGCTGGAACTCGTTGAAATGGAGATCCGTGAGCTGTTGTCCGAGTACGATTACCCAGGTGATGATATCCCAATCATCGCGGGCTCTGCTCTGGCTGCTTTGGAAGACCGCGACGACAACATTGGTAAAGACAAGATCGCTGAGCTGATGGCGGCTGTGGATGAGTACATCCCGACACCCGCCCGTGCGGTTGACCAGCCGTTCCTGATGCCAATCGAGGACGTGTTCTCAATCTCTGGCCGTGGTACAGTTGTAACAGGCCGTGTAGAGCGTGGCGCGATCAACGTTGGCGACAGCATCGAGATCGTTGGTATCAAAGACACGACAACAACCACATGTACGGGTGTTGAAATGTTCCGCAAGCTGCTGGATCGCGGTGAAGCAGGCGACAACATCGGCGCGTTGCTGCGTGGTGTTGACCGTGATGCGGTTGAGCGTGGTCAGGTATTGTGTGCGCCGGGTTCTGTGAACCCACACACAAAGTTCGAAGCTGAGGTTTACATCTTGACCAAAGAAGAGGGTGGCCGTCACACGCCGTTCTTTGCGAACTACCGTCCACAGTTCTACTTCCGTACAACGGACGTGACAGGCACAGTTGAGCTGCCATCTGGCACAGAAATGGTGATGCCGGGCGATAACCTGAAGTTCAACGTTGAGCTGATCGCCCCAATCGCGATGGAACAAGGCCTGCGCTTTGCGATCCGCGAAGGCGGCCGCACAGTGGGCTCCGGTGTTGTGTCCAAAATCAACGAGTAAGTTGATTTTCGCCCGTTAATCCGGGCATCGAAATTTCAAGAACCCCGCGCAGTTTTGTGCGGGGTTTTTTCGTGGCAGGTTTGACAAATCGGCAACCATCCCAAAATGAATTTTGAATTTACGTTTGGTTCAACACGTGGGTCGGTTGTCTTGCCTATGCAATTCCGTCATTCTGGCCGCACACTTATCGCGTGTGTTTTGGGGGGCGTATGTCGCGTCGAAAGAAAATTCTGGTTACAGGCGGGTCTGGGTTTATCGCCAAGCATATCATTTTGCAGTTGTTGAATGACGGCTTTGAGGTGCGGGCGTCTGTGCGGTCTTTGGATCGGACCCCTGAAATTATGGATGCAATGGTTCAGCATGCCAAAGACACGCGCAATTTGGAAAAACGGCTGACATTTTGCCAACTTGATCTGATGTCTGATGATGGATGGTCCGAGGCGTTGGAAAATTGCCAAGCGTTGATGCACACCGCATCACCCTTTCCCATGGAACAGCCCGACAATGAAGACGATGTGATCAAGCCTGCGGTGGATGGCACGTTGCGTGCGTTGCGCGCAGCCCAAGCGGCGGGTGTTGAGCGTATTATTCTGACATCATCTGTGGTGTCGATTTACAACAAACGGTTGGCGGCAGGGCGTAATCGGTATGATGAAACCGATTGGTCTGAAAACAATTCGCCCATGGCCACGGCTTATTC
Organism: Amylibacter sp. IMCC11727; assembly: GCF_029854195.1. Taxonomy (NCBI): domain Bacteria; kingdom Pseudomonadati; phylum Pseudomonadota; class Alphaproteobacteria; order Rhodobacterales; family Paracoccaceae; genus Amylibacter; species Amylibacter sp. IMCC11727. The sequence goes on from NZ_CP122960.1 coordinate 573,775, forward strand.
CAAATCCAAAACACTGGCGGAAAAAGCGGCGTGGAATTACGTGCGCGAGCATCCTGAGTTGAAACTGACGACGATTTGCCCTTCGCTGGTGTTAGGGCCGCCGCTGGATGAAACAATTGGCACATCGTTGAAGGTGATTGCGCGTCTGTTGTCTGGCAAAGATCCGATGGTACCCAATCTGGGCATGGCTTTGGTGGATGTGCGCGATGTGGCGCAGATGCATGTGCGTGCGTTGCAGCGGCCCGAAAGTGCAGGCAATCGGTATATCGGGTCTGAACGGTTTATGTGGATGCGCGACATCGCATTGGTGTTAAAGGCGGAGTATCCTGATCGGAAAATTCCGATGCGCGTCGCGCCTGATTGGCTGATGCGGATCATGGGGATGTTCGACAAAACGATTAAGAGCATTTTGCCATCCCTTGGGCATGAAGTGCCTTTGGACAATTCCGCCGCTGCCGAAGTGTTAGGTATTGAATTCATCGAGGCGCGGCAGGCCATTCGGACATCCGCATCGAGCCTGATCCGCGCAGAGATTGTGTGATTTTACCGCCGATCTGTGGCGATTAAGACTCAGACCCAGAAGCAAGCGACCCTGACGCGGTGCGGCGGGTTCGGATCGCTTGATTTTGCGGGGCAACCGCGTGAAAACTGCGGCCATGGTAACAAATACACACTCCGCCAATCTGTTATGGCTTAAACGTTTGGTCATTTTGATCTTTGGGCTGGCCATTTTGCAAAATCTGCTGCCGCCCAACGGGTTTTCAGGCACGGTTTTGATCTTTGACTATGAATTCGGGTTGATGCGCCGTGGCTTGATCGGGGAATTGGGCAATTTTTACTGGGGCGACACGGCGTCCGCCGCCGAGGTGTTGGCGGTGTCTGCCATCATGTCGTTGTTCGGTTTGGTGTGTCTGTTGGCCCTGATGGGGATGCGGCTGTTTTCGGGGCAAACGACGTTGTGGCTGGCGTTGCTGCTGGTCACGTCTTTTGCGTTTAAGGCGATTGTCGGGTTCACGGGTTATATGGACATGATCCTGATCGGGTTGACGGCGCTGGCGGCAATGACGCCTGCGCAGCGGCTGATCGGGATTGTGGCGCGCACGCTGGCGGTGATTGTGGGGATGTTCTGCCACGAGATCATGCTGGCGTATTTTACCGTGTTTTTGTGTGTGGATTTGTGGATTGGGCGAGGGCACCGCATCACTTTGCGCGAAGTATCCTTGGCCAGTGTGCCGATGATAGGCGCTCTTGCTGTCTTTGTGGTTTTGCAGGTGTTTGGGCATGTGTCTGCCAGTGATGTGCCCCAGATCGTAGACTACGTTAACCAAAAAGCCGCGTTCACTGCGGATACGGAAGCCACCGATGTGATTGGCCGTTCGGTCCGTGATAACCTTGCGTTGATGGCGCAAAAACGCGGTGAAATGGGCTATCGCAGTTGGCTGATTTTTGATGGCATTCCGCTGGCGATCATGATGCTGTGGATGATCTGGTTGAACCTCCGGTTCATGGCGGCGCGGTTTAACGGATTGGCGCAGTTTATGGTGGTTGCTGCGATTCTGGCGCCGCAGAGTTTGAACCTGATTGCCTTTGACGTGGTGCGGTTCGGCGCGATCAGTGTCTTGGTTGGGTTTCTGACACTGATGACGTTGATCCGCGCAGATGATGAGGCAGAGCAGCGGCTGAAGGAGATTTTAACCCTGCCTGTGTTTGTGGTGGTTTTGGTATTGAATCAACAGTTTATGGTGACACAGATCAACACAGGGTTGGCGCATCTGTACGAATTGCCCTGGGTGCTACTTGAGCAGCTTACATGGTTCTAATGTGCCGCGCAAAAGTGGAAAACATCGCGCGATGGGTGGCTGTTTAAGCTTGCATCACTGCGAAAAACCAAATACCCATCGCCCCATCTGGTTTAGGGGTTTAGCTCAGTTGGTAGAGCATCGGTCTCCAAAACCGAGGGTCGTGGGTTCGAGTCCCTCAGCCCCTGCCAGATAAATCAATAACTTAACTAGAACACTGAACTGTATGAACGAGCCATTTGCCTGTTTGGGGGACAAATGGGGGACACATGCCAAAATTCGCTACTATTAATTTGTAGATTTAGTTAAAATTTTTTCCTAGGTTTGGAGCGCCTGTTTCTGCTCCAAACTATTTTCAAAAGAGAACCATCATTGATTCAAAAATACGTTCAAAAAAAACCCTTGGCTTTACTGAATTTGTTGGCCCTTGTGCTCCTTTCGCTGTTTTCGTCAACCGCCGCAGTTGAAGCGAAAAGTTGGAATGACGCGATAAAAGCCGTTTCTTTGGAAGCAGAGCGGTATAAGGCTTTTGCGCATAAAAACGATATTACTTGGGCGGGTGTGCTTTACAATGGTTACAAGGTTAAAGAACATTCTTGCGCTATTTTGGGGAGAATGCTCGGAAAGCAAAATGAGGTAGAAGCTCTTGAGAGCTTTGAATATCCACAACTTAACGAAAGTACCAACCCTGAACTTGCTCACGATATGTTGGTTTTCTCTATTTCCCTCGAAAATTGGGTGGAAAATGCAAGGCGTCTTGTAGGGACGCCGCAAACGGAAAGAGTGTCTGAATGGAATTTAGACTGCATTGGTAATTTTGGAATTAGTCTAAGTTCATTTATTCGTGGTGGCCTAAACGAAGCACTTTTTGATTTTGATATAGATTCAAAAACGCTCACGGTTTTTGGACCAGTTGATGTTGGATTTTATCATCGGTTCAAATCTCAAATATTATTGCATCAGGGCGTTGAAATCGTTTCTTTGGGAAGCGGCGGCGGTTCGGTGGCTGACGCAATATTTGCAGGCAAATTGATACGCTCGCTAGGCATTGTGACTGAAATTCATAGCAACTGTTACTCTGCCTGCCCGCTAATTTATGCGGGCGGTATAGAAAGGCGGATGTGGGCCTCTAATGCGCGGCTTGGGTTTCATCAAGTTTACAATGAAATGGGGCCTGTTGCGCCAACTCATGAGATTTACGACGATATTATTGATTACTTTTTGTCGATGGGTATCAGTCCCCAAAAACCATTGACATGGATGTGGTCAGCCTTTCCAGAAGAAATGTATGAGGCAACACCACAAGAGGTATGTGCAACTGGGTTAGCGACATGGGTGCAAAGGGTTTGTTGAGCTCGGGCTACGATCCAACGTTTCTGTTACAGTTAGTAGAGTTTTAGCTAATGTTGTTTAATTTTGATTGGGGGAACAGATGGCCAGAAAATTTGTCTTTTTGAGGATCACACAAGACTACACCGATGAGATGGTGGCAAGTTTGCGAGCTGTCGCCGAATTAAACGGATACAGTTTTGTCGAATATAATTTTGAAGGTTTGGAGGCACTGCAGGGCTATCTGTGTGGTGGCGATTTTGAAAAAGGGGAAATCGACGTCCTTTTGGTGGGTGCCCACTCAAACACAGAATGCTTTGCATCGACTAGCGCGGGCGGTGACTTAATCCGATGGGCTGAATTTGCAGATCACTTGTGCGGCTGCAATGGATTGTCTATTAACACCCACATCTTTTTGGGTTGCTGCGCTGCTGGCTCCAAGAGGGTGGCGCTCACTTTAATGCTACGATGCCCCCTTATCTGTAGCGTAATGGGCACTGCGTGCAGTTTGACTGGCGCACAGGCGAGTCTCGCCTTGCACGTCTATCTATACAATCGAGAACGGGCAGATAGCGACATAGAAACAGCGGTTTCGGCTTCGATTGGTGTAGGCTTCAGAGTTCATTCGCGCTCTGAGCTGGATGCCGAGCTAATGCAGATAGAGCTTGTGGATTATTTGGCAACCTTGAACTTGGATGTCCCTCTTATGTCTATACCAGATCAACTTAGGACCTGGAGCGCAGGTGTTCCAGAAGAAGGCTCAGAACCCGCACAAGCTGAAGGTGCAGAGAGTTGACGTTACTTTGCCCGTAGGCTGGATGATCACACCTGCAAAAAAAGTTGGAACATACAATCAAAGGTGTATGTGACGAGATGGTGATTTAGGACTCTTGTAGAGTTTCAATGAAAACACCTGCGCACTTTTTCAAAGAATTTGCCGCCAGTATAATCTCAGCGTGCAATTGCGCTTTCAGCAATTCCCATTATTTGGTGGTTCGTCATTCCGTCGCGTGTATGAATGTCAAATACTAAGAGAGTTGTCTTACTAAGGTGATCAAGATTTTAGCAATACTGTATGTTGTTGAGACAACGTAAGCGTTCGGTAAACCTGCTTAGGGATGGTTCGCTTTAGGATGATTCGTCTGATTATTGATCATCAAATTTATTTTGGATCCGCTCAATTCTAAACGCGGAAAACTCTGCAGGCAGGATGATTGCGCCCTCAATCGACAGGCTTGGAAGAATTAGGTGCGTTTCGATGATAGACAGTTTGGCTTGAGCCTCTTGCGCAGTGCTTTTAAATTCAATCAAATCAACCCATGATCCTGTCAGGCTGTGTAACCCCTCTAGAACAAACCGTTTTTTGTATGTGTTACTCATGGTTCAGCCTAATAGTAATGTGCGCTTGGGTGGTCGCCCAAATGGAACTCTTGTTAAATCCGTCCGATTGGTGTTGCCGCGGCAATTTAGACGAGATGCGGCAACACCGAGGGCAGTCAGGTTACAGCAATCGACAAAAGCGCAAAGACGCCATGCGCGATCAAAGCACCAAGAATGGCGCTTATTGCAAGGGCATACAGGATTTGTAGTTGGTCAGACATTTTATCAAAATACTCATCAAACTTGTTACAAAGCCTGTCTGACAAGAAAATGAGACCAAAAACGGGCGCTTGGGTGTTTTTTTAGGGGTGATAATGGGTAGCCGATTGTAAAAGGTTGGTGACCCATTCTCAAGATGGCATTTTTGGTGGTATGGTCAACTCGCTCGCTGTCGTCCAAAGCCACCCTAATCCAAGCGACATTACTCTCTTTCAATTTTAGATTGTTTGACAAAATTTGGCTTTTGAACGATGCCTAGTGCTTTCAAATATATGTTGGGGGCAACATGAAACGTACTATCATTATATCAACACTAGCTTTGCTTATGACAACGCCAAGTTTTGCAACAACTATCATAGCAAGCTGCTATCGGGGTCCGTCACATGAAGTAATATGGGACCATGCAAATCCCGTTTTTATTGAAACACTTGTTTTGGCAGGCCTGGAAAGACAATCGGCCGAAGTCATTGCTACGCATCTGTGCCGTGACCCCAAACTGGTCGGAAATCCTGATGGAATGCGGCGGGTGTTGAGTGGGCTAATGAACAGTTAAAGGTGCTTCCAGCACAATACTGTGGCATTTACACTTGAAAAGTACGTTCTGGTTCCTAAATGTGCATTAGTTCATATTAGCGAGTACTCAAATGTCATATCCAGTTTTAATGTTGTCTCAAAGTGCGTTGATCAATCATGGACTTGGGCCATCAGATGCAAAAGCATGTAACAACATGGTACGATTTGAAAGCCGAAGGAAAAAGACGCCGGTGATCAAGAATATTGGGTTGCGCTTTACGTTGGTCGAACAACGTTTAGCAAGCATGTACCTGATTCCTTCCACTGATATTTGGCCAAACCAAAATGAGCGTGTAAAACGTAAGCACTTGGAGAACCTGTTCCAGTAGGCGAACCCCTAGCTTCACCCCTTGTAGTTCCAAGGTAGCAGCTCATCAATTCTGTTGATCTTGTGGTTGGCGATGCGGGTTAGGACGTCTGTGAGCCACTCTTGGGGATCAACGTTGTTGAGCTTGGCGGTTTCCATGAGGGTATAGATGATGGCAGCTGACTGGCCCCCGCGTTCAGATCCCATGAACATGTAGTTTTTGCGGCCTATGGCAATGCCACGCATGGATCGTTCTGCTGTATTGTTGTCCAGCTCCAGAAAGCCATGATCCAAATAGTCACGCAGCCTCTTCATGCGGGTCAGTGCGTATCTGATTGCATTGGCCAATGGCGTTTTGCCCGATAGTTTGGGTAACTCGCCTTGCAGCCAGCTTTCCAGATCATCAAGAATAGGTTTTGCTTTTTGTTGTCGCAGTGCGACGCGCTGGCCTGGCGGTGAGCCGCGTGCTTCCTTCTCTACGGCATAGAGCTGGGCGATGCGCTGTATGGCCTCTTCAGCCACATGCGAGCCTTGGGACTTGAACACGTCTACAAACTTGCGTCTGATATGGGCCATGCAGGCCACTTCCTTGATCTGGCCAGAACGGTAAAGCTCTTCAAATCCTGCGTAGCCATCGGCATGCATCCAGCCTTGGTAACCTTTGAGATGTTCGCTTGGTCGGATACCTCTGCGGTCTAGCGTGAACTCATACCAAGCAGCTGGTGGGGTATCACTGGCCCAAGGGCGTTCGTCCCTGTCATAGGCCCAGAGGCGGGCTGTCTTTGTCTTGCCAATGCCTGGCGCCAGCATCTTCACGGGCGTATCATCGGCAAAGATGGCTTGGCCTGACAGAACGTGACGTTTGATGGCCATCGCCAGTGGTTCCAGCAACGCTGCGGATTTACCCACCCATCCCGCCAGTGTCGAACGATCAATGTCCAAGCCCTCACGGGCAAAGATTTGTGCCTGACGGTAGAGCGGCAAGTGATCCATGTATTTGCTGATCAACACATGGGCTAAGAACCCTGGGCCGGGAATGCCCTTCTCAATCGGGCGTGACGGCAGTGGTGCTTGGCTGATTGCCTCGCAACACTTACAGGCCACGCGGGGGCGGATGATCTGGTTCACGACAAAGCGTCCCGGGACGTATTCCAGCTCTTCTGTTGTATCGCGGGCCAACTCGCGCAGTGCACCTCCACACTCGGCGCAGTCATCACCGACAGAAAGAACCCGTTCCACGCGTGGCAGATGATCAGGCAGTGGTTTACGCTTGGGTTTGATCTTTGCATGCGCAGCAGGTTGCTCAGGCGGCGCATTGGGCGCGATCACAGCTTGAGCAACTTCTTCATCCTCAAGTCGCAATTGTAGCTGATCGATGCCCTCGGCCTTCGATCCAAAGCGGTGACTGTTCTGCCCTGCAACCTGATGGCGCAGCTTCTCAATAAGCAAGTCACGGTTCTTCAACTCGGCTAATAATCCAACGGTGAACTCGCGCAACTCTGTGGGTTCGGAGGGGATTATATCGGGTGCATCGGGCATGCGTTCCTATACTTGATGTGGTCAGCGTCGTGAATCCCTGAACGTACAAAAACCAACAAATATGCACCTATCCAACTTGCAATGGCCGCCACGTCTTCTGGGGCATGCGCCAGTCGATGCCTTCCAACAGCATTGATAATTGTGCGGGCGTTACACTGATCTTGCCGTCTTTTGCAGCAGGCCAAACAAAGCGGCCTTTCTCCAGCCGCTTGCTGAATAGACATGCGCCCTGTTGATCCCACCAAATGATCTTCAAAAGGTCACCCCGACGGCCACGGAACACAAACAGATGGCCCGAGTACGGGTCTTGTTCTAGGACGCTTGCCGCTTGCGATGCCAGTGTATAGAAGCCGCGCCGCATGTCCGTTACGCCAGCCGCAAGCCAAACCCGTGTATTACTAGGAACGGGGATCAAACGGCCAATCCTTCGACCAAACCCACAACCGCGCTCAGCGCTGTTGGCCCCTCAATCAAAACCCGTCGTCCATCCGACAACGTTAGATCAACGCGCGTCGCACAAAGAGCTGAAGCCGAAGGGGTAGTGACCATCCTATCTATCGGCTGAGCGCTCAGTTCAACTTCGACAGGCAGAAAAGCGTCTTCGGGGGGAGAGGTTATGTCCTCCGTGGGCGTTGCAAAGCGGGGATCCTTCATCCAGTTGTGAATCAAGTTTGCGTTCACTGCATAACGTCGTGCAACTTGCGCGACAGAAAAGCCCTCCGTTGCCGCTTGGCGGCAAATCTCTCGCTTCTCGTCATCCGACCAAAAGCGCTTCTTTCCTCGGCTCATAAAATGCCCCTAAGTGTCCATTCTCAATAGTGGACACTTAACTCATTCCCTCACTCTCCGTCAGAGCGGGTTCGCCAAACGCTTACGAGACAACGCAACCTAACCCATATTGTTTGCCCATTGCTCCCAAATTCGAAAACTCACGACACTGTAGGAAAGTTGATTATATGACTGAAACTTTATTAATCGGTATCATTATAGTCGTTATTACTAATTTGATTTACACAATAAGCGACGGTTTACATAACCGAAGAGAGCATAATGCGGCTATCAATAAGTTGAATAAAGACCGACGCGAGCTTGAAGCAAAACTACTAGAAATGGAAATACGTTTGTCTGAGAACAATGTGGATTTAAGCAAATGAAGTCTTGGCAAGTGAAGATTACAAGACGTGTGGAAGGTGGCATTAAGACACCGCTCTTACATTTTAATGTATATGGCTAAATGTATATATGGCAGGGATTTCCCACATATAATTTGCTTAAAAACGAGCCAAAGCGGTGGGATTTTCCGACATTCAAATCTTGAAAAGACGGTTTTGCTGACTTTGCCTGTCGGATTTTCCTGCCAATAAATGTCGGGTTTCTCTACGGGGTTTTTATTTTGACCATTGCAGAAAGTCCTTGGTCGCAGCCTTTAATCCCACTGCTGACTCGGTCAACGCATATGTGCTAGATTGCCCGACACCTGCAGGCCCAAGGCAGTGCCCTCTTGTCTTATTGATAAATCCACGGTTCTCCAATTCGGCATAGTATCCTGCGACCGTATCCCGTCCTATATTTAAAGCTTTTGCGGCATCTCTATGGCTTAGGAAAATGTCACCATTGTTTCCGCCGTTAAAGCGACGTTTGAGTTCAATGTATAACGCTCTGGGGCCAGGTTTCATGGATGACCATGCTTTTGAAGATTGAAACCACTCTTCGAGTCGTACATGGCGAGAGCCTTTTCCTCTTTTTCCAGTCTTGTAAGCCACTATGCCGACGTCCTATCGGAGGCCACTTTCCTTGTAAGGGTTTGGCCCTTCGACTTCTGTTGCACACGGCTCACTAAGAAATAAACACCATACCGTTTGGCGCCAGTTTGAGGGTCGTCACAATAGTTCTTGGTTATGATATCCACGCCCAATCTTCGGAGTAATGCGATTTGATGAGATAGTCGGCAAATGCTAGCTGCATAAATTGGGCCCTTCATTAAAGCTTCCAAAGTTTGTCTTGTTCTTTCTGCAAGCAAAATTTCAAATTCCGTGGTTCCATTTTTTACAAAGTAGCTGGCGGTTTCGGTTTTTGGTGGAAGGTCAAACCATTTAGCAATGCGTAAGATGTTTGTGTGTTCAATTGGCGCCCATTCCACTAGCGGGGATTGTGGGATTTGAATTTTCATAGCGTCTTTCCTTAGCGATTGAACGGAAAGAGAAAGCGAAGTAATCTGTATGTGTTCGTTCCAATGAACATCAATAGAAACTCCCCTCCGCTCAAACCGCGAGTGAGAGGGGTTTTAATTGGCGATAGCGTTTTCGTTTACGAAACGATCTAGTTCAGAAACTTCGATACGGCGTGAGTTACCAAGTTTGATAGAAGCAAGCTTACCTTCTTTCATAAGAAGCCAGATTTTAGCCCTTGAAAAGCCAAGGTATTCGGCTGCTTCTCGGTCGGTGAATAGGCGTTTAGACATATTGAGACACTCCTAGATTGCGAATTGCCTAGAAATGTAAAAGCCAGTTTATCCAAGAGCATTGTTTATTAGATTTTATTTTCTTAATCAAAAATACCAATAACAAAAACAATTACTTACCATTTAATTTCGCTAGTGCTCGTTTTGCAGGTGCATTGATTGACGCAATGGTATTGTGGTTCCCACGGACATCGAATGCTTCGAAAGCAATAGCGAGAAGGCGACCATACGCATTTAGTTCTGCTTCTTGGTTGCCAGACGGAACTTTGGCTTCCTTACCTGACTTGATTAAAACCGTTGCAATTCGAATTGCTAACCAATCTGTTGCAGGGTACCTAATACCTGAATTTGGTATGCTTGCCATAATTTCGGAAAACCCAAAGCCATCTGGGTTTGAAAAGTGATTGAGCGGAACCTTGAATCTCTCAATTGCGTTCTCAAGATAATCGGGCAAAGCAAATTCGGGGTTAAAAAGCGCCTCAAGTTTTTCGCGCCACTCCTTGACCCGCTTCACGTCTTCCATTTTGGGATTGGCGTAATGCAATGTTATGCTGGTTTGAACGTGTCTAATTGAATCCAGTAATTCATCACCAGTCCAAGGATGTATAGTTTCACCATCAACCATAATCTTGGCGACTTGACGCCGCTCTATTTCGCAATGAGCAGCAATCGCATTTAAAGCCCTACATCTTGGTTTGAACCACTTGATTTGCATCGAATTTAGATTCAATTGCCTGGCATAATTTCTATCCATACAATTTGGTTACTTTCCCACGCTTACCTGTCACCATATCCGCCCAACGATCCAATGCCTTTGCACGTTGCTTCAACAGTTCAGATTGGTTGTATACTCGCGCAACTGCGCTCGGCGCTGATCCGCTGGCAACGTGGTTCAAAATGCGGTCCACGACACTTTCGGGTTCTCCCGCCTCAGCCAAGGCCGTTGCGAGGGCTGTGCGTAAGTCGTGTAATCGCCATGGGTGAACCCCTTCGAGAAGGCCATCCAACCGCCTCTTGGCTTTGCTGTGGCCTGATACGGGCGTTTTGCCTGTGGTGGTGAAAACAAATTCGCTGTTGTTGCTGGGCAGGGCTTCTATTTCGTTAAGGGCTGCTGTGGAGAGGTGGGTAGTATGCGGTTTGCCGTTTTTGGTCGCCGAACCCGATTTCACAATCTGCGCTTTGTCCGTGTTGATTTCATCCCATCGTAAATTGGCTATTTCACTGCGGCGTTGCCCCGTCAAAATGAGTAATCGCAACATCGGACCCCAGAGACTTCCCATTTGAAAAGTGGCTTCCCAAATCGCGTGAATTTCAGAGAGGCTTAGAACGCGTTCGCGAATTTCCTCTTTGGTGGCGTTTGGAAGGCCAGCGCCAATGTCAGCTTCTATGTAGTCCCGCTGTGCTGCCCAGCGCGTGAACGTTCTTAGCGTGGATCGGATGCGGTTTGCCGCGACCTTACGGCCTTCACCCGCTTTGCGGTCTATAGCGGCCTGTAGGTGGCTTTTCGTTAGGTTTTGAATTGGGTGGTCCAGTTGATCCTTAAGGGCGCTTGTAAGCTGCCTCAGGCGCTCTTGGTGGGTCCGTAGATTGGAAAGGTGCAGCTTTTCGTAGATACCCAGCACTTGCCGCGTTGTTTTGATATTGGCTTGAGCGAGTTCTTCCGCAAGCTTTTCGGCTTTGCGGTTCGCAATCCTATCAATCCCTTTTTCAGCTTCGGTTGCTATCTCTTGGGCGATGCTTCTCGCTAAAGCCAGACTAACTTGAGGGTATTGGCCAAGCGTGTGCTTCCGTTTTGGTCCATCCTTGACGCGCTTTTCAAACATCCAAACAAAGCGGGGTGGTGATCCTGAGTAAACGCGCAGCCTGAGACCGCGCCTTAGCGTGTCGGATATTTCCACACGGCCCGTGTCTGGGGCTGCCAAAGACTTCAGAAATTGGTTAGTTAATTCCTTGCGCATTTGTCCCCTACGCGGCTCTGGGGGACAAATAGGGGACAAAAGTCCCTTGATTGCCCTGTACAGTTCTGGACGAACCTAGACACTTTTGTATTGGGGGACAAGTCGATGAGAAGACAAATATCCAATAAAATTTGGGCTTTTCTATACCTACTTGGACATCTTTAGATTTTGGTAGACGGTTGACCAAATTAGCTATGTCACGGTCTCCAAAACCGAGGGTCGTGGGTTCGAGTCCCTCAGCCCCTGCCAGATGAAATTCCTTAGAGCTGCTAATGACGTGGTCTCGCCAAAAGGGTCTTTTGGCCCTTTGGGGTACTGGTCGTCCATTTCACTTCGTGAGTTCTGCAAGTTTTAGTCGTTGAATTTTGCCAGATGGGCCTTTGGGCAGTTCATCCATGAGGTGGATCGTGTCTGGGCTTTTGAATTTGCCAAGCCGTGATGTGCAGACTTCGAGCAGGTCATTTATTGTCGCTTTGGAATTGCCAGTGAGTTTCACTGCCGCTTCTATTCGTTCGCCATAGCTATCGCAGGGGCAGGCAAAGGCGGCGGCCTCGACCACATCTGGGTGTGCGTAAAGTGCATCGTCGATTTCGCGTGGGGCGATGTTTTCACCGCCTTTGATGATCAGTTCCTTGAGCCGACCCGTTACGTAGAAATAGCCGTCCGCGTCTTGGCGGCCCAGATCGCCCGTGCGCAGCCAGCCATCGGGCGTGAATGTGTCGGAGGTTGCCTGAGGGTTGCGCAAGTATTCGAGCATGACATTCGGACCGCGCACTGCGATTTCGCCTTCGGACCCATCGGTGACGATTTGCAGTTCTTTGGACAGGATGACGGTTTCATTGCCGATGGCAACGCCTGGGCTGCCGATCTTGCGGACGCCTGGAGGTAGCGGGTTCGAAAGCATTTGGGCCGCGGTTTCTGTTAGGCCCATGGTTTCTACGATGGGAACGTTGAAACGATTTTCGAACTGGGTTTGGGTTTCTGGGGCAAGGGCAGAGGAGGCAGAGCGGCCAAAACGGATTTTGTGTTGACCCGGTGTCGCTGTGCTGTGCAACAGGTGCGATATGATCGTGGGCACGACAGAAAACCATGTGGCGCCCGTGTCTTCGATATGGGTCCAAAATTTACTGGCGGAGAATTTCGGGACCATAACGAGGGAGCCCCCTGCGATGAGGGTTCCCATTACGGTCACGCAGAGCCCGTTGATATGGTAAATCGGTAACACGCAATAGCCTCGGTCGGCTTGGGTTAGTTCGTGTGCAAGGGCGGGTGTCCAGCCCCCTGCGAGCAGGCTGGCGTGCGTGTGGACGACGCCTTTGGGGCGGCCCGTGGTGCCTGAGGTGTACATCAGGAGGGCGTGGTCTGTTGGGGCGATGGAATGCAGATTAGCGGTGTGAGCGCCATCTAAGGCCAGTTTTTCGATGCCCTTGGCGGCGGATTGAAACAGAGGATCGGCTTGATCGTGAACAAAAGCGAATTTGGCCTCGCTGTGTTCCAATGCGTAGGCAATGGCGTCTTGCCCTGCCACGAGATTTATCATCGTGGCGCGGAACCCGCCATACAGCAGACCAAACAGAGCAAGCACGCCGCCGCGCCCGTTGGGGTGCATGACCGCTACACTGTCACCTTTGGCAACGCCCTGTGCGGTGACATGGGCGGCGATACGGGCGGCCTCTGTTTGCAAATCACCCCATGTAAGTGTTGTTTCGCCTTCTGGAAACAGAAAGGCGGTGGCGTCGCTGCCTGCGCGTTTGTCGAGCCAATCGCGGATGGTTCCTTGAGGTGCGTTCATTTTCCTGCGGCTGCCCAATAGTCTGCGAAGATGTCTTCGACCGCGGGTTCAACAGGAGGGATTTCGCGGATGACTTTCGTGGTTTGTATGAAGTGTTTCCAGTTCAGGTTGTCGTCAATCGCATTGCCGCCCCAGCTGCCGCAGCCCATGGACAGGGAAAACGGCATACCGTTGTTGAACGCGCCGCCTGTGGCAAAACAATGGGCTTGGTTTACAATCACGCGGCAGGTTGGAATGGATTGGCCGAGCGCAATGGCGCGACTGTCATCTGTGGAATGGAGGCCGATGGAGTGGCCTGCGCCCATGTGGGACAGGATTTCGGTGGCGATATTGGTGGCATCGTCGAAGTCCTTTGCACGATAGAGTGCGAGAACGCGGCTGAGCTTTTCGCCAGAAAGAGGATGTTCGGGGCCGATGCCTGTGGTTTCCACGGCAAGGAATTTTGTGTCGGCAGGTACTTCATCCGCAAAGCCGAGCGCATGAAGCATTTTGTCCGCGTCTTGGGCGATGACTTCGCGGTTGAGATGCCCGTCGGGCCAAAGTTTGGCGATGATGCGCGCTTCGTCTTGCACCAGCGCACCGCCTGCCTTGGCCATTTCTGCGACGAACGCGTCATAGACGGCATCAACGACGATGACCTCGTTTTCCGAAGAACAGGAGGTGGCGTTGTCAAACGTTTTGGATGCGGTGATTTTTTCGGCGGCGGCCTTTAGGTCTGCGGTTTCGTCAACAATCACGGTAACGTTGCCAGCGCCCACTGCCACGGCAGGGGTGCCACAGGTTTGAGCACGTTCCACGTTGTTTTGGCTGCCTGTGCAAATGACGCGGTTGACACCTTCCATCATGCGTTGGGTTTTCGCCTTTGATCCCGGTGCAGGGATCATCTGGACGAGGTCACGTGACAGGCCGAGTTTGTCGAATTCCGCGTGGATGTATTCGAGAAGCAATTCGCAGGAGGCCACGCCTTTGGGCGATGGGGCGACCACAATGGAATTGCCGCCTTTCAGCGCATTGATGATGTTATTTGCGGGGGTTGCAGCAGGGTTGGTGGAGGGCACAACTGCACCGACGACGCCAACAGGGCGGGCAATTTCGGTGATACCTGTTGTAGGATCATCAGAGACCACGCCGCAGGTTTTGGCATCTGCAATGTCGCGCATTAACCCAAGTGTCTTGCGGTGGTTTTTGATGATCTTGTCAGGCACGTTTCCAAGACCCGTGGTTTTCACAGCCAGTTCAGCGAGCGTTTTGTTGCGTGTGGGTTCCATAATGGCCCAAGCCGCAGCCTGCGCTGCGCGGTCATAGCGGTCTTGGGTTGCATTGGTTTCATAGGCTTTTTGGACCGCTGCCGCGCGGGCGAGGATTTCATCTACAGCGATCAGATCGTCTTGGACGTTCATGTCTATCTTCCTGTAATTGGAGCGTTTTGCGAAAAATCTGTTGAAACAGAGCTTGCGCAAAAGGCCAAGGATCGTCTTCGGGCGAGATCGTGAAACCCCGCCCGCTGACGACGTAGTCTTAAAGACCCTTGAGCAGTTCTTCCAAGGTTGCTTGGCGTTTGGCCCACATGGCCTGAACCTCTTCGCGGTTCATAATCGCCATTGGGGAGCCGCCTGCTTTCATACGCTTGGCGACGCGTGCGTTTTCAAACATGGCTGGCACGGTTTCGGCCAGTTTGTCGATTACGCCTTGAGGAGTGCCTTTTGGCACCATCACGCCGCGGAAGTTTACGGAAGCGTTGTCGATGTCAAAGCCTTGCTCTTTCATTGTTGGCACGTCTTCCATGAAGGCGTTGCGTTCCAGATCGAACACACCGAGGATTTTCACTGTGCCAGCTTCGCGGGCGCGGAATGCGTCAGACAGGTTGTTCACGCCGCCCAAAACTTCGCCCGCGACAACGGCCTTCATGGCCCCTGCGCCGCCCTTTTTGTTTGGGATGTAGGCCAGTTTCACGCCTGCCGCTTTTTCAAGTTGTAGGGCTGCGATGTGGTGACCCACAAAGAGACCCGCGCCAGAGAATGTCAGCTTACCTGGGTTGGCTTTGGCGAAATCCACAACGTCTGCCATGGAGTTAAATTCGCTGTCTGCGGCAACCACAAACACAGCAGGGTCTGCGCCCCAGTTTGCGATGGGTTCAAAGCTGTCTGTGGAATATTCCACGCCACCTTTGATGGACTGTGCGATGAAGTGTGGCACGTTGTAAGCGGACAGGGTGTAACCGTCTGCTTCGGCCTGTGTGGCGAACCAGTTCCAGCCAACGCGGCCACCCGCACCTGGTTTGTTCAGGATCGCGATTGGCATGCCAAGTGCGTCTTCGTTGCCTGCGGTCATAGTGACGATGCGGGCTTGGAAATCTGTTGCCCCGCCTGCGCCGTAGCTGACGACCATCATTACAGGCCGATCTGGATAGTTTGCGTGGCCATCGGCCTGTGCTGTTCCTGTAAGTGCGGCAAGCGCGATGGCTGCCCCTGCTAGTAGTTTCTTCATGATAACTCCTCCCTAGAGTTCTTGGTTGAACTGTTGCGCGGCTTAGCGAAACAGGATTTCCCTTGGAGTAAAGACCCCAAGGAGCATTGCAAAAAGCAGGTACATCACAGCGACGAACCCTGCGGTAATAAGGATGCGTTTGATCCATGCTTTGACTTCGCTGTGGGGGGCGGGGTCGTAAATGGACACAAGTGTGAAAACGACAATGGCGGTGGCGGTGTAAAAGCCCAAAGCCTTGCCAAGGTAAAAAGCAAAGATGCCACCAATGATCAGACCGGGTAGGATGTTCATCCATGTTTTGGCTGAAATGGTGACGCTGCCTTCGGATGGTTTGATCAGTGTTGTGGCAAAGGTCCAAACGGAGAGAACCACAAACACAGTGGACACAAGACGCGGAAAGACAAAAGCTTCGGCTGGGGTTTGTGTGTAGCTGACCCATGCGACCCAAAGGCCGACCGCCATGATGATGCCTGCGGGAATGGCGTGTTCCAGACGGTTCATGATGCTGCTCCCGCTTTGCGATTGCGCAGTTCCAACCAAACAGAATAGCTGATGGAGGCAAGGACCATGAGGATCAGCACCATGTTGAGCGTGCCAGTCAGGAAATAGGTGGCAATGCCGTTTTGTGCGTTTGCGATCATTGCGCCTTCAACAAAGCTGCCTTCTGCGATGGGGCCAAGGATCAGGCCAAGCACAAGGGGTGCGGCGGAGTAGCCGTAGCGTTCGAGAAAATACATACCGACGCCGAGGATCATCATCACGTAGACATCGTTCATGGAGGTTTGCACCGAATAGCTGCCGAATACGGCGAGCGCGAGCACGATAGCGGCCATAATGTGCGAAGGCACGCGGGCGATGCGGGCGGCGTAACCTGCGATCATCAGGCCAAAGATACACATCAGGATTTGGCCGATGAGCATGGAGTTGATGAATGGCCAAACGACCGCGGGGTAATCGCGAAAGATGTTTGGGCCAGGAAAAATGCCGTGAATGATCAATCCGCCAAGCAACACGGCGGCAGTTGGGCTGCCTGGGATAGAAAGCGTTAGCAGCGGGACAAGCGATGGCCCCACCATGGCGTTGTTCGCGCTTTCTGCGGCAATGATACCCTCGGGGTGGCCCGTGCCGAATTTTTCGCGATCTGGAGAGAAGTTTTTGGATTGGTCATAAGCCACAAGACCAGCAATTTGGCCACCGACCCCTGGGATCAGGCCGATGATGGACCCAACCGTTGTGCCGATGCCAAGGGCGCGGATGGAGCCAATTGTTTCGCGGATAGATGCGACGAGCGGGTGTGGTTTGACGTCGATGACTTCCATGTCTTGCGCTTGGCGGCCTTTGGCGAACATGGAAATGACTTGCGGGATTGCAAACAGGCCGATCAGTGCTGCGATGATGTTAATCCCACCTGACAAGGAGGAGTGGAAGATGAACCGCTGCGTGCCCAGAATATCGTCAAAACCGATAGTGGACAGCCACAGACCTATGCAGCCTGCGAGCAACCCTTTGACCACTGATCCACCGCCCAGCGTTCCGATGATTGTAACCCCAAGGATTGCGACCCAAAAGCTCTCGGATGGGCCAAAGGCCAACGCCCAAGACGCGAGTACTGGGGTCAAGAAAATCAGAAGCAAAACGCCGATCACGCCGCCAAATAGCGATGCTAGAAACGAGACCTGCAAAGCGCGTGCGCCTTCGCCTTTTTTCGCAAGGGTGTGGCCATCGAGTGTGGTGGCGATGTTAGCGGGGGCTCCTGGAATTTTCAAAAGGATTGCTGATACCGCGCCGCCCGCGACCGTAGACGTATAAAGTGCGCCAAGCAGGATCAGGCCCTGTGCGGGTTCCAGTTTGAATGTAAACGGAATTGCCAACGCAACCGCCATAGTGGGGGAGAGGCCCGGTGTCGCGCCCAAAATCAGGCCAAAAATCGTGCCAAGTAGCAGCAATCCAAATGACGTGAATGTAAACACTTCACCAAAGTAAAAGATAAATTCCATACCGCCTCCCAACGGATCGTTTCGCAAAAGCCTGCGGGCACGCTTTTGTTGACTTATCAGGTTAGGGAATGAAAATAGTATTGCAAATGTTTTCATAAAATTAGCTGAAAAGGGAATTTAATGGCGGGAAAACAATCAGGTAAGGTGGATATTGTTGCGGTGGCAAAGGCTGCAAAGGTGTCTGCTTCGACGGTGTCGCGCACGTTCAATCACCCTGATTTGGTGAATCCAGCGACTCGCAAAAAGATCGACCGAACAATTAGACGGCTCGGGTATATCCGAAATCGGGCGGCTCAGGCGATGCACGGGAAACGCTCTAGTACGGTTGGGCTTGTGGTTCCGACAATTGATCACGCGATATTTGCCGAATTGGTGCAGTCGTTTTCCGAAACGTTGGAGGCAGCAGGCTTTACGATTCTGATGACGTCACACGGGTACGATCTGGAGCGTGAATACGCTGTTGTGCGAAAACTGTTGGAACATCGCGTTGACGGTGTTGCATTGATCGGTTTGGAGCATTCTGACGAAACCTATCGATTGTTGGAGCAGCAGGAACTGCCCACTTTGGCGGTTTGGAATTTTGACAAGGCATCGCGCGTGTCCTGCGTGGGTGCAGAAAACATGTTGGCAGGGCGCATGGCTGCAGAGCATTTGTTGGAGCTGGGGCATCGCGACATCGGCGCTGTTTTTCCAAATACGCAAGGCAATGACCGGTCGTTCGACCGTTTGCGTGGCGCGAAAGCCGCGCTGTCGGAAGCTGGAATTACGGTGCCCGAAAATCGCCAGTGGACGACCCCTTACAGTGTCGCGCAGGCCAAAGCGGTGTGTCTGGAAATTTTGGCGAAGACGGATAGACCGAGCGCGCTGTTATGTGGCAACGATGTGATCGCGCAGGGGTGTTTGTATGCTGCCGCGCAAAGGGGCCTGCGTGTTCCCCAAGATCTGAGCGTGATGGGGATTGGCGATTTTAAAGGGTCCAAAGATATCGAACCTGCTCTGAGCACTGTGCGACTGCCTGCACAGACCATTGGTGAAAGAGCCGCGAAGCTTATCGTGCGCTTAATAGCAGGCGAAAAAACGGAAATAACCCGAGAAGCCTTTCCCCCAAAGCTTATGGAGCGTGTCAGCACGCGGCGTTTAGAGACCACGGGCGTTCGATAAATACGTAGCTTGGCGGTAAAATGTTTTTTGAAACATCTTCTAAGGTCCGTCAGCCGCTGCCCGCAGAAGTTTCAAAAACTATGGTTTGATCGGGCCTTCTGACCATTGGCTTGGATAAATTCTTGGATGCACTTTTGGCGTGTGTTGGCTTTTTCCTGATCGGCTCTGGGTTTTAATGTGCTGAAAAGTAAGGGAAAACCGAGCGATGGGGGTGTTTGGAATTTTGGTTTACGTTGAGGTGAATTGTGGAAGTTTGTTGCGCAATTGGCACAAAAATGGCGGGGAATTGAGTGTCAAGGGCGGAGCAAAACTGGGCCAGTAGGGCGGCGTAAAAGTGAGCCATTCGGGGTGTAGTGAGAGGGCTGGGATTGGGCGTGCGCCCGGGAACCAGCGGCTCGTCACAAAGCAAGCGGGTTCCCGAGCGCATTGCCCCGTCAGGGGCAATTTCTTTTCAGGATTTTTTGGTGGTTTTCCGGCTCTGTGCGAGGCGGTAGCTTTCGCCATTCATCTCCAGGATGGAGACATGGTGGGTCAGTCTGTCGAGTAGCGCGCCGGTGAGGCGTTCTGAGCCGAAGGTCTCGGTCCATTCCTCAAAGGGCAGATTGCTGGTGATCAGGGTCGAGGATCGCTCATAGCGCTGCGAGATCAGCTCGAAGAGCAGTTCCGCGCCGGTTTTGCTGAGGGGCACGAAGCCCAGTTCGTCGATGATCAGCAGCTTTGGGGCCAACATCTGTTTTTGCAGACGCAGGAGGCGTTTCTCGTCGCGTGCTTCGATCAGTTCGTGCACGAGCGCGGCGGCGGTGATGAAGCGCACGGGCAATCCCTTTTGGCAGGCCGCCAGTCCAAGACCGAGGGCGACATGGGTTTTGCCCGTACCAGAGGGTCCCAGAGCAATGACATTCTCCCGGCGCTCGATCCAGCCGCAGCGGGCCAGGTCCAGCACCTGCACCTTGTTGAGAGCCGGGATTGCCTTGAAGTCGAAGCTGTCCAGGTTCTTCGGCGCGGGGAACTTTGCGGCTTTGATCCGGCGCTCCACCATGCGCCGCTCGCGGTCGATCAGTTCCTGTTCGATCAGGCGGAGCAAGAACTGGATATGATCCAACCCTTCGGCAGCGCATTGGCGAGCCACCTTCTCATACTCACGCAAAATGGTGGGCAGCTTGAGCTTCTTGAGGTGATGGCCCAGCAGGATATCGGGGGTATCGTTCATACCGCGCCCTCCGACAGGAGCGCCATGTAGCTGGACGGCTTGGTCGTCGAGACCTCCGCTCTCGGAAGATAGGGGTAGAGCGACAGATCAAGCCGGGCGGGTCGGCGCTCGACCTGACACAGTGCAAGATGTTTGATCGCATCAAAGGCTATGGCCCGCTTTTGCAACGCCACGCGTACCGCCGCGCACAGAACCGGAAGCTCAAAGCTTTCCAAGAGCCGCAGAACCTGAACAAACTCCCGCCGTCCCTGCCGGGCTTGGCGCGCTTCCATCAGGCGGCGCAGGGTTTGCAGTTCCTCTGGCATCTCCCAATTGGCCAGGGGCGCAGCTTGATCCAGCGCGCCGGGCTTGCGCTCCAACAGGGCAAAATAATGCACCGGGTTGAAGACCATTTGCTCGCGTTCATAGCAACGAGGATGGCGCGCGATGATCGCGCCGCCACAGCCGATCTCAACCACATCCACAAAGGCCCGGATCGTCACATCCCGGAAGCCGTAGGTGCTGGGCACCGAGTAGTCATTCGTCTTATAGCGCACCAGGGATTGTGAACTCACGCGACCGGTGGCCTTGGCACAGGCCTCATAGGGTGCGGATGGCAAGGACCGCATTGCCGCAAGGTCGCGTTGCAGCCGTTCGTCAATGGTCTCCGTGTGCCCATGCAGGATGGCCGACTGCCGCTTGCGGCATTGCTCTTCCAGCCACACGTTGAAGCTCTCGATGTCAGGGAACTCCGGCAGCGGCACCATCATGTTGCGCCGCGACCAGCCAACCAGGCCTTCCACATTCCCCTTGTCATTGCCCTTGCCCGGACGGCCGTAACGGTCGTCAAACAGGTAATGCGACAGCATCTCGGTGAACATCTGTGTCCGGCGACGGCGGCCATCCGCCTCGATCTTCGCAACCAGGCAGCTGTCATTGTCGTAAACCACCGACAGCGGCACCGCGCCGAAGAACGCAAAGGCATGAACGTGTCCGTCCATCCAAGCCTCCGACGTGGCCGCAGGATAGGCCCGGATGTAGCAGGCATCGCTATGGGGCAGATCAAAGGCAAAGAAGTGCAGCTTCTGCTCGACCCCGCCGATCACCGCAACCGCTTCGCCAAAATCAGCTTGACCATGACCCGGCGGGTGCGACAGCGGAATGAACATCTCACGCGAGACACGGCGGTGCGCGCGAACGTAGTCCTTCACCGTCGTATACCCGCCCGTGAACCCTTCTTCTTCGCGAAGACGCTCATGGATCCGCTTCACCGTAT
The DNA here is from genome assembly GCF_029854195.1 of Amylibacter sp. IMCC11727. Taxonomy (NCBI): domain Bacteria; kingdom Pseudomonadati; phylum Pseudomonadota; class Alphaproteobacteria; order Rhodobacterales; family Paracoccaceae; genus Amylibacter; species Amylibacter sp. IMCC11727. The sequence continues at coordinate 595,242 of NZ_CP122960.1, forward strand.
GGCGCTGCTTCTTCGGGCGATCCAGATCTTCAAGAAGCCACTGATCGATCTTGTCGGTGAAACCGTCAAGCTTGGGGCGCCGAATATCCTGAACGCGCTGATAGCCCGGCGGCACAGGATAGGCGCACATCTTCCTCACTGTGCCACGCGCCAAACCAAAATCCCGAGCAATCGAGCGCTGACTGCGCCCCTCATCAAAATGCGCGCGGCGCACCTGCAAATAGACTTCCACGGTGTAAATCCTCCAGCCCTCCCTGCTCAGACAGTTCAGGCAAAAAGTGGACGACTTTTTCGCCGCCCGCACCGCCACTTTGGCGGCGCTACCGTGGTCCAATATTGCGCCGCCCTTTACAAATTGAGGCCATTGTCGTCAACGATGACACAATCTGCCCCCTTTTGAACACATTTCAACGTCATTTAGGGGCATCTGCCTGACGAGGGCGGAACAAGAAGAGCGAAAAGCTCTCGTGTGCTTTGAGGTGGTGAGTAATGCCTGATTATACAATCGGCGTGTACGACTTTGATCCCTTTTTCACGTTCTCTCGAACGGTAAATGGGGAGATTGTCTATGGTGGGCCGGCAAATTCTGAAACGACTGCGGTCATTACAGACAACGGCAGTGGTGTTGCGGGTGAAGGGATCACGGATTCCGACGAAACGGCCACGGGTACGATTACGATCAATGGCAATACGTCCACTGGTGTGGATATCAGCGCCGAAGAAAGCTGGACGCTATTAAACGTTGATACTGGCGAAACCTTTCAAATTATTACCTTTGAAATCGAGAGTGGGCCAGCGGCTGGGTATTACACGATTTCCGAACAGCCGCTTGTGCCGGGGGCGACCTATCGCACAATAACCTTTGATACGGATCCGTCAGGGTCTGATGCGACGTTCAGTTATGCCGATTATGTCACCGATATTCCGGATGGTACCGTGGATGGTACGGACGGGGATGATGTTATTGACGGCAGTTACGAGGGTGATCCGCAGGGGGAGGAGGTCGATAACCTTGACAGCCCCACTGTAACGCCTGTGAGCCTTGATCTGAATTGGGATGCAGAAGGTGCGGATGAGACCGATCTGTTTGGTGGCGTGTCCCAAGATACGGGCGGTATTCAGGTAGACGTTAGTTTCACCGACGATGGGGCTGGGACAGAGTGGAGTGTTGAATCCACACAAACCCAATACGTTGGACCAGGTGAGTCCTTTGATGCCAATTCCGCATTGTTGTTATTCGGGAACGGGCCGACGGGTGACACATCGACCATGCAAGTGGATTTTTCATCCGTTTCGGGGTCTGGGTACAGTGACGAAGTTACCGATGTTCAATTCCGCATCAACGACATTGATAGCGCGACTGGTGGGTTTCGGGATGTTGTCACCGTTCGCGCCTTTGATGCGGACGGTAATGAGGTTGAGGTGCAATTCACCATTGGGGGTGATGAAACCCTGTCTGGCAACACCATTACAGGGGGCGATAACGCCAACTCTGAATCTGATCTGGATGGGTCTGTTCTGATTACCATTCCTGGCCCTGTTGCGTATTTCATCATTGATTACGATCAGGGCGGTACAGGCACGCAGGCTGTTTACATCACGGATATCGAATTCAATGCGATGCCATTGGGCGCGAATGATGACGTCATTGATGCGGGTGCTGGGGATGACAGCATCGACAGTGGTGAGGCGACGGATACTGTTTTTGGCGGCACGGGCGATGACACGATCAACGCGTCTGAGGATGATGACACGCTGTTTGGTGGCGATGATGCCGATACGTTCCAGATGGGCGATGGTCTGGGTGACGACAGTATTGTGGGCGGCGAAGGTGGCACCGACAACGACACCATTGATGCGTCAGCGCTGACCTCGGGTGTTACGGTAACATTCACGGGGGGCGAAGAAGGCACGGTTGATGGCGTTGATACGGACGCCACATTCAGTGAAATCGAAACACTGATCCTGACAGATCAGGATGATGTTGTGAATGGTTCTGCATCGAGCGAGTCCATGACCATTGTCGCAGGGGATGGGGATGACAATATCACCGGCGGGTCTGGAGCCGACAGCATAGATGGCGGTGATGGGGACGATACCATTAACCTGAATGATGGGTTTGGGGCGGATGCGATTGATGGCGGTTCTGGGGGTGAAACCGAAGGGGACACACTGGACGCGTCTGATCTGAGCAGTGGCACAACTGTGACCATGGATGGGGATGGTTCTGGCACGCTGACGGACGGCACAGATACGGCAACGTTTGATGATATCGAGATCATCGAAACAGGGTCCAATGATGACACGATTGACGGGGCTGCTGACACCACAGGGATGACCCTGATTGGTGGCGGGGGCGACGATTCCATCGAAGGGGGGTCTGGGGATGATGTCATTTATGGCGATGGCGGTGACCCAAGCGAACCCGGTGTATGGCTGTTTGAATATTATGATCTGGATCCGACTGGGGACCCGCGCACGCTAGAGCAAGCTGGATTTACCTTGAATGGGGGGCGGGATCACGAAGGCACGCCCACCGACACAGGGTATTCCGACAGCATTGATCCAACGGATTATGACACCGCAGATGATTATGCGTTAAGTTTCACGTCTCAAATCTCTATCACCACTGGGGGTGATTATACGTTTGAAACGACATCCGATGATGGATCACAGCTGTTTATCAATGGTCAGCTGGTGGTGGACAATGATGGACACCATGGGATGGTGTCGCAGAACGGTACGATTACACTGCCGCCTGGCGATTACATCATCGAGATCATCTATTATGAAAACAACGGCGGGAATGGATTAACCGCATCGGTTTCTGGCCCAGACACGGGCGATGTCGCGACGAATTTGACGGGGTATCCGGGCCTTTCGCCTGTGCCGGAAAGCGGAAGTGATACGCTGAACGGTGGCGCTGGGGATGACACGATTTTCGCAGGTGCGGATGATGATACCATCATCCTTGAAGATGGTTTTGGCAATGACACCATCGAAGGTGGCGAAGGGGGTATCGACAGTGACACGATTGATGCGTCTGCCGTCACGGAAGGGGTCACGCTGACGTTTACGGGTGGCGAAGAAGGCACGCTGACAACCGCAACGGACACGGCTACATTTTCTGAGGTGGAGCGCTTCGTTCTGACGGATCAGGACGACACGGTCGATGGCAGCTTGTCTGATGACGAGATGACCATCCTTGCGGGTGCTGGGGATGATACCATCATTGGCGGCACGGTCGCTGATATCATCTTTGCGGGTGCGGATGATGACACACTCACGGGTGGCGATGGCAATGACACGCTGTTTGGCGGGGACGGGGATGACACGATCACCGCTGGCGAGGGTGACACAGCCACAGGTGGGGACGGGGACGACACGTTCATCATTGACCAAACCGATACGGGGACGGGTGGCATTACCATTGTGGGTGGTGAAGGAGATGAAACAGGCGGCGATACGCTGGATTTCAATGGTCTGCTGGATCTCGGCTCTTTGGTTATTACGGACGATGATGACGCGAATGGTGGCCTGACGGGCTTTGCGTTTTTGCTCGACGGCACGCGGGTCGATTTTTCCGAGATTGAGAACATCATTTGTTTTGCCCGTGGCACCAAAATCCTGACCCATTCGGGTGAAGTGTTGATCGAGGATCTGGCCGAAGGGGACCAGATTGTAACGCTGGATCATGGGTTGCAGCAAATCCGTTGGATCGGGTCGCGCAGTGTGCCCGCTACGGGAGATTTTGCGCCGATTACGATCAGCGCAGGTACGCTTGGCAATCACAGCGATCTGACGGTAAGCCCGCAGCACCGCATGTTGGTGTCTGGTCCGATGGCGGAATTGCTGTTTTGCGAGCCAGAGGTGCTGATTCCTGCCAAACATTTGCTGAGCTGGGACGGGGTGTATCGCGCACAGATGGACACGGTGGAGTATTTCCACATCCTGTTTGACAGCCACCAAGTGATCCACGCCAACGGCGCCCCATCCGAGAGCTTTCATCCAGGCGAACAAGCCATGGATGCTGTATCACAGGAGGCCCGCGCTGAAATCTTGGCCCTGTTCCCAGAACTGGCAGACCAACCCGCCGCCTACGGCCCCGCCGCCCGCGCGAGTTTGAAGGGGTATGAGGCCGAAGTGCTGGGCCGTGGGATGGCGTGAGAGTAGGTCACGTAACTTTGCTATGGCAGGTACTTGTCATATCCACTTCAAACGCGTATCTGGGCCATTGAAATAGACCACAGGAGCCGATCATGGCTATCACCAATCCATTGCAGTTTATGCAGCAGGTTCGCGCTGAAGTATCCAAGATTGTTTGGCCGACGCGTCGGGAAACGTTGATCACGACCGTGATGGTGTTTGTTATGGCGTTTATCTTTGCGTTGTTCTTCTTTGGTGTGGATCAATTGGTGCAGTTTTTTCTGACGATGATTTTGGCAATCTGATCTTGAATTTGCCGCCCTCGCGCGGTATTGCGCCCCATCCCTTACAGTATCAGCCTTTAGAATCAGACAAGGCAAATGTATCTGGCGGGATTTCAGGTGCATAAGTATCTGTAAATGAATTTACGGCGGCAAGGTCCGCCCAACACGAAGGTATCGGTCAAGATGGCGTTACGTTGGTATTCGGTTTCTGTGCTCTCTAACTTTGAGAAAAAGATTGCCGAAGCGATCCGCGAGGCGGTTGCACAAGAAGGTCTGGAAGACGAAATCACAGAAGTGCTGGTTCCGACCGAAGAAGTGATCGAAGTGCGCCGCGGCAAGAAAGTTCCGACAGAGCGTCGTTTCATGCCAGGGTATGTTTTGATCCGCATGGAGATGTCTGAAAAAGGCTATCACCTTGTGAGCAACATCAACCGTGTGACGGGTTTCCTTGGCCAGCCAGGCAAACCCTCCCCGATGCGTGACCGTGAAGTTGCTGCGATCCTGAACCAAGTGGAAGAGGGGGCAGAGCGCCCACGCACATTGATCAGCTTCGAAGTGGGCGAGAACGTGAACGTGACAGACGGCCCGTTCGAAGGTTTTGCAGGCATGGTAGAGGACGTGGACGAAGAAAACGCCCGTTTGAAAGTGACCGTGTCCATCTTTGGCCGCGCCACACCTGTGGAACTGGAATACACGCAGGTTGCAAAACAGACCTAAGTTTTTGATCAGCTGCTGACAGATTGAACCGCAAGAGGCCCTGCCTTTTGCGGTTTTTCTTTTGGTAACAGGCCCTAAGATCTGTACAGGCCAGGAACCAAGGTTTCTGCCAAATCTTGCAGGATTTCAGGGGCCGTGCCGTGCGGTTGGACAGGGCCATAATGCACATCATAACTGCCGCCGAGTTTGGCGAAAATCTCGGATGCGTAGCGCAGGGAGGCAACGCGGCGGCCCAGTTCGTCATTTCCGCCCGACAGAACAGCGGCCAAGCGGCGGGTGCGGTAATAATGCGAAGAGTTGCGCATATCCGTGGATGCAGGAACGATTGGGGCGGCGCATTCATCAGAGATGCGCGTGATGCCATTGCGCCATGGCCGTTCAATCAACAGGCCGTTTTCCATACGAGGCACGCGCCCTGATCCAAACACCAACAGGGCGCCGCCTTCGTTCAGATGCGCGCGCATACCGTTTAGGGTTTGGCGGGCGGTGATCACCTGGTCTTTGCGATCAAGGTCCACGGCGATAATGCGATCTTTGCCCAAGAAACGTTCTGCTTCGCGGCCCGCAACAACTTTGAGATCGGAGCGATGTGCGCGCAGTGCCCCTGCGTGGGCGATGAAATCAAACGTGCCGATGGGATGGGTTGCACCGATCACAACGGGCCCTTGGGGCGGTACATTTTCAAGGCCAATTGGGGTGATCGTTGTGCCACCGTTCATGGTGAGCAGCGTTTCCACAAGAGCATCCCCTGTGCGCCCATCGAGCGCCACAAGCATCTGGCGTGTTTCGCGCAAGGCAAAGAAGGGCTGTCCTGTTGTGGCGCGGCTGATGCCATCAATTGTGCCCATAAAGCTGCGCAGTGCTTTGAGTTTGAAATTTGATCCCACAGGGATTCGAAGCCGTGCGCGTAACAGCTCTTCTAACGGGTCTGGTGCGTGGCTGTTCACAAGTCTCTCGTGTGGCGTGCGCAATGCGCGATTTAAAAATGATACGGCACCGCACTTGGGTCTGACCGCGCTCAAGGAACTGACATACACGTTGCATCACGTTTTCCAAGGTGGCAAGGTTTTCTAAACGGGTGTGACCGTTTCGGATTGAAACAGGGGGGATCATGTTGGGAGCAGACGGGGGCGACATCGATTCTGTTGTTCTGAATTTTTCACCAACCAGTTTGACCGTTCTGAATTTGGTTCTTGCTGTGGTTATGTTTTCCATCGCGCTTGAATTGCGGCCCAGTGATTTTGCGCGCTTGGCCCGCGCCCCGAAACCAGTTTTGACGGGACTGTTTTCGCAGTTTATTGCGCTGCCAGCTTTGACGTTTTGTTTTGTGGTGGTGATGCAGCCGCAGCCGTCTGTGGCGCTGGGCCTGATGTTGGTGGCGGCCTGTCCGGGGGGGAATATTTCCAATTTTATCACCCAGCGGGCGGGGGGGAATTCGGCGCTGTCGGTGACGATGACCGCCTTTGCCACGGTGTTTGCCATTCTGCTGACGCCTGCCAATGTGGCCTTTTGGGGTAATCTGTATGAACCAACACGGCGGATTTTACGCGCGACCGAGATTGATCCCGTGTCAGTGGCGATCACGGTTGGGTTTATGTTGGTGCTGCCGCTGATATTGGGGATTTATGCGAATGTTGCGCGCCCCGCGCTGGCGGCCCGATTGCGCCGCCCCATGCAGAACCTTTCGATGTTGATATTCATTGCGTTTGTGGTGCTGGCGTTGGCAGCAAACTGGGCGTTGTTTTTGCAATATGCGTCCATGGTGGCGGTGTTGGTGTTTTTGCACAACGGTTTGGCGCTGGCGGCAGGGTATGGATTGGCGTCTGTTGTGGGGGTGTCTGATTTTGATCGCCGCGCGATCACCATTGAAACGGGCATTCAAAACTCGGGCCTTGGGCTGATCCTGATTTTCGGGTTTTTCGACGGGCTGGGCGGCATGGCTGTTGTCGCCGCGTTTTGGGGCATGTGGCATATTATTTCGGGCATTTCGCTTGCCAGTGTTTTGGGGCGCACAAAGGCGGCCATGTAGGTTGGTTTACGGATAAAAAGGAGAGTGTGATGGGGAAATATGTGTCGGATGAGACTGTTGCGGAATTTCAGACGCAGGGGGCAACGCTGTTAAAGGGCGTGTTCGCCGATTGGGTGGATGTCCTGCGCGATGGGGTTGCGGCGAACATGGCGGACCCTGCCCCCAATGCGCGAAATTACGAGACCGAAGGCGGAGGGCGGTTTTTCGTGGATTACTGCAACTGGGATCGGATTGATCAGTACCGCGATTTTATCTTTAACTCGCCTGCGGCTGCCATTGGGACCGAATTGATGGGCAGCAAGGGGGCGCGGTTGTTCCATGAACATGTGCTGGTGAAGACGCCGAAATCTGGCACGCCAACGCCGTGGCATCAGGACTTGCCGTATTACTGTTTGGACGCGAGCCAGACGGTAAGCCTGTGGATTCCGCTCGATGATATTCCAAGGGATCGGACGCTGGAATTTGTGGCGGGATCGCATGAGTGGGGCAAGTTTTATCGGCCTCAACGGTTTGATGGCACGCCTTTGAATGAGGATGATGGGTTGGAGGAATTGCCCGACATTGATGGAAACCGCGGTGATTACGATATCCTCGGTTGGGCGCTGGGCCCCGGGGATGCGCTGGCGTTTGATTATCGCACAGTGCATGGGGCGCCTGCGAATACATCGGCAAGCGCGCAGCGGCGGGCGTTTTCGTTAAGGCTGGTCGGGGATGATGCGACGTTTGCACGGCGGGAGGGGGTTGTGACATCGCCGCCGTTTCCTGATGTGGCGTTGAAGCATGGGGATGTGTTGGAGGGGCGGGAGTTTCCGAAGTTGTTGTGAGGGGGAAAGTAATGACATTTCCGCGTTAGTAGATTGAATACCTTACATTGCGGCTTAGCCAGTCATGTGCAAATTAAGTTCGTTACCTATCAATGATATAAGTCGTAAATTTAAGGCGGTCCAATGTTGTTAAAATGTGCTTTAAAAAAATCTTCGAAAAAGCCATCGCCGAGAATGATTCCATTTTCTGGCGCCGAAGTTTTGAAGCAAGATTATTACAGTATAAGTCTTGTTCGCAAAGATCGCAGTCACCCAGATCTTTTGGTTAAGAAGTCAGGGAAACGGGGTATCGCCTGTAAACAATGGATTGAGAATGCAGATGGGCCATCAAGAGGTAGTTATTCAAAAAAACTGATAGTTGATTGGGGTGAGACTGAGAACGCCAATTTAGAAATAAGGCATTATCTAAAAGGCCACGAATTTAGATATAGTTCTGCACATAGCTTTCTTTTCCATCAGGCGTTTTGCCTGCCTTATTTGAACGTCAAAAAAACGAACTGTATCAGGCAATTTATAACTCCCTAACTCCTGTTCGTTCATCGCGTGTCGATCTGTTAAAGTGGTTGGTCAATCGGCGAATTGAATACCATGCCAAAAATAATAGTTATCGCATTGGAAATGAACATGGCGATTCCGTGGTAACCATTTTGGCAGAAATGTATGGCAATCGTATTTACTCTCACCCCAAGAAGGATGAGTACCGAGCGAATCTCTTAATTGATTTGGATTCTCTAACAGCAACTGATGATGTAAAAATCGTAGATAACAATTATGTCGCAACAGGCAGAGCAGTTGTAACCATAGCTGAATATGAGGTAGAGAACCGTCATCACTTAGACAACAAGAAACACAACAACCGCATTTTCTGGCTTACAATTGTTCTTGTTTTAGTTGGCATTCTTCAAGTTCCATACGTTCAAGAATACTTGGGAATAAGAGCGCAATAACAATTCAAATTGTTTGGTTGAAATGCGGGGAGTGAATGGCCGTGTTTGAATTTGATTTTGGATGGGCTTTTCAAATGGTCATCATAGCGCCCCCCCTTGCCAACTACCCAATTCCCCCCTATACGCCCCTTCTGTCGCCACGAGTCCGTCGGGGCGGCATCCATTGTGGGAGGCGACGGTCACGCGTGATCGGAACCGAACCACACCATAAACCCGCTTGGGCACGCGCGCCTGAGCATTGGAAAGGAAAAGCTGATGGCTAAAAAAGTCGCTGGCACTATGAAACTGCAGGTTCCTGCAGGTCAAGCCAACCCCTCCCCCCCAGTGGGCCCAGCGTTGGGTCAACGCGGTATCAACATCATGGAATTCTGTAAGGCGTTCAACGCCAAGACGCAGGAGCTTGATCCAGGTGCGCCGTGTCCAACGATCATCACGTATTACGTGGACAAATCCTTCACCATGGACATCAAGACGCCACCTGCGTCCTACATGTTGAAGAAAGCTGCGAAGCTGAAATCTGGCGCGAATTTGCCAGGTCGTGAAATCGTGGGTTCCGTGACAACCAAGCAAGTGAAAGAAATCGCTGAAGCGAAGATGAAAGATCTGAACGCCAACGATATCGACGCTGCTATGTTGATCATTCTGGGTTCTGCCCGTTCTATGGGCATCGAGGTGAAGTAATGGCTAAGTTTGGTAAAAGAACAACTGCCGCACGCGAAGCGTTTGCTGGCAAAGAAAACGTTTCTATCGCGGATGCGGTTGCACTGGTTAAGGCCAACGCGACAGCGAAGTTTGACGAAACAGTTGAAATCGCGCTGAACCTGGGTGTTGATCCACGTCACGCAGACCAGATGGTTCGTGGTGTTGTGACCCTGCCAAATGGCACAGGTAAATCTGTTCGCGTTGCTGTGTTTGCTCGTGGCCCAAAGGCCGAAGAAGCGCAGGCTGCTGGTGCAGACATCGTGGGCGCAGAGGACCTGATGGAAACAGTACAAGGCGGCAAGATCGAATTTGATCGCTGCATCGCCACACCAGACATGATGCCAATCGTTGGCCGTCTGGGTAAAGTGCTTGGCCCACGTAACCTGATGCCAAACCCAAAAGTTGGTACAGTGACCATGGACGTTAAAGCCGCTGTTGAAGCCGCCAAAGGTGGTGAAGTGCAGTTCAAAGTGGAAAAAGCTGGTGTGGTTCACGCCGGTGTTGGCAAAGCCTCCTTTACGGAAGCCCAACTGGCCGAGAACGTGAAAGCGTTGATCGACGCGGTTCAAAAAGCCAAGCCATCAGGCTCCAAAGGCGCTTACATGAAAAAGATCGCACTGAGCTCCACTATGGGCCCAGGCGTGACTGTCGATGTAGCGGGCGCGCTGGAGCAGTAAGCTTTAACAGCGTTAGAGAATTAGGGCGGCCTCGGAGGGAACTTCGGGGCCGTTTTTTGTAAGGAATCTAAAGGTATTGTCAGAAGGTTTAGCGATTTTTAAGATTCTGAGCTGATGATAAAAAAGCCATAAAATGCTACACCCTTGTCTAATTTGAATTTTATCCACATATGGTGGCATAGATATGCTACCTATAGAAGCATTCAGAAACTGGAGAGAAAATGATCTTAATATCACATGAGACTTCTTTGAGTGCTTACGTGAAGAAAAATCGGTCACTAACTTTGCTGAGATATACAGACTTATTACGCGGTTTGAGTTAATGGGACCATTTGATTCACGTGTAATTGCAAACAGAATCTTGGATATTGCTGAACAACGAAATATTCGACTTACAATGATGCAGTTGTTAAAACTTGTGTATATCGCACATGGCTGGTGGTTGACGTACTCTGGCGGCCAACCACTGACGTCAGATAAACCACAAGCTTGGCAGTATGGTCCGGTGCATCCACTTGTTTACAACGCGTTTAGACGTTTTGGGGCGACTGCAATCACTGAAAGAGCACGAGACCCAGAAACTGGCTTTGCATATTCAGATGAAATAACTTCCGATATTGATAGTATTCTAGGAAGCGTCGTTGACTCATATGGAAAACTACATGCTTATCGCTTGTCTGATATGACACATCAGGTTGGAACACCTTGGGATCAGGCAAGTAAAAAGTGGGGTAATTACGCTCCAATCACTGATGCTTCAATTAAGGAGCACTTCGATGAGCTCAGAAGACAACGGACGTAAAACGAAGTCAGGAATTCAGGCAATTATCGGTGAAATTGCCGCGAATGCTGGTGAAATAGCTTCAACAGAGAGAGACAATTCTCTACGCGACAGAATTGATAGTCTTGAGCTTCTTGTTGAAGAGTTTGGACAAGCCCGTGAACTTCAAAACGAGCTGAAAGAGTATGTTAGTGACCTCAAGGAAGAGGTGGCAGACATAAGAAATTATCGCTTCTGGGTTACAACCTTTGCGATGGTGACTTCGGTGTCGCTCTTTGCGCTCCTCATTTCATGTATGGTTATGAAGCCAGAGTGGTTTATGAATCTCACGGGTCAATTGAAAGTGTCTCTTATCATTGCGTTGGGTGGCGGGTCTGTTTTTCTCACTTCATTGGTTTTGCGCGGCGTATACCGTAGTAGGCATGAACGCAACCATGGTGAAATGCTTCCTGAAGCGGTTAGGATTGCACTTGAAACGATGAACAAGTAGCATTACCCCCTTGCCCATTCCCCCGTCCCCGACTATGTACCCCTTAGCAACAAAAGCGTGCGATTCGTCGTGCGCTTTTTCTGCGTTCGTCCAAGACGGTGAGTGTGGGTTACCCGCTTAATTTCTTGCCTGAGACGGGAACTGAACAAAATGCCATGTGGTGAAAGCCTCGGGCGGTTTGGGAGGGGACCGTAATTAAGGACCCTAAGTGCCAGTTTGGTTTCGGTCAGGCTGGTAAAAACGAGCCGGGGAGCAATCCCCATAAATTGGAGCATAACTGTGGATAGAGCCCAAAAAGAAGCAGTGGTCAGTGAACTTGGCCAAATCTTCACGGACTCTGGTGTAGTGGTCGTATCTCACTATGTCGGTCTTACAGTTGCAGAAATGCAGGACTACCGCGCGCGCATGCGTGAGGTTGGTGGTTCTGTACGTGTTGCCAAAAACAAGCTCGCCAAAATCGCTCTTGAGGGCACTCCATGTGAAGGCGTGAAAGACCTGTTGTCAGGTATGACCGTATTCGCATACTCCGAAGATCCGGTTGCTGCGGCGAAAGCCACAGAAGCCTTTGCGAAGGACAACGACAAGCTCGTGGTTCTTGGCGGTTCTATGGGGGAAAACCTTCTGGACCCTGCCGGTGTGAAAGCCGTTGCGGCAATGCCATCCCGCGAGGAGCTTATTGCTTCTATCGTTGGTTGCATTGGTGCACCTGCATCTAACATCGCTGGTGCGATTGGCGCGCCTGCTTCGAACATCGCGTCGATACTTTCGACCGTTGAGGAAAAAGCAGAGGCTGCATAACAAAACTGCAATTGATGATCGGTATGTGAAACATCTTCACACCGGAACAACAGAAAACTACGGAAACGGAAATATCAAATGGCTGATATCAAAAAACTTGCTGAAGAGATCGTTGGTCTGACACTTCTCGAAGCACAAGAACTGAAAACAATCCTGAAAGACGAGTACGGCATCGAGCCTGCTGCTGGTGGCGCTGTAATGGTTGCTGGCGCAGCTGGTGGCGACGCTGGTGGTGCTGCAGAAGAGAAAGACGAATTTGACGTCATTCTGAAATCTGCTGGCGACAAGAAAATCAACGTCATCAAAGAAGTTCGCGCCATCACCGGCCTGGGCCTCAAAGAAGCTAAAGACCTCGTAGAAGCTGGCGGAAAAGCCGTTAAAGAAGGCGCTACAAAAGCTGAAGCTGAAGAGATCAAGACAAAGCTCGAAGAAGCTGGCGCTGAGATCGAACTCAAGTAATTCAGCGCGAACTTCGGTTCGCCTGTTTTCAAATTCTGGCTGGATCCGCGATTTCGTGGGTCCAGCCGAAAACGTCTTTGGGGATTGCCCAAGACAGCAGTAGAAAACGCCTCTTTCTAGGCATCCCTGATGTGGGATTTCTTGAAAGACGCGGGGTTGCTCGGGTGCGGAAGGTTGGGTCCTTTTGCAAGAATTGAGCCCCCAGTCTGTGAGTTGGCCCGAACAACCGCCGCCCAACGGTTGTGACAGGTGGACATTAAATAAAGGTGACGACGCGCATGGCTCAGACCCATTCCGGCTTCAAACGCATCCGTAAGTATTTCGGCAAAATCCGTGAAGTATTGGATATGCCAAACCTGATCGAAGTACAGAAAAGCTCTTACGATCTTTTCCTGCGGTCCGGTGATCAAGCAGAACACACAGACGGTGAAGGCATCCAAGGTGTTTTCCAATCGGTGTTCCCGATCAAAGATTTCAATGAAACTGCCATTCTGGAGTTCGTAAAATACGAGCTGGAACGTCCGAAGTACGACGTTGAAGAGTGTCAACAGCGTGACATGACGTACAGTGCGCCGCTGAAGGTGACATTGCGTTTGATCGTGTTTGATGTGGATGAAGATACAGGCGCGAAGTCTGTTAAAGACATCAAAGAACAAGACGTGTTCATGGGCGATATGCCTTTGATGACGCACAACGGTACATTCGTTGTGAACGGCACCGAGCGTGTGATCGTTTCCCAGATGCACAGCTCCCCTGGTGTGTTCTTTGACCACGACAAAGGCAAAACCCATTCGTCTGGTAAGTTGTTGTTCGCATCCCGCATCATCCCATACCGTGGGTCATGGTTGGATTTCGAATTTGACGCCAAAGATGTGGTTTACGCGCGGATCGACCGTCGTCGTAAATTGCCAGTGACAACGTTGTTGTATGCCCTTGGTCTGGACCAAGAAGGCATTTGTGACGCGTATTACGACACCGTGAACTACCGTATGATCAAGAAGAAGAACGGTTGGGCGACCAAATTCTTCCCAGATCGTATTCGTGGCACGAAACCTGCTGCTGATGTGATTGACGCCAAATCTGGTGAAGTGATCGCAGAAGCGGGCAAAAAGGTTACGCCACGCACAGTGAAAAAGCTGAAGGATGATGGCAAAGTCACCGAGATTTTGGTTCCATTCGAAGCGCTTGCAGGTCGTTTTTCTGCGAAAGACATCATCAACGAAGAAACAGGCGAGATCTGGGTCGAAGCGGGTGATGAGCTGACGATCGAATACGACAAAGACGGCGAAATCAACGGCGGTACAATTCCGTTGTTGGTGGAAAATGGTGTCACTGACATCCCAACGCTCGACATCGACAACGTAAATGTTGGCCCTTACATCCGTACAACGATGGCAGTGGACAAAAACGCGGGTCGTGACACAGCGTTGATGGATATCTACCGTGTGATGCGCCCAGGCGAGCCACCCACCGTTGAAGCCGCATCTGCGTTGTTTGATACACTGTTCTTTGATGCAGAGCGTTATGATCTGTCCGCGGTTGGCCGTGTGAAAATGAACATGCGTTTGCAGTTGGATGCCGAAGACACGCAGCGCACATTGCGCAAAGAAGACATCATTGCTGTTGTAAAAGCATTGGTTGATCTGCGTGACGGCAAAGGCGACGTGGACGATATTGACCACCTTGGGAACCGCCGTGTGCGCTCCGTTGGTGAGTTGATGGAAAACCAGTACCGTGTTGGCTTGCTGCGCATGGAACGTGCGATCAAAGAGCGGATGTCATCCGTTGAAATCGACACGATCATGCCGCAAGACCTGATCAACGCGAAACCAGCTGCGGCTGCGGTGCGTGAGTTCTTTGGCTCATCCCAGTTGTCCCAGTTTATGGACCAAACCAACCCATTGTCCGAAGTCACGCACAAGCGCCGCTTGTCCGCGCTTGGGCCTGGGGGTTTGACCCGTGAGCGTGCTGGCTTTGAGGTGCGCGACGTGCATCCAACGCACTATGGTCGGATGTGTCCGATTGAAACACCGGAAGGGCCAAACATTGGTCTGATCAACTCGCTCGCGTCTTTTGCGCGTGTGAACAAATACGGTTTCATCGAAACACCATACCGCCGCGTTGAAAACGGCAAGGTTACAGACGAAGTGCAATACATGTCTGCGACCGAAGAAATGCGTTACACTGTAGCGCAGGCCAACGCGCAATTGGATGAAGACAACAAATTCGTAAACGATCTGGCGTCTTCGCGTCAGGCGGGCGAATATATGCTGACTTCGCCAGACAACATCGATTACATCGACGTTTCCCCAAAACAGCTGGTGTCTGTTGCGGCGTCTTTGATCCCATTCCTTGAAAACGATGACGCCAACCGCGCATTGATGGGGTCAAACATGCAACGTCAGGCTGTTCCATTGTTGCGGGCAGAAGCCCCATACGTTGGTACAGGGATCGAAGAAGTTGTGGCACGGGATTCCGGTGCTGCGATCACTGCGCGCCGCGCAGGTATCATCGACCAAGTTGACGCGATGCGTATTGTTGTGCGTGCGACAGCTGATCTGGAACCTGGTGATCCAGGTGTAGACATCTATCGCCTGCGTAAATTCCAACGCTCTAACCAGAACACATGTATCAACCAGCGCCCATTGGTGAAGGTTGGTGACACCGTGTCCAAAGGCGAAGTTGTTGCCGATGGCCCGTCTACCGATTTGGGTGAATTGGCGCTTGGTAAGAACATCCTCGTCGCGTTTATGCCTTGGAATGGCTACAACTATGAGGACTCCATCCTGATTTCCGAACGGATCGTGAAAGAAGACGTGTTCACATCTGTCCACATCGAAGAATTCGAAGTGGCGGCCCGTGATACGAAACTGGGTCCAGAGGAAATCACACGCGACATTCCAAACGTTGGTGAAGAAGCGCTGCGCAACCTTGATGAGGCTGGTATCGTTTACATCGGTGCGGAAGTTGGCCCTGCGGATATCCTTGTTGGTAAAATCACGCCAAAAGGCGAAAGCCCGATGACGCCAGAAGAAAAGCTGCTGCGCGCCATCTTTGGTGAGAAAGCATCTGATGTGCGTGACACGTCCTTGCGTTTGCCACCAGGGGATTACGGGACTGTTGTTGAAGTTCGCGTGTTCAACCGCCACGGCGTTGAAAAAGACGAACGTGCGCTGCAAATCGAACGCGAAGAAGTCGAGCGTTTGAGCCGTGACCGTGACGATGAGATGGCGATCCTTGATCGGAACATCTATGCGCGTCTGCGGTCCTTGCTGGAAGGCAAGCCAGCGGTCAAAGGTCCAAAAGGCGTTAAAGCTGGTTCGACCATTGATGCTGATCTGCTGGAAGCATTGTCCCGTGGACAGTGGTGGCAATTGGCACTGGGCGATGACAAGGAAGCGGCAGAAGTCGAAGCCTTGAACGCACAGTACGAAGTGCAGAAAAAGGCGCTGGAAGCCCGCTTTGAGGACAAGGTAGAGAAGGTTCGCCGCGGCGACGATCTGCCCCCAGGTGTGATGAAGATGGTTAAAGTGTTCATCGCGGTGAAGCGTAAGCTGCAACCAGGTGACAAAATGGCCGGTCGTCACGGCAACAAAGGTGTTATTTCCCGCGTTGTTCCTGTGGAAGACATGCCGTTCTTGGCCGATGGTACGCCCGTTGATTTCTGTCTGAACCCGCTTGGTGTTCCGTCACGGATGAACGTTGGTCAGATTTTGGAAACACACATGGGTTGGGCCGCGCGCGGCTTGGGCCAGACCATTTCCGAAAGTCTGCGTGATTATCGTCGTACAGGGGATATGACCCCTGTGAAGGATGCCATGAAAGTGGCTTACGGCGAAGATCTGTACAACGAAGTTGTGGCAGACATGAACGACGAACAGTTCCTTGAAGCTGCTGGCAACGTCACGGGGGGTGTTCCAATCGCGACGCCTGTTTTTGACGGTGCGAAAGAAGCAGATGTGAACGACGCGTTGACACGCGCTGGGTTCGAAACCTCTGGTCAGTCCATCGTGTTTGACGGCCGCACAGGCGAGCAGTTCGCACGCCCTGTTACGGTTGGTGTCAAATACCTGCTGAAACTGCATCACCTTGTGGATGACAAAATCCACGCGCGTTCCACTGGTCCATACTCCTTGGTCACACAGCAACCGCTGGGTGGTAAGGCACAGTTCGGTGGTCAGCGTTTTGGTGAGATGGAAGTTTGGGCATTGGAAGCCTACGGCGCCGCTTACACCTTGCAGGAAATGCTGACGGTGAAATCGGATGACGTTGCAGGCCGCACCAAGGTCTATGAAGCCATCGTGAAAGGCGAGGACAACTTCGAAGCTGGTGTTCCAGAATCGTTCAACGTTCTTGTGAAAGAAATCCGCTCGCTCGGCCTGAATGTCGAGCTGCTGGACGCGGAAACAGAGTAAGGCGTTCGCGCCTTACTCCTTTTGGAAATCGAGATTAGGATCAAAAAATGAACCAAGAAATCACGAACAACCCGTTTAATCCGGTCCAGGCCCCACGTACGTTTGACGAGATTAAAATCTCGCTCGCGTCGCCAGAGCGGATTTTGTCTTGGTCTTTCGGCGAAATCAAAAAGCCAGAGACCATCAACTATCGTACGTTCAAGCCAGAGCGCGACGGCCTGTTCTGTGCGCGTATCTTTGGCCCGATCAAAGACTACGAATGTCTGTGCGGTAAATATAAGCGGATGAAGTACCGCGGTGTGACCTGTGAAAAATGTGGTGTTGAAGTTACGCTGCAAAAAGTACGCCGTGAGCGTATGGGCCACATCGAACTGGCTGCACCTGTGGCGCACATCTGGTTCCTGAAATCCCTGCCTTCCCGTATCGGCCTGATGCTGGACATGACCCTGCGCGAGCTGGAGCGTGTGCTGTATTTTGAACAGTATGTGGTGATCGAGCCGGGTCTGACGGACCTGAACTATGGTCAGATGATGAACGAAGAAGAGTACATGGACGCGCAAGACGTCTATGGCGAAGATGCGTTCAACGCGGGTATCGGTGCGGAAGCCATCCGTGAGATGTTGTCCAACATTGATCTGGAAGCAGAAGCGGATCAGCTGCGTGCTGATCTGGCCGAAGCCACTGGTGAGTTGAAGCCAAAGAAGATCATCAAGCGTTTGAAAGTTGTTGAGAGCTTCCTTGAATCTGGCAACCGTCCAGAGTGGATGATCCTGACAGTGATCCCTGTGATCCCACCAGAATTGCGCCCCTTGGTGCCGCTGGATGGTGGTCGTTTTGCGACGTCTGATCTGAACGATCTGTATCGTCGTGTGATCAACCGGAACAACCGTTTGAAGCGTCTGATCGAACTGCGTGCGCCTGATATCATCGTGCGTAACGAAAAACGGATGCTGCAAGAATCTGTGGATGCGTTGTTTGACAACGGCCGCCGTGGCCGTGTGATTACAGGGGCGAACAAACGCCCGCTGAAATCCTTGTCTGACATGCTGAAGGGTAAGCAAGGTCGCTTCCGTCAGAACCTTTTGGGTAAACGGGTCGACTTTTCTGGTCGTTCGGTGATTGTGACGGGTCCAGAATTGAAGCTGCATCAATGTGGTTTGCCCAAGAAGATGGCGCTCGAGCTGTTTAAGCCGTTTATTTACAGCCGTTTGGAGGCCAAAGGCCTGTCATCCACTGTGAAGCAAGCCAAAAAAATCGTGGAAAAGGAACGCCCAGAAGTTTGGGACATCCTTGACGAAGTGATCCGTGAGCATCCGGTTCTTTTGAACCGTGCGCCGACGCTTCACCGTTTGGGTATCCAAGCGTTCGAACCCACGCTGATCGAAGGCAAAGCCATTCAGCTGCACCCGCTGGTGTGTTCCGCGTTTAACGCCGACTTTGACGGTGACCAAATGGCGGTTCACGTTCCCTTGAGCCTTGAGGCTCAGTTGGAAGCGCGTGTTCTGATGATGTCCACGAATAACGTTTTGTCTCCTGCCAACGGTAAGCCGATTATCGTTCCTTCACAGGATATGATTTTGGGTCTGTACTACATCACTATGGAGCGTGAAGGCATGAAAGGTCAGGGTATGACCTTTGCTAACCCGCAAGAAGTGAACCATGCGCTGGACGCTGGGCTGGTACACCTGCATTCCAAGATCAACTGCCGCATGGAGCAGATTGACGAAGAGGGCAATTCGATCTTTGTGCGGTTTGAAACCACACCTGGTCGTGTGCGTCTTGGCTCTATGCTGCCTTTGAACGCAAAAGCGCCGTTTGATATCGTCAACCGTTTGCTGCGTAAGAAGGAAGTGGGCGAGGTCATTGACACCGTGTACCGCTACTGTGGGCAAAAAGAGTCTGTTATCTTCTGTGACCAGATCATGTCTTTGGGCTTTAAAGAAGCGTTTAAGGCAGGGATTTCGTTCGGTAAGGACGACATGGTTATCCCAGACAGCAAATGGCACATCGTGAATGACACACGTGACCAAGTGAAAGAGTTCGAACAACAGTACCTCGACGGTCTGATCACTCAGGGCGAGAAGTACAACAAAGTTGTCGACAGCTGGTCCAAGTGTTCTGACGCAGTTGCGGATGCGATGATGGGCGAAATTTCGGCCATGAAAGTCACAGACGCGGGTGCGGAAGAAGAGCCAAACTCTGTTTACATGATGGCACACTCTGGTGCGCGTGGTTCCCCTGCACAGATGAAGCAGTTGGGCGGTATGCGTGGTCTGATGGCCAAGCCGAACGGCGAGATCATCGAAACGCCGATTATCTCTAACTTTAAAGAAGGTCTGACCGTTTTGGAGTACTTTAACTCCACTCACGGTGCGCGTAAGGGCTTGGCCGATACGGCTTTGAAGACTGCGAACTCTGGTTATCTGACTCGTCGTTTGGTTGACGTTGCGCAAGATTGTATCGTGCGCATGATCGATTGTGGCACAGAGCAGGGCATCACAGCATCTGCAGCCGTCAATGACGGTGAAGTTGTTGCATCCTTGTCCGAGCGTATTTTGGGCCGCGTCACTAATGAAGACGTGATCAACCCAGCCACGGACGAAGTGATTTGCCCTCGTGGTGAGTTGATCGACGAGCGTATGGCTGATCTGATCGAAAACTCTGGCGTTGCCACGTTGTCGATCCGTTCACCGCTGACATGTGAAGCCGAAGACGGCATCTGTGCGACCTGTTATGGCCGCGATCTGGCACGGGGCACGCAAGTGAACCCAGGCGAGGCCGTGGGCATCATCGCGGCGCAGTCCATTGGTGAGCCAGGCACACAGCTGACAATGCGGACATTCCACATTGGTGGTATTGCGCAAGGTGGTCAGCAGTCTTTCCAAGAGGCCAGCGCGGACGGCAAGATTGAGTTGCGCAATGCAAACATTCTGAAAAACCGCGATGGTGAAATGGTTATCATGGGCCGGTCCACCGAGTTGGCGTTGATCGACGAAAATGGGGTGGAGCGTGCGTCGCACAAACTGTCCTATGGTTCGAAGATCATGGTTAAGGATGGCGCGAAAGTGTCCCGTGGCGACAAGCTGTTTGAATGGGATCCGTACACATTGCCGATCATCGCTGAAAAAGACGGTGCGGCGAAGTTTGTGGACCTGGTTCCAGGCATTTCGGTGCGTGATGAAACAGATGACGCAACTGGTATCAGCCAGAAGATCGTGACCGACTGGCGTTCTGCGCCAAAAGGCAGCGATTTGAAGCCTGAGATCATTGTGATGGACGAAAATGGTGATCCTGTGCGCAATGACGCAGGGAACCCAGTGTCCTATGCCATGTCTGTGGACGCTATTTTGTCGGTTGAAGACGGCCAAGACGTGAAAGCGGGTGACGTTGTTGCACGTATCCCACGTGAGGGCGCGAAGACCAAAGACATTACAGGTGGTCTGCCACGGGTTGCGGAATTGTTCGAAGCACGTCGTCCGAAAGACCACGCGATCATCGCCGAAATTGATGGTTACGTGCGCTTTGGCCGCGACTATAAGAACAAGCGTCGCATTTCCATTGAGCCAGCTGATGAGTCCATGGAGCCAGTGGAATACATGGTTCCGAAGGGGAAACACATTCCTGTTCAGGAAGGTGATTTCATCCAAAAAGGCGAGTACATCATGGACGGCAACCCAGCGCCGCATGACATCCTGAACATTATGGGTGTTGAAGCGTTGGCCGATTACATGGTGGACGAGGTTCAGGACGTGTACCGTCTGCAAGGCGTTAAGATCAACGATAAGCATATCGAAGTGATCGTGCGTCAGATGCTGCAAAAATGGGAAATCACCCATTCTGGTGGCACAACCCTGTTGAAGGGTGAGCAGGTGGACAAAGCCGAGTTCGATGAAGTGAACGCAAAAGCCGAGGCCAAAGGTCTGGAGCCAGCCAAGGGTGGCCCAATCCTGTTAGGTATCACCAAGGCGTCTTTGCAAACACGTTCGTTTATCTCTGCGGCGTCGTTCCAAGAAACCACACGTGTTCTGACGGAAGCCTCTGTTCAGGGTAAGCGCGACAAGCTGATTGGTCTGAAAGAGAACGTGATCGTTGGGCGTTTGATCCCAGCGGGTACGGGCGGGGCAACCCATCAGATCAAGAAGATCGCGTCTGATCGGGACAATGTTGTGATCGAAGAAGCAAAAGCCGCTGCGGAAGAAGCAGCAGCACTGCTCGGCCCTGTGGGCGACGACAACATGGAAGGCTTTGCCCCATCTGATGATGGCGTCATGGGCGAAGACATGTCCGCCGGTTTCGGTGAGGGTGGCGACGGTACGGAACAACCGACCTAAGCCTGATCTGACGGTTTAAGCATTGCGAAAGCCCGGCCAGATGGTCGGGCTTTTGTGGTTTTTGGAGGGCGGAGTTGGTGGGGAGCGGCCCCCGATCTGATCGGGGGTGGTGCGGATTTTGGGGTGCGTTCGGTGGAGGATGGTTTGGCGCGTTAGCCATGTTTTAGAAAAAAGCAAACTACCCCGCACCTGAACGACGGAGCAAAGGTTAATGAAAGAGGTTAATGCATTGCATTTGGGAGAGAGGGTGGGTTGATTTTTCTGCAACCCAAAGCAACCATAGGAAGAGTGTTTTGAAAGGAGTATTATTTTGACTATTCATAATTTGGGAGGCAGCTGGACCGAACAGAAACTAAATTGTGTGAAAGGATATGCTGAAGCTTGGGTGAAGGTGATGGAGTCTATTAAAGCGCGTGGTTTTATTGATTCTTACATCTACATCGATGCTTTCTCTGGAACGGGAAAATATCAACATAACGCGCAACCAAATGTAGAGAACGACGACTTCTTTGATACGCCAGAAGAAAAGGAGACTTTGCGTAAAGGATCAGCACAAATTGCTTTGGAAATTTCGCCAAAGTTTGACAAGATTCATCTCATTGAACTTAAGCCTGAATTTGCTCGCGAACTGAAAAACAATTTAGAAAAAAGCGAGGAACATCGCGTAGATATTCATCAAGCTGACGCTAATGAAGCTTTAATAGAAATTTGTGGTGGTTTGGGGCCAAGACAAAGAGCATTGATTTTCATAGACCCGTATGGTTGCGAAGTGGACTGGCAAACGCTTGAGAGAATTGCTGAGAGCAAAGTTGCTGATGTTTGGTACCTCGCTCCATCAGGTGGTATCAACCGTCAACTCTCCAAAAAACCAAGTGAGATTGAAAACTATAAACGTGCTCGATTAAACCGTGCATTAGGAACTGAAGATTGGTTAAGTCACTTCTATGAAGAGGAAACTTATCCCGATCTTTTTGGCAATCGCAATCATTCAAGAAGTGCTGGTGCGAGCGCGGTGGAACAATTTTACATAGAGCGACTTCGAACGATTTTTTCTTACGTTCATCCCGAATGCTTGCAATTGAAGAACAGCAAAAACGGACATATGTTTTCACTCTGTTTTGCTGTTTCAAACGATAGCAAACCAGCTCAAGATGCTGCGAAGCGGATCGCTGGGCATGTTATTAAAAAGTGGAGCAATCGATGACTACAAGTGGAATTGAGTGGACTGATGTTACTTGGAACCCAACTGCAGGATGTTCGATTCTGACAGAAGGATGCACAAATTGCTATGCCATGAGAATGGCGGCTCGTTTGGAAGCGATGGGTGTAGAAAAGTATGCGGGTTTGACAAGAAAGACTGGTGGAAAACATAAGTGGACGGGCGAAATCAGATTAGACCAAAGTTCACTACACATACCATATTCTTGGAAAGCACCTAGAATGGTTTTTGTGAACTCGATGTCTGATCTCTTCCACGAAAAGTTAACGATTTCTGAAATCTCGAGTGTTTGGAAAGTTATGTCTGATTTACCACAACACACGTTTCAGGTTCTAACAAAGAGAGACGAAAGACTTCGCGATGTAACGAAAGAACTCCCTTTGCTTAAAAATGTTTGGCTAGGTGTCAGCATAGAAAGCAAGACCCAACTAAAAAGAATTGAAAACCTGAGAAAAGCAAATTCTTTTGTCAGATTTATTTCTTTTGAACCATTGATTGAAAGCGTTGGGGAACCTGATTTGAAAGGAATTGATTGGGCGATTGTGGGGGGAGAGAGTGGTCCAAATTCACGTCCAATGAGTAAAAATTGGGTCGAGGAACTATATAGAGCAAGTCGAAAATCTGATCTCGCCTTTCACTTTAAACAATGGGGAGGGCCGCAGAAGAAAAGAAACGGCCGCATACTTCATGGCAGGACGTATGATGAGTTCCCTCAAGCAGTAGTGTAGAATCGATCAACTCAATCTCTCCCACCTACCGAGGCTGAACTGTTTCGACCAATTTCGCGAAAAAGCTCGCGCCAATAGGAGCGATTTCGTCGTTGAAATCGTAGTCTGGATGGTGGACAGGAGCGCCGTCGCCTTGGCCAAGGAACAGGTAAGCGCCAGGGCGTTCTTCGAGCATGTAGGCGAAGTCTTCGGCGGGGAAGATGGGGTTGGTGTTTGCGTCGACGTTGGTGTCCCCGACCACAGTGCGTGCAACATTTGCGGCAAGATCTGCTTTTGCTGCATCGTTCACTGTGGGTGGGTAGCCGTATTCGTATTCCAGAGCCACATCCACATCATAGCTGGTGGCAACACCTTCGCAGATTGCGGTCATGCGTTTGGCGATGGTGGCTTGAACAGCTTTGTCAAAAGTGCGCACCGTGCCAGAGATATATGCGGAGTCGGGCACGATGTTATTGGCCGTGCCTGACGTGAATTCGCCTACGGAAATAACTGCTGTGTCCAACCCGCCCAGATTGCGCGAAGAAATGGTTTGAAAGCCCTGAACAATCGCGGTGCCTGCGACCAATGGATCGCGGGTGTTTTCAGGTTGCGCCCCATGCCCACCAGAGCCGTTTATGTTGACATAGAATGTATCCGCGGCGGCCAAAAGAGGGCCGTTTGTGGTGTGAAACGTGCCTTCGTCCGTGCCTGGCATGTTGTGGATGCCGAACACTTGGCTGATGTTGAAGCGATCCATCATGCCTTCGGCGCACATAACCTGACCGCCACCGCCGCCTTCCTCGGCGGGTTGAAAAATCAGGGCCACGCGGCCAGAAAAGTTGCGTGTTTCAACCAGATATTTTGCAGCACCGAGCAGCATTGTGGTGTGTCCGTCATGGCCGCAGGCGTGCATTTTGCCTGTGTGCGTAGACGCATGGTCCGCAGTGCTGTTTTCTGTGATCGGCAGAGCATCCATATCAGCGCGCAGGCCAATTGTGGGGCCATCTGATTGACCGTTGATAATGGCGACCATGCCCGTTTGCGCGATTCCTGTGTGCAATTCATCTACGCCAAATGCGCGGAGTTTTTCTTCGACAAAGGCAGAGGTTTTGTGCAGGTCAAAGCCCAGCTCTGGAATGCTGTGGAGGTGGTGACGCCACTGTTTCATTTCAGGGGCAAGGTCGGCGATACGGTTTACGATGGGCATGAGATGTCCTTTTTCCTTACAGCGTACAATGGAACGGGCGCGTTCACCATAGGGAGGTGCGTGTCGGGTGTCTCGTTGCCGCAAGGTCTGACTTTATGAACAAAAAGTTAACCATGACGCGTCATAGACGACGCGTGTTGGGCGACGCGTCGTGGATAACGCGTCTTTCACAACGCGTCTGGGTTAAGGGATTGGAAACTCTTGGGCGCTATGGTGGCGTTAAACGCGCACCCCCAAACCTGAAAAGGACGCTCAGATGCAACACTATCGCCCCGACCGTTTTTCCGCCGCTTATCTTCATTTCAAGGGGGCAGCGGTATGGGAATGGCTCCATCAACCAGACATCCTGATTGTGCTTGAAACCGCCAGTGTTTTGCGTCGGCCTGCCGTCGAAGGATTGTCACCGCATCTGAAAAAGGCATTTCCAGATCTGGTCACTTGTTTGAAGTTTCGCCAGATGGTTGGCCATATGGTGCGCCAAGTCATGGATGGGCAGGGGTATGCCTTGCACCGTTCAAACGTGCGTATTCCTCAATCTGCCAGCATTTATGGGTATGGTAATGTGTATCGCATCCCGCAGGCCGCCTAGGGATCAGCGTTTTGCCGAGTCCAATTGCCGTGTGCTCAGCCCGAGCTTTTTGGCGTATGTTTCACGTGCCGTGATAAGCCGTGGATCATCCGGGGCCATGCCCAATGTGCGGATAAATTCAGAGCGCGACAGCCGATCACGGGTATCCGGGTCGATTTCGGTTCCCATGGCTCGGTCGATGATTTGGCCGCCCCATGACACGTGATAGTTGCGGGTGAAATCTTTGAAATGATGGATGTTGTGGCGCCGTGTGACGGCCACTTCGGGCATGAATTTGCGGATATTGAGGTGCGCGGTCATATGGTACCACTCATATCCCAGAAACGTGGCCACATGCCCCACGAAAACAAAGGCAACTGCCATGGGCAGGGCGCTGTCAAATCCAAGCAGTGCGAAAACGCCCCAGTAGATGAAAAAACCCGCCATGAGAACGGGTAGCATAAACCAGATCGGCACAAAGAACAGTTTCGGATTTGTTGGAAAATCGTGATGGCCATAGTGGCACAGGTACAAAAGGTTAAACAACCGTTGGTTTTTCGGTGGTGGCAGGTGAAAGGTATACCGGTGGATGTTGTATTCTGTTGTCATTTGTCCTGCGACGCCCGCCAACATCAACAGGATCAAAGCGTTTGACCAATGCGTGGCGCAATACCAAACCGCCCCGAATAAAATGCAGGTCATAATCCAGATCGACGCATGACTGTACAGCAGTCGAAACCGCAGGCCGATGGCGCGGGTTCTTGGGGATAAGGCAGAGGTATCAGCAAACATAGCCTCAACTTACGCCTGTTCCCCCTGTTCTGAGAAGGGGTGACTTTGCGATAACTGGCGACGCTACGGCGTTTTGTCGATCTGTTGACGCCCATGGCCCATCAGGCCAGTGTTTGGCAAAACAGGGAGAGCGATGATGAACCTAGAAGAGGCGATGCAAGATCGGCGCAGCATTCGGGGATTTTTGGACAAACCCGTGCCAAGGCCCTTGCTGGAAGAGATTATCGCTCTGGCCAATCGCGCGCCCAGTTCTATGAACACGCAGCCGTGGCATTTGCATGTGCTGACGGGCGCGCCGCTGGAAGCTGTGCGAAACGGAAATTCCGAACGGATGTTGGCGGGTGTTCCGCCCGTGCGCGAAATTTCGGCCCATGCGGCGTATACGGGCCCGCACCGTGAACGCCAGATTGAAATTGCCGTGCAACTGTTTGAGGCCATGGGCATTGAGCGCCACGACAAAGAGATGCGACAGGATTGGGTCATGCGTGGATTTCGCCAATTCGATGCGCCCGTGTCCATTGTGGTGTGCTTGGACAAAGCGCTTGAACAAGACACCATTGGACATTTCGATTTAGGTGCTGTGACCTATGGCTTGACGCTGGCCGCGTGGTCCAAGGGGCTCGGTTGTGTGATCAATGGGCAGGGTATTATGCAGTCCCCTGTGGTGCGCGAACATGCTGGCATTCCTGATGATCAGATTATCATGACCTGTGTGGCGATGGGCTGGCCAGATGAGGGTTTTGCCGCAAACAGCGTTGTGTCGCGCCGTCGCCCCGTTGATAATGTCACCCGATTTGTCGGCTTTGATGACTAAGGTCCTGTAATCTTACCCGCGGTTCGCTTTCTTGCAGAAATTGGACAACCACGCCGTTGAAATTCGGATTATGATCCCCAAATAGGGTCCAATGCCGTTTGGGCATAAGAAACTGATTTGGGGGAAAAATCACATGGAAACGATGTCTTCTTGGGGGGCGTGGGCCTCTGGCAATGGGATGAACATTTTATACGCGATTATTATTATTCTGGTCGCGCTTTGGCTGTCGGGGTTTGTCAAAGCGATGATCGTGCGTATGGGCAAAAGCTATGAAGCGCTTGATGAAACGCTGTTCCATTTTTTAGGATCGTTGGCGCGATATGCTGTTTTGGCTTTTGCAGGCATCGCTGTTTTAGGACGGTTTGGCGTTGAAACCACTTCGCTTGTGGCGCTGATCGGTGCAGCGGGTTTGGCCATTGGTTTGGCGTTGCAAGGCACGTTGTCGAATTTGGCCGCAGGAGTCATGTTGTTGATGTTCCGCCCGTTCAAAGTGGGTGACTTTGTGGATGTGGCAGGCACAGGGGGCAAAGTGGAAGGCATCACATTGTTCACCACGGATTTGGTGACGTTTGACAATCAACAAATCATCGTTCCGAACGCCGAAATCTGGGGCACAAAAATCACCAACCATTCTCATCACCCTGTGCGTGGTGTGGATATGATTGTGAACGTGGCCTACGGCACGGATATCAAAAAGGCCAAGGCGTCTATTGCCAAGGTTTTGGAAGCAAACGCAAATGTGTTGGCAGAGCCTGCGCCGTTTGTCGAAGTGGAAAGCCTTGGGGCATCTTCCGTTGATATTCTGGTGCGTCCGTTCGCCCAAGGGGCTCATTATTTCGATGTGAAATATTCACTGCCCCAAGAGGTGTATGAACAGTTCAAGAAGGACAAAATCGAAATCCCGTTTCAACAGATTGTCGTTCACAACGCGTAAGGTTTGCTTGTAACGAGTATCTGATTTCCGAAAGGGCCGCGCGGTATGCGCGGCCCTTTTTGGTTTTGCGGGCCTGTGTGGACTAGAACGGTTTCAAATTTGGCGGATCGTAGGTGTTGGCTTTATCCGCCCGGCGTTCAAGTGCGGTTGGATGAATGTCAGACTCAGGCGGGATGTAGCGGTATTGGCCCCATGGGATGTAATATCCAAGGATCGACCATTGTTTGGGCCAGCGGCATCGGCGACGTAAACGAGGGAAAATTTCGAGGATGAACCACCCTTTTTTCATCTGACTGTGCAAAGGGGCGGATGGATCGGGCTTGGAAACCGTGAGGCCCATTTTCGCCGTAACTTTATCCTCTTTACCCAAGACATAGCGGTTGTAGCTGATGGTGCGGAAGGCAAGTTTATCGACTTTGAGCCCATCGAGTTCTTGGCGCATCCAGTTCATGGTAATTTTGGCAAGGCCTGCTTCGGGTTCATAGACGCTGCCTGCGACATCTGTGTGCGTGCCTGCAAACCAGACTTGTTTCACGTCTTGGTCTGGCGGGTTCTTTTTGGATTTGAACCGATTACCGTAATATTTTTGCCCTTCGGTCCAGAACTGGTGCCGGAAAAAGCGGCGGGTTTCGTCGATGGCCAACACGTGGCGCACGGATTCCACTGATGGGTTTTCATCGACGCTGGAATGTGTGCCGTATTGGATGAACGTGCCCTTGCCGAGTTTGACACGCAACAGCGAGCTGACGGTATCCCACAGGCCCAAGAAACGGATCGCGGGGTAGCGCATGGTAAAGGCATGTTCGAGCATTCGAATTTTGGCATAAGCCTTGCGATCATCTGCGTTGCTGATGGCGCGCCATGCGCGAAACACAGGGGCGACGAGGTGAAATTCCTGAGGGTCCACGAGGCCGAAATCATTGATGAACCCCGCCAACGCACGGGCGGTATAGGCGCCACGAGAATAGCCAAAGAAGTAGAGGCGATCCCCGTCGATATTGTTCTTTTTGTCGCCTTCTTGGTAGTGGCGGCACAAAAATTCATAAGCGCGTAGGACGTTGGTTTCGAGCCCTGCGCCAAAAATCAGCCCAGCGATAAGTTTGGGTTTGGACCAGAACAATTTGGCAAAGGGGTTGGTGTCCATTGTGCCGACACCAGGATGATAATAGACCAGCTGATCTTCGGATCGTTCCAGCGTTTTATAAAGGCGAAGAACGTTCGATTCATTGGTTTCAATTTCGTTTCCCGTGCCATCGAGGCACACGATAATCTTGCGCGACATGGGGTAAATCCTTAACTCTCAAAATATGGAGCCTAGGCTAGCGTGGTTGGGCTATCTGCTCAACTGTTAATAGTTGTGGGATTTGTTGAGCCCGGCGACGCATGGGCAACACCTGCGGTGCGTCGAGCCATGATTTCAGTCTCTGGGTAAATGGGGCGGCTGGTATTGTGATTGGGTGGCCTGTTTGATTAGCGGTTAACCCCACCCCTGTTGACACACAAACCGACTCCCCCTATACGCGCGGCACACGGAATGGTTCCTGTCTTGGGAATCGTTTCTAGCCATAATTTGGCGGTCATGATCCGAGTGTAGTCTCCGATCCTCTGGTATTTAACCGCGGTTGTTCATCCACTTGTGTGCGAGCAGCCGTGTTCGCGGTGTTTGATCGACAGATCAAGCGCCATTTCGAGTTTGAAATAGGTATAACGGGAGTATCCGAATGCCAACAATCCAACAGCTGATCCGCAAGCCGCGCCAGCCGAAAGTTAAAAGATCCAAGTCGTTGCACTTGCAATCTTGTCCGCAAAAACGGGGTGTATGTACCCGCGTTTATACAACAACACCTAAGAAGCCGAACTCCGCTATGCGTAAGGTTGCCAAAGTGCGCCTGACAAATGGTTTTGAGGTTATCTCTTACATCCCAGGTGAAAGCCACAACCTTCAGGAACACTCTGTGGTTCTGATCCGTGGCGGCCGTGTAAAAGACCTTCCGGGTGTCCGTTACCACATCCTGCGCGGTGTGTTGGATACCCAAGGTGTTAAAGATCGTAAACAACGTCGTTCGAAATACGGCGCGAAGAAGCCGAAGTAAGGATTTCAAGATATGTCTAGACGCCACCGCGCCGAAAAACGTGAAATTCTGCCAGACGCAAAATTTCATGACCGCGTTCTCTCTAAGTTCATGAACAACCTCATGCTGGACGGCAAAAAGTCCGCTGCTGAGCGTATTGTTTATGGTGCGCTTGACCGCGTAGAAGAGAAAACAAAACGTGCTCCTGTGGAAGTATTCCACGAAGCGCTCGACAACATCAAACCTGCCGTGGAAGTTCGCTCCCGCCGTGTAGGTGGTGCCACATATCAGGTGCCTGTTGAAGTGCGCCCTGAGCGCCGCGAAGCCTTGGCCATCCGCTGGTTGATCAAAGCGTCGCGCACACGCAACGAGAACACAATGGAAGAACGCCTTGCATCAGAATTGATGGATGCCGTGAACTCCCGTGGTTCCGCTGTGAAAAAGCGTGAAGACACGCATAAAATGGCAGAGGCGAACAAAGCGTTCAGCCACTACCGCTGGTAAGAGGATCACACCAAAATGGCACGTGAATATCCACTCGAACTGTACCGCAACTTTGGTATCATGGCGCACATCGACGCCGGTAAAACCACATGTTCGGAACGTATCCTGTATTACACAGGTAAAGAGCATAACATTGGCGAAGTTCATGATGGCGCAGCCACAATGGACTGGATGGAGCAAGAGCAAGAGCGTGGCATCACGATCACCTCTGCGGCGACAACTACATTCTGGGAGCGTACCGAAGACGGCACAACTCCAGACACGCCTAAGCACCGTTTGAACATCATCGATACACCAGGCCACGTTGACTTCACAATCGAAGTTGAGCGGTCCTTGGCGGTTCTTGATGGCGCGGTTTGTGTTCTGGACGCCAACGCTGGTGTTGAGCCGCAAACAGAAACTGTTTGGCGTCAGGCTGACCGTTACAAAGTTCCACGTATGGTCTTTGTTAACAAAATGGACAAAATCGGCGCTGACTTCTTCAACTGTGTGAACATGATTGAAGAGCGTACAGGTGCGGTTGCCGTTCCTGTTGCTTTCCCAATCGGTGCTGAAACCGAGCTGGAAGGTTTGGTTGATCTGGTCACTATGGAAGAGTGGTTGTGGCAGGGTGAAGATCTGGGCGCGTCCTGGGTTAAAGCTCCGATCCGTGATGAGTTGCAAGCAACTGCGGAAGAATGGCGCAACAAGCTGGTTGAGAACGCCGTTGAAATGGACGACGACGCGATGGAAGCGTACCTTGAAGGTAACGAGCCAGACGTTGCAACACTGCGCAAGCTGATCCGTAAGGGTACATTGTCCTTGTCATTCGTTCCTGTTTTGGGCGGCTCTGCGTTCAAAAACAAAGGTGTTCAGCCGCTGTTGAACGCTGTGATCGACTATCTGCCGTCCCCATTGGACGTTGTTGATTACATGGGCTTTAAGCCAGGTGACGAAACAGAAACTCGTGACATCCCGCGTCGTGCGGATGATGACATGGCGTTTTCTGGCCTTGCGTTTAAAATCATGAACGACCCGTTTGTGGGTTCCTTGACGTTCACACGTATCTACTCTGGTACGCTGAACAAAGGCGACACAATGCTCAACTCTACTAAGGGTAAAAAAGAGCGTGTTGGTCGTATGATGATGATGCACTCCATTGATCGCGAAGAGATCACGGAAGCATTCGCTGGTGACATTATCGCGCTTGCAGGTCTGAAAGACACAACAACAGGTGACACCATCTGTGCTGTGAACGATCCTGTGGTTCTTGAAACAATGACATTCCCAGATCCTGTGATCGAGATTGCCGTTGAGCCAAAAACAAAAGCCGACCAAGAGAAAATGTCGCAAGGCTTGGGCCGTTTGGCTGCTGAAGATCCATCCTTCCGCGTGGAAACTGATCTGGAATCAGGTCAGACCATCATGAAGGGTATGGGCGAATTGCACTTGGACATCCTCGTGGATCGTCTGAAGCGTGAGTTCAAAGTTGAAGCGAACATCGGTGCGCCTCAGGTTGCATATCGTGAGACAATTTCTCATGAGGCTGAAATCACTTACACCCACAAAAAGCAGTCTGGTGGTTCTGGCCAGTATGCTGAGGTGAAGATGAACATCATCCCAACCGAGCCAGGCGAGGGTTACTCTTTTGAATCCAAGATCGTTGGTGGTGCTATTCCGAAGGAATACATCCCAGGTGTTGAAAAAGGCATCGAATCTGTGATGGACAGCGGCCCATTGGCTGGCTTCCCCGTGATCGACTTCAAGGTTGAACTGATCGACGGTAAATTCCACGACGTTGACTCCAGCGTTATGGCGTTTGAAATCGCAGGTCGCATGGGTATGCGCGAAGGCATGAAAAAAGCCGGCGCGAAAATGCTCGAGCCGATCATGAAAGTTGAAGTTGTGACACCTGATGAATACACAGGTGGTATCATCGGTGATCTGACATCCCGTCGTGGGCAGGTTCAGGGTCAGGAAACACGCGGTAACGCAATTGCAATCGACGCACGTGTGCCACTGGCAAACATGTTCGGTTACATCAACACATTGCGGTCCATGTCTTCTGGTCGTGCGAACTTCACCATGCAGTTCTCACACTACGAAGCCGTTCCATCGAACATCTCAGAAGAGATTCAATCGAAATACGCATAATCGGTGCGGCGGGGATAACCCCGCCCTACCACAACCCGTAGGGCGGGGATCACCTCGCCACCCGTAAAATAGAAGGAGCCTTAAGATGGCAAAAGAGAAGTTTGAACGTAATAAGCCGCACGTAAACATCGGCACGATTGGCCACGTTGACCACGGTAAGACAACGTTGACAGCTGCGATTACAAAGCAGTTTTCGAATGAGTTTAAAGCCTACGACGAGATCGACGGCGCGCCAGAAGAAAAAGCCCGTGGGATCACCATTTCCACAGCGCACGTTGAGTATGAGACTGAAGGTCGTCACTACGCCCACGTTGATTGCCCAGGCCACGCTGACTATGTGAAAAACATGATCACGGGTGCGGCGCAGATGGACGGCGCGATCTTGGTTGTGAACGCGGCTGATGGCCCTATGCCACAAACACGCGAGCACATCTTGCTGGGTCGCCAGGTTGGCATCCCGCACATGGTTGTGTTCATGAACAAAGTGGACCAAGTGGACGACGAAGAGCTGCTGGAACTCGTTGAAATGGAGATCCGTGAGCTGTTGTCCGAGTACGATTACCCAGGTGATGATATCCCAATCATCGCGGGCTCTGCTCTGGCTGCTTTGGAAGACCGCGACGACAACATTGGTAAAGACAAGATCGCTGAGCTGATGGCGGCTGTGGATGAGTACATCCCGACACCCGCCCGTGCGGTTGACCAGCCGTTCCTGATGCCAATCGAGGACGTGTTCTCAATCTCTGGCCGTGGTACAGTTGTAACAGGCCGTGTAGAGCGTGGCGCGATCAACGTTGGCGACAGCATCGAGATCGTTGGTATCAAAGACACGACAACAACCACATGTACGGGTGTTGAAATGTTCCGCAAGCTGCTGGATCGCGGTGAAGCAGGCGACAACATCGGCGCGTTGCTGCGTGGTGTTGACCGTGATGCGGTTGAGCGTGGTCAGGTATTGTGTGCGCCGGGTTCTGTGAACCCACACACAAAGTTCGAAGCTGAGGTTTACATCTTGACCAAAGAAGAGGGTGGCCGTCACACGCCGTTCTTTGCGAACTACCGTCCACAGTTCTACTTCCGTACAACGGACGTGACAGGCACAGTTGAGCTGCCATCTGGCACAGAAATGGTGATGCCGGGCGATAACCTGAAGTTCAACGTTGAGCTGATCGCCCCAATCGCGATGGAACAAGGCCTGCGCTTTGCGATCCGCGAAGGCGGCCGCACAGTGGGCTCCGGTGTTGTGTCCAAAATCAACGAGTAAGCCTTAGGCTGATCGAATTAGAAGGGCGCGTGAGCAATCACGCGCCCTTTTGCATTTGGGGGAAGAAAAGATGTTTGGGCGTCTGTTTTTAAGGTACATGCCGTGGTGGGCGTTTCTGCCGATCCTGTTCGTTATGGTGCCTTTGGCGATTTCGACGGTCAAAGACTATCTGGCCCTGCGCGCAGGATTAGACGCGGCCAAGTCAGCGCCCGCCCCAGAGGTGCGCCCCCTGTCCGATTTTTCGCTTGATCCAGCGCGAACCGGCGCGGTGGAAGTGGCTGTATTGGGGCAGTACAAAGGGTTCGCGCGGGGTATTGAAGCGGGTAAAATTGATTTTGCTTTTGCTCTGCTGGAGCCGTTGGACGGAGAAGGGGCCACGGTTGCGTTGGTAAGTGAAGGGTATCTATTTGACCTGCTATTGGAACGAATTGCAAAGGCCAAAGTAGATGGAGGCGCGAGCCTGATCCGTGGGTTTGAAGAAAAGGATCATAGGTTCAAATCCCGTATTGAACGCGCGTTGAAAGACGCAGGACAAACGCGGCACGTTTATGTTGTGGAGCCCTATTGGGGCACGCGGGACGCGGCGTTGGATGGGCGACTTGGATCGAACTTGTTGCTTGTGTTTGTTTCGGTCGGGTTCACAGTCATCTTTGCCCTGATCTCTGGTACAAAGTTGGTGCGGTGGATTTTACGGGTGCGTGCCAAGCAAGGAGAGGTGCGACTGACTGACGTGGATGGAGAGCCGAACAAGAAACGATCCATCCCGCACACGTCTGCGCGGGAAGAAACACGATCTGATGATGACACACCTGTGATGCGCCGACGGCGTTGAAACGGAGTTACAGGGCAAGTGTTTGGATGGATGAAAAAGTTGCGCGCTGGGGGGCATACGCATAGCCCGCCGTTGGACAAACAGGCACGAGCTGATTGGATCAAGGCACAACAGGCCAATTGGCAGGTCCAATGGCATGACCTATTTGACGCTGATCCGTTTCTAGGCCGATCCGTTTCGAGCGATCGCCCCGACCCGATGCCCGACACACTTGATGACGATTACCGTCTGATCTTTGATCTGTCTCAGGCACACCCCAAGACACAAGCGGCGTGTTTCGCGGTATTCCCCCACGGCACAGAAATGCACGCCCGGTTTGACGCGTTCAGAGTGCGCAAGCCAGTTGCTATGTCTGAAACAGCGGCAAGACAGGCCCTAGCGGAAGTGATCGCGCTTGTTCAAAAGATCGGCCCGAATGAAGACGTGGATTTTTCCAAGGTTGAAGTGGTGGATCGGGATACGGAGGATGGGCTTGCAGCGCTGTCGTTTGTGGATGAAATCAACATCCTTTTGGAAGAGAGTCTGCTGGAACCACGTCCTGTCCGAGATATGGCCCACACGGCGGCAGAACGTTTCTTGCGAGAGCCGTTGTACGCAATGGCAGGGAATTATTATCAACTGCATACATGGGTGACGGGTGTTCTGATCGGGGGGGATAAAGATTTGCTGTTCACGGTCTTGTATGAGATGTGGCACGGGGGCTGGCAGGTTTTTGTCGGGGATGAGGGTGTTGTATTGGCCAAGCGGCGGGTGTGACACCTGCACAAAGGGATGTGAAAAAATCCACGATTTTCCCTTGCTTTCATAAGCGACTCACCCTAAACGGGCCAAGTCCTGAGAGGGTGCGTTTCGCGTGCCCTTTTTTGGTTCACATACGATGCGATGAGGGTTGGCGGTGGTCGTCTGTCCTCCTCTCCATGGAAATCCCTAATTCAAGGGGTATGTTTTATGGCAGTACAAAGCCAAAATATCCGAATTCGGCTGAAAGCGTTTGATTACCGTGTTCTGGATGCGTCCACACAGGAAATCGTAAACACAGCCAAGCGCACTGGCGCACAGGTTCGTGGTCCTATTCCACTTCCTAATCACATCGAAAAGTACACGGTTCTGCGTGGTCCACACGTAAACAAAAAGTCCCGTGAGCAGTTCGAAATCCGCACGCACAAGCGTTTGCTCGACATCGTTGACCCAACTCCACAAACAGTAGACGCGCTGATGAAGCTCGATCTGGCTGCTGGTGTGGATGTTGAGATCAAGCTTTAAGGGAGTATTGAGAGATGCGCTCTGGAGTAATTGCAAAGAAACTGGGCATGACCCGGTTGTTCATGGAAGACGGTAAGCAGGTTCCTGTAACTGTTCTTCAAATGGAAAACCTGCAGGTTGTGGCACAACGCACTGGCGAAAAAGACGGCTACACAGCTGTTCAGCTGGGTGCTGGCACAGCCAAAGCGAAACGCACATCCGCAGCGATGCGCGGCCATTTCGCGGCTGCAAAGGTTGAACCAAAACGCAAGATCGCGGAATTCCGCGTGTCTGCTGACAACCTGATTGAGGTTGGCGAAGAAATCATCGCTGATCACTATTTTGAAGGTCAGTTCGTAGACGTATCTGGCACATCCATCGGTAAAGGTTTTGCGGGTGCGATGAAGCGTTGGAACTTTGGCGGTTTGCGCGCGACACACGGTGTGTCGATTTCGCACCGTTCGCACGGTTCCACGGGTCAGTGTCAAGAACCTGGTCGTGTTTTCAAAGGTAAGAAAATGGCCGGTCACATGGGCGCTGCGAAGGTAACAACGCAGAACCTGCAAGTTGTCAAAACTGACAGCGACCGTGGTTTGCTGATGATCAAAGGTGCCGTTCCTGGTTCCAAAGGTGGTTGGGTGACAATCAAGGATGCGGTGAAGAAGCCGTTCCCTGAGAACGCCATTTTGCCTGCTGCGCTGCGCTCTGCCGCTGCTGCTGCTGCGAAAGCCGCTGAAGAAGCTGCTGCTGAGGCTGCTGCTGAAGAGGCTGCGGCCGCTGAAGCCGCTGCTGCGGAAGCTGCTGCTGCAGAAGAAGCTGCGTTGAAGGCTGCTGAAGCTGAAATCGCTGCGGACGCTGCTGCAGAAGGGGCACCTGCTGACGAGAAGAAAGAAGGTGACGCATGAAACTTGACGTGATCAAACTCGACGGCGGCAAAGCCGGTTCTGTTGACTTGGACGAGGCCCTGTTTGGCCTTGAGCCACGCAAGGACATTCTGCACCGTGTTGTGCGTTACCAACTGGCGAAACGTCAGGCGGGGACACACAAGGTTAAGACACGGTCTGAAACCAGCTATTCCACAAAGAAGATCTATCGCCAAAAGGGCACAGGTGGCGCACGCCATGGTGACCGTAATGCGCCGATCTTCCGTGGTGGTGGTGTTTACAAAGGCCCGAAAGTGCGCAGCCACGCGCATGATCTGACCAAAAAGTTCCGTAAGCTGGGCTTGCGCCACGCATTGTCTGCAAAGGCAACTGCGGGTGAGTTGGTGATTGTAGACAACGCTGAAATGGCGTCTGCAAAAACTGGTGAGCTGGCGAAGGCAGTAAAGAACCTCGGTTGGAAGCGTGCACTGGTTGTAGATGGCGCGGAAGTGAATGCAAACTTTGCATTGGCTGCTCGTAACATCGACGGTGTGAACGTTCTGCCAAGCCAAGGTGCCAACGTTTACGACATCCTGAAAAGCGACACTTTGGTGATCACCAAAGCTGGCGTTGAAGCATTGGAGGCCCGTTTGAAATGAGCACTAAAGCTGAACTCTATGACGTGATCCGCAAGCCGATCATCACGGAAAAAGCAACCATGGCGTCCGAGCATAACGCCGTTGTTTTCGAAGTGGCGATTGACGCGAACAAACCACAGATCAAAGAAGCCGTTGAAGGCCTGTTTGGTGTGAAGGTGAAGGCTGTGAACACATCCATCACCAAAGGTAAAGTAAAGCGGTTCCGCGGTAAGCTGGGCGTTCGTAAGGACGTGAAAAAGGCTTACGTGACGCTTGAAGAAGGTAACACGATCGACGTGTCTACTGGTCTTTAAGTTAGATCGTCTTTGAATAGAAAAGGCCCTGTCGGAAACGGCGGGGCCTTTTCACGTTTGTGTGCGTTCGCTCGAAACATTGGGAAATTAATCTATGTTTTCAGTTGAAGTGGAAATATGGAGCAAAACCAATGATAAGAACAATTTCCTTTGCAACGCTTGCCTTTGCATTGATGGCAACGGGCCCAAGTTTTGCCGGTTCTAAAGTGAGCCTTCAATCGGCTGAAGCGATTTGTTTGGACCGTGTCGCCAAGTTTGCGCAAGCTGCGTCTGTTGGGGATGGCGGTGGGCCGCAGCCCAGTCGAATTAAGGATCAGTTTCGCGCATGCGTGTTTGCAAAATCCGGTCAGTATCCGCAAAACGAACTGAAAATCCGCGGACAAGTCGTGACTTTAGGGGCCAATGGCTAAGTTGCTTTTGGCAATTCTAGGCGGAGATTAATCGGGTCTTTGACGAGGGCGACAGGATTGACGCGTCTACTGATCTTTTAGGTGGATCGTTTTTGAGTGGAAAAGGCCCTGTCGGAAACGGCAGGGCCTTTTTGCATGCTCCCTTTTGGTCACACACGCGTGTGGAGGGCTAGGCGGTGAAACCCGTTGGTATAGGTTGGATTTAAGAACCCAACAAAAGGAGTATTAAAATGTTAACGAGAATATCCCTTATGGCGCTGGCCCTGTCTGTGTCCGTCGCTGCGCCAACTTTTGCCACATCATCGAAGGTCAGCCTGAGCGCGGCAGAGCAGATTTGTTTTGATCGTGCCGAGCGGTTTGCCCAGACGCCCCGTTATTTTGCCGTGGATGAATTTCCTACGCCAAACCAGATCAAAGACAAATACCGCGCCTGTGTGTATGCGAAATCGGGCGAGTATCCTGCGCAAAAGTTGATCGTGCGTGGGCAGCGTTTGAAGTTGCATTCTTAGGGGGGGTAGGGCTGAAGCCCGATCTACGGTAAGAGTTGGGAAAGTCCTGCTGGTTGCAGTGGGGCTTTTTTCGCTACTGCAAATGTTCGTCGAAAAAACTCAAAACCTGCCGAGTATATTCAGTTTTGGCAAATCGGTAGAAGTCTTGATGCCTCGCTTCTGGGATTTCCCAAATTTCTTTTGGTGAATTGGCATTCGAAAACAGTTCGCGGGAGTTTACCAGCGTTGTCCTTTGATCCTTGGTGCCTGCAATAACCAAAATAGGCGCTTGGATGGCTTCAATTTTGTTCTTTGGAGAAATTTCGTGTGTGCTTACACCGATTTGGAGAGGAGCTTGCCAAAGTAACAGCATTGATAGACGAACGCTCCAATCTCCGAGTTTTACGCGCAGCCTGTTTTCCGTGGCATCTTTAAGATCAGAAAAGACAGCCTCTAATACGTAAGCATCAGCTTGTTGTTTGGACCCAGCCAAAATTGCAGCAGCGCCGCCAAGAGATGAACCGATCACGCCAACCTTCTTGTCTGGCCATTTTCGTTCAATAAAGCTGTATGCAGCCTGAACGCTGACTGCTTCTAAGTGCCCAAAGGTTACGGTTTTGCCATCGCTCTCTCCATGGGCTTGAAGGTCGATGAGTACCACTGAATATTCATTTTCAATGAGCATCTGCGCTCTAGGAAGCATAGAGCGTTTGTCAGACTTGATGCCGTGAAGAAGTAGAACCACAGGATTATTCGATGGTGAAACATAGTACCAAGCTGAAACGTGATTTCCATCAGCGTCGGCAAGGGAAATGGGTGCCAGTTTTATATTGCTCGGGGGTGGGCCGACGAACTGTTTGTTTGGCGTCACTGCATAACGCCCTGCTAACATTAGCAGCAGAATGCCAATGGAAAAGAAAGTAAATAAAATACTCAGACTACGTTTCATTCTGTGATGATATTGATTTTTTCCCACGGCTTACAGACTCATCCCTAAATGTACGGAAATTGGGTCAAAAGGCGCCGTTCCTTCGCGGCTCTTTAGAGTTGCTAATAATCCGTATAGTGAGCGCCATCCTGCGGGTCAGCGCTGGCACGGCTTGGCGTTCGTTGAGAGCGGTCCCCGATCAAGTCGGGGACAGTAGTGGCTAATTAGCCATTTATGCTTGACCCACGCCCCCCTTATTCATAGAAGCCACTATCTGCACCGTCCTAGATTCGTCTGGGGCGTTGTTGTTTTGGGTGAACGGTTTGTTCATCTGCCTAACTCGGGCACCTTTGGGGGCCTATAATCTTGGAACCTTCGGGGTCCTATCACTTTGCGGACCTACGGGGCCGCCACATAAACGAAAGACAGTAAGAATGGCACTTAAGTCGTATAAGCCGACGACGCCGGGCCAGCGTGGACTGGTACTGATTGATCGTTCAGAGTTGTACAAAGGCCGTCCGGTCAAAGCCCTTACACAGGGTTTGACCAAGAATGGCGGACGTAACAACACTGGGCGTATTACTATGCGTCGCAAAGGTGGGGGTGCAAAGCGCCTGTACCGGATCGTTGATTTCAAACGCAACAAAATGGATGTACCGGCAACCGTTGAACGGATCGAATATGACCCGAACCGGACCGCGTTCATCGCACTCATCAAATACGAAGATGGCCAGCAGGCTTACATCATCGCACCACAGCGTTTGGCTGTTGGCGATAAGGTAATCTCTTCTGCGAAGGCTGACGTGAAGCCAGGCAACACCATGCCGTTCACAGGTCTGCCCATCGGGACAATCATCCACAACATCGAGTTGAAGCCAGGCAAAGGCGGGCAGATTGCTCGTGCTGCTGGGACTTATGCTCAGTTTGTTGGTCGTGATGGTTCTTACGCTCAGATCCGCCTGTCCTCAGGGGAACTGCGCATCGTTCGTCAGGAATGCATGGCCACCGTTGGTGCCGTGTCTAACCCAGACAACTCCAACCAGAACTTTGGTAAAGCGGGCCGCAACCGTCACAAGGGCATCCGCCCATCTGTGCGTGGTGTGGTTATGAACCCTGTCGATCACCCACACGGTGGTGGTGAAGGTCGTACATCGGGTGGTCGTCACCCAGTGTCCCCTTGGGGTAAGCCAACAAAGGGTGCGCGCACTCGTTCCAACAAGACTACGGATAAATACATTATCCGGTCCCGTCACGCCAAGAAGAAGGGTCGTTAACAGATGCCTCGTTCAGTATGGAAAGGCCCTTTCGTCGATGCTTATGTGCTTAAAAAAGCCGAAGCATCCCGCGAATCTGGCCGTAATGAAGTAATCAAAATCTGGTCTCGTCGTTCGACGATCCTGCCACAGTTCGTGGGTTTGACTTTCGGCGTGTACAACGGCCGCAAGCACATCCCTGTGTCAGTATCTGAGGATATGATTGGCCAGAAGTTCGGTGAATACTCCCCATCGCGCACCTATTACGGGCACGCTGCGGACAAAAAAGCGAAACGGAAATAAGCCATGGGAAAGTCTAAAAACGCCCGTCGCGTAGCAGAGAACGAAGCGTATGCCGTTTCTCGTATGCTCAAGACAAGCCCACAGAAGCTGAACCTTGTGGCTCAGTTGATCCGTGGTCAAAAAGTCGAAAAAGCATTGACCAACCTTACGTTTTCTAAAAAGCGTATCGCGGCTGATGTGAAAAAGGCGCTGCAATCTGCGATTGCCAACGCTGAAAACAACCACGGTCTGGATGTTGACGAGCTGATCGTTGCAGAGGCTTGGGTTGGTAAGAACCTGACAATGAAACGCGGGCGCCCTCGGGCTCGTGGTCGTTACGGCCGCATCCTGAAGCCTTTCGCACAAGTAACCATTCTGGTGCGTCAGCCAGCAGAAGAGGAGCAAGCATAATGGGTCAGAAGATCAATCCAATTGGCTTCCGTCTGCAAGTCAACCGTACATGGGACAGCCGCTGGTATGCCAACAAGGCAGAATACGGCGATCTGTTGCTCGAAGATCTGAAGATCCGCGAGTTCATCAAGAAAGAGTGCATGCAGGCTGGTATCGCCCGTGTGATCATCGAACGTCCGCACAAAAAATGCCGCGTGACAATCCATTCGGCACGTCCGGGTGTGATCATCGGCAAAAAAGGTGCTGACATCGAAACACTGCGCAAAAAGCTGTCAAACCTGACAGATTCTGAATTGCACCTCAACATTGTTGAAGTTCGCAAGCCAGAGCTGGACGCGCAATTGGTTGCCGAAAGCGTTGCACAGCAGTTGGAGCGTCGGGTGTCTTTCCGTCGTGCCATGAAACGTGCCGTACAAAACGCGATGCGCATGGGTGCCCTTGGTATCCGCATCAACTGTGCGGGTCGTTTGGGTGGTGCAGAGATCGCGCGGACCGAATGGTACCGCGAAGGTCGCGTGC
This sequence comes from Amylibacter sp. IMCC11727, assembly GCF_029854195.1. Taxonomy (NCBI): domain Bacteria; kingdom Pseudomonadati; phylum Pseudomonadota; class Alphaproteobacteria; order Rhodobacterales; family Paracoccaceae; genus Amylibacter; species Amylibacter sp. IMCC11727. Next base: position 637,236 of record NZ_CP122960.1, read on the forward strand.
CGTTGCACACACTGCGTGCTGACATCGATTACGCACGTGCCGAAGGTCTGACTGCTTATGGTATCATCGGTATCAAAGTGATGATCTTTAAAGGTGAGATCATGGAACATGATCCATCTGCACGGGATCGTCGTCAGGCTGAAATGCAAGAAGGCGGGCCTTCGCGTCCACCTCGTCGCTAAGGAGAGTATAGATGCTATCACCAAAGCGTACCAAATTCCGCAAGGCGTTTAAGGGCCGGATCAAAGGCCAAGCCAAGGGCGGTTCCGATCTGAACTTTGGGTCATATGGCCTGAAGACAACAGAACCAGAGCGTATCACTGCGCGTCAGATTGAGGCTGCTCGTCGTGCGATGACCCGCCACATGAAACGTCAGGGTCGTGTATGGATCCGGATCTTCCCTGATCTGCCAGTGACAAAGAAACCTACCGAAGTCCGTATGGGTAAAGGTAAAGGTTCTGTCGAATTCTGGGCAGCCAAGGTTAAGCCTGGCCGTATCATGTTCGAAATCGACGGTGTGTCTGACGCTGTTGCACGCGAGGCGCTTCGCCTTGCTGCGATGAAGCTGCCAGTGAAAACACGCGTCGTTCAGCGCGAAGACTGGTAAGCAGTTTTGGTCGAATGACCAAAAGCTGCGCGGTGTAAGCGATATGCAATATCGCTGGGCCGCTGGTGTCGGGCTGAAGCCCGACCTACGATAAGAATTGAGAGACCCCCGTCTGGAAACAGGCGGGGGTTTTTTCTTTTGGGGTTTGGGCTGGTGCGTAAATCTGGTTAACTGGACGCAAGATTTATGGGAGCATTGTGATGATGGTTAGAACACTCGGCTGGGGCGTCTTGGGTGCAATTGGATGTGCGGCCATGGCAAATGCGCAATCTGAAACTGAAGTCCTGTTGTGCGAGGCGGCGAAGGCGGGGCAGACGATTGAACTTGTCTATGACAAGGACGCCAGCAAAGGGTGTGAGCCCCGTTTGCTGGATGTGCATATTGTAGCGCTGGGGAACAATGGGTCGTTGTATTTGCGCGGGTGGCAGACGCGGGGGTGTACCAAAGGCCGTGATTTTGAGGCAGCGCGGTTGTTCAAGTTTGAAAAGATCAAATCGGTGAAGGTTATCGACGGCGTCTTTAACGAAAAGTCGCAAGCGTCCAAGGAGAAGGGCTGGGACGGTTGTCTTGGGTCTAATTGTTTTATCAAGGAGATGGTGTGCGAATGAGTGTGATGTTGAAAGAGCCGATCACGGGACCAGCGGCGTGGGTGGCGGCGGATGTTCAAGAAGATGGCAGCTGGTTGCATGTGTTGTCCGATGCAGAAATTGCAGGCATTGATGCGGCGGTTGTCGCGGCGCGCGGGGCAGGGGTGTCCTATCCCAAGATGACCGCAGGGGATGTGGATTTCGGATTCTTGGAGCCAAAATTTGCAGTATTTCGCGAGGAATTGGAAAACGGTCGCGGATTTTTGTTGCTGCGTGGATTGCCTGTGGAACGGTATACAGAGGATGAGGTGAAGTTGATCTATTACGGGATCGGCTTGCACCTTGGGGTGCCTGTCGGGCAGAACCCGCAGGGTGATCTGCTGGGCAATGTGATGGCCGTGGGCGACCCCGCCAAGAAAGAAACGCGGGTGTTTCAGACAAACCTGTACCTGCCCTATCACACGGACCCATCGGATGTGGTTGGTCTGTTGTGTCTGCGCAAGGCCAAGACGGGCGGGCTGAGCAGTTTGGTCAGTATGGCGTCGGTTTACAACGAAATTTTGGCACATCATCCCGAACTGCTCGGGCTGTTTTATAAACAGTTCTATTACGCCTATTTGGGCGAGGGAGAGCCGAAGCTGACATCGTTGTTTTCCTATCATGAGGGCAAGCTGAGTGCGCGGTATCTGCGCCAGTACATCGAGCTGGGCCATGAGCAGATGAACCTGCCGTTGTCGAGCGTGGAGATCGAGGCGCTCGATACGTTTGACCGGATAATGCATGATCCAAAGCTGCGCATTGATATGATGTTGGAGCCAGGTGATTTGCAGTTTGCCAACAATTACGCTGTGCTGCATTCGCGCACGGATTTTGAGGACCACATGGAAGAGGAAAAGCGGCGCAAGATGCTGCGGCTGTGGCTCAAGATGGACAATGCGCGCACCCCTGGGCCAGAGTTTCCAGGGCGCAATGGGTTTGATTTGCCTGCGGAGCAAGCGGCCCCCTGATGCGTAAGATAGAGTATTTCTATTCTGCGCATTCTGCCTTTGCTTATATCGGGTCGCGCAAGTTAGCGCAGATTTGTCGCGACACGGGTTGTGTGCTGGATCATCGCCCCATTGCGTTGTCTCCTGTGGTGGAGGCGGTTGGTGGGCTGTCTTTTGCCGCGCGGACCAAGCCCCATGTGAATTACTATTTCGGGCGCGAAGTGGAGCGTTGGGCCGAGTATCGTGGTGCAGAGATTTTGAATTACCGTCCGACTTATCATGACAATCCGCTTGATCTGTCGAACGGGATGTTGATTGCAGCGATAGAGCAAGGCGCGGATGTGGATGCGCTGGCCCAAGCGGTGTTGCAGGCCCATTGGCGTGACGACATTGATCTGGCGGACGCAGCAGCATTGGCGGTGGTGGCCGAAGGGATCGGGTTGGAGGCAGCACCCTTGTTGGAAGCGGCCCTGTCCGAACCAATTCAAGCCATTCACGCGGCCAATACCGCAGAGGCGATTGCGCGAAACGTGTTTGGATCGCCAACATATTTTCTGGACGGCGATATGTTTTACGGGCAGGACCATCTGGAATTGCTGGAGCGTGCGATCACCGATCCCTTTGCGCCACATACGTTTAAAAACCCATAGGAGTGGGCCATGGCCGAGATAAAATCCCTGTTTGTGACGCGTCTGTATCAGGCGGCTTTGTCCGAACATAACCCCGCTGTTGATAGTGCAGAGTTAGAGGCGACTTGCCTGTCCATTGCCGATGATGATGAGGCGGGGCAGGATTGGTGTGAGGAAAACGATTTCCCAGGCTATACCAGTTATGCGAGCCTTGATGATCTGCCGTGGCGGTTTCCGATTTTTGCGGATTTGGTTAAGGCGCTCGATGCGCATGTGGCTGAATTTACCAAGGATTTGGCGTTCGATCTGAATGGTCGCACGCTGGTGTTGGACAGTTTGTGGGTGAACATTTTGCCAACGGGCGGCACGCATTCTGCGCATATCCATCCCCATTCGGTGATTTCTGGCACGACTTATGTGGCGATGCCTGAAGATGCGAGCGCGATTAAATATGAAGACCCGCGTTTGGCGATGATGATGGCAGCCCCACCACGCCAAAAAGATGCGCGCGAGGATATGCAGCAATTCCATTATGTGGCGCCATCCGTTGGGGATGTGCTGCTGTGGGAAAGCTGGTTGCGCCATGAGGTGCCGTTGAACATGTCCGATGAAGAGCGGATTTCTGTGAGCTTTAACTACGCTTGGTCGGACGCGTGATTGCAAAGGCGCTGTATCTGATCTGTGTGCAGTTCTTGCTGGTTGCCATCGCCATTGCCTTGGCGGCGGCAGCGGCGCTGGTGATGCCTGCTGGGGTCATGCAGCAGGCCGTGGTGATTTTGCCTTTGTTTTTTCTGGCCACATCGAGCGCATTGACGCAGATTTTGCGGGTGCTGGTGATCCCCGTGAGCGATCAAGGCCGAAGTTTCACCCGTATCGCGTTTTGGGGGACACTTGGTTTGATGATTGTCATCACAGGAATTTTAATCGGTGTGGCGTATTTTGCGCTTGTCTCTTTGACAGAGGCGACGGTCATATGGGTGGTGTTGTTTCTGGTGGGGCAAATGGGGTTGATGCGCTGGCTCCCAACGCCAGATAAGAATTTTGAAGTGTTTGACTGAGGGCGACGCATGACACGGATTTTAATGGTTTTGACGATGCTGGTTCTTACGGCCTGTGGTGCGCGGGAATTGCCGCCTGTGACGCAAAACGAGTTTGATCGGCTGGAAGCGCGGATTTTGGCGCTGGGCCCTGATGTGAGTGCAGAGGAAGCAGCGCGTGCGGCGCGTATCGCGCTGATGTATCCGCGCCAGTTGCGGGTGGAATACGGCGTGACCGATGGGCCGCTTATTCACAACACCAAGGTGAACGCAGGCACGCGGCCGCGCGGGCTGTGCTGGCACTGGGCCGAGGATATGCAGAAACGATTGGCGGCGGAGCGGTTTGAAACGCTCGATCTGCACCGCGCCATTGCCAATTCGGACGTGGCATTGCGGATCGATCATTCAACGGTGCTGATCAGTGCGAAGGGCGACACCATGCAAGAGGCGCTGATCCTAGACCCGTGGCGGTATGGCGGGGCGTTGTATTTCGGATCGCTGGCAGAAGACGTGCGGTATAAGTGGTTGCCGCAGACGGAGGTGCTGCGAAAGCGGGCGGAGAAGCAAGCGAAGGAGGGGTGGTAACCCCCGACGCCTGTCTACATCACTGAATGATGTTGATGTCCTCGGCCGTGGGGAATGGACCACCGCTTAGGTTGATGATGGACGTGAAGTCTTGGCCGCTTTCCAGTTCAAAGTTCAGGCGCATTTCTACGTAAGCGGGGACGTCATCGGTCGCGGGAACTTCGGTTAAGGTGAAGCCCGTGTAGGTTGGGTTTTCCTCGGTGTCTTCGACAAAGCTGGTGATGTCCACATTCAGAGTGTCTTCTTCGGCGTTAAAATCTTGAATGCGTGCGACAAGGTCTGATCCGCTGTCTGGGGTTTCTCCGCTGTCGTCAAAGCTGTCGAAATCTATTCGGCCTTCGGTCAAGTTGATGTTGAATGTGTCATCGCCTGCGTCACCGTAAAGGGCTGGGGTTACGCTGGGGGCGTCGAACGCATCAAATTCTGCGGAGGTGTACAGGTCTAGTTGATCGTCGCCATCGCCGCCGTAGAAATCAGATGATCCGTCAAAAGTGGAATAGGTTTCCCCTTGTAGGATGTCATCGCCCGCGCCGCCGTAAACATCGGCTGTGGCAGCTTGCCGTGCATCAATCTGATCGTCACCTTCACCGCCATAAATTTCGGGGGAGAGGGGGGTGTCTTCTTCGCCCGCTTGGGTCGTGATGATGTCGTCGCCATCCCCTGCGAGTACATCCGATATTTCGGCAGAGTCCACGAGCAGGGTATCGGCCAAGCTGGTTCCTGTGATGGTCCCGTCTTCTGTCGTGACGGTTTCTTCAGTCGTTTCTTCTGTTTCGGTGTCTGCGTCTGTTGTGGTGTCTTCCGCAACGACGTCGTCTTCGGTGAACGTCATCGCAATTACGCCAACGGCGAACAGCGCCAAAAATGCCAGTCCCATATCTTTTCCCCTAAAATGTTTTGCTACCCATGAATGCTGCGAGCAGTGCAGCTAAATATGGTTAACGTAGGGGTGGGGCGAGCTAAAGTGGAAACTGAGTTTCCAAGGTGGGGACAATGGGGGTGGGGGGTGTTAGGGATGGGGGGTTGCCGCAGACGGAAGTGTTGCGGAAGAGGGCGAAAGACGGGTGGTGAGAGCACTACTTTTTACTAAAGTTTAAAGTTCCAATGTAATAACCATGAGTGTCTTTTTGGTTTTCATTTGACAAAAAATCGACGGAGTAACTCGGTTCAGAACAAAATACGTGAACCTTTTTCCCCTCGGTTTCAAAAACCACGTCTCCAGCGCTGTTTTGTTTGATTGTGTTGAAATTTGAGTAGTATTCCAAGTGAGCGGAAGGAGCTTCACCTAAAACGATAATTTTTGGTTTAAGCTTATCTAACCAAGATTGAGGCAATCGCCCACTTTTTCGGCCATGGTGAGGCGCGAAAACTATTTGCGACTCGACTAATGCAATATCGTCATAAATGTTCTCCATAAATTCGGTCTCCAAATCTCCAAACCATGAAAAAATTGGACCTTCTTCTATCGAGTAAGTAGCTACGATGGAAATATTATTGGGGCTTCCTCCAGCCGCAGCCTGATTTAAAGCTTCTTTGTAATATTTGTTGTCAGTATTTGGCCAAAGGATATTTATGCCTGAACTTCCCCGAACATCGTCGGACTCATTCATCCACTTTCTTGAACATCCGCGATAAATTGTGAACTGCTTGTCCCCATCTCTTAATTTTTTATAATGTTTGAAACTGTCAGTTTCAGGGTCTTTTGTGGTTTTGTTTGCAACACAGTAGAAATTAACGATGGTTTTCCGCGCATCAAGGTAATCTATCCCTCGGTAATGATCATCGTCTGGATGAGTGGAAATGAAACGTGAAATTTCCTTGTCGGCAGATTTTTCAATGATTTCGTCAACAATCTGTAATTTGCGGTCATCTTCGAGATTACAATCAATGACAGTGAAATTATCACTTCCATGTTGAATGTAATAAGTATCACCGTCACCAACTGAAAATGTTTTTACTAGAGGCATCTTTTATTTCCTAAAATCAACGCGCTTTTTTATGTAGGAAACCTGTTTCCTGTAGCTTTGCTGAAGAATAAGAGCTGTCCCAATGCCGAACACTGAAAGTGATTGGTTAACTGAAACAATTTGGTGATGGATTGCAATTTGAGCCACCCAAACGAGAAGGAAGACAAACAGCCCTCCCAAAATTGACCGATAAAAATTTGCAGTGCATAATAGTTCTTCTAACTTGGTATCGTTTTTTTCTGCGATCAAATAATCTTGATATTCAGAAAATGAAACGAATTTGAATTTTTGAAGAACTGGTTCGACCATAACCGATCCAACCCTACTGACGCACATGCCAACGAAGTAATATATGAAGACTGAGGCAACCAAATCTGTTCCTGCTAAATCAATGGCCCAAATCCGCTTTGTTGCAGAGCAAAAAATGACACCGGGGATCAAGAAATTGATAAAATTATAAGGTGATAACTTATTAAGTAGTTCCAACAACGCCCTCCACACTCATGGGTTGTAGTCTATTTTGTGCATTTAGAAAATACAAGTAAGCCTATTTTCAGTTGTTCTTTCTCGAGATAATGGTTGCCACACAGCCCCATCCCCCCTATAGAACGCGCTCGTACTGTACTCCATTGGAATCAGTGTGACCTTTGTGCTGCGCGAGTGGTGCATGTCGGGGCACTCCAATGATGTTGAAAAGGAAATGGCATGAAAGCCGAAGAACTCCGGGGTAAAACCCCTGATGAGTTGCGTGAGCAGCTCGTTTCATTGAAAAAAGAAGCGTTCAACCTGCGTTTCCAAGCTGCGACGAACCAGCTGGAAAACACTGCACGTGTGCGCCAAGTTCGCCGTGACGTTGCGCGGGTGAACACAATTCTGAACCAAAAAGCTGCTGAAGCAGCTGCATCTGAGTAAGAGGAGCCTGAATTATGCCAAAGCGTATTTTGTCCGGCACAGTCACAAGCGACCAGAATGCTCAGACTGTAACAGTTTCTGTTGAACGTCGGTTTAAACACCCCGTTATGAAGAAAACCATTCGTAAGTCCAAAAAGTATCGGGCGCATGATGCGAATGAGCAATTCAAAGTTGGTGACACAGTTCGCATCCAAGAATGCGCACCAATTTCGAAGACCAAACGCTGGGAAGTTTTGGCCGACTAAGCCAAAACTCCAGTTAATCGAAACCCTGGGGCTTGAACTGCATTCAAGTCCCCAAAGGTCGGAGTATCTACCATGATCCAGATGCAGACCAATCTTGAGGTAGCTGACAACAGCGGCGCACGTCGTGTTCAGTGTATCAAGGTTCTGGGCGGTTCCCACAGACGTTACGCGTCTGTTGGAGACATTATCGTTGTTTCTGTGAAAGAAGCCATTCCACGCGGTCGCGTGAAAAAGGGTGAAGTTCGCAAGGCAGTGGTTGTGCGTACCGCTAAAGAAGTCCGTCGCGAAGACGGCACAGCAATTCGCTTTGACAGCAATGCTGCAGTTCTTTTGAACAATGCGGGTGAGCCTGTTGGCACACGTATCTTTGGCCCTGTTGTTCGTGAGCTTCGCTCCAAGAACTTCATGAAGATCATTTCGCTTGCTCCGGAGGTTCTGTAACAATGGCTGCTAAGTTGAAAAAAGGTGACAAGGTCATCGTTCTTGCTGGCAAGGATAAGGGCAAAGAGGGTTCTATCAACTCTATCAACCCATCCACTGGCAAAGCTGTTGTGTCTGGCGTGAATGTTGCCATTCGCCACCAAGCGCAAACTCAATCTTCTCAGGGTGGACGCGTTCCAACCGAGATGCCGATCCAACTGAGCAACCTTGCTTTGGTCGATCCTAAAGATGGCGGCCCAACACGGGTTGGCTTCAAAATGGACGGCGACAAAAAAGTACGTTTTGCCAAGAAGTCGGGAGAAGTGATCGATGGCTGATTATCAACCACGTCTCAAGACAGCGTATAAGGAAAAAATCCGCGCTGCGATGAAAGAAGAGTTCGGCTACAAGAACGACATGCAAATCCCAAAGCTCGAGAAAATCGTGCTGAACATGGGTGTTGGTGAAGCTGTAAACGACTCTAAGAAAATCCGTTCTGCTGTTGCTGATATGGCCGCTATTGCTGGTCAGCAGCCGGTGATTACCAAAGCGAAGAAATCCATCGCTGGTTTCCGCGTTCGTGAAGACATGCCTTTGGGTGTGAAGGTCACGCTGCGTGGCGATCAGATGTATGAATTCTTGGATCGTTTGGTAACCGTTGCAATGCCACGTATTCGTGACTTTCGCGGCGTATCGGCCAAGAGCTTTGATGGGCGTGGCAACTATGCCATGGGCCTGAAAGAGCACATCGTATTCCCAGAGATCGACTACGACAAAGTAGACGTGATGTGGGGCATGGATATTGCGTTTAACACAAACGCAAGCACAGACGCAGAAGCGAAAAGTTTGTTGGCGCACTTTAACGTGCCGTTCATGAACTGATCGCGGAGGAGAAAAGAACATGGCTAAAAAAGCAATGGTTCAGCGCGAATTGAAGCGTCAGAAGCTGGTAGAGAAATATGCTGCCAAGCGTGCTGCGCTGAAAGAGATCGCAACTAACATGGACCTTCCGATGGAAGAGCGTTTCAAGGCCCGCCTTAAATTGGCGGAACTTCCACGCAATTCTTCGGCCACACGCCTGCACAACCGTTGTCAGGTAACCGGTCGTCCGAAGGCCTATTATCGTAAACTGAAAATGTCCCGGATCGCGTTGCGCCAATTGGCGTCTGACGGCCAGATTCCTGGCATGGTCAAATCGAGCTGGTAAGGAGTAGTACTTATGAACGATCCTATCGGTGATATGCTCACACGGATTCGCAACGCACAACTGCGCGGCAAATCTACCGTAAAAACACCAGCATCTAAACTGCGTGGTTGGGTTTTGGACGTGCTCCAGAACGAAGGCTACATTCGCGGTTACGAAGCGGGTACTGGCGCTAATGGTCATCCAGAGTTGGAGATTTCTTTGAAATACTTCGACGGGGCACCAGTGATCAAAGAATTGAAGCGGGTTTCCACACCTGGCCGTCGCGTTTACGCGGGTGCCAAGGACATCCCTTCTGTTCGTCAAGGTCTTGGCGTTTCAATCGTATCTACACCGCAAGGTGTTATGTCAGATGCACAAGCACGCGCAGCCAATGTTGGCGGCGAAGTGTTGTGCACAATCTTCTAAGGGGTGTCAGATGTCTCGTATTGGTAAAAAACCGGTCGAGCTGCCCAGCGGCGTAACTGCCTCTGTGTCTGGCCAGACCGTAGAAATTAAGGGTCCTAAAGGTGTTCGCACATTTACGGCCACTGACGATGTAACCATCACAACCGGCGATGACGGTGTGGAAGTGAAGCCACGTGGCTTGTCCAAGCGGGCACGTCAGCAGTGGGGCATGTCCCGCACTCAGGTTGCCAACTGTGTAACAGGTGTGACCGAAGGCTTTAAGAAAGAGCTGGAGATCAACGGTGTTGGTTATCGTGCAAGCATGCAGGGCAACGTCCTGAAGCTGGCGCTGGGCCTGTCCCATGATGTGGAATACCAAGTGCCAGATGGCATCACGGTAACTGCACCAAAGCCAACTGAAATCATTGTGGAAGGCATCGATCAGCAAGTTGTTGGTCAAGTTGCCGCGAATATTCGTCAGTACCGCAAGCCAGAGCCTTACAAGGGCAAGGGCATCAAGTACAAAGATGAGTATATCTTCCGCAAAGAAGGTAAGAAGAAGTAAGGAGCGTAATAATGGCTATGAGCAAGAGAAATCTGTTCCTGAAGCGCCGTATGCGCAACCGGAGCAAAATGCGGAAGGTGGCTGCTGGTCGCCCCCGTCTGAGCGTACACCGTTCAAACAAGAACATCAGCGTGCAGCTGATCGACGACGTAAACGGCGTAACACTGGCATCTGCTTCCTCTTTGGAAAAGGCGCTGGGCGTTATCGGCAAGAACAACGTCGAAGCATCTGCAAAAGTTGGCACAGCTATCGCAGAACGTGCAAAGAAAGCGGGCGTAGAAGTCTGTTACTTTGACCGTGGCGGTTTCCTGTTCCACGGCAAGGTGAAAGCCTTGGCTGACGCTGCCCGTGAAGGTGGCTTGAAGTTCTAAGATATTGCAGGCGGCCTTCGGGCCGCCTCGATGATCCAGGTCGCTTAATGCAATTTCAGAAAATCTGAAAAAGCATAGGTGTCACTAGGATTGGATTTACGGGCAATGCCCACAAAAATGGAGGCCTTCAATGGCTAGAGATGACAATCGCCGCGGTCGTGATCGTGACGAAACACCAGAATTTCAGGATCGCTTGGTTGCAATCAACCGCGTATCCAAAACAGTAAAAGGCGGTAAGCGCTTTGGTTTTGCAGCACTCGTTGTTGTAGGCGACCAAAAGGGCCGCGTTGGGTTCGGCAAAGGTAAAGCAAAAGAAGTACCTGAAGCGATCCGCAAAGCGACCGAAGCTGCAAAACGCAAAATGATCCGCGTGCCACTGCGCGAAGGTCGGACATTGCACCACGACATGGAAGGCCGTCACGGCGCTGGTAAAGTTGTGATGCGGACAGCCCCACAAGGTACTGGTATTATTGCTGGTGGTCCAATGCGTGCGGTTTTCGAAATGTTGGGTGTTCAGGACGTTGTGTCCAAATCCATCGGGTCTGCAAACCCATACAACATGATCCGTGCGACCATGAATGGCCTGACCAAAGAAGCATCCCCACGCAACGTTGCACAACGTCGTGGCAAGAAAGTTTCTGACATCCTGCCAAAATCAGATGCACCTGCGGCGGCCCCTGCCGAAGCAGAAGCTGAAAAAGCGGAGGCATAAGCACAATGGCTAAGACTATCGTAATCAAGCAGATTGGTTCGCCAATCCGTCGCCCAAAAGACCAGCGTCAAACACTGGTTGGTCTGGGTCTGAACAAGATGCACAAAACACGCGAGTTGGAAGACACGCCATCCGTGCGCGGCATGATCAACAAGATCCCGCACATGGTAGAGATCATCGAAGAAAAAGGTTGAGTGGTGTCGGGCTCCGTTCTCGTGTTTTTAGCAAAACACTGACACGGTTGTAGAACCTCGACCTACGAGATTGAGTTAGGCGCCTCCGCTTTGCGGGGGCGTTTTTTTTGTTGCTTTAGGATTTCGCGATTTTGACCATGGCCTCAAATTCGGGACTTCCTATAAATTCACGATATAGGACATGGAAAGGGTTTCCTGAACTAAGAGCTAGATCAAGGTATGTTTCTGGAAATTTTCGCTTATCAAGCTTAATGAAGCAAGAGTTCCCAGCCAGTGAAATTTCATATCCATTTACTCCTTCCATTTTGATTGCAGAGGGCCCAAGTACGGCCTGAATGGCGTCATCTTGAAATTTAGTCACAATTACATCAAATTCTGGCACTTCAAATGGATCAGCATTTTGCAGAGCGCTGCGAAGCTTTTCTTTATAGGGGCCGAGGCGTACAGATGAGAACATAGCCCGAGTTGTGACTTCCATTCTCCACATTAAACTCATGAAGAAAAGTTGAAGTTTTTGAGTGTCGATCTTGTCGATTATCCCAACCAAGGAATTGCCTTTGTGATAAAAAGCAGGCTCGAATTTCGTTCGAAATAGAATGTCATAAGCATAATCATCATAAGGCGAAAAAGACGCTTCGCATTTGAGGCACAGAATTTCTCTGTCATATTCGCCCTTAGGTGAACGAGTAGGATGGACGTCTTTTAATGTAGTGACAATTTGTGCAGGCCCAGCACTCGACTTAAGAGTATCGCCATACATACTTCGCGGAATAATATGAGCCTTTGCAAACTTTTCCGTGTGTTCACAGCATAGCAGGCAAAGGTTTGCATTCTGAGCCATAACAAGTTTCTCTTCATTTGGTCGTATCAGAACTGTAATTGTTTTCTATTTAGCATGTAGTCTTAATTTAAAGGTTCGCCTTGGCCGAGACATCTTAGGCCGTTCCGCTTGCGGGACGGCCTGCGCCGACCTCCCCCATGGGAGGCGCATTCGCGCCCCCCGAGGTCTGCGAAGGCCTGTGTTGGTGTTTGAGACGGCTCAGCGTTCGGCCAAATTGCCAAGAAACTCACCATTTATGGCCCAAGTTTAACCATCTTTGAGCGTGATCTTGTCCTGAGAATTCACAGGATTGGAAATGCTATGCTCTATTTGTTGAACCCGCTTCACGGAACCATGGGCCGTGGTCGTTGGTGGCTGATGCAGGTCGCCATTTTCGTTTTGGCGATTGTCGCGATGTTTGGCACGGCTTTTGCCTTTGCCGATTTCGACGCGCCTGCAGGCACGCGAAACGCGAGTGAGAACTTGATGTTGGCGCTTATTATCTTGGGTGTGTTTTACATGAACCTCGCCACCTGCGTGAACCGCTTGCGGGATTCTGGACGCAGTGCGTTTTGGTATCTAACCTTCTTGCTGCCGATGGTTGGCACGGGGCTGATGATCTATTTCTGCGGTTTGGAAGCTGGGCAGAAGCAAGCGGCCTAGGCCACAGGCACACCGAACACGATCAGCACGGCGTAATCCTTTTTGTTGCAATCCGCTACGGGGGGCAGTTGATCCCCTGGGCCAAGTGGGAATTTGCTGATGTCTGCGTTGGCGGGTGTGCAGCTGGCCTCTGAAAACTCGGGCGTGTAGCGGGCGGAGCGGCAGGGGCCGTGGGTCACGTCCTTGAGCCGCTTGTCATCTGACAAAGACCACGCTTGTGCGCCGTTTTCATCCGGGGCTTCAACCGTGAGCAAAGAAATATGTTCTTCGCCGTTGGTGACGTAGTATTGTCCTGCGGGCAACGGAAATTCGGGCGCCTTCATGATCAGGCCGTTTTCATCCAGCCACCAATCATTGATATCGAACCGCCAGCCAGAGGGGGCGATGTTGCCTGCCTTGGCGAGGAGTTGGTAGAATTTCAGCCAAACACCGATGGGACCCGGATCTTCGCGCCAGAGGCCCCATGTTTCAGCGCCCGTGCCAGAGGTGGCGTTGTCCAACCCCAAGGCCGCGATGTATTTCAAACGCTTGAAGCGATAGAATTTCTTTTGGGCAAGCACTGGCGTTGCAAAAAACGCAAGAGCAGAAGCAAGAAGCGTGCGGCGGGTGAGTTTCATTGCAGGTTCCGTGGTTGTGGCGACGATAGGTGTTTAAGCAGTCTTAACGCATACGCTGCCGTAGGCCAAACAGATCACTCCGCAGGGGTTTGCTTTTTTGGCCGCCAGCCTGGACCTTTGAAAAGATATCCCGCCACTTCGGATGTGGATTTGGCGTTTTTGAGATCACGGCCAAGTTCAGGGAGTTCTGATGTCCAGACGCGCAGGGGATTTTGGCTGTCAAAATCCGTGGTCAGGCCGTAGCGGGGTGTTTCCTCTTCTGCTTGAAAGCTGCCGAACATACGGTCCCAGATGATCAGGATGCCAGCGTAGTTTTTATCGAGGTATTTGCGATCTGATCCATGGTGGACGCGGTGGTGGGATGGGGTGTTCAGTATCCATTCGAGCGGGCCGAGTTTGCCAATGGTTTCCGTGTGAATCCATGTTTGATAGGCGAGCACGGTGATGATGCCAAAGAAGATGGCCTCGGGTGGGAAGCCCATGAAAATCATCGGCACGTGGGCGAGAATGGACCAGACGCCTTCGAGCGCACCAAAGCGAACGCCCGTGATGATGTTGAAGTCCCGTGAGGAGTGGTGGACGGCGTGTTGGGTCCACAAGATGCGGACCTGATGGGCGATGCGGTGTTCCCAATAGTATGTGATGTCGGCCACCAGCACGGCGAGCGCGATGGTTGTCCAGGTGAGGGGCATCATCCAAGAAATGTTTTCATAAGCGAAGACGTAAAAGAGTGTGTAGGCGCCTGTTAAAATGAGCGCTTCGACGACGAGGTAGGGGATTTGTGTGGAGGCGCTGGCCACCATTTCAAGCAGGCGTTTGCCCTTGTGGCTGCCTTTAAAGAACACTTCGGCCAATTCGATGGCAAAGATCAGGGCGCTGAAGATGATGAAGGTGAATTCGATGTTTTCACCGAGTTTGGTCAGAGTTTCAGGGGGCATTTCGGGTCTCCGTTCAGGCCGTGTGTCAGGCTGCGCCATGCAAAATCCGTGGCTTGTGTGGGGGTGGCTTCGCCGTCGCGGACAAGGGTCCATGCGGTGTAGACGAGGTTTTCGTAGAGGGTTGCGATCCACGCGCTGGGAATGGTGAGGTCGAACGTGCCCTCTGCCTTGGCTTTGTCGATGGTTTCGATCAGTTCGTTTTTGTCGGCCAATCGTTTTTCGAGATTTGTGTTTTTGTGTTCGTGGGACAGAAACCATTGCCGATCCCCGAGCGGGATGATTGCGCCAAGCGAGAGGCGGAGCGCCTCGGTGTAGCTGGAGGCATCCTGCACAGCGGCATCAACGGCGGTGTCGAGTTCTTGGGTGGCGTGTTTGGACAGGGCCGACATCAGTACGTCGCGGCCCGAAAACTGGCGGTGCAGGGTGGCACGGCCAACGCCCGCAGCCTGCGCCACATCGGCAAGAGAGGCGGTTGGATTGCGGTTATAGGTTTGAAACGCAGCTTCGAGAATCGCGTCGTGTGTGGTCGGTCTGATTTTGTTCATGAGACATATGTGTCTCATTTGATACATCAATTCAAGAGGAACGCGAAATTTAAGTTAAGTCGTGTCCCTTGCCGTTGACGATTGATCTTCATCGTCTGGGATATCTGTTGTGTGAGATTCCTCCACCTCATCAACCGTTTCGTTCAAGCGCGAGATCAGTTCTTTCACTTTGTCACGGCGGGCTTTGAAATCGGCCAAATACTCCGTGCTGGTGCGGCTAATACCTGTGGCATCGGGTGCAGTGAGGATATTCTCGGCCATCAGGCGGCGCATCATGCCTTTTGCATCCGTGTCAGAAAATCCAAGGAAGGTTTTGAGCATTTCAGGCGTGAGCTGTTTGTTGATCCGCGCGGTATATTTGGCGAGCGCATAGGGCGACATGCCATAGCGAACGGGCGTGGCCGCCGCAGCAGATAATCCTTGCAGGGGGAGAGCGGTCATCGATGCCGCCGCACCGATGGATTTCAAAAAGGTTCTACGTTCCATGCAGTGTATATGGGAATGGGGTGCGGATTTTCCAGATTAGGAGTGTTTTGAGGCCCTTGCTTTGCGGATCAAGCGGGTCTATACGCCACCAGTCTGGGAACCTTTCCAGAATCACATCGTAACGCCGTGTTTGCCCCTTTGTCGCTCATCGGGGGTAGTTCCGGCAAAAGGAGATAGCGACAATGAAACTGAATCAACTTTCAGACAATCCAGGTGCAACTAAAAAGCGTAAGCGCATTGGCCGTGGTCCGGGTTCCGGCACAGGTAAAATGGGTGGCCGTGGTATCAAGGGTCAAAAATCCCGTTCAGGTGTTGCCATTGGTGGTTACGAGGGCGGCCAAATGCCTTTGTACCAACGTCTGCCAAAGCGTGGCTTTAACAACATCAACGCAAAAACACATGCTGTTGTGAACCTTGGCCTGCTGCAAAAGTTCATCGACGAAAAGAAAATTGACGCGGGTAAGCCGATCACAGAGGAATCTCTGGTGGAATCCGGTCTCGTGCGTCGCATCAAAGATGGCGTTCGTATCCTGAATAAAGGCGCGATCACATCCAAGATTGATCTGACTGTTTCAGGCGCATCCAAGACAGCTGTTGCAGCTGTTGAAGCAGCTGGCGGTAAACTTACTGTCACAACTGCGCCAAAAGCGGACGCTGAAGCTTAATTGCTCTTGTGAGCGGCGGTCCTGCCGCTTACATATTCTTCCGATCAAGTTTTTCGGCGCCGCGTGGTCTGCAAATGATCTCGCGGCGTTCGTGTTTTACGCCCCAAGGGGCGACTGTTCTTTAGAAAGGAACGTTCATGGCGTCTGCTGCTGAACAAATGGCATCCAACATCAGTTGGGGTGCTTTCGGGAAAGCCAAAGAGCTGCAATCGCGTATCTTGTTCGCGATTGGTTTGCTGATTGTCTATCGCATTGGAACATTCATTCCGACACCGGGCATCAACCCCGTTGAATTGGCACAGTTTGTGGAAAACTTGCGTGGTGGCGTTGGCGGCATTCTGGACATGTTCACAGGCGGCGCGCTGAGCCGTATGGGAATCTTTGCCCTTGGCATCATGCCGTATATTTCCGCGTCGATTATTGTTCAGCTTTTGACCGCAATGGTTCCATCTTTGGAGCAATTGAAAAAAGAAGGTGAACAGGGCCGCAAAAAGATCAACCAATACACCCGTTACGGTACGGTTGCGCTGGCGATTTTCCAATCCTACGGCATCACTGCAGGGATGCAGTCCCAAGGGTTGGCGTTGAACCCTGGGTTCATGACATTCCAAGTACCAGCGATGATCACGCTGGTGGGTGGTACAATGTTCCTGATGTGGTTGGGTGAGCAAATCACGGCACGGGGTATCGGCAACGGTATTTCCTTGATCATCTTTGTAGGCATTATTGCCGAGCTGCCAGCCGCCTTGGCGCAGTTCTTTGCCTCTGGTCGGTCCGGTGCGTTGTCCCCTGCAGTAATCATCGGTGTCATGGTGATGGTTGTTCTGGTGATTGCATTCATCGTTTACATGGAACGTGCGCTGCGAAAGGTGCATATTCAGTATCCAAAACGCCAAGTGGGCATGAAGGTTTATGGCGGTGAGAGCTCTCACCTGCCGATCAAACTGAACCCAGCAGGGGTTATTCCACCGATCTTTGCATCTGCGCTGTTGCTGTTGCCAACGACGATTTCTACCTTCTCTGGCACACAGACAAGCCCGTTCATGAACGCAGTGCTCGCGTATTTTGGCCCAGGTCAGCCGCTGTATCTGGCGTTCTTTGTCGGGATGATCGTTTTCTTCAGCTATTTCTACACGGCCAACGTTTCGTTCAAAACGGATGATGTTGCGGACAACCTGAAAAAGCAGAACGGTTTCGTGCCAGGCATTCGTCCGGGTAAAAAGACCGAAGAGTATCTGGATTACGTGGTTGCACGTTTGCTGGTGGTTGGTTCTGCTTACCTATCTGCGGTGTGTTTGCTGCCAGAAATCCTGCGGGCGCAATTGGCGATCCCGTTCTATTTCGGCGGTACATCTTTGTTGATTGTTGTGTCTGTGACCATGGATACCATCACACAGGTTCAATCGCACCTGTTGGCGCACCAATATGAAAGCCTGATCGAGAAATCGAAATTGCGTGGCAAAGGCCGTAGCAAGAAACGCGGCGGTCGTCAGGGGCGTTAAGCCGCATATCATACACATTCAAAGGCCGTGCTGTTTCCAGCACGGCCTTTTTTCTTTGGCGTGTTTGGACCCTGCTGCGACGTGTATACACAGGTATGCGTTTGTGTTTTCGCTAGGCTTTGATTGGCGCTATGCTAAACGCTGCTGGACTATAAAGGGATTCTCTTATGAACATCATTTTGCTTGGGCCTCCGGGCGCTGGGAAGGGAACGCAAGCTGCCATGTTGGTAGACGAGCGGAACATGGTTCAATTGTCCACAGGGGATATGCTGCGTGCCGCGCGCACGTCTGGCACGGAAATGGGCAAAATGGTTGCGGGCGTTATGGATCGCGGCGAACTTGTCACAGATGAGATCGTGATTGGGTTGATCCGCGAACAGTTGGAAACTGCGGACGCAAGCGGCGGATTTATTTTTGATGGCTTCCCACGGACATTGGCACAGGCTGATGCGTTGGGCGAATTGTTGCAAAGTGTTGGTCAATCGCTCGACACGGTTGTGGAAATGCGCGTGGATGACACGGCGCTCGTGGCGCGGATCACTGGGCGATACACCTGCGGAAATTGCGGCGAAGGCTATCACGATGAGGCAAAGAAGCCGAAGGTTGAAGGCACATGTGACAAATGCGGCGGCACAGAGTTTAAACGCCGTGCCGATGACAACGAAGACAGTTTGAAGACGCGCTTGATGGCATATTACAAAGACACATCCCCGTTGATCGGCTATTATTATGCCAACAAAAAACTGCAGAGCATTGATGGGCTGGCGTCTATTGATGCGGTGAAATCATCCATTTCTGCAGCGCTTGAAAACGCGTAGCCCCGCGGGGGTGCGCTGCGCCATTCTTCTTTAGCCGCTGCGCGGCGATGGCCTGCGGCGCGGATATTCGAAAAACAAAAAGACGTGACAGCCGTTCGATCAATCGGGCGGCTTTCTCTGTTTCAGGGGGGCGGGTGGCACGCAGGCGCCAAGTGCCGCGTAAAGTAGTGGCAATTCAGTTTCTTTTGGTCTTAGGTGTGAAGCGGGAGACAATCAGCACCAAAGGGAGGCCGCCATGAACCAGCCGTGGACCAAGTATTTCTCAGAAGAAGCCAAGAATTTTGATCTGGCGAACATGGGTGCGCAGACCTTTTCCGCGTTGTGTGACACGGCGGCGGAAAAATATGCGTCCAAAACGGCGCTGACGACGATCTTGCCCACAGGGGCGGAAGCGTCGATTTCGTTCACGGAGCTGAAAGCCGAGGCAGAGGCCTTTGCGGTGTATCTGCGCGAGGTGCTGAAGCTAAACGCTGGGGACACGGTTGCGGTGATGACCCCCAATTGCATTGGGTTTGGTGTGGCTTGTATGGGGATCGCCAAGGCGGGCTGCATTAGTACAAATGTGAATCCGCTTTATACCGCGCCAGAGTTGGAGCATCAGCTGAACGACAGTTCGGCCAAGGTGCTGGTGATTATTGATCTGTTTGGGGACAAGGTGGGTGAGGTGGTTCACAAAACGGGTGTAGAAACCGTGGTGACCATGTCTTTGCTGGAATATTTTCCGGGGCTGAAGCGGGCAATTTTGGGTTTTGTGTTAAAGCGGGTGAAGAAGGTTATCCCTGACATGCGCACATCCCATGTGACGCTGAAATCGGCATTGGCGGCTGGTAAGGCCGCATCGGGGGATGTGGCCAGTTATACGGCGGATGTATCCCCTGATGATGTGGCGCTGTATCAGTATACCTCTGGCACGACGGGCCGCAGCAAGGGTGCGGAGCTGAGCCATCGTTCTGTGATTGCCAATGCCTATCAGGCGGAACTGATGACTGAGGATTTGATGAGCGGACAGGGGGAAACCGTTCTGGTGATCCTGCCGCTCTATCATATCACGGCGTTTTCGCTGATCTTTATTGCGGGGCTGCGCACAGGGGCACATAGCGTTTTGGTGCCAAGTCCGCGTCCGCCATCGAACCTGAAAGCGGCGTTTGAAAAGCACAAGATTACATGGTTCACGGGAATCAACACCCTTTATGCGGCGCTGTTGGTGGAAGATTGGGCCAAGAAAGAGCTGTTTGAAAACGTGCGGTTCTGTGGGTCCGGTGGGGCGGCGCAAACCACGGGTGTGGCCATGAAATGGGAAGAAAAGATGGGCGTGCCAATCCGTCAGGGCTGGGGCATGACAGAATGTTGTGGTGTGATGACGTTCAATCCGTCCGAGGACAACCGTTTGGGGTCGGTTGGGGTTCCTGTGCCAGGGATGGACGTGCGTATTGTGGACGACAATGGCAATGATGTGTCCAATGGAGAGCCAGGCGAAGTGATTGGGCGTGGGCCGACGATTATGAAGGGATATATCAACCGCCCCGATGCTACGGCGGAAACCATTGTGGATGGTTGGCTGCATTCAGGTGATATCGGCGTGATGGACGCGGACGGGTATATTGAGATCGTGGATCGTAAAAAGGATATGATCCTAGTGTCAGGCTTTAACGTGGCCCCGAATGAGGTGGAGGACACGATTTCCACCATGGAAGGTGTCGTGCAAGTGGGGGTTGTGGGGTATCCAGACGACAAAACAGGCGAAGCGGTTGCCGCGTTTGTTGTTCGTGCGGATGACAGCGTGACCGAAGAAACGGTGCGCATGACGTGCAAAGCGGGGCTGACGAATTACAAGGTTCCCAAGCGGGTTGAGTTTGTGGATGAGGTGCCTGTGACGCTTTCGGGCAAGGTACTGCGGCGGGAGTTGCGGGATACGTATTTGGGGTGAGATGAATGAAAACCTAACTGGTCTAAAACCAGTTAGGTTTTGTTGCCTTTATCTATTTATTTTTTACGATTAGTACTAATTTTAAGGGCTATGAATCGCCTGTAGAATGTTAAAACGAAAATTATTTTGACGAGGTAAGACATGATTGAAGCACTTGTTATTTTTGCAATCTGCTATTTTATTGCATCGAAACTCTTTGGCTCGGGAAGTAAAAGCTCGTCGAACGGGTGTTGCAGCAGTCCAGATATACGAGATTCACACAGCCCGAGGTATTCGAGTAAGTGTAGAAATTGTGGGACAGATTTTCCTTAGAAGAAGAAAAATCGAAATTGAGATTTCGAAAGCCTTTTTAGATGGAGAGCAAAAAATTCGTATAAGGGCTAGTATTGTTTCTACAAGGTAGTTTTCCATTTTCACCCATCCCCACTTGACGAAACGCCGCTTCCCCCGTATGGCACAGCTTCCTTAATGAATCGGTCACTTTTCTCCCTATGGGTGATTCGGCCTTAACGTTCAGGAAAATCGGCCCGACGCCGTGGTGGTGTTGGGCTTTTGTTGTGAAAAAAGGTTCCGGAGATACGGAACCGCAACCTTGAAGGAAGATGCACTTTGGCACGTATTGCTGGCGTGAACTTGCCGACCCACAAACGGGTCCCAATCGCCCTCACATATATTCACGGTATCGGACACACATCCGCTGCTAAGATTTGCGAAGACACTGGTATCGACGTAACTCGTCGTATCAACGAGCTTTCCGATGCGGAAATCTTGAAAATTCGTGAAAACATCGATGCGAACTTTGACGTAGAAGGTGATCTGCGTCGTGAAGTTTCCATGAACATCAAACGTCTGATGGACCTTGGCTGCTATCGCGGTCTGCGTCACCGTCGCGGTTTGCCCGTTCGTGGTCAGCGCACACACACAAACGCACGCACTCGTAAGGGCCCAGCCCGCGCGATTGCTGGCAAGAAGAAATAAGGAGGGCTTGATCAATGGCACGTGAAAAACTGCGCGTTAAGAAGAAGATCAAGAAGAACATCACCACTGGTGTTGCTCACATCAACTCTTCTTTCAACAACACAAAGATCCTGATCGCAGATGCCCAAGGCAACGCAATCAGCTGGTCTTCTGCTGGCACAATGGGCTTCAAGGGCTCGCGTAAATCCACACCTTATGCAGCACAGATGGCTGCAGAAGATGCTGCGAAAAAAGCGCAAGAGCACGGCGTGAAAACGCTGGAAGTTGAAGTGCAAGGTCCAGGCTCTGGTCGTGAAAGCGCATTGCGCGGATTGGCGTCTGCAGGGTTTAACATCACATCTATTCGTGACGTGACCCCGATTGCCCACAACGGCTGTCGCCCGCCAAAGCGTCGTCGGGTTTAATCCTGACAAGAATTCTTGCGGAACCGTTCATGAGGACGGTTCCGGATTTTTAAATACCCTCGGGTGTTCCCGATCAACCGGATCCGGTCGGCGAACGAGAATGGAGGCACTATGATCCATAAGAATTGGCAAGAGCTTATCCGTCCAACACAATTGGACATCAAACCAGGTGGCGACCCGCTGCGTCAGGCAACATGTGTTGCTGAACCGCTCGAGCGTGGCTTTGGTCTGACACTCGGCAACGCGCTGCGTCGTGTTTTGCTGTCATCCTTGCAGGGTGCGGCGATCACATCCGTACAGATCGACAACGTTCTGCACGAGTTTTCATCCGTTGCGGGTGTACGTGAAGACGTCACAGACATCGTTCTGAACCTCAAGGGTGTGGCTGTGGCCATGGAAGCAGAAGGCACCAAGCGCGTGTCTATTGCAGCCAAAGGCCCAGGCATTGTGACTGCTGGTGATATTTCTGAAACTGCGGATATCCAAATCCTGAACAAAGACCACGTGATCTGTCACTTGGACGATGGCGCAAGCCTGTTCATGGAAATGACTGTGGAAACAGGCAAAGGCTATGTTGCAGCGGACAAGAACCGCCCAGAAGATGCACCGATTGGTTTGATCCCAATTGATGCGCTGTTCTCACCTGTTGTGAAAGTGTCTTATGACGTTCAGCCAACACGTGAAGGTCAGGTTCTGGACTACGATAAGCTGACACTGAAACTGGAAACAGATGGCTCCATCAGCCCAGAAGACGCGGTGGCCTTTGCTGCGCGCATTCTGCAAGATCAACTGTCTGTGTTCGTCAACTTCGACGAGCCAGAAAGTGCATCCCGTCAGGAAGAAGAAGACGATCTGGAATTCAACCCGCTCTTGCTCAAGAAAGTGGACGAGTTGGAATTGTCAGTGCGGTCTGCAAACTGCCTGAAGAACGACAACATCGTTTACATCGGCGATCTGATCCAAAAGACCGAAGCAGAAATGCTGCGCACGCCAAACTTTGGCCGCAAGTCTTTGAACGAGATCAAAGAAGTGCTGACAGGCATGGGCTTGCACCTCGGTATGGATATCGTGGACTGGCCACCGGACAACATCGAAGATCTGGCCAAGAAGTACGAAGACCAGTTCTAAAAGTTAGGCAGCGGCCCCGGAGTAAATCCGGGGCGGTTGTTGGTTAAAATGCCCGCAAATGGCGGGGAACATCTGGCAATAATGCCCAAGGAGTGTGAGACCCAACGCAGGCTCACCAGACAAAGCATAGAGAAGGAAGACTGAAATGCGTCACGCACGTGGTTACCGCCGCCTAAACCGGACACACGAACATCGTAAAGCGTTGTTCTCCAACATGGCTGGCTCGCTCATTGAGCATGAACAAATCAAAACAACTTTGCCAAAAGCAAAAGAACTGCGCCCGATCGTTGAAAAAATGATCACACTGGCAAAACGCGGTGACTTGCACGCGCGCCGTCAGGCCGCGGCAAAGTTGAAAGAGGACAAGTACGTTTCCAAATTGTTTGACGTTCTTGGCCCACGTTACGCGGAGCGCCAAGGCGGCTATATCCGTGTGATGAAAGCTGGCTTCCGTTACGGCGACATGGCCCCAATGGCGATCATCGAATTTGTTGATCGTGATGTGGATGCCAAAGGCGCGGCTGACAAAGCCCGCGTTGCAGCCGAGATGGATGCAGAAGAATAAAAACACCGAAGAATTCGGGACAGTGGAACCCCCGCAGCGACGTGATCGCTGCGGGGGTTTTTCTTTGAGTATTTGCAGAACAAAGAAGCTGGGTGCAGGTGCTTTACCTTTTGGGGGTGTGCGTTCAGAATACTGTGTGATTGAGAGGGCAGATGGCCGATTTATTTGACAGTGTGGAACCGAGCGCGGCAGGCGGAAAGCCTGCACCGTTGGCGGATCGGCTGCGGCCTGCCACGTTTTCCGATGTGATCGGGCAGCAGCATTTATTGGGCGAAGAGGGTGCGCTGCGCGTGATGCTGGAAAGTGGGAACCTGTCGTCGATCATTTTCTGGGGCCCCCCTGGGGTTGGGAAAACCACGCTGGCAAAGCTGTTGGCAGATGAGACCGAGATGGAGTTCGTGCAGATTAGCGCGATCTTTTCTGGTGTGGCGGACCTAAAGAAAGTGTTTGAAGCGGCAAAGCTGCGGCGGCAAACAGGGCGGGGCACGTTGCTGTTTGTGGATGAGATTCATCGGTTCAACAAAGCGCAGCAAGACGGATTTTTGCCCCATATGGAAGACGGGACCATTGTGCTGGTGGGGGCCACAACCGAAAATCCGTCGTTTGAATTGAACGCGGCGGTGATGAGCCGAAGTCAGGTTATGGTGCTGGAGCGCCTGACCTTGGCGGATTTGGAGTTGATGGCGCAGCGGGCGGAAAAACTGGTAGACCGCGCGTTGCCGTTAATGGCGGATGCGCGAGAGGCGGTTTTGGAAATGGCCGATGGGGATGGCCGTGCGCTCATTAACATACTGGAGCAAGTGTTTTCGTGGAATGTGACCAGCAAGGTCAAACTGGAAGATTTGCAAAAACGTTTGTCGCGTCGCGCACCAAAGTACGACAAATCGGGTGAGGAGCATTACAATCTGATTTCTGCTTTGCACAAATCCGTGCGCGGATCGGATCCTGATGCGTCGATGTATTGGTTTTGTCGTATGCTTGAAGGGGGCGAGGACCCACGGTTTTTGGCGCGCCGAATCACGCGCATGGCTGTGGAGGATATCGGGCTGGCGGACCCGCAAGCCCAGCATGTATGTTTACAGGCGTGGGAAACGTATGAACGGTTGGGGTCGCCCGAGGGGGAGTTGGCCTTAGCTCAAGCGGTGATTTACATCGCGCTGGCGCCGAAATCTAACGCGACTTATGTGGCATATAAAGCTGCGCGCAATGCGGCAAAGAAGACGGGTTCAGAGCCACCGCCAAAGATCATCCGCAATGCGCCAACACAGTTGATGAAAGACGAAGGCTATGGTGCGGGATATCAATACGATCACGATGCCGAAGACGGGTTTTCGGGCCAGAATTATTTCCCCGACGATATGAAGCGGGGCATTTACTATATCCCTGTGGATCGCGGATTTGAGCGAGAGCTGAAAAAACGAGTCGATTATTTTTCTAAACTGCGCAGTTCCAAAGAGTCCTGACGCATTGTTTAATTCAAGGCGTTTCGCCTGCTGTCCTGAGGATATTAGGTATTCGGTGCGTGGCGAAATTGACCTTTACGTAAAATCAACTCTAAATAACTGTACTTCCTGAAAATTGAGGTTAAAACACTTTAGAGTTGATTGGGTCGTTATTGGGAAGAACGGCTTTTTGTGGCGCGATTTTTCGCGTTTGCAGGAAGCAGAGATTTAAATGCTTCGTCTTTTATTCATTTGTCAGTGTAAACCCGTGCAGACCAAAGCACAGGTTCGATTGGTGCAAAGAGATGTGTGGCGACGCTGTGAAAATAAAAAGTTTGGCGGATTTCTAGTACGCAAAGGTCACTTTTTGATCGGCCTGTTTGAAGCCACCCCCAAAAACGCCATTGGCCAAGTGGAGCATATGATCCGCAAGCATGGTGTTCAATCCGTGCATGTTGTGCGCGAAACACCCATCGAAAAACGGGAATGGACCACGTGGTGTTCGCAGTATGAACGGCTCGAAGATGTTCCACATTCCGACACGTTAAACCTCGCGGGCCTTGCGCAGAATATCATGGATGCGGTAGAGGCGAGCGACAGCATCACCTGAATCCCTTAGGTGAGCATGGAGCATGTGCGGTATTTCTATTGCACTGTGGTTGGCGATGAATGTGATCTTGCAAATAGCATTGGGTGGCGCGCTTGGCGCGGTGCTGCGCTATGCCTCGGTTCAGGGGGCGGTGCGGCTGTTTGGTCTTGGCACGCCTGTTGGCACGGTGTTTGTGAACATCCTTGGGTCTTTCCTGATGGGGGTGATCGCCGTTTGGATGTTGGAACGGATTGGTGAGCCGCGGTTTGCGCCTTTCTTAATGGCGGGCTTGTTGGGCGGGTTCACAACGTTCTCTGCCTTTTCCCTTGATGCGATCAATCTCTGGGAACAGGGGCGGCAAATGGCAGCCATGATCTATGTGACAGGATCGGTTTTTGGTGCGATCATAGCCTTATTGGTAGGAGTTTTAACAATGCGGGCGGTATTGGCATGAGTGGTACAGGTGTGCAGCATATTGCGGTGGCAGATGATGCCGCGGAACAACGTGTGGATCGTTGGATCAGGCGGATGTTTCCCCATGTCAGCCAAGGGCGCGTTGAAAAGATGTGTCGCAAAGGGGATTTGCGCGTGGATAAAGGTCGCGTAAAGGCCAGCACGCGTTTGCAACCTGGTCAGATTGTGCGTGTGCCGCCGCTGCCGGATGCGGATCGGCCTGCGCCAAAGCCAGAGGCGTTTGTATCGGATGCAGATGCGCGCATGTTGCGCGATGCGGTGATTTACAAGGATGATGATATCATTGTGTTGAACAAACCTGCGGGTTTGCCAGTGCAGGGTGGGTCAGGCCAGACACGACACATTGATGGCATGGCGGATGCTTTGCGGTTTGATTTGGATGCGAAACCCAAGCTGGTGCATCGGTTGGACAAAGACACAAGCGGCGTATTTGTGATGGCTCGCACAGGGCGGGCCGCAGCGGGCTTGGCCAAGAGTTTTCACCTTCGCAACACGCGCAAGATTTACTGGGCTGTTGTGGCAGGTAATCCGATGCCAAAGGTCGGGACCATTCGGTATGGATTGGTCAAAGCGTCAGGGCATGGCCCAAATGGGGCAGGTGAACGCATGCATTGTATTCACCCTGATGCCATTGATGAGACACCAGGCGCAAAACGGGCCACCACGGATTTTGCGGTGATTGAAAGCATGGGACAGCGGGCGGCGTGGGTTGGGCTCGCGCCGATCACTGGGCGCACCCACCAACTGCGCGCGCACATGGCCGAGATGGGGCACCCGATTGTGGGTGACGGGAAATACGGCGGCAATGCGCAAACAAATGAAGGTGATGGTTGGGGGGCGCAACTGGGTGGTGAAATCAGCCGCAAGCTGCATTTGCACGCACGCACGCTTAAGATCACGCATCCTGTGACGGACAAAGTGATGATCTTCACTGCGCCGCCGCCAGAGCATATGAAACGCACATTGGACATGTTTGGGTTCAATCTGGCCTATGCGCCAGAAGATCCCTTTGAGTATTACGAGGGTTAATTGTGAGCTTTCTGAAAAAGAAACGGTTTTGGACCGACGTTGCTGTTGTAGGCAGTACGGGTGGATTTGTGGTGCATCTGGATGGGCGGGTGCTCAAAACACCAGCAAAAAACGATTTAAATGTGCCAACGCGCGCTGCGGCGGATTTGATCGCAGCGGAATGGGCGGCGGTGGATGAAACGGTTGATCCAACGGTCATGCCCGCCACGCAATGGGCCAATGTTGCCATAGATCGTGTTGGCGAAAAACACGCCGATGTTGTTGAGATGCTGGCCGCGTATGGAGGCAGTGATTTGCTGTGCTACCGCGCCACCAGCCCAGAAGAATTGATTGCCCGTCAAGCGGCGGTTTGGGATGGCCCACTGGCATGGGCAGAAGCGCGGATAAAGGCGCCTTTGACCGTGACCAATGGTGTGATTCCAGTGGATCAGCCGAATCAGTCTTTGCAAAATTTGCATGCCGAAGTGGCCCAAATGGAGCCTTTCACGCTTTCTGCGTTTCATGATCTTGTACACATTTCAGGGTCTTTGGTGCTGTCTCTTGCGATTTTTCATAAAGAAATGAGCGTTGAAGAGGCTTGGAACGCGTCTCAGGTGGATGAAATCTGGCAAAACGAGATTTGGGGCGAAGATGAAGAGGCAACGGCGGCCACTGCAACGAAGCGTAAGAGCTTTGTCTTTGCGTCTAATTTGTTGGAATCTGTGCGTGAGTGCGCGTAAACGCTACGATTTGGGTCATGATTGCTTACTTAATGGCCTAAACTGACAAAACATGAGTGTTTTGACGCGCTGTGCTTCCTTACGTTCTTTCACAGGTGCGGTTTTTAAGGTCAGTGATTGCGACCCATTGGGTGCCGTAAGGTAAATAAGCACCAGTAACAAAAGATGAAAACTCCTTGACCTCAACGGGTTGCGCGAACATGATGGAGCCTACCTTTTTGGCTATTGCCAAAAGGGTGGGAGAACGCCGCTCACACGCGCGGCACGCCGTTCGACCATGAACGGTTCATCAGGAAGAGGTAAAAATGAAAAAATCAACATTCGTCGGCACTTTGGCCGCTGCAACGTTTGCAGCTGGTTTCGCTGCTGCTGGCACACTCGACGACGTCAAAGCTAAAGGTTTCTTGCAGTGTGGTGTTTCCACCGGTCTCGTAGGCTTTGCTGCTGCTGACGCAAACGGCAACTGGGATGGTTTTGACGTAGCTGTATGCCGCGCTGTTGCGGCCGCTGTACTCGGCGATCCACAAGCTGTTAAATTCACACCAACAACTGGTAAGACACGCTTCACAGCGCTGGCTTCTGGTGAAGTTGACATGTTGGCACGTAACACAACATGGACATTCTCACGTGACGTTGACCTGAAATTCACTTTCGTAGGCGTTAACTACTACGACGGTCAGGGCTTCATGGTTCCAAAAGAGCTGGGCGTTGCATCTGCAAAAGACCTGGACGGCGCAACTGTATGTATCCAAACTGGTACAACAACAGAGCTGAACTTGGCGGACTTCTTCCGTACAAACAACATCTCTTACGAGCCTGTTCCAATCGAAACAAACGCAGAAGCACAACAGCAGTATCTGGCTGGCGCTTGTGACGTTTACACAACTGACGCATCTGGTTTGGCTGCGACACGTGCAACTTTCGAAGATCCTGCTGCACACGTTCTGCTGCCAGAAATCATCTCCAAAGAGCCACTCGGCCCGCTGGTACGTCACGGCGATGACCAATGGGGTGACATCGTTCGCTGGACATTGAACGCATTGGTAGCAGCGGAAGAGCTGGGCGTAACATCTGCAAACGTTGCTGAATCAGCAGCTGCAGCTGGCAACAACCCAGAAGTAAACCGTTTGCTCGGCACTGAAGGCAACCTCGGCGAGCAGCTGGGTCTGTCCGCAGACTGGGCTAAGAACGCTATCATGGCTGGTGGTAACTACGGTGAAATCTTCTCGAAGAACATCGGTGAATCCACTCCGATCGGTCTGGCTCGTGGCCTGAACGCTCAGTGGACAGATGGTGGCCTGATCTACACGCCTCCATTCCGCTAATATATTGAGAAGGGCGCAACTTCGGTTGCGCCCTTTTTTTCTGCTACTTGAACTACACAAAAATTAAGGTGCAATCAGTTCGCCACGTCCTGCCCGTGGAGTTGGAAATTGCCACCAATGGAACAGACAAAGGGAGCGTAGACACATGTCTGCAATAACCGATCCTCCAAAGGGCGGCTTCCAATTTAGTCAACTAATCTACGACACGCGTTACCGATCCATGACGATTCAAATCGTTGCGCTGGTGTTGTTTTTGCTTGGCGTATTTTGGTTGCTGAACAATGCGGCGCAGAACCTTGCGGCCTTGGGAAAACCTCTTGGCTTTAGCTTTCTAGGCGAAGCCGCGGGTTATGATATTAACCAGAAGCTCATCGAATATAACAACCAGATGTCGCATGGTCGTGCTGCGTTGGTTGGGGTTCTTAACACATTGTTGGTTGCGGTCTTAGGCTGCTTCCTTGCAACGATGTTAGGTGTGATTATTGGCGTGCTACGTTTGTCCAGCAACTGGATCGTGGCGCGGATCATGACCGTTTACATCGAAGCCTTCCGCAATGTGCCAGTGCTGTTGTGGATTGTTTTGATGATGGCGATCTTCATCGAGAACTTGCCAACACCCAAAGCGTTTCGCGGAGACAACGCGACGGCGTCGATGTGGTTCTGGGACACGGTTGCGTTTACGAACCGTGGTTTCTACCTACCGAAACCAGATTTCTTGTCTGGGTCGATGGTCGTAGTCATCGTATTCTTGTTGTCCATTGTTGGTGTTTTCGTTTTCCGTCGTTGGTCGCGCAAGCGGCAAGAGGCGACAGGGGAAATCCTGCCGAACTTTTGGATCAGTTTGGGTATCCTTGTGATCCCAACTTTGCTCGTTTACTTTGTGATGGGCCGTCCAATCGGATTGGAATCCCCTGAATTGAAAGGTTTTAACTTCAAGGGTGGCATTTACATGCGGAACTCCTTGATCGCGCTGACCTTGGCGCTTGCGCTTTACACGGCGGCCTTTATTGCCGAAATCGTGCGCGCAGGGATCATGGCGATTAACAAGGGACAGTCCGAAGCTGCCTTTGCGCTGGGCCTGCGGCCTAATCGGACAATGAACTTGATCATTCTGCCACAAGCGCTGCGCGTTATCATTCCGCCGCTGATTTCCAACTATCTGAACCTGACCAAAAACTCGTCTCTGGCGATTGCGGTGGGGTACATGGATATCACGGGTACTTTGGGTGGTATCACGTTGAACCAGACAGGCCGTGAAATGGAATGTTTGTTGATCCTTATGGCAATTTACCTTGCGATCAGTCTGACCATTTCAACGATCATGAACTGGTACAATGAATCTGTAAAATTGAGGGAGCGTTGATATGAGCGATATTGGTTATGTTCGCACAGAGATGCTGCCGGAACAGGCGCCGCCTAATGCGACGTCTGGGCCGATCAAATGGATACAAGACAACCTGTTTAACGGTGTTTTGAATTCGATCCTGACAGTCTTGTCGATTGTGTTCCTATATTATGTCCTGAGCATTGTTCTGCCATGGATTTGGAACGGCTCTTGGACGGCTGGTTCATTGAAAGAATGTCGCGAAGTGATCGCCGCAGCAGCGGGTGATCATGCGGGTGGCCATGGTCACGGCGCGGCCTGTTGGGCTGTTATCCGTGAGCGGTATTTGCAGCTGATTTATGGGTTCTATCCGTCGGAGTTGTACTGGCGTCCGAACCTTGCGTTTATCGGGATGTTGGTTGCGTTGCTGCCAATCCTGTTTAGCAATCTTCCGCGCAAGATGCTGTGGTTCTCTGCTTGCTATCCTTTCTTGGCGTTCTGGCTGTTGTGGGGCGGATCAATCTTTGTCCCACTCGGGATCATGGTTGGTTTCGTGTTGGGCTACGCGTGGATGCAAGTTCTGGGGAAACGCTTTGGCTCCATTGTTGGTGTGATCGCGGCGATCCTTGCCCCCGTTTTGTGGTGGGGTCTTGCGGTTGGTCCAATTGACACAGCGTTGTCGGGTATGGTTGCAAATTCTCGGATGGATACAGTGCCAGCCAAGCTGGAGCGCGAGATCGAGGCTATGACGTCCATTAACTTGCAAGAAGAAGAGAATGGTTTGCCAAAAACGCAAACGTTCACGCTGGACGCAAAAAAGGCGCAGCTGAATGCGTTCAATAACCTTCCGATCCTTCCAGCAAAGGTAGAAGCCGCTGAAGCAGCTTTGTCGGAAGGCGTGGCGCAAGGTGTGACAGGTGAAGACTTAGAAAAGCTGGAAGCAGCGGTATCTAATGCCAAAAACGAGCTAGCGTTGACGAAACGCACAGCGGGACGCATTGGTCTCATCCCTGTTGAATCCGCAAAGTTCGGTGGCTTTATGCTGTCGATCATCATTGGTGTGACGGGCATTGTTCTGTCGTTGCCATTGGGGATTTTGCTCGCGCTTGGGCGTCAAACAAACCTGTTTATCGTGAAATCTTTGTGTGTGGGCTTTATCGAGTTCATTCGCGGTGTTCCACTGATCACCTTGTTGTTTGTGGCTTCAACCCTGTTGAACTACTTCCTGCCGCCCGGCACGACGTTTGACATCATCTTGCGTGTTGTCATCATGGTAACGCTGTTTGCTGCGGCCTATATGGCCGAGACAATTCGGGGTGGTTTGGCGGCGTTGCCAACAGGCCAGTACGAAGCAGCAGATGCGCTGGGTTTGGATTATTGGAAAGCGACGCGGCTGATCATCATGCCGCAAGCCCTGAAGATTTCCATTCCTGGGATCGTTTCAAACTTTATCGGGTTGTTCAAAGACTCTGTGTTGGTGTCTATCATTGGTTTGATGGATCCAATCGGTCTGACCAACAACATTCGTGCAGATGCAAACTGGAACGGCATCGTGTGGGAGCTTTACGGCTTTATCGCGCTGTTGTTCTTCATCGCTTGTTTCAGCATGTCCCGTTATTCCATGTATCTTGAGCGCAAGCTTAAGACTGGCCACTAAGGAGCCACATTATGTCAACAATAGCTTCTGATCGTGAAATCGATCGCTCTAACATGAACGTCTCTGATGAGGTGGCGATTCAGATCAACAAGATGAACAAGTGGTACGGCGCGTTCCACGTTCTGCGCGACATTGATATGACCGTGCAGCGCGGCGAACGGATCGTTATTGCGGGGCCATCTGGGTCCGGTAAATCCACGCTCATCCGCTGTATCAACCGTCTGGAAGAGCACCAGCAAGGCGACATCATCGTAGATGGTATCGAACTGACGTCTGATCTGAAAAACATCGACAAAATTCGGCGCGAGGTTGGCATGTGCTTTCAGCACTTTAACCTGTTCCCGCATTTGTCGATCCTAGAGAACTGTACGCTTGCGCCTATGTGGGTTCGCAACATTCCAAAGAAAGAAGCCGAAGAAACGGCGATGCATTTCTTGGAAAAAGTGAAAATCCCAGAGCAAGCGGATAAGTTCCCAGGGCAATTGTCTGGTGGTCAGCAGCAGCGTGTGGCGATTGCCCGTTCGCTGTGTATGCGCCCACGGATCATGTTGTTTGATGAGCCGACATCGGCGCTGGACCCTGAGATGATTAAAGAGGTTCTGGATACGATGGTAGAGCTGGCCGAAGAAGGCATGACCATGTTGTGTGTGACGCACGAGATGGGCTTTGCCAAACAGGTTGCCAACCGCGTTATCTTTATGGACCAAGGTCAGATCGTGGAGCAGAACGAACCCGAAGAGTTCTTTAACAATCCGCAATCAGAACGCACGAAACTGTTCTTGAGCCAGATTTTGGGTCACTAAGGTTTCAGTGCTTAAAGAATTGAAAAGCCCCGCCATTGAGCGGGGCTTTTTGTTGCGGTGTTGGGATTTGGATATTTTTGGCCAGAAGAAAACTTAGGGTGCGGTTTTGATCGGTGGCATCGTGTCATCTGGGATCGGGCAGACGTAAGGAGTTTTTTGAAGCTGCGCTTGGTGTTCGGCCTTTGCGGCCGCCAAGGCATCGGGGTTTTCGATCAATGCGCGGCCTGTGGCTGCCATGACTTTGGCCGCGTGAATAAGCCCCTTGTGTGCAATCGGTGTTTTACCGTGCGCCACCACCTGCCATGTATGAAACGGCGTGCCGAGCGTCCATGTGGTACCCCATAATTGCACTGTGGGCACGGCCCAGCTTACATCGCCCACATCGGTGGACCCTGCCCGCACGTCACCATCCCGTTCAAGTGGATTGATCCAGTCGCACAAGGAAATGTCTTGGTCAGGGGCGGGGGTGTAATTGATCACGGCAAGGTTGCTGTCCACGGCTCCTTTGGGCAGGGTTGCTTGAATTTTGGCAGCAAAGGCACGATCCTCGGCATCGAAATCCGCTGGGCCGAGAGACTCCAATTCCGCCTGCATGACCTGTTCCAACGCGCGGTTGGGCAAGAGATTGGAAACGCCTGAAAACACTTTGCGTTCCAGCGTTGTTTCCGTCATCAGCGCCGCCCCTTGCGCAATTTTATCAACGCGGGCGATCAAGTCTTGGCAGCCTTGCAGATCAGGGTGGCGGATCAATTGGCGCACAGTTGCTTTGGCTTGGACCACATTTGGTGCTTCGCCCCCTGCGTTGAGGTAGGCGTAATGGACGCGGGCCGCATCGGGCATATGTTCGCGCAGATAGTTTACACCGATGTTCATCAATTCCACCGCGTCGAGCCCACTGCGGCCCATATCAGGTTCAAACGCCGCGTGGGATGCGATGCCATGAAACGTGTAATCTATGCGTGCGTTCGCAAGGCTCGGTTCTTGGTTCACAGCGGTGAATGGGGCGGGATGCCAGCTGATAGCCACATCCACATCGTCAAACAGCCCTTCGCGGACCATATAGGTTTTCGCGGCCCCCCCTTCTTCGGCGGGGCAACCGTAATAGCGCACGGTGGCCTTTATGTTGTTGGCCGCGATCCAATCTTTCAGCGCTGTAGCGGCAAGCATGGCCGCCGCGCCAAACATGTTGTGACCACAGCCGTGCCCGTGGGCGCCGTCTTCGATGGCGTTTGGTTCCGTTTTGCCTGAATGTTGTGACAACCCAGGAAGCGCGTCGTATTCCCCAAGAATGGCAATGACAGGGCCACCTGTGCCCGCTTCGCCGATTACCGCAGTGGGCAGGCCACCTGCATTGTCGGTGATGCGAAAGCCGTGCTCGGCCAATGTGTCGCGATGTGCGGCACAGGATTTGAATTCAGAATACAGGGTTTCTGGTGTGTCGAACACATCGTCGGACAGTTTAACAAAACGCTGTGCATGATCATCGGTCAGTTGCCAAATTGGGTTTTCGTTTTGCATGCGTTTACTCCGTCAAATCGCGCGGAACGATGAAATCCACGACCGTGCCTGTGCCCAAAAATGGCGTGGACCAATCGGGAATGTCAAACCGCAACACCGTTGTGGCCGCCGTTGGATACATCTGAAATTTTGGATGATCGGGGTGGTTTTGCGCCAATTGCATGGCCAGTTCACCGAACCCGGGATTGTGGCCAAGCATGATGACCGTGTCACCGCTGGCTTGTTTCAACGCTTCGTAAATGGTTGTGGGCGCCGCGAGGTACAGCCGTTGATGAAAGCTGGATTTTTCAACAGGTGGGAGTTCTGCGCTGATCAAATCCCATGTTTCAACACAGCGCGCCGCGTTTGAAGAAATGGCCTGATCTGGGTGGTGTCCTTTTTCCTGCAACCATTTGCCGATAGCCGTTGCAGATGCGCGTCCCCGTGCATTCAGCGTGCGTTCGTGATCCGACAGTGTCAGATCATCCCAGCTGGATTTGGCGTGTCGGGTGAAGATGAGGGTTTTCATGACGGCTCGGTTCTATGGAAATAGGACATGTGATGGGCGGATTGTTCCGCGGTTCGGTTCGCGCCTTTGGATACTGGGCAGGCGCGGCGGGCAAGGCAACCCTTGGTGAGGCACGTTTTACCAGCGGGGGTGCGCAAATGGGCGTGGCAGGCCTCGGTATTATAGCCATATTCGGCGGATAGGGCATCAACAGGACAAGCGGTGAGGCAAGGTTTGACACAGGGCGTGCAGGGCTGTTCGGGGGGCGTTGGCAAGTCTAAGCGATCCCGAAAAGCGAGCGCACCACGGTAGCTGACCATCAGCCCCGTGGTGTCGTGAACAAGCATCCCTACAGGCGAAGACCACGCGCGGCCTGTTTTGATCGCCCAAGTCAGGAAAGGCGCATAGGGTGGGCCACCGAAAGGCAGAAACGCGGTGGCGTTTAACTGTGTCGCAAGTTCGGTCAGGATGCGGTTGGACCAACGGTCGATTGGGTCTGGTGTCCCGTCCGCAAATTCGGGTGTGGTTTTAAAGTGGGGCCAAAAAGACGGGCTGGGCCCCAGCATCAACAGGGTTTGATGCCCTTCTGGCAAGCCGTCCGCGGTGTCACCATGAAAGCCGCCGTAAATGCTCAGCCCGTTTTGCACGATGAGGGTTTCAACGGCGGCATAGCTCATTTGCGAAAAAACGGTAGGGCGAGGGACCAGCCAATCCGCGTGGGGCGTTCGTCCTGCCATTGCAGGCCAATGGTCATGTCATCATGCCCTTTGGCAGGTTGCGCGATGTAGGTTTTAAACAGCCGATCCCAAAGCGAGATTGAAAACCCATAGTTGCTGTCATGTTCGGATCGTTTGTCTGAATGGTGAACGCGGTGCATGTCTGGTGTCACAAGGAACAGGCGCAAAACCGCATCAACGTTTTTGGACAGTTTCAGGTTGGCGTGGTTGAACATAGCGCAGCCGTTCAGAACGATTTCAAACACCAGCACCGCAACCGCCGCAGGGCCAAGCGCATAGACGGCACCGATTTTCAAAAGCATCGAGAGGGCGATTTCCACAGGGTGGAAACGGATGGCGGTGGTGACGTCGATATCTGTGTCCGCATGATGAACGCGGTGTAAGCGCCACAAGAACGGCACTTTGTGGGTGATGAGGTGCTGTGCCCAGATCAGGAAGTCGAGGATGAGCATGGCCAGAATAAATTCGACCCAAAGCGGCCAATCGGTTTGGTTGAACAGGCCATATCCCCGTGCGCTGGCGTCCCATGCAGCCCCAACCGCGAGGGCAGGGATGGCAATGGCCAAGAGCCGCAGGGTCAGGCTGTCAAAGATGATGATGGCCCAGTTTGTGAACCAGCGTCGGGGCTTTTTCGCGCGCAGCTTGCGGCGCGGGAGAAAGTGTTCAGCGGCAGCCAAAATCAGAAACAGGCCGATAAAGATGCCAAGGCGGTATGTTGCTTCGTTTTCCATTTGCCTGATCTAGCGCGTTAGGCGCGGATCATCGACCCCGCTCCGTAAGTTGTGAACAGTTCGAGCAGACAGGCGTTTTCTTGTTGTCCGTTCATGATGACCACCGCATTTACACCGCCGCGCACAGCTTTGAGCGCTGTTTCGGTTTTAGGGATCATCCCCCCTGCGATCACGCCATCTTTGGTCAGTTCGGTCACTTGATCGGCAGTGAGCGAGGTGATGACATCGCCATCCGCATCTTTGACGCCGTCTACATCCGTCAGGAGCAACAGGCGATCCGCCTTTAAGCCTGCGGCAACGGCCCCCGCTGCGGTGTCCCCGTTGATGTTAAAGGTTTCGCCGTTTTCACCAGAACCAAGAGGCGCGATGACGGGGATCATGCCATCGGCAATCAGTGAATGCACAACCGTGGCGTCCACGGTTTGTGGATCACCCACAAGACCCAGTTCTGGATTGGCTTGCGTGCATTTCAGCAGGTTCGCATCCTTGCCTGAAATGCCCACCGCGCGGCCGCCTTGATCGTTGATGGCCTGAACGATGGCTTTGTTCACCTTGCCAGACAGCACCATTTCGACCACTTCGACAGTGGCCGCATCTGTGACCCGTTTCCCGTTCACAAATTCGGATTTGATATCCAGCTTTTTCAACATGTCATTGATCATCGGCCCGCCACCGTGAACGATTACAGGGTTCACATTGCACTGACGCATCAAAACAATGTCTCGGGCAAAGCTGGCCATGGCGTCGTCTGATGACATGGCATGACCGCCCAATTTAATCACAATGATCGAGCCGTCATGACGCTGCATATGGGGCAGCGCATCCGAGAGCACTTTGGCGGTGGCGATGCTGTCGCGTTTCATGGCTTTTGATTTCTCCATCGGGGGCGTCCCTTTTGCTTTGATCCTGATTAGCCGTTTGCCGCGGATGCGCCAAGGGGCTAAGTTCACCTCTGAACGAAGAAGGAAATCAGTGATGGAACGCAAAACCTTGTTGTTGACGGGAGCAAGCCGCGGAATTGGTCATGCCACAGTCAAGAAATTCAGCGCCGAAGGCTGGCGTGTTCTGACCTGTTCACGTCAAGCGTTTTCAGAACATTGCCCGTGGCCAGGGGGAGAGGAAAACCACATCCAAGTGGACCTGAGCAGCCCTGATAGCACGATGGACGCGGTGGCGCGGGTGCAAAAGCGCCTGCAAGGCGGCAAACTTGATGCACTGGTGAACAATGCGGGGATATCGCCAAAAGGGCCAGATGGCGAGCGGCTGAATACCATTGATACGGATTTGCGCACATGGGGGCAGGTGTTTCATGTAAACTTTTTCGCGCCCGTGGTTCTGGCGCGGGGGTTGCAAGCAGAGCTGGCGGCAGCAAAAGGATCGGTTGTAAATATCACGTCCATTGCGGGCGCACGGGTGCATCCATTTGCAGGGGCCGCCTATGCCACATCAAAGGCGGCTTTGGCGGCGCTGACGCGGGAAATGGCCCATGATTTTGGCCCAATGGGCGTGCGCGTCAATGCGATTGCGCCTGGTGAAGTGGAAACCAGTATTTTGTCCCCAGGAACGGACAAGATTGTAAAACGCCTCCCCATGCAACGGCTGGGACAGCCCGAAGAAGTGGCGGATGTAATTTATTTTCTATGTACGTCGGGCAGTTCGTATGTGTCGGGAACTGAGATCGAGGTGAATGGCGCGCAACACGTTTGAGGTGCGTGCCTGTTTGCAAGTTCAGACTTTGGATTTTTGAATAACAAAAAAAAGGGGCAGGTTTGTGCGCCCCATTAAGGTTGGAAGTGGTCTGGATGGGCCGCGTTTACCGCATCCAGTTGATATAGGTTTTCTGCGATGGAGCGAATTTTGGGGAAGGGTGTCAGGTCCACCTCCCAACGGTCCGCATTGTAAAGCTGCGGGATCAGGCAGAGGTCGGCCATCGTTACCGTATCACCAAAACAATACATTCCTGATTTTGTCAGCATACCTTCAAGTCCAGTTAGGCCTTTGGGAATGAACTGCTGCATCCAGCTTTTCATGGTGATTGTGTCTGAGTTTTCTGACGCAAATTTTGCGACCGACAGATTACAGACAGGGTGAATTTCCATCGCAATTGCGTAGGACAAGGCGCGTACGTGTGCTTTGTCCAAGGGGGCGCGGGGCAGGAAGTGGTGGT
The DNA here is from genome assembly GCF_029854195.1 of Amylibacter sp. IMCC11727. Lineage (NCBI taxonomy): Bacteria > Pseudomonadati > Pseudomonadota > Alphaproteobacteria > Rhodobacterales > Paracoccaceae > Amylibacter > Amylibacter sp. IMCC11727. The sequence goes on from NZ_CP122960.1 coordinate 675,702, forward strand.
AGCCCGCATCGGACAGGTATTCGATAATCGCAAGGGACTGCGTGAGGGTTTCATCATTGATCGACACGCTTGGCACGAGCCCTTGGGGGTTGCGTGCAAGATTTTCAGCACCGCGATGTTCCCCCGTGAGCAGATCAACAGAGATGGCATTAAAATCTAGGCCCGCAAGACCAAAGGCAATGCGTAGGCGATAGGCGGCAGACGAGCGCCAGTAGTCATAGAGAGTAATCATGTGTTTGCTTTCACAAATTTGGCCAGAATGGCGCGAAATTCATCATTTTCCGCGCCGAGCCGTTCGGTGAGTTTGTCTTCAAAGCTATGTGCCAATGGGATGATCTGGGTCATTAGATCATGCCCTTTTGCTGTTAACGCAAGTTTGAGCAAGCGGCGATCATCGGCATTGGTTTCTTTGGTGATATGGCCCGATTTTTCGAGCCGCGTAGCCGCGCGCGAGACTTTGGATTTATCCATGTCCACACGGGCCTGAATTTCGCGCACGGAAACGGGGCCAGTGTTGTGCAGATGCACAATCACCCGCCATTCGGGTACTGTGAGGCCGAAGTTTTCGGCGTAAACTTGGGAAAACTCGCGACTGATCCGCGAAGACAGAACCGCCAGCTGATAGGGAAGAAAGTCATCTAAGGAAAAATCAGACACGAGTGTTCCGTATAATCGTTGCGTTTGATACGAATTTGGCGGTTTGTGGCCAGCTTTGCAACCTTTGGTTTGACTTCGTTGCATTTGCAACGATACAATGAGGGAAGCGAATCCGTAGCGCAGGAGACTTCACATGAACAAACAATCGTTGCCAAAAGGCGTGACGCAAGCGGTGTCAAATGTCGGTGTGACGGAAGGGTACATGCCCGGCTTTGGGAATGATTTTGAAACCGAGGCTTTGCCAGGGGCCTTGCCCATTGGGCGCAACAGCCCGCAACGGATTGAATATGGTCTGTATGCGGAACAGCTGTCAGGTTCGCCCTTTACCGCGCCACATGCCACATTGGAGCGGTCATGGATGTATCGCATTCGCCCAAGTGTGAAACACACAAGCAAGTTTGCCAAAGTGGACATGCCCTATTGGAAGACCGCACCTCATGTTGTGGAGGATGTGATTTCGCTTGGCCAGTATCGTTGGGACCCCGTGCCGTTTAGCGATGAACCCCTGACGTTTGTCACGGGGATGCGCACCTTTACCACGGCGGGGGATGTGGGCACGCAAGTGGGCATGGCGAGCCATGTGTATTTGGCGAACACGGATATGGAAGACGAGTATTTTTACTCTGCGGATTCCGAATTGTTGGTTGTGCCGCAAGATGGCCGTTTGAAGATTTTTACAGAGTTCGGGATCATTGATCTGGAGCCGTTGGAAATTTGTGTTCTGCCCCGTGGCATGGTGTTCAAAGTGTCTTTGCCAGACGGGCAAGCGCGTGGGTTTGTGTGCGAGAATTACGGCGCGAAATTCACTTTGCCTGATCGCGGGCCGATTGGTGCAAACTGTTTGGCCAACCCACGGGATTTCAAAACACCTGTGGCCGCATTTGAAGAAAAAGAAACGCCGTGTCGTGTGACGATCAAATGGTGTGGGCAATTCCACACCTGTGAAATTGGCCACAGCCCGTTAGACGTTGTGGCGTGGCACGGAAATTACGCACCGTATAAATACGATCTGCGCACTTATGCGACCATTGGCTCGATCAGTTTTGATCATCCTGACCCGTCAATTTTCACGGTGCTGACTGCCCCAACTGCCGAAGTGGGCACAGCGAACATTGATTTCGTGATCTTCCCTGAGCGCTGGCTTGCGAATGAAAACACATTCCGTCCGCCGTGGTATCACAAGAACATCATGTCCGAATTGATGGGGAACGTGTATGGCGTATATGACGCGAAACCGAAGGGATTTATTCCAGGTGGGATTTCGTTGCACAACTGTATGTTGCCGCATGGACCGGACGGGAATGCGTTTGATCATGCGACAAAAGAAAGCTGGGACCCTGTGAAATTGACCAATACGATGGCATTTATGTTTGAAACGCGGTTCCCACAGCAGCTGACGGAATTTGCCGCCAAGGATGCGCCTATTCAGGATGATTACCAAGATTGCTGGGATGGGTTGGAGAAGAAATTCGACGGCACACCTGGGCTTAAAGACTAAGAAACACGGCCCCGCATCGAGTGCGGGGCGGTTGAGACCAAAAGAAGGATCGCCAACATGGCATTGATGAAAAGTTGGGTGGAGTCTGCGAACTCTGCTGAAAGCCAATTCCCGCTAAATAACCTGCCCTATGGTGTGTTTTTGGATGCGGATGGCGCCGGCAGCCCCTGTGTGGCCATTGGCGATATGATCGTGGATTTGGGCGTGCTGGAAGATGAAGGCGTGATCGAGACGGGATCAGAAGATCCAGTATTTGATGTGCCGTTCCTGAACGAGTTTATGGACCTTGGTTCCGAAGCATGGGACGCCGTGCGCGCGCGTTTGATGGACCTGTTGAAAGAGGGTGGCGATGATGCGCTGTCTGGGAATGCAGACCTGCGCGAGGCAGCAATGGTTGCGCAAGCAGACGTGCAAATGGCGATGCCGTTTGTGGTGGGCGAGTACACGGATTTTTATGCGGGCCGGCACCATGCAACGAACGTAGGTACCATGTTCCGTGGCAAAGAAAACGCATTGCCACCTAACTGGCTTCACATCCCGATTGGGTATAATGGCCGCGCCAGCACAGTTGTTGTGTCTGGCACAGATTTTCCTCGCCCGAATGGCCAGCTGAAAGGGCCGAACGATGCAGTTCCGAGCTTTGGTCCATGTAAGCGGCTGGATATCGAGCTGGAGATGGGCGCAGTTGTGGGCACAGGAAACAAGATGGGACAACCTGTTTCTGTGGCCGAAGCGGATGAGATGATTTTCGGTTATGTGATCCTGAACGACTGGTCCGCGCGGGATATTCAAGCCTGGGAATACCAGCCACTTGGCCCGTTTCAGGCAAAAGTATTTGCATCAACGATTTCCCCGTGGGTGGTGACAAAAGCGGCGCTCGAACCGTTCCGCACCAACACGCCAGAGCGGGAGTTTGAATTGTTGCCATACCTGCAAGAGCCTGGTCCGATGCTCTATGATATCGATCTAGAAGTTGCGCTTGCCCCAGAAGGCAAAGCGGAAACGATTATCAGCCGCACCAACTACAACGAGATGTATTACTCGTCTGCACAACAGCTGGCGCATCACGCGTCTGGTGGGTGTGAAATGACGACGGGTGATTTGCTCGGCTCTGGGACGATTTCTGGCCCTGAGAAGGATCAACGTGGAGCGCTGCTCGAGATCACTTGGGCTGGGGCGGAGCCGATTGAATTGGATACAGGTGAGACGCGCACGTTCCTTGAAGATGGGGACACTGTCACGCTGCGCGGCGCGGCCAAGGGCGATGGATATACCATCGGGTTTGGCGACTGTGCGGGGACGATTTTGCCTGCGGTGAAGTTTCCGTAATTGCAAGCGGCCCCGCATCATGTGCGGGGCGTTTGGCTTTCGACGGCGACCGCAGAACTGAGTATTTAAAGAACAAAGAAACCAAGGAAGAATATCATGGCGAAGGCGTTTGCATCCCAAGGGGACATGACGGAGAAGAAGATCAGCTTTACCGAAGTGGGGAAGGATCTTTGGGCGTTTACCGCCGAGGGGGATCCGAACTCGGGCGTGATTATTGGCGATGACAGTGTGATGATCGTCGAGGCGCAGGCAACGCCGCGGCTGGCGAATATGGTGATTGAAAAGGTGCGTGAGGTTACGGACAAGCCGATCACCCATGTGGTTTTGACCCATTATCACGCGGTGCGTGTGCTGGGTGCGTCTGCGTTCAATGCGGATCAGATCATCATGTCTGACGCGGCGCGCGGCATGGTGATGGAGCGGGGCCAAGAGGATTGGGACAGTGAGTTTCAACGGTTCCCACGATTGTTTGAAGGCCATGAAAGCATTCCGGGTCTGACCTATCCAACGACGACGTTTAGCGATTCCATGACGGTGTATCTGGGCAATCGTAAGGTTGAGATTAAGCAGATTGGTCGCGCCCATACGGCGGGGGACTCTGTGATTTGGGTGCCAGATGAGCAGGTGATGTTCACTGGCGATATCGTGGAAAAACACTCTGCTTGTTACTGCGGTGATGGCTATTTTGGCGAGTGGGGTCAAACGCTCGACAACGTAAAAGCCTATGATCCGCAATCAGTTGCCCCTGGTCGTGGTGATGCCTTGGTGGGGCGCGAAGCGGTAGATGAAGCCATTGAATTGACACGTGATTTCGTTGACAGCACCTATCGCCCGATTGCACAGGTGGCCGCAAAAAATGGCACGTTGAAGGATGCGTGGGATGCCTGCCGCGAGGTCTGTGATCCGAAATTCAAGGATTACGCGATCTATGAACACTGCTTGCCGTTCAACGTGTCCCGCGCCTATGACGAAGCGCGTGGCATCGCGCACCCACGCATTTGGACAGCGCAGCGTGATCTGGATATGTGGGACGCGTTGCAGGGGTGATTGAACGTCTTTTAGCGAAGTGTTTGGGCTGACTTTGAGCGTCCTGCACTTTGTGCATTGGATGGTAAACTTGATAACGCCCTAAATTCGAGGAGGTCGATATGGTTGATGTAAGATACGAAACTGCCTTTACGCTTTACCCATATCAGCGGTCAGCGGATCAGGATGCGGCGACCCCCGTGCGCCATCCCGTGGTTATCGTGGGCGGTGGCCCTGTCGGGATGGGCATGGCGTTAGACCTTGGGCAAAAGGGTGTGCCCTGTGTGGTGCTCGATGATCATGACGGGGTTGGCGTTGGATCACGTGCGATTTGTTTTGCCAAACGTACGCTTGAGATTTGTGATCGGATGGGCGCTGGCGACCCGATGGTTGATCTGGGTGTGGTATGGAATGTGGGCAAAGTGTTCCGCGAGGAGCGCCAAATTTACGACTTTAATTTGCTGCCAGAAGAGGGGCACAAACGGCCTGCGTTTATCAACCTGCAACAGCCCTATTTCGAAAAGTTCTTGGTTGAGCGCATTCGTGCAGCACAAAGCGAAGGTGCGCCGATTGATATTCGCGGTAAGAACGCGGTTTTAAGCGTGGATGCGCAAGATGATTTTGTCACGCTGGAGGTGGATTCACCCGAGGGGCCGTATACAATTGAAGCGGATTATCTGATTGCCTGTGATGGCGCACGATCCCCTGTGCGCGGGATGCTCGGCCATGATTTCACGGGGCGGGTGTTTGAAGATAACTTCTTGATTTGCGACGTTAAAATGAAAGCGCAGTTTCCAACAGAGCGGTGGTTCTGGTTTGATCCGCCGTTCAATCCTGGCCAGTCTGTATTGCTGCACAAACAGCCCGATGACATTTGGCGGATCGACTTTCAGCTGGGTTGGGATATCGACCGCAAGGCGGTGGTGCAGCCCGAATATTACATGCCCAAAGTGCAGGCCATGTTGGGCCCTGATGTAGCGTTCGAACCCGAATGGGTGAGCGTTTATACGTTCCAATGTATGTCCATGGATTCGTACCGTCATGGGCCTGTTTTCTTTGCTGGGGACAGTGCGCATCAGGTGTCGCCGTTTGGGGCACGGGGCTGCAATGGTGGGATGCAGGATGTGGACAATCTGGCGTGGAAATTGGCTGCTGTGTACCACGGTGAGGCGGATGCAAAACTGCTTGAGTCCTATAACGAAGAACGCAAGCACGGGGCAGAGGAGAATATCCTTAATTCTTCCCGCACCACGGATTTCATGACACCGAAATCCCCGATTGCAAAACTGTTTCGCGAGAGCGTTTTGGACTTGGTGGAACATACGGATGCGATGCGCCCGTTGGTCAATTCCGGGCGCTTGTCGATGCCGTGTGTGTATGATGGATCGTCGCTGAACGGACCAGATGATGCCCGGATGCCAGCGCGCACGCGGGTGGGGGCAACAGTGGTGGATGCGCCTGTGAGCGGAGGGTGGTTGATTGATCAATTGGGGAATGATTTCAAGGTCTTGGCGGTCAATTGCGACATAACCGTTGAAGGATTGGAAACCCTGCGCGTTGATGCGGATCCGCTGATGTCAGAGCGGTATTTGGGGGATGCAGGGCAAGCGGTTTACCTTATTCGCCCTGATCAAATCGTGGCGGCGCGGTGGAAAACCGCAACCCCAGCGGATGTGATTTCGGCATTGCAAACGGCCAAAGGGGGCTGAAGACATGGATGTTTTGAACACGCCTAGAATTGAAGACCCTGATGGGTTTTACGCGGAGCTGCTCGGGGCGCATGAAGGTCTGTCTGAAGCGGAAAGCCATGCCCTGAATGCGCGTTTGGTCTTGTTATTGGCCAATGCGGTTGGGGATCGCGATGTGCTGACAGCCACGCTCAATTTAGCAAAAAAGGCAGGGGGCTAAACCGCAGCGCACGGTGGGGTAAGGATTCCCACCTTAACAATCGGTAAATGTGCTGAAAACATACCAGAAGTGTACCCGCAACGTACCCGCCTTTGTGTGTGGACCGTGCCGTTAGTCCTTTACGCAACGGGCAAAGGTTAACCAAAACCTAACTTAGACGCGTCATATATGAAGCGTCTAATAAGACGCGTCTTGAGCGCAGTGTCTTGAATTGCGTTGGGCAATTGGGGGGCGCTTGGAGGTTCTGACCTCGGTGACTTTGGGACGGATTCAGCTGGGCTCGTCGCTGACCAAAATTTCGCCACGCCCATCGGCGTTTAATTGCCAGATGCCTGTGTCGTCCAAAACGATGGCAGACAGCAGTTTGCCATAGGCTGCGCCCGTGTCGATGTTGATCCGATTGTTGGCATAGCGTGTGACCACATCCACGGGTGTGTGGCCGTGGACGATCAGCTTTTCATAAGGGTGTGGGTGATCATGAAACGGGGCGCGGACCCAGATCAGATCATCCTCCGTTTGATCGGCCAGTGATTTTTCGGGGTTCACGCCTGCATGGGCAAAGAAAGCGCGCGGTGTGTCGAGGTGATCTGGCAGTTTGCGCAGGTAATCGCGGTGGGCGGTTGGCACTTTGGCAATCGCTTCTGCTCTGATTTCGGTTTCTTGTTCGTGATCGAACCCGGTGATGCCGTAACTTTCAAGCGTGGTGAGCCCGCCCAATCGCGGGTGCAGCCATGTGAGGTCTTTTCGCAGGATTGGATCCTGTTCTTGGTGGTCGAGAAACAGGGTCATCATTCGATCATGATTGCCTTTGAGTACGGTCCAAGGTTTACCTGCTGATTGTCCAGCGATCAGAAAGTCGATGACCTCTTTCGAATGGAACCGCCGATCCACCAAATCGCCCACGTGAATGATATGGTGATTATCGCTGGGGTGGGCGGCGAGGTCGGTTGAAATGCGATCGTGGATCAGAGACAGCTGATCCATGTCCCCGTGAATGTCACCTATTGCATAGAGGGTCGTCATATCGGGGTTCCTTGGCGTAAAATCGCGTGATAGCGTTTTCATATGCAGAGATTGAATGAATTTGAACCCCTTCTTCCCGCAGAGTTGAAATTGGTTGAGTTGGCGGGGTCTGGCACGCGTGTGGAAATTGGCGATGGCAACCTGCCCCTGGCAGAGGCAGAGGGTGTGGAAATTCGCGCGGGATTGATCCGATTGATCCTGCTGGGATTAGACCCAGCCGCCGTGCCCCACGCTAAGGGAATACGGGTGCGCGGTGCGCGGATAACGGGGGTTTTGGATTTTCAAGGCGTGGATTGCGCCAATGATCTAAGCCTGTCGCGTTGTGTGATCGACAACGCCCCTGTGTTTGTGAATGCGCAGATGCGGGGTGTGTATTTATCGGGTTGCACCTGCCCAGGCATCAGCGCGGATAATGCGGTGTTTGACGGGTCGGTTTACCTGCGCAGCGGGTTTGAAAGTGCGGGCGAGATTTCCTTACCTGGAGCGCGGATCAGAGGAGATTTGCAAATCTGTAATGCCCGCATTGATGGAGGCGGTCGCGCGGCAGTGTTCGCCAATTCAATCCGTGTGGGTGGGTCGGTGTATTTGGGGGATTACCCCTATGACACGGCTGATACAGAGCTGCATTCTGTTGGGGCGATTGTGTTGTCCAATGCGGATATTGATGAGGATTTTTACTGTCGCAATGTGGCCGTTTCCTCCCCAAGCCTTGGGGCGCAATTGGTGCTGGATGGGGCTGAGGGAGACAATGTGATTGCCCTGTCCATTGCCCGTGCGGAAATTCGGGGGGTTTTGTATTTCAAAAACAACCAGATTTCAGGCGGCATCGTGAATTTTTCAGGGGCGCAAACACGGCGGTTGAATGATGAACCCGTGGGCATTGGAAATGGGCAGGCCATTCGGCTCGATGGATTTGAATATCAGGATTTTGCGCAGCACACAGATGTCAGCGTTGAGGCACGGTTGAATTGGTTGGGGCGGCGCCCTGATGGGATTGATTTCCGCTCGCAACCTTATGAACAATTGGCGCGGGTGTTGTACCGCATTGGCCACCGTGATGATGCGGAATTGGTGTTGATCGAAAAAGAGAACCTGCAAAGGGCCGCAAACCGCGAGGTTTCGGGTGGGGGCATGTGGTTGGCCATGGCGCTGCGTGACAGTTTCAGCCGCATTCTGATCGCCTATGGATATCGCCCTGTACGGGTTTTGGTATGGGCGGCGCTGTTGATGGTGGCGCTGGGCCTGTATTTTCACAAGACGTGGCAGGCGGGCGATATGACCCCTGCGGCGGCGCCGATTTTGGTGTCGGCGGGGTGGGTGTCGGCGACACAAACCCATCCAGAAAATCCAGGTGCGTTTTGGTCCAGCCCAGGGCAGGCAGGGCAGGATTATGAAACGTTTGAAGCCTTTGCCTATGCTGCCGATCTGCTGATTCCCATTGTGAATTTGGGACAAGAGGATGCGTGGGGGCCGAGTACATCACGCAGTGCGTGGGGCTGGCATGGCTGGTGGATACGCTGGCTGGCCAAAGTGATCGGCTGGGTGATTACGGCGCTGGGCGCAGCGGCGGTGACGGGGGTTATTCGGCGGGGGTAGGAGTGAGTTTGGTCTGTCGGGTGCCAGTGCGTCAGGTTAATGGTCGTTCTTACAACATACTTTTTTCGAACAGTTTTCGGATTTTTAGGAAAATAATTGACCCCAAAAAGGAAAATTTTTAACGTTACGAGATTGAACAGCTTTATTCAGAGAAGGAGCATTGTGTGAGAAATTTATTGTTCACCAGTTTTGCTATTGGAATGTTTGCTAGCAGCGCCAGCGCATGTGTTTCCGCTAGTGGGAAGGTGTTTTCAAATAGCTGTGGTTCCTTGAAGAAAGTATGGTATTGCACGCCATCAAACTTTCGGACAAGTTCAGGGGTTCTTTTTAAAGCTACGTGTGGTAGAGGTTCTGGACGCAACAAGTATTATTCCCATGCTTTTACTCTGGGTGCATACGAAACATATACATTGCCAGTACGCAAAGAGCGTTCAGTAAATTATGCTATTTGTGAGTATGGTGAAAATCTAACTTCTGACTCTTCTGGCCGTTACGGATGTGATTGAGAAATTTTACTGCAACGGTCTCTTTGAAATAATTTTTTGATAGTAATATTGCTCTTCTCGTCGGATCGATGACGTTTTGGTTAGGCGCTCGACTTTATGACGGACAGCGTGGATCTAGTGTTTTAAGCCAGCGTCTTTGACCCAACATCCAAAAACTTCTTCCGTCGCGCTTTGCGCAGGGCGTCTGGTTTTTTCTTTTCCAGTTCCGTGAGCATCGCGATTAGGGCGGATTTCACGTTGTTGATCGTGTCTTCCTTGTGGCGTTGTGCGCCGCCAATGGGTTCGGGGATCACCACGTCGGCCACGCCGAGTTGTGTGAGGTCTTGGGCGGTGAGGCGCAGGGCTTCTGCCGCTTCGCGCATTTTGCCAGCGTCTTTCCACAGGATGGAAGCGCAGCCTTCGGGGGAAATGACCGAGTAAACGGAGTGTTCGAGCATCGCGAGTTTGTCGGCGGTGGCGAATGCGACCGCGCCCCCTGATCCGCCTTCGCCGATGATGACGGAGATGACTGGGACTTTGACTTGCAGACATTTTTCGGTGCTGCGTGCGATGGCTTCGGATTGGCCGCGTTCTTCGGCGCCTTTGCCGGGGAATGCGCCCTGTGTGTCCACCAATGTGATGATCGGCAGGCCGAAGCGATCAGCCATGTCCATCAGGCGGATGGCTTTGCGATAGCCTTCGGGGCGAGCCATGCCAAAGTTGTGGTGGATGCGGGATTTGGTGTCTTTGCCCTTTTCATGGCCGATGACCATGACAGGTTTGTCGTTCAGTCGCGCGATGCCGCCCATGACGGCATAATCATCGGCGAAGTTGCGGTCCCCTGCAAGCGGTGTGTATTCGGTAAAGATCGCGTCGATATAATCGGAACACTGTGGGCGATCTGGGTGGCGGGCCACCTGACACTTGCGCCAAGGGGTGAGTTTTTCGTAAAGGTCGACGAGCAGCTCTTCGGCTTTTTTATCAAGGGCCTTGGCCTCTTTCTCTACGTCCATTTCAGGGTTTTGACGGGCCATGGCGCGCAGCTCTTCGGCTTTGCCTTCGATCTCTGCCAGAGGTTTTTCAAATTCGAGATAATTTTGCATCTTACCCTGCGGTGACGTTGATTTTGTTGCGTATTATATGGCGCTTTGGCGGCTGGATTGCAATGGCGGAGCGTGTCGTGGTGACGGATGCCTGCGGCGCGGATATTTATGGCCAGAAGAAGGGTGGGTCAGTGGTTTTTTGCGGTGTAGAGGTGGATTTTGGCGGGGACTGTTACCGTGCCGTTTTGTTCATAGTCGCGTAATTTTTCTTGGGTTTTGGCGATGATTTTAGCTTTGTCTGCGGCGGTGCCGTTCATGGCGCGGATCACGCTGTCGGCGGGGCCGATGTAGGAGGAGAGCTTTGCGGCGTGTGCGGCGTTCCCTGACAAGGAGAGGGGAATGTCGTGGGTTTGTACCGCCGCGTTGATAAAGCCAGCGTCACCAAGGATGCCGAGCGCATAGTCAGTATCGGCAAAAGCAAAGGGGCCCGGGGCGCGGGGATCAAACGGGGGAGGGGAGCCGAGCAAATCTGTGGCAATGAAACGGGGGATTGTGAACCATGGGTTTTGTTTGAACGGGGCCCAGCAGGCCATGGTGAGCTGACCTGTGGGTTTGAGCGCGCGGCGCACGTTGGCAAATGCGGCGATAGGGTTGTCAAAGAACATGACGCCGAACCGAGACACGAGATGATCGTAGTGATCGGCTGGTAGGAGTTCGGTTTGCGCATCCGCACGGGTGAATGTGGTGTTGGTAGGGGCCGTTTTCTGCGCGTGGGCAAGCATGGTTGTGGAAATGTCGATGCCGTCTGCTTGCGCCGTTTGGGCGGCAAAGTCGCGCGTGGTGGCCCCTGTGCCGCAGCCAATATCAAGCACGGTGTCGGTGGGTTTGGGTTTGGCGATGCGCAATAGCGCGGCGTTGACGCCTGCAAAGAGTTCGTCAAGCTGGGTGTCGAACGTAACCCAATCAAGACCGCCGCCATCGGACCAGAATTCGGCCTGTTCAGAATTTGGATTGTCTGTCACGTCCTGCGCTCCGCGTTGATTGCTCGTAGAATAGAAGCGGATCAGTCCATTTGCCAGCGCGGAATGGGGAGATGTGGTGCGCGGCAACGGGTTCTATCGGGCGTTTTGCACGGCGCGTCTGGCTTCCTCGCTGCTTTCGAAAATATGTGGGCGAACGCCGCGTTCAAAGAGCGATGTTTGCATTTTGAGCCGCATAAAGGCGCTGGTGGTGTAGCGTGCGGTGGTGATGCTGTATTCCGTTAACACGTCTTCAATGGCCGCTGTGTAGTCATCGTAAAGGTCTTCGGCGATCCTGAAGTGGTTTTGATTTATGACAGAGTTTACCCTTTTGCCCGTCTTTTTGCAGGCGGCGGTTAAGACGCGCCCCAAGTCTTCGATGTCGCGTTTGCTTTTGATGCGCCAACCTTCAAGGTTGACGAACATGATGTTGCGTTCTGCCTCGTAGGTTACGCGTTCTTCGAGGTTTACGTTCAACAGGTCATCCAGAAGGCCCATTGGTTCATCGCGGAAGATGCGTGGGTCCATTTGCGTGACGTTTTCGACGATGGGTTGGAAGGCCATTTTCGCAAGGATGTCTTTTTCGATGTCGATGCCAGGGGCCACTTCGATCAGTTCGAGCCCACGCTTGTTGAGTTCAAAAACGCAGCGTTCGGTGACGTAGAGCACGGGTTGTGAACGGTCTTGGGCGTAGGTGCCTGAGAAGGTGATTTGCTCGACCCAGCGGACGAATTTTTGGTTGCGGCCTTCTTGTAGGATTTTCAACTGGCCATCGACGATTTCTGTCTTGAGGCCGCCTGCGGTGAAGGTGCCTGTGAAGACCACCGCGCGGGAGTTTTGCGAGATGTTAATGAAGCCGCCAGAGCCGTTGAGCCGCCCGCCGAATTTGGAGGCGTTGATGTTGCCAGCGTGATCGCATTCGGCCATGCCAAGGCAAGTAAGGTCCAAACCGCCGCCGTCGTAGAAATCGAACATTTGGTTTTGATCGATCACGGAATCTGCGTTGGTGGAGGAGCCAAAGCTGGAGCCGCTGGCCAATACGCCACCCACAGCGCCTGCTTCGGTGGTGAGCGTGATGTAGGGGGTGACGCCTTCTTCGTTGGCGATGGTGGCAACGCCATCGGGCGCGCCCACGCCAAGGTTTACCGCGCCGTTTGGTGGGAGTTCAAAGGCGGCGCGGCGGGCGATAATTTTGCGGTTGTCGAGCGGCATTCTGGCCATGCCTTCGACGGGGACCCGAATTTCGCCTGATAGGGCTGGATTGTGCTGCACCTGATAGTTCATTTTGTGCATTTCAGGGTCTTCAGCCACCACCACGCAATCCACGAGAATGCCGGGGATTTGTACGTCTTTAGGGGGGATGGAGCCGTTTTCGACGATGCGTTCCACCTGAACGATGACAATGCCGCCGTTGTTGTGAGCGGCCATGGCTTGGGCCAAACAATCGAGTGTGAGGGCTTCGCGTTCGACGCTGATATTGCCTGATGCGTCTGCGCTGGTGCCGCGCAGGAGGGCCACGTCGATTTTGGTGGCTTTGTAAAAGAGCCATTCTTCGCCGTCGAAATCGACCCGTTTAACGATGTCTTCTTCGGTGATGTCATTGACCTTTGCACCGCCGTGGCGCGGGTCCACAAAGGTATGAAGACCGACTTTGGAAAAGAGACCCGGTTGGCCCGCAGCACAGGCGCGATACAATTGTGAGATCACGCCTTGGGGCAGGTTATAGCCGCAGATTTTGTTTTCTTGCGCGGCTTGGGCCACGCCTGGCATACGGCCAAAGTTGCCCGCAATGACCCGTTTTAAAAGTCCGTCGTGATGCAGGCGGCCTGTGCCAAGACCTTTGCTATCCCCGGCACCTGCGCACATGATCAGGGTCAGGTCGCTCGGGGTGCGTTCTTTGAGGTATCGTTTTTCAAGAGAGGCGTGCAGCAGTTCGGGAATGCAGCTTTGCACGAAACCAGTGGTGGTGATGACGTCGCCATCGCGGATCAGTGCCATGGCCTCTTGGGCGGTCGTGAGTTTGCTTTTCATTCATCACCTGTTGATTTCGCGAATAATTCGAAAACTGTAGCGGGGAAGATGGGTGTGAATTGCTGCAATCAGGACATTTTAAGGGTGATTATCGCCGAGACTTTGGCTCTGGCGTGGGAGCAGTGGGAACGGGCGGGGTGAACGCCCGTTCCAATTTGGTGTGTTTATCCGATCATTTCGGCCTGTTTTACGATCACATGGGCCTGACGAATGGAGGCAAGATCCACAAGGCGGCCTTTGTACACGGCGGCCCCTTGGCCTGATTTCTCGGCCTCTTCCATGGCGGCGAGGATTTCGCGGGCTTCGGTGATTTGGGCTTCGGATGGGGTGAAGACCTCGTTCGCGAGTGCCACCTGTTTGGGGTGGATCGCCCATTTGCCAACCATGCCGAGCGTTGCGGAGCGGCGGGCCTGTGCGGTGAAGCCAGCGTCATCGGAGAAATCACCGAACGGGCCATCGACGGGCAAGAGACCATGTGTGCGGCAGGCAGAAACGATGGCCACGGTGACGGCGTGCCACGGGTCGCCGAGGTAGGACGCGCGGGCGGCGTCGCCATTTGCGTCATCAAGCATGTAGTAGTTGGATTGCGTGCCACCGATACCTGTTGTTTGCATTCCCATAGAGGCGGCATAGTCAGCAGCGCCGAGCGACATGGCGGCCATGCGTGGAGAGGATGCTGCGATTTCTTCCACATGGGCGAGGCCCGCGGCGGTTTCGATGATGACTTCGAAGGTCACAGGTTTTTTGCGACCTTTCGCCATTTCGACGGCGGAAACGAGGGCGTCTACGGCGTAGATGTCGCCAGCGCAGCCCACTTTGGGAATCATGAACTGGTCGATGCGGTCGCCTGCCTGTTCCATGATATCAACGATGTCGCGATACCAGTATTCTGTGTCCAGACCGTTAATGCGCACGGAGACGGTTTTTGTGCCCCAGTCCACTTCGTTCAGGCCCTTGATGACGTTTTGGCGTGCTTCGGCTTTGTCCGCTGGGGACACGGAATCTTCGAGGTCGATGTTGATAACGTCAGCGGCGGATGCGGCGGCTTTTTCGAAAATTGCAGGGCGGGAGCCTGGTACGAAAAGTTGGCAGCGGTTTGGGCGATCTGGGCTGGCAGGTTGGACTTTGAAGCTCATGGGAATCCCTCTGGGTAATGATGTTTCAGTGCTGGTTGACGGTTTGGTAGATTATTGCGCACAGGGCTGCAAGTGCTGCGCTGCGGCATTTGGGGCTTGGCGATAGAAATTGGGTTGCTTAGGCGCGCAGAATAAAGGCAGCGCGGCCCAAGAAGGACCCAGCGGCGAGGCCGATGATCACGGCAAAGGCAGCGGTAAAGATCGGGCTGGCTTGGGCCGTGGGCGCGACCGACAACATGAAGCCGTTTACGAAGTTGGAAAAGAAGATGACCATCATCACGGTCATGGTGAACCATTCGCCCTGCAGGGTGAGGCGGGCGCCTGATTTTTCGATCAGCCAGTTGGATTGACGGGAATAGCCAACGGCGATGCCCATGACATAGCCTGTTACAAAACAGGCCCATGCGATTGCCGCGTTGGGCTGGTTGGCGATGGCGTTGATTGACATGATGCCGAGCAAGGGCAAGCCATAGTACAAATAGGCGGAGGTTGTGCGGTCACGCGAGGAGCGGATACCTATTAGGATAAGGACAATAAGCAGCGGCCAAACCCAGATGGGTGCGTTCGTGGCAATACCTGAAATCAATTGAGACATAAAAACCCCTTAAGAAACTATGCCTTGATTTCTACCGTGGTTCCGATGGGCGTAACAGCCCAAACTTCGCGAATTTCCGGGTTTGTGAGGGCAATGCAGCCCGCTGTCCAATCGCCTGCATATTTTCGGTTGTCTGGTAGGCGGTTGGGTTGGCCGTGGATAAAAATATCCCCTCCTGCGGAATAACCGCCTTCGCGGGCGCGTTGCAGATCTTCGGGCAGCGGGTAGTTGATGCCAAGCGAAAGGTGAAAGCTGCTTTGGGGGTTGCGGCGGTCGATTTTGTAAAGACCTTCGGGCGTTTTGCCATCGCCTTCGCGGACTTTATCGCCAATCGGGCCAAACCCGAGTGCGATGGAATAGACGCGTACGGGTTGACCGTTTTGGAAAAGGGTCATTTTGCGCGCGGCTTTTTCGATCAAAATGTGATCAATTTCGCCTTCGATGCTGGTTTGGATTTGGGGCGGAGGTGTGATGCGATCCGTGTACCAGATGGCTAACAGACGCGCCCCGCCGAAAAGGGCGAGGCACGATAGGATGCGAAGGGTTCGGATCATTTAAGGTTTACTCGTGACTGGCGTGTTCCGAATTCTATGCGGAATTTTATAGTTACTGCAAATCGGCGAAGGCGGATTGTAGGCGGGAAATGGCCTCTTCTACGTTGGCGCGGGGGGTGCCGAGGTTAAAGCGCAGGAAGGGTTCGCCGCCTGTGCCAAAGGTGGGGCCATCGTTCGGGGCGATTTTCGCCTGTTTGCGGACGCGATCCAAAACTTCGGACATGGGCATACCCGTGCCAGAGAAATCGACCCATGCGAGATAAGTTGAGTCCATCGGCATGGATTTGAGACCCGGAATGGCGTTGATGCCTTCGTCAAAGACGCGGGCGTTTTCGGCAATGTATTCACGCATTTCATCGACCCATTTCGCGCCCTCGGGGGAATAGGCCGCTTTGGTCATTTCGGTCCCGTAGAGGGTAGAGGACACGCCAAGCGAAAGCATGGTGGCGTTGAATTTTGCACGCAGGTCGGCGTCGTGGATGATAACGTTGCCATCGTGGTTGCCCGCGATGTTGAAGGTTTTTGACGGCGCGGTCAGCATAATCAGACGGTCGAGGCAATCAGGTGCGGCGAGCGGCATGGGGTGGTGTTTTTTGCCAGGGTAAACGATGTCATGGTGGATTTCATCCGACACGATCAACAGGTCGTGGCGTTGGGCAAAGGCGGCCACATCGCGCAATTCTTGTTCGGACCACAGACGCCCAGATGGGTTGTGAGGCGAGCAGAGGATCAACATTTTTTCCGCGCCCGTCATTTGCGCGTCATAGGCATCGAAATCCATGTGATAGACGCCGTCTTTTTGCACCAATTCACATTCTTTCACACGGCGGCCTGCGTTGTTAATCACCTTGGCAAAGGCGTGATAGACGGGGGTAAAGAGAACGATTTCATCGCCCTTTTCGGTGTAGGTGTTCAGGCACATGCCCACCGCGTTCACGAGGCCGTAGGTGGTGAAGATTTCTTCTGGTTTAACGGTCCAGTTGTGGCGGTTTTCCATCCACCAGATGATCGCAGCTTTGTAATCATCGTTGCCAGCGCGATAGCCAAAGACGCCGTGATCGGTGAGGTCTTGAGCCGCTTTGATCACGCATTCAGGGGAGCGGAAATCCATGTCGGCCACCCACATGGCCAGACCGTCATCCGGAGACACGCCATAGAGCGGTTCCATTGCGTCCCATTTGGCGGAGCGTGTTCCGCGGCGGTCGATGATGTCGTCAAAGCTCATGTTGGATTTCCCTTGTCGTATTTTGCGCGATGCTACGATTTGGGCGCGGGGGTGCAAGTGGTTTTTGGGTGTCTTGCAGCGGGAACGTGTTTGTCCTAAATGGCAGGTATGTCTGTGAAACAAATATTGATCCATCCCGATCCGCTTTTGAAAAAGCAATGCGCCGCTGTGGACACTGTGTCGCCCGAGGTTCAGACCTTGGCGCGGGATATGTTGGACACGATGTATGATGCCCCAGGTGTTGGCTTGGCCGCACCACAGGTGGGTGTGTTGAGCCGCATTTTTGTAATGGATTGTACCGCCAAAGAAGAAGAGCCAGAGCCGTTGGTTTTGATCAACCCGCAAGTGGTTTGGACATCAGAAGAAACCAGCGTTTACAACGAGGGCTGTTTGTCACTGCCTGAGATGTATGAAGATGTGGAGCGGCCAGCAAAAGCTGTTATGCAGTTTTTGGATATTGATGGGGCCCAGCAGGAACGTGAGTTTGACGGGTTGTGGGCCACATGTGCGCAGCATGAGTTGGACCATCTGAACGGCAAGTTGTTCATTGATTATCTGAGCGGGTTGAAGCGGTCGATGATCACCAAAAAGATGATGAAACTGAAAAAAGAGCGGGCGCGGGCGTGAGTATTCGGCCCTATGTGCCTTGGCCTGATGCGCGGCTGCGCACGGTGTGTGATCCCGTGGAAACGGTGGATGACGCCGTGCGCGCGGTTTGGGATGATCTGCTTGATACGATGTATGCGATGCCAGGTGTTGGTATGGCGGCCTGTCAGATTGGCGTGATGCGGCGCATAGCGGTGGTGGATGCGAGCGAGAGTGGCAAAGAGCCGATCCGAATGGCGAACCCTGAAATTCTGGATGCGAGTTTGAAGTTGCGCGAGCATACGGAAGCGTCCCCGAATTTACCGGGTGTTTCGGCGAAAATTGCGCGGCCTCGTGGTGTGACAGTGTCGTATCTGGATGAAACGGGAATGCGGGTGCGCAAGGATCTGGTTGGGTTGTGGGCCACATCGGTGCAGCACCAGATCGATCATCTGAACGGGAAAATGTATTTCGATCATCTGTCGGCCGTAAAACGCAAAATGCTGATCGCCAAAGCGCAGAAAAAGGCCCGCAGAGCATGAAGGTTGTGTTCATGGGCACGCCTGAGTTTTCGGTTCCGATTCTGGAAGGCATTGTTGCGGCAGGGCATGAAGTGTGTGCGGTGTATTGCCAGCCTCCCAGACCTGCGGGGCGTGGCAAGAAAGATCGCCCCTCTGCGGTGCAAGTCGCTGCCGAACGATTGGGACTGCCAGTTCGGCATCCTGTGAACTTCAAGGATACTGTTGATGTTGCGGCGTTTGAGGCGCTGAATGCAGATGTTGGGGTTGTGGTGGCCTATGGGTTGATCTTGCCACAGGTGATGTTGGATGCGCCGACAAAAGGCTGTTTGAATATCCACGCGAGTTTGCTGCCCCGATGGCGGGGGGCTGCGCCGATCCATCGTGCGATTATGGCGGGGGATTCCGAAACGGGTGTGTGTGTGATGCAGATGGAAGCGGGGCTCGATACGGGGCCGGTGCGAGTTACTGTGCGGACGGATATTTTGGCCAGTGACACGACAGGTGTTTTGCATGACCGGTTGAGCATCATGGGGCGGGATGCGATTTTGGACGTGCTGGCCGATGGTGTTTCTGGGGACGCGATCACGCAGTCCAAAGAGGGCGTTGTTTACGCCGCAAAGATCGACAAAGCCGAAGCGGAAGTGGATTGGTCGCGCCCTGCTGGCGACGTAGATTGCCATATTCGGGGGCTATCGCCGTTTCCGGGGGCTTGGACGATGATGGAAGAGCAGCGTGTGAAACTGTTGATGTCCACGGTTGCGGGCGGTTCTGGAGCGGCGGGTGTTGTGATAAACGACGCGCTGCGTGTGGCCTGTGGTGAGGGTGCGGTGGATTTGATCCGTTTGCAGCGTGCCGGCAAGGGTGCGATGGACGTGGATGCGTTTTTACAGGGCTTCCCCGTTGCAAACGGTGCGCGTTTGGGTGGGCCTGCGCTGTAATTTTCTATGCCTTCGGCGAGGATATTTGAGCCAAGA
The DNA here is from genome assembly GCF_029854195.1 of Amylibacter sp. IMCC11727. Classification (NCBI taxonomy): domain Bacteria; kingdom Pseudomonadati; phylum Pseudomonadota; class Alphaproteobacteria; order Rhodobacterales; family Paracoccaceae; genus Amylibacter; species Amylibacter sp. IMCC11727. Next base: position 694,907 of record NZ_CP122960.1, read on the forward strand.
AAAAGGCTCGGAGACTTTTGGTAAAAGTGTTGGGTTATTGTTTGGGTGGGCGGCTTTTGTAGACGGGCAAGCGCCAGCCGAATGCGATGGACCCTGCGCGTAGGGTGAGTGTGACAAGCGTACAGGCCGCGAGGGCGGCCAGTGGATTGTCGGTGAGTTGTGTTGTGGTAAGCGCGGCGATGGCCCCTGCGAAGGCTGCGGTGACGTAAAGTTCCCCTTGTTTCAGCGCGAGCGGCAGTTCGTTGGCCACCACGTCGCGCAAAAGGCCGCCCATTGTGCCTGTGACCGCGCCCATAATGGCAACAATGATCGGGGAGTGGCCCAGTGAGAGGGCGACACCTGCACCCGCGGCAACAGCCACGGACAGGGCGAGCGCATCAAGCCAGAGGAGTGCGCGTTGGCGGGACTCAAACAGGTGGGCGGTGGCAAAGACTACTGCGGCGGCGAAGGTTGTGACGAGGATAAAGCTCGGGGCGTCGATCCAGAAGATGGGGTTTCGGTCGAGGAGCAGATCGCGGATGGTGCCACCACCAACGGCGGTGAGGTTGGCGAGGAAAGCAAAGCCGATAAGATCAAGTTGGGCGCGGGATGCCGTGAGTGCGCCCGTGAGCGCAAAAATGAAGACCGAAGCGTAGTCGAGAAATTCGAGGGCGGTCATTTCGATTTAAACGGTTCCATGCCTGCGCGGGCGAGTTCGTCTGCTTTTTCGTTTTCTTCAAAGCCTGCGTGGCCTTTGACCCATTCCCATGTGATGGTGTGGCGCTGGGTGGCGGCGTCGAGGTCTTTCCACAGGTCTTCGTTTTTGACGGGTTTTTTGGCGGCGGTTTTCCAGCCGCGCGATTTCCAGCCGTGAATCCACTTGGTGATACCGTCTTTGACATAAACACTGTCTGTCACAACGGTGATGGTGCTGGGTTTATCGAGCGCGTTCAACGCGTTGATCGCGGCGAGCAGTTCCATGCGGTTGTTGGTGGTTTCCGCTTCGCCGCCCGAAAGTTCGCGCGATTTGAGGACGGTGTCGCCGTCTTTGGCAAGCAGCAGTGCGCCCCAGCCACCCGGGCCAGGATTTCCAGAACAGGCGCCATCTGTGTAGGCATAGAGTTTAGGCATGGGCGGTTACGATGATGAAGGGGTCAATGGTGCCTGCGAGGCCTGCTTCTTCGCCTTCAAAATGATGTGTGGGTGTGAGGCCAGCGTCAATGAGAAGAGAATCAAGTTCTGTGCGGGTAAAATAGGTGTAGCGGCGCCCGATGCCATCGCGTTCTTCGCCCGTGCCTGTTTTCACGCCGATCACTAATGTGCCGTTTGGTTTGAGCGCTTTGCGCATGGCGGCAAGGTGGCGGGGAACATCGACGCGGGGGATGTGCAGCATAGAAAAGCTCGACCAAATACCGTCGTATTGGGCCGTTTCAGTGATGTCGTCATAGGTGCCTTGGGTGATATCTATGCCGAATTTTTTGCTGCCCAAAGCGACCATTTCGGTGCTTGGGTCAATGGCTTTGACGGTAAGTCCAGCGGCGATCATAGCGGCGGCAGAATTGCCTGGTCCACAGCCGATATCAAGCGCGTGTCCGCCTGATGGAAGGGCGGCGATGAAGGCGCGAAGGTGGCGGTTTGGTTTATCCGTTGAGACCAAATCCACGTAGTCTTGGGCCTTGGCGTCATAAACGGCAATTGTTTCGAGGTCGGTCATGGGCGTTATGCTCTTTCAAATGCGAGGCGAGCGGCAAGGGCCGCGAATATGGCCGCAAAGCTGCGCGACATCCAGCGCATGGCTGTTTCAGATCCAAGAAGCCATTCGCGTGCGGTGGCGGCAAACAAGCCATAGAGCACGAAAACGGCAAAGGTGAGGGCCATAAAGATGAGGCCGAGGAGGGTCATTTCTGCGGTCGCGGTGGTGGCGGTTCCGGACAGGAAGGGTGGCAGCAGTGCGAGGAAGAAGACCGAGAGTTTCGGGTTAAGGATATTGATCAGTGCGCCGCGCATGGCGATTTTCGGGCCTAATGTGGCGGTGCGTTCGGGCGTAACGTTGAGTGTACCGCCTGTCAGAAGAGCTTGGTAGGCGAGGTAGAGGAGGTACGCGACGCCTGCGAATTTTACGACTTGGAACAGGAGTGCGGAGGAATGCAACAGGGCGGCGAGACCGAGAGTTGCGGCGGCAAGGTGAGGGACGATGCCGAAGGTGCATCCCAAAGCAGCCCAGATGGCGGCGCGTCGGCCTTGGCCAAGACCCATGGCAAGTGTGTAAACCACGCCTGTTCCCGGGATGAGGACGACGACGAGGGCGGTGATGAGGAATTGAGCTGATATCATTTCTGCAAGGTGTCAGAAAACCGACCCGAGGAGCAACCCACACATTGGGATTTATTTCATGCGTTCGCCCGCTGTGCGGTGGGCAAAGGGGGAAGGTCAGGTTGGTTTGAAATTGGTCGCTGTGGTGTGTGGATGTGGGGATTGAAGCCTGAGGCGGCGAGGTGATTGTCCACAGGCCCTAGATGCTGATGCGTGTGAGGATGAGGGCGGCGAGGACCACCAGTGTGACGGGGATGCGCAGGGTCATCCACCACGGGGGTGCGAGTTTTGCCTTTTGGAAGGACAAGTCGATGGCGAGTAGGAAGAAGAAGCCGAACATGAGCGCTTCGAGTTTGTCGGCGTCTGTGCCGACCACGAAGAAGAACACGTAAAGGGCTGGCAGGACGCTGGTGATGTAAGCATAGGAGGATTTGCCGTCTTCTGCGCGGGACGCGAATCCCCAGAGAATGCCTGTCATGAAGGATAGTATGATGATGCCGTAGTGGATGACGGTTTCAACACTGGAATAGGGAAACAGCGTGAGAACGGTATCGGTGTATGCACCAACTGCGCCAATCACGAAAGGGGCGGCCCCAAGGGCGGTAAGCGCGGTGGGTGTGCGAGGGGGGAGGATCATGCGGCGGTGTCGCGCAACACGCGGGGGACTTTGAAGGTCACGTTTTCCACAGCGGTTTCGACCACTTCGCTGGTGACGTCATAGCGGGCTTTGAAAGCATCGATGACCTCGTTAATCAACACCTCGGGGGCTGAGGCCCCTGCGGTGATGCCGATGGATTTGATGCCTTCCAGCGCGCGCCAGTCGATGTCTGCGGCCCTTTGGACAAGCTGGGAATAGGTGCATCCAGCGGTTTTACCCACTTCGACCAGACGTTTAGAGTTGGAAGAGTTGGGCGCGCCGATCACCAATAGCGCGTCGATTTTCGGGGCGACGGCCTTTACTGCTTCTTGGCGGTTGGTTGTGGCGTAGCAGATGTCTTCTTTGTGGGGGCCAACGATGGCGGGGAAGCGGGATTTCAGCGCATTCACGATTTCGATTGTGTCATCCACAGACAAGGTGGTTTGCGTGATGTAGGCGAGTTTGTCCGCATCGCGCGGTTGGAGGGTTGCCACATCCGCAGGGGTTTCCACCAAAAGGACTTCGCCTTCGGGGAGCTGGCCCATGGTACCAACGGTTTCGGGGTGGCCGTCGTGGCCGATCATCACCATTTGTAGGCCGTTGGCGTGGTGGCGTTCTGCTTCGATGTGTACTTTGCTCACCAGCGGGCAAGTGGCATCGACAAAGACCATTTCGCGTGCCTGAGCGGCGGCGGGAACGGATTTTGGGACACCGTGGGCGGAAAAGATCACTGGGCGGTCGTCGGGGCATTCTTCGAGTTCTTCCACGAAGATTGCGCCTTGATCGCGCAGGGAGTCCACCACGTATTTGTTGTGGACGATTTCATGACGCACATAGACAGGTGCGCCCCATTTTTCGATGGCCATTTCGACGATTTTAATGGCGCGATCGACGCCTGCGCAAAAGCCGCGCGGGGCGGCGAGGTAGAGATTCAGCGGTGGTTTTGTCATGGCATGGCCTGTTGGAGTTCCTGAGCCATTAGATAGCGCGGGTTCGAAAAAGTTTCCACCACCCCAATGGTCGCGGTTACAGACCGAGATCGGCGCGCAGTTTTTTCGTGAGTTTTGCGACCACCATGTCATAGGAGAGGACGATGTGGTTTTTAAGTTCTTCGTCGGACAGGCCGGGATCATCGTAGACTTGCAGCCATTTCATGCCGCGCGATGCGAGATAGGGTGCAGGGCGAATGCCAGGTTGATCGCCAAGGACCTCGTAAGCGATGTCGGAGGCTTTGAAGGTGAAAGCGTCTTTGCCATCGTTCCAGCCGCAGACGGCAAAGAGTTTGCCGCCCACTTTCCACACATCGGAATTGCCCCATTGCACCACATGCGTGGTTTGTTTGAGCGAAGCGCAGAAGGCGTTGAATTCGTCGCGTGTCATCATGAAGGGAGTGTAGCGGCATGCGCGGCCCTTTGGGAAGGGCCGCACCGAGATTTAAGGGAGCAGTGCGTTGGTGTGCCACCATGTAGAAAACAGAGACAATCGACGCTTTGCCCGTGCAAATGAGCGGTTTGTTTTACGCGCCATTGGGATCACCGATCAGATGTTCATTGAGGAAGCTGCCAATTTTCTGTTGCAGTTCTTTGTGAATATCGGCGCGTTCGCGGCTGCCTGTTTCAGAACAGATCGGGTCTTCGCCAGCCATTTTAACCAGCAACCACCCTTTGCCAGTGCATTCCCCCAAGAAGGAGAAGTGGTTGGCTTGGTCGACAAATTCCAACTGAGCGCTGGGCAAATCGGCCTTGATCGTGGCCCCATCAACGGCAGCTGGGATTTCGCCTTCTTGGCCCAAGTTGATGATCTGAACGGGCAGATCAAACTGCGCGAAGCTGTCGGCTTGGTAGGCCTGTGCGACGGCGGGGTCGATGGCAACAACGGTAGTTACACGCGGGTCACGGTGGGATTGTTCATAGCGGTCCGTGTCGATTGTATTGAAATCAATGTTGGCGTTATTGAACCATGCGCAATCGAGTTTGCCATAATGTTCAGCGCAGTAGGACACGTAATCATCCTGAGAGATTTGCGCCCCAGCGGTGGCCAGCGCGGTGTATCCGCCAAGAGAGAACCCCATGGACGCCACGCGAGTGGTGTCTGCTTTGATGCCTTTTGGCAGGCCAGATTCTGCCAGATCAATCAGCGCGGATTGGTCCGCAGGGCGCAGCCATGTTTTGAGCGTTTGTTCAGGTGTGCTGTCCCCTGATGTTGTGCCAGGATGATTGGCCGCCATAACGATCATGCCTTGATCCGCCAGATAGGACGCGATCCAAGCGAGATTGGCCGCGTTGCCGCCAGAGCCGTGGGAGAGAACAACCAGCGGATAAGATCCGTCTTTGGCACGGGCGCCTGCGGTGACTGGGTGGCCTTTGAACACGCCGTTTTGGCCGAGTTGGATTGTCTCGCCACCCAATTGGGCTGGATACCAAATAAATGCTTTCAACGGCTGGTCGCGGTGTGCGGCAGGGGCTGGTGTTGTGGTGAAACCAGACGCGTGCAGCGATGTGGCGGCAACCGTTGCCAGCAAGGAAGCGGTGAGTGTGTGAGCAAGTTTCATTCGTTTGATCCTTTGTTTGTGTGAACGATGAGATCAAACTGGGGGAATGTTGCGAACAAAGCGTCCTAGATCGTGATATTGGTCGTCCGTGATCGCGATATAGGTCATAAAGGGATAGGTTTTCTGAATGGTGAAATGATGTTGATGATCCCGCTTACCTATGTTTTTGCAGCGTTTTCTTTGGCTTTGGCCGTTTTGGTGTGGCGCAATCAGACGCCGCGTTGGGGATGGCCTGTGGCGTTTCTTATTGCGTTTGCGTTTCAAGAATTTCTGGTTGGGTCGCGGTTTGGATATGGCTGGGAGTGGTTTCGAGAAGTGCAACCCTATACGGCTGCTTTGTTGCCGCCACTGGGATATTTGGCGTTTCGCAGGCCATCGTTCGATGTGTCGGCGTCGATCCATCTGCTGCCTTTTATTGCGGTGAGTATTTCAGTGCCTCTGTGGATCGAAGCGATGGATTTGTCGCTGGGGATTTCGAACCTTGTCTATGTGGGGCTGTTGGTGCGGTTGGGGTTGCGTGGGCCAGATGGATTGGCGTGGGTGAACCTGAACAATGCGCGGGTTGCTGTGTCCCTGATTTGGGTCGTGGCGGCCGTGTTGTTTGTGTCGGGCATTACAGATGTGATCATCGGGTATGATTTTCTGGTCACAAGCGGGGCGAATACGGGCAAGATTGCGGGGGCGGCATCCACGGGGTCTTTGTTTGTTTTGGCCCTATTGTGGTATTTGTTTTTGCGCCGTCGCCCCGTGGCTGTGGATACGGAAACGGATCAGGCCAGCCTGTTTCCAAAGGTGGACGCATTGGTGCGTGATGAACGCTTGTTCGCAGACCCTGATATCAATTTGTCACGGATGGCGCGGCGGCTGCATATGCCCGCGCGGGATGTATCAAAAGCGATCAATCAGGCAACAGGTTTTAATGTGTCCCAATATGTGAATGGGCTGCGGATTGAAGAGGCGTGTCGTGTGATGTCTGAAACCAACACCAGCATTACGGAAGTTGTGTTTCAATCGGGGTTCAACACGAAATCCAATTTCAACCGCGAGTTTTTACGCGTCAAAGGCGTGGCTCCATCGGTGTGGCGCAAGGCACAAGCATAAAAAAACCCGCCTCAGCGGCGGGTTCTTTTCTTGATAGTTGGGGCAGATTAATCTTCTGCTTCCAGTTCTGGTTCAACGCCAGGCATGTCAGGTGCATCTGGGCGCGGTGGGCGACCGATAACATCCCGCAGTTCATCAAGTTCGATGAAGTTGTCTGCTTGGCGACGCAGTTCATCCGAAATCATCGGAGGTTGGCTGCGAATTGTGGAGACCACAGACACACGCACACCGTTGCGTTGCAGGCTTTCCACCAATGGACGATAGTCGCCATCCCCAGAGAAGATCACAATGTGATCCACGTGGGGGGCCAATTCCATAGCATCGACACAGAGTTCGATGTCCATGTTGCCCTTTACCTTACGCCGACCCATGCTGTCGGTGTATTCTTTGGCGGGCTTTGTCACCATATTAAAGCCGTTGTAGTTCAGCCAATCCACCAAGGGGCGGATGGGCGAATACTCGTCACTTTCTAACAGAGCAGTATAGTAGAACGCGCGAAGCAATTTTCCGCGGCGCATAAATTCTGTTCTGAGAAGTTTGTAGTCAATGTCAAAACCAAGGGCTTTGGCAGCGGCATAGAGATTTGAGCCGTCAATGAACAATGCCAGACGCTCGTCGCGATAGAACATAAATGATCCTTCCATAATGTCTGTTCAACTGAGGCGATGTTAGGTATTGCGTGTTGTCGACCCAGTAAAACATAGGGGAAAATAGGTAAAAATTTTGGCACTGCAACACAAAAAGCCGTTACACAACCAATCCGTGTGCATAATTGCGTTTGGATCGAATTTGTCCCGCGATTTTGGCGCTTCAGTTGAATTACTAAACGGCGCTTCGCGTTCATTGTCAAGAAATGGACTATCCATGGTGGAAATGAGCGGATTTTACCAAACCCCCGCGTTTCCTAAGGAATCAGGACCTGATTTTGTGAACTGCGTGGCAAAGGCGACAACGGAGCTGTCGGCAGAGGATGTGTTGGCGGTATTGCACAAGGTTGAAGCGGAGTTTGGCCGCACGCGAGACAAGCGTTGGGAGGCGCGGGTTTTGGATTTGGATCTGATTGATTACGCGGGTGAGATTGCCCCAGATCAGACGGTCCATGCGGCGTGGCGGAATATGGCATTGGAAGATCAGATGCGGCGCGCGCCCGAGCAGATGATTTTGCCCCATCCACGGGTTCAAGACCGTCCATTTGTTCTGGTTCCGATGCGGGATGTTGCGCCCGATTGGGTGCATCCTGTGACGGGCGTTTCGATGACGGACATGCTGGCGCAATTCAGTGCAGCAGAATTGGCGGAAATTCAGCTGTTGCGGGGGCTGGAATAACGCGCGATTTCCGTGGCTTTGCCCTTGCAATCCTTACTGAAACGAGATACGTCCGCATCCTTGATAACCCGCATAACCGGAGTGACCCATGGCACGTGTAACTGTAGAAGACTGTGTAGACAAAGTTCCTAACCGTTTTGAGTTGGTGATGTTGGCTGCCCACCGTGCGCGTGAAATTTCAACGGGTGCGGAAATCACTGTGCCACGCGACAACGACAAAAACCCTGTTGTTGCCCTGCGTGAAATCGCGGAAGAAACGCTGACATCCGAGCAATTGCGCGAAGCGGCGATTGAAAGCCACCAGACTCAGATCGAAGTTGACGAGCCTGAAGAAGATCAGATGGCGCTGTTGATGGGCACAGAGCAAGACAAGCCAGAGGACGACATGTCCGAGGAAAATCTGTTGCGGGCGCTGATGGAAGCGCAAGAAATGAAGTAAGGCCCTGTGCGGCCTGACGACCAAAACGATCATGAAATGCAGGGTGCGCAGGTTCTGATTGACCTGATTCGCGCCTATAACCCGAATTGCAATGCTTCCCGCATCGAAGCCGCCTATGACTATGGCAAAGAGATGCACGAAGGGCAGTTGCGCCATTCGGGTGAGCCGTATTTCACGCATCCGCTTGCAGTTGCAACGATCCTGACTGAACAGCGTTTGGATGACGACACGATCATTACGGCGCTGTTGCACGACACCATCGAAGACACAAAATCCACGTATCAGGGTGTGGCGGATCGGTTTGGCACAGATGTGGCGCAGTTGGTTGATGGTGTGACCAAGCTGACCAATCTGGAACTGTCCTCCAACGACAACAAGCAGGCGGAGAACTTTCGCAAACTGCTTTTGGCCATGTCCAAGGACGTGCGGGTGATTCTGGTTAAACTGGCGGACCGTTTGCACAATATGCGCACCATTCGACATATGGTGAGCCACAAGCAAGAACGCAAAGCGCATGAAACCATGGATATCTATGCCCCGTTGGCGGGCCGTATGGGTATGCAGTGGATGCGTGAAGAGTTGGAAGATTTGTCGTTTCGGGTGCTGAACCCAGAGGCCCGCAATTCGATCATGCGCCGTTTCCTGACGTTGCGCAAAGAAACCGGCGATGTGACCCCGCAGATTACGCAAGACATTCGCGATGTTTTGGCCAAAGCGGGGATCGAAGCCGAGGTGTTTGGCCGCGAGAAAAAGCCCTATTCCATCTGGCGAAAGATGGAAGAAAAGAAAGAGGGTTTTTCGCGGCTGTCGGATATTTTTGGGTTTCGGATTATTACTCAGACTGAAGACGATGTTTATGCGGCATTGGGGTTGGTGCATCGGCGCTGGCGTGCGGTGCCTGGGCGGTTCAAGGATTATGTGAGCCAGCCAAAATCGAACGGCTATCGCTCGATCCATACCACCGTGTCTGGACGCGATGGGAAACGTGTGGAAATCCAAATTCGCACGCGACAAATGCACGATGTGGCGGAATCGGGTGTGGCGGCGCATTGGTCTTATCGCGATGGGGAACGCACAGAAAACCCGTTTGCGGTGGACCCGTTCAAGTGGTTGGCTGATCTGACCGAACATGTGGCCAACAATGATATGAACGAGGAGTTCCTTGAGCATGTGAAGTTGGATATGTTTGCGGATCAAGTGTTTTGCTTCACGCCCAAGGGCGATGTGATCCAGTTGCCGCGCGGTGCAACGCCGATTGATTTTGCTTATGCCATTCACACGCGGATCGGGTCTGCTTGTGTGGGGGCCAAGGTGGATGGGCGGCGGGTTCCGTTGTGGACGCGTTTGCGCAACGGGCAATCGGTTGAAGTGACAACGGCGGATGGGCAGCGCCCGCAATCCACGTGGATGGATATTGCGGTGACAGGCCGCGCGAAGTCGGCCATTCGACGCGCATTGCGTGAAGAACACCGTGAAGGATTTGTGCGTTTGGGCCGTGAATTGGCCCGAGTGGCGCTGGAGCGTGTGGGCAAGAAGGCCACGGACAAAGCCTTGGCCACGGCGGCGGCGCATATGGGGATCAATTCCACCGAAGAGTTGTTGGCCAAGGTTGGCAGTGCCGAAATGACGGGCAAAGAGCTGGTCGAGGTTTTGTATCCCGAATTGATGCGTGTTGATGAAATCGGCACAGAAGAGCCAACAGAGCGGATTATCGGTTTGGCAGCAGATCAATATGCCCAGCCTTCTGAATGTTGCCAGCCCCTGCCAGGTGAGCGGATCGTGGGTATTGCCACGCGTGGACGTGGGGTTTTGGTGCATCGTATTGATTGCGATAAATTGATTGATTACGAAAACGAGCCTGCCCGCTGGATTGACCTGCATTGGCCCGAAGGACGGCGCACGGCCGACCAAAACGCCACGATTGAAGTCACCATGTCGAATGATGCGGGTGTTCTTGGTCGTATTTGCACCCTTGTAGGGGAGCAAAACGCGAATATATCAGATTTAAAGTTCACTGATCGGAAACCCGACTTTTATAGAATGACGATTGATATTGAGGTTCGGGATGTGGAACACCTGATGCATGTCTTAACCGCCGTAGAGGCCGATTCGGACGTGGCGCAGGTTTTGCGCAAAAACAGAAAATATCAGTCAGAGTGATCTGGTGTCTTTGCCCTGATTGGGTGAGGATGGCGTGAGGATCTTTAACAACGATTGAAGAGGTGCGCTGAGCGTGTTCAAACGGCGAAAGCAAAGAACGTGGCTGCAAACATTTGCAGAGTTCATCTATCCCAAATCGGGATGGAAGCGCGCGTTTGAGTATGTGAAACACCGCATCAAACGGTTGCCTGACACTCCTCATAAAATTGCCCTGGGCATTGCGTTCGGAACGTTTGTGACATTTACGCCGTTCTTTGGCCTGCATTTTTTCATGGCGGCGGGGCTGGCTTATGTGTTTCGCGGCAATGTTCTGGCGGCGTTATTGGGGACATTCGTTGGCAATCCGCTGACATTTCCGTTCATTGCAGCGACAAGTTATCGGTTGGGGTTGTGGATTCTTGGCTATGGGCGCGAGGAAAAGGTTTGGGCCAAGGTTAAAAACGGCGTTGGTGAAACGTGGAGCACAATCTGGGCCAACACCAAATCCCTGTTTGGATATGAGCCAAGCCCTTGGGAAGGGGTATTGGCGTTTTTCAACGATGTGTTCTTGCCCTATTTGGTTGGGGGCATTGCGCCAGGTATCGTATGTGCTGTGGCGATGTATTTTGCATCCAAACCGATGATTGGGGCTTATCAAAAGCGCCGTAAAGGGGTCGTGATGGCAAAGTTTCAGGAATTGCGGGCCAAGCGGCAGCAAAACGCGGAATAAGGAGCGGGCCATGTCAGTGGGAAAACTTCGACTGGGTGTGAATATTGACCATGTGGCGACTGTGCGCAACGCGCGTGGTGGTGATACGCCTGATCCGCTGCGTGCGGCCTTGTTGGCCGAAGCTGCGGGGGCGGACGGAATTACCGCGCATTTGCGTGAGGATCGCCGCCACATCACAGACCCAGACATCGAGGCGTTGATGGAAGGTCTGACGTTGCCGCTCAACTTTGAAATGGCGGCAACGGATGAGATGCAGGCGATTGCGTTGCGGCACAAACCCCATGCGGTGTGTATTGTTCCCGAAAAGCGCGAGGAGCGCACGACCGAGGGCGGGTTGGAAGTTGCCCGTGAAGAAAACAAATTGGCGCATTTTATTGCACCGCTTCGTGATGCGGGCTGTCGGGTGTCGATTTTTATCGCGGCGGATCAGCGCCAGATTGAAGCGGCCGCACGTATTGGAGCGCCTGTGATTGAACTGCACACAGGGGCGTATTGCGATGCCCATGCCGAGGGTCGGTTCGAAGAGCGCGATGCGGAATTTGCGCGGTTGCGCGATATGGCAGCATTTGCGGCTAATCTGGGGCTGGAGGTTCATGCGGGGCATGGGCTGACGTTTGATACGGTGAAGCCGATTGCGGCCTTGCCCGAAGTGCAAGAGCTGAACATTGGGCATTTCCTGATTGGTGAGGCGATTTTCACTGGTTTGGAAAACGCGATTCTGCGGATGCGTGTTTTGATGGATGAAGCCCGCGCGGGGATTTGATGTTTACCTTTGAATTCATGCTGATCTGGGTGGGCTGGCTGATGGCGGGCGGCAGCCCCGGGCCTGCGACCTTGTCGATTGCTGGGACGGCCATGCAAAGGGGGCGTGGGCCGGCGTTGATTGTCAGCCTTGGGATTTTGGCGGGGTCTGCAAGTTGGGGGATCGCCGCCGCATTGGGGTTAAGCGCGATTATGTTGGCGAATGCTTGGATCTTTGAGATTGTGCGGTATTTCGGCGCTGGGTATCTGCTGTGGTTGGCGATCAAAGCGCTGCGATCTGCAACAAAACCTGCGGGTGCAATGAGCGGGACACCGTTTTCAGGCGGGCCGAAAACCCTGTTTGCTAAGGGTATGGCGCTACACATCACCAACCCCAAAGCAATCCTTAGCTGGGGGTCGATTTATGCGATTGTTGCACCTGCTGGGGCGACAGTGGTGGATTTGTTCGGCTATTTCGGTGTTTTATATGCTGGGTCGATTATGATTTTCATCGGTTATGCGTTTTTGTTTTCATCCCCTTGGATTGTCGCAGGGTATAGCCGCGCACGGCGCTGGTTCGATTTGGCGTTCGCGGGGTTCTTTGGTTTTGCCAGCGTGAAGATTTTGACGGCGAAATTGACATGATCCTAGGTATTGGCACAGATTTGGCAAACATAGAGCGCATCGCGGGGACGCTCGATCGGTTTGGAGATCGGTTTCGCAATCGGGTGTTTACTGAGCGTGAGCAGGCCAAAGCGGCGCGGCGTAAGGATGAGGCGGGGACCTATGCCAAACGTTGGGCCGCAAAAGAGGCGTGTTCAAAGGCGCTGGGCACGGGGCTCGCCATGGGAATATCATGGAAAGATATGTCTGTTTCAAACTTGCGCACGGGCCAACCCGTGATGGAATTGACGGGCTGGGCGGCTGAACGATTGGCCGAGATGACGCCAGCGGGGCATAAGGCCACCGTGCATGTGTCTTTGACCGACGATCACCCGTGGGCGCAGGCTTTTGTGGTGATCGAGGCGGAGCCTGTGCAGGTTGACTAATTCCCCACCACGCGCCATGTAGCGTTGGAGCAAACTGACAGGCGGACGCTATGGTTGACGAACCCAAAAAGACGAATGGTATAGCAGAAACGTTCAAAACTGTGTTTTGGGCGTTGTTCATTGCGGGCATCATTCGCACCATCTTGTTTCAGCCGTTTTGGATTCCGTCTGGATCGATGAAATCCACCATGTTGATTGGGGATTTTCTGTTCGTGAATAAATACGCTTACGGCTATAGCTGGGCGTCTTGTCCGACCATTCGGGGCGTTGATTTCTGCGGGTTTGCCAAAGACTGGGACGGACGTGTGTGGCAAGGAGAGCCAGAGCGCGGCGATATTATCGTGTTTAAACACCCGACCACGGAAACGGATTTCATCAAGCGTTTGATCGGTTTGCCTGGTGACAAGGTTCAAGTGACTGATGGCCAGCTGAGCATCAATGGTGTTGCGGTTCCGCGCGTGGCCAATGGCGTGTTTACTGAGACATTCGAAGAGCAGGGTCCGATGCGCAATCAACCCCGTTGCGGCAATGGAACGGTTGGAATCGGCGCGGATTGCAACAAGGCGATTTTCACAGAAACATTGCCTGAAGGGAAAACCTATCAAACCTTGGATATTGGTTTGGGTCAGGGCGACAACACCCCTGTTTTCACGGTTCCAGAGGGCAAATATTTCTTTATGGGTGACAACCGCGACAATTCAACGGACAGCCGCTATCGCCAGCCGAATGGTGTTGGGTTTGTGCCCGCGAGTTATCTGGTTGGCCGCGCGGATCGTGTGATGTTTTCCAGTGCGGGGACGTCGATCCTTGCGTTTTGGACATGGCGCGGTGATCGTTTCTTTAAGAGTTTGAATTGAAGTTAGCTGCAGAACTGCGGGAGTTTAGTGCTCGGTTGGGGCATGATTTTGCAGAGCCAGAACACCTGATCCAGGCGGTAACGCATTCTTCGTTGTCGTCCACCACGCGCAGTGACAATCAGCGGTTGGAATTCCTTGGGGATCGGGTGTTGGGGCTGGTGATTGCAGAGGCCCTGTCTGATCGAGATCCAAGCGCATCTGAAGGGCAGATGGCCCCACGGTTTAATGCGTTGGTGCGCAAGGAGACCTGTGCGGATATTGCGCGGGAATTGGATTTGGGTGCGGCGTTGAAAATGGGCCGATCCGAGATGTTATCAGGCGGGCGGCGCAAACAGGCGATTTTGGCCGATGCAATGGAAGCGGTGATTGCCGCTGTGTACCGTGACGCAGGATTTGATGTGGCGCGGGCCTTGGTGTTACGCCTGTGGGATGATCGTATTGATGCAGCAAAAGACGATGCGCGCGATGCCAAGACCACATTACAAGAATGGGCGCAGGCCCGTGGCATGAAGCCACCAAAATACGTGGAAGTGGGCCGCACGGGCCCAGATCATGCGCCGATCTTTGAAATCGAGGCGCAATTGTCCAATGGGATGGCGGGATCAGGGTCTGCGGAAAGCAAACGAAATGCGCAACAAGCGGCGGCAAAGGCCGTGCTGGCGCAAGTGGAGAATTTGAATGACTGACACGCAAGCGCAAACGCGCGCAGGATTTGTGGCGCTGATTGGCGAGCCGAATGCGGGGAAATCAACGCTGATGAACCGTTTGGTGGGTGCGAAAGTGTCAATCGTTACTCATAAGGTGCAGACCACCCGCGCCCGCATTCGCGGTATTGCCCAGCACGAAGACAGCCAATTGGTGTTTGTGGACACGCCTGGCCTGTTTCGCACGCGGCGCAATTTGGACCGTGCGATGGTTGCGGCTGCTTGGGCGGGCGCTGGGGATGCGGATATCACCGTTTTGCTGGTGGAGGCCCATCGGGGTGTGACCCCAGGTGTGAAGATGATTTTGGAAGAGCTGGGCAATAAGGTGAATAAATCCGCCAAAGTTGCGCTGGCGATTAACAGAATCGACAAGGTGAAATCAGATCGGTTGTTGGCGATGACACAAGAGTTATCCGCCGCGTTTCCGTTTGAAGAAGTGTTTATGATTTCAGCGGAAAAGGGGCATGGGGTCGGTGATCTGATGTCTTATCTGGCGAAGTCGGTTCCAGCGGGGCCATGGCTGTACCCTGACGATCAAATCGCAGATGTGCCGATGAAAATGATCGCGGCGGAAACCACGCGCGAGAAGTTGATGCTACGTTTGCATCAGGAATTGCCCTATTTCCTGACCGTAGAGACCGAAGGTTGGGAGCAGAAAAAAGACGGCTCTGTGCGTATTGATCAGGTGATTTACGTGACCCGTGAGGGGCACAAAGGGATCACTGTGGGGCCAAAGGGTGAAACCATCAAAGCGGTGAGCATGGCGGCGCGAACAGAATTGAAGGAACTGATGGGCGTGGACGTGCATCTGTTTTTGCAAGTGAAGGTACGGCCAAAGTGGGAGAGCGAGGCCGAGCGGTTCACGGAGATGGGGCTCGATTTCAAAGACACGCGGGAATAAGCCTTGGCGCGGTTGACCACCGAATTTTGGGTAAGTGCCTATATTCGCCGTTTGGCGCTGGCTGATATTCCAGCGTTTGTGACAGCCAAAGGCGATGCAACGGCGGGGGCGGTTTTGATCAAACAAGCGCCGTTGGATGGAACGGCCAAATTGTTTCAGCGATCCTACGATCTGGATGGCAACCGTGTTTGGGTTACATTGGCCGAAGGTGAAGAACGTGGTGTGGACGAGGCCGTTCAGCGCCAGCGGTCTTTTGATCCTGACATCTGGGTGATTGAGGTTGAGGATCGTGCGGGGCGGCATTTGCTCGATGAAGAGGGCCTGAGCGGTTAAAGCGGGATACCTGCGGCGCGCGTATTTTTTGACAAAAGAAACAGGGGCTGGTCTTTCTTTTGAGAGGGGCGCATTCTGGTGTGTATGAATGCTGCGAAAATCAAAACTCCTGTTGGTGTGCTGGGCCTGATCGAGGTTGATGGCGCAATTACTCAGCTGGTTTGGGATGGGTGGAACGAAGGTGCGCGCACTCCTGTTTTGAAAGAGGGTTTGGCGCAGTTGGAAGCCTATTTCGCGGGTGAATTAGAGTGGTTTGATCTGCCGCTGGCCCCGAAAGGAACGGAATTTCAGCAGCAAGTTTATGCAGCAATGTCGGCGATTCCACGGGGGCAAACTTTGACCTATGGGGATATTGCGAATGCACTGGGTGTGCCAGCGCAGCCTGTTGGACAGGCCTGTGGCAGCAATCCGATCCCTGTAATTATTCCGTGTCATCGCGTGGTGGGTGCAGATGGGCTCGGCGGGTTTTCAGGGGATGGCGGTGTTGAGATGAAGGTGAAGTTGCTGCAGGGCGAAGGGGCATATTCGCTGCTTCTGTAAAGGGTTTCCATGACTGTTTTTGTGTTTGCTGCTGTTTTGTTTGCTGCGCTGTTGCATGCCAGTTGGAATGCGATTGTCAAATTTGGCGATGATAAGTTTCAGGGCATGGTTCTTTTGTCCATTGCCCATGGGATTATCGGGTTGATGATGATTGCGGCGTTCCCGATGCCAAAGGTGGAAAGCTGGCCTTTGTTGGCGGGGTCGGTGCTGTTCCATCTGATTTACAAGTCATTTCTGACGGTAGCTTATATGCGTGGTGATTTGAGCCGCGTGTATCCAATTGCCCGTGGGACTGCGCCGATGATCGTTTTGGCGGTGAGTTTGGTCATACTGTCGGATGTGGTGACGGGCACGCAAATTGGTGGGATTCTGCTGGTGGGGCTCGGTATTATCCTGATGGCACGCGGGGTTTTCACGCAAGGGGAAGAGCGTGCGTTGATCCCATATGCGTTGCTGGCGGCGGTGGGGACGGCTGGCTATTCTTTGTTTGATGGGCTGGGTGCGCGGGCGTCTGGCAATGCGTCAGGTTATGTTGGGTGGCTGTTTTTTCTGGACGCGTTTTTGTTCACCCTTGGCGGGTTGTTCATCAAAGGGCGGGCGGTTTTACCAAAATCAGCCAAAATTTGGACGCTGGGGATGATCGCAGGGGCGTTTTCTGTTGGGGCCTATTGGATTGCGGTTTGGGCCATGACCATTGCGCCGATTGCGCTGGTTACGGCGTTGCGCGAGGTATCGGTTTTGTTTGCGGTTTTGATCGGTGTTTTGTTTTTCAAAGACAAAGCGGATGCGGGCAAGATTGTTGCCGCATTGGTGATCGTCGCGGGTGTGATCGCGATTAGGATTTAGCGCGTTCTGGGATCAGTTCTTGGACGATGCCAACGCCAAGCAGGTAGATGCTGGTGAGGCCGAGGGCGGTTGTCACAAACGGGCCAGCGTGGAAATCAGCGAGGGCCGAGATACAGGCGAGTGCGGTCCAGATAATTGCGATGGGCAAGCTGAGCAAGCGCCAGCGTTCAGTGCGCACAGGGTGAATGAATTTCAGCGGTGTGAACATGGCAATGGCGCAGAGCACAACCACGATGAGGATGATCCAGAAGTTGGGTTCAGTGGCGAACATCACCAGCACAACCATATTCCAGCAACCAGGGAAGCCAGCAAAGGAATTATCCTTTGTTTTCATGCCATTGTCGGCGAAGTACATCGCCGAGGTGAAGGTGATGATCAAGATACAAACCCAGCCTGTCCAATCAGGCAGAAGGCCGCTTTTGAAAAGGGCGAAGGCGGGGATAAATACGTAGGTGAGGTAGTCGATGATAAGATCGAGCAGCACGCCGTCATATTCGGGGGCATTGGTTTTTACATCGTATTTGCGGGCCAAGGGGCCGTCGATGCCATCTACGAAAAAAGCCACAACCAGCCAGAAATACATAAGATCCCATTTCGCATCCACGGCCGCGAGCATGGCAAGCATGGCGAAAACGGCACCTGTGGCGGTGAGGAGATGGACGGAGAGAGCTTTGATACGTAGTGACATTTGGTCTTAATACTCGGTTTTTTGGGAAATGCGAATGTTAAAGCGGCGTGAGAAGCGCTCTATGCGCCTTTTGGGTGGGCTTTTTTATACACGTCCATAAGTCGAGCTTGGTCCAAGGCGGTATAGGCTTGGGTTGTGGAGAGCGAGGCGTGACCGAGCAGTTCTTGGATGGCGCGAAGATCACCGCCAGCCTCTAACAGGTGGGTGGCGAAGGAGTGGCGCATGGCGTGCGGGGTTGCTGTGGCGGGCAGGCCCAATTGCATACGCGTTTGTTCCATCACCTTTTGAATGTGGCGTGGGTTGAGTCGTTTGCCCCGCTTGCCAATGAAGAGCGGGTGTTCCGCGTCGAGGGGGTAGGGACAAAGTTGCAGGTATTCGTCCACGGCGCGGCGTGCGGCGGGCAGGACGGGGACGATGCGGTCTTTGTCACCTTTGCCGCGAATGCGGAGTGTTTCCCCAAAGGGGGCGGCGGCGCGGTTGAGGCCGAGGGCTTCGGATATGCGCAGGCCGCAGCCGTAGAGCAGAGTGATAACGGCGGCGTCCCGTGCCCCTGTCCAGCCGTCCATGGTTTGCAATTCTGCTGTGTCGATCATGGCTTTGGCCTGATCGCGGGCCATGGGGCGCGGCAATTGAGGTTTGAATTTTGGCGCGCGGGTGGCCAAAGGAGCGGTGACTTCGATGCCTTCGGCTTCGCCCAGCCAGCGAAAAAAGGATTTTACCGCAGAAAGCTCGCGGGCGAGCGAACGGGGGCCAACGCCACGGCGGCGTTCATGGGCCATCCATGCCCGCATGTCGGTGATTTTGATCTGGCTAAGTTTGGTTTTGCCCACATCGCCGCCAAGGTGGTTGGACAAAAAACCGATGAACCCTGCAACATCCCGTTGGTAGGCCTCGATGGTTTTGTCTGCGACCCCTTGCAAGGCGGTGATGCTGGCAAGCCAACGCTGAAGAAGATCGAATGCGCCTGAAGAGGCGTGCATCAGTTTAACCAGCGGCGCAAAACCCGTTCAAAGGCGCTGGCGAAAAAGACCAGAAGGTCGGCGCCTTTTTGTGGGGTAAATTGATCGGTGGACACAGAGCCGAGCACCAGCATGGCGGGCAGGTTGCCTTGGCCAAGGTCAATGCGAAGCAGGGCTTCGGAGGTGACGGTGTTGGCGGCATCGCCAAACAGGATCGGATCGGCGTCTTGGATCGCGCGGAGGGTGACAGGGCGCACGGTCGCATCGCGGCCACGGGTGATGTATTCGGCGATTGCCCCCGGGGCGCAGAAGCATACGCCAGAGCCGAATTCTTCTTGCAGCTGTTCTTCCATTTCTGGGGTGGCGGCTGGGCTTTCGAGAACCAGACGGGCAGAGGCCACGTTCAGAATGCGGGCCAGTTCGCCTTTGAGCAGTTCGAGAAATTCCGCAAAGGTGTCTGGTTCCAGAATGGCCAAAGTGGCGCGGTGGATTTGATTGGTGCTGGCGAGATTGTCATAAGCGGCGGCGATGACATGGCGATGCGTATCTTCGAGCCGATCAAGCCGACTTTCGAGGCGTTCAAGCGCGATAGTGCGCAGATCGACCACGTTTTTGCCACGCGCCTGTTCATCTGCTGAGATTAGCGCGCGCATGATGTCGTGGTCTTCTAAGACCCTGTTGGGGTTTTTGAGAATCTGTTTTCGCACCGCGTCTTGCGGTTTCGCCTGCTCGCTCATTCGTTACGCCTCGTACTCTTGGCGTTACAGGATCTTTTGTCCCGTTTTCGCCCAATCCTTCATGAATGCATCCAAACCTTTATCGGTCAGCGGGTGTTTTGCAAGGTTTTGAAGCACGCTGGGTGGCGCTGTTACCACATCTGCGCCAATTTTAGCACAATCGGAAATGTGGTTCACAGTGCGAATAGAGGCCGCGAGGATTTCCGTTTCGAAGGCGTAGTTGTCGTAAATTGTGCGGATATCTTCGATCAATTCCAGCCCGTCGATGTTGATATCATCAAGGCGGCCAATGAACGGAGAGATGAATGTTGCGCCTGCTTTGGCGGCCAAAAGCGCCTGATTTGCGGAGAAGCACAGGGTTACGTTGACCATGGTGCCTTCTTCGGAGAGGGTTTTACAGGTTTTCAAACCATCCCATGTGAGGGGCACTTTGACCGCGATGTTTTCCGCGATTTTGGCCAGTTTACGGCCCTCTTTGATCATTTCGTCGTATTCCATGGCCACAACTTCGGCGGAGACTGGGCCGTCGATCATGTCGCAGATTTCTTTGGTCACTTCGAGGATATCACGGCCTGATTTCATGATCAGGGACGGGTTGGTTGTGACGCCATCCACAAAGCCAAGGTCGTTTAGGTCTGCGATTGCGTCTACGTCTGCGGTATCAACGAAAAATTTCATCTGTCTGGCCTTCTGGGTTCGGTTGGTTTCTTGCGCCGCGTGGGCGCGAGTGTCATGTTGGGGTTTACCGCAATGCGCCTTAAATGAGAACCCCGCTTATCGTGACTAGTTTCCCCGATCAGAGTTATTTTGAGGCTGGCCAGCTGGTTGCGGTTCTGACGACGCAGCCGCTCGACCGATTCTTGGATTACAAAGCGCCTGAAGGAGGGGTGTTTCAGGGTGCGTTTGTTGAGGTTCCACTGGGACCGCGCAAGGTGATTGGTGTTGTTTGGGGCAAAGGTGCTGGGGGGTATGACCCCAAGAAAATCCGTTCGATCATCAGTGTGATTGATGTGCCGCCAATGCGTGAAGAAATGCAGGTGTTTCTGGGAAAGGTGGGGGATTACACGCTGACGGCGATGTCATCCATGTTGCGGTTGGCGACCCGTGCGCCGGGGCTGACCGATCCACCCGGGATGCGCAAGATTTATGGGCTGGGGGATAAGGAACCTGACCGCATGACGCCTGCGCGGGAAAAGGTAATTGGGGTTTTGGAGGATCACGGCGGGCTGCGGTTCACGGCAAGTGAGTTGGCGCAATTGGCGGGGGTGACGTCTTCGGTTGTGAAGGGGTTGATGAAGCAGGACGTGCTGGTGGAATATGAGACCCCACGCGATGTGGCCTATCCGCATTTGGATGCCCGTATGGACGGCAAGGCGTTGACCGATGATCAGGCGCGGGTTGGGGGTATATTGCGCGGCAAGGTGGCCTCGCGATCCTATTCCACGTCCCTGCTGAAGGGTGTGACGGGGTCGGGCAAGACCGAGGTGTATTTGGAAGCGGTGGCGGAGTGTTTGGCGCAGGGGCGGCAGGCGTTGGTGTTGTTGCCTGAAATCGCGTTGACGGTGGAGTTTTTAGACCGTGTTGAAGAACGGTTCGGCGCGCGGCCAGCAGAGTGGCATTCGGGAGTGACCGTGACGGAACGGCGGCGGTGCTGGCGTATGGTAGGCGAAGGCAAAGCGCAGTTGGTGGTTGGCGCGCGATCATCGCTGTATCTGCCGTTTCAGAACCTTGGGCTGATCGTTGTGGATGAGGAACATGACCCGTCTTACAAGCAGGAAGACGGGGTTTTGTACAACGCGCGGGATATGGCGGTTTTGCGGGCGTCGATCTGTGGGGCGTCTGTGGTTTTGGCCAGTGCCACGCCGTCACTGGAAAGCTGGGCCAACGCGAAAGCAGGGAAGTACGAGCGATTTGATTTGGCGCAGCGGTTTGGGGCGGCGGAATTGCCGACGATGAAGCCGATTGATTTGCGTGGGGATGAATTGGCGCCAGGACGTTGGATTTCGAACACGCTGGCGCGGGAGGTGTTCGCACGGCTGGATCGCGGTGAACAATCGTTGCTGTTTTTGAACCGTCGTGGCTATGCCCCTGTAACGGTGTGTCGGGCTTGTGGGTTTCAGATTGGGTGTGACGATTGCGATGCGCGGATGGTGGAGCATCGGTTTCACGGGCGGTTGATGTGCCATCAGTGCGGTGAAACAAAGCCGATGCCAGAGGCATGTCCAAGCTGTGAGGTTGAGGGGAAACTGGCAGCGGTTGGACCAGGTGTGGAGCGGTTGGCCGAAGAAGCCGAGGCGCGGTTTGAAGGGGCGAAGATTTCGGTGCTGTCATCGGACATGCACCTGTCGGCGCGCAGTTTGAAAGAACGGATTAAGTCCATTGCGGAAGGGGAAGCGGATATCATCATCGGCACGCAATTGGTGGCGAAAGGGCATAATTTTCCGCTACTGACTTGTGTGGGTGTGATTGATGCGGATTTGGGGTTGCAAGGCAGTGATTTGCGGGCAGCGGAGCGCACGTTCCAACTCATCCGTCAGGTGGCAGGGCGTGCTGGACGAGCGGATAAGAAGGGCACGGCGTTTATTCAGACGCTGCAGCCTGAACATCCTGTTATTCAAGCGATCTTGTCAGGTGAAGAAGAAGAGTTCTGGGCCGCAGAGGCAGCGCAGCGGAATTTGGCGGGCGTTCCCCCCTATGGGCGTATGGCGGGGGTCGTGGTTTCTGGACCTGATTTGGCGCAAGTATTTGATGTGGCACAGTATATGGTGCGCAACGCAGAGCCATTGTTGCGGATTAATGCAGAGATTTTTGGCCCTGCGCCTGCGCCCATTGCACGGGTGCGTGGGCGACATCGGGTGCGTATTTTGGTTAAAGCTGCCAAGGGTGTGGTGATCCAGCCCGCACTGTCCGCGTGGTATGCCAGCATAAAGCCGCCCACGAATGTGCGTGTGAGCATAGATATCGACCCGCAGACGTTCTATTAATGCTTTAACAGGCAGGCTGGCGGCGCTACACCTTGCGCGAGCCATGAAGGAAGACGGATGAGCACGCGGATCAAACCACAGCCAGGTATTATGGATATTGAGCTTTATGTGGGCGGCAAAGGGGCCGTTAAAGGGCAATCCAATACCGTTAAGTTGTCGAGCAATGAGAACCCTTGGGGGCCGTCTGAGGACGCAAAGCAAGCCTATCGTGCGGTGGCGGGGGATTTGCATGTATATCCGTCTGGAGATCATGGCCCGCTGCGCACGGCCATAGCCGAGGTTACAGGATTGGACGCGGAACGGATCATTTGTTCGAACGGGTCGGATGAGCTGATTTCATTTCTGTGTCAGGTTTATGCGGGTCCAGGTGATGAGGTGTTGTTCACCGAGCATGGTTTTTTGATGTATAAATTGTGCGCCCAAGCGGCAGGGGCGACTCCTGTGGCTGTGCCAGAAAAAGAACGCCATACGGATGTGGATGCGTTGTTGGCGGCGGCGAATGAGAATACGAAACTGGTGTTTATTGCCAATCCGAACAACCCTACAGGCACGATGATTTCTGCCTCTGACGTTGCGCGGTTGGCGGATGGTTTGCCAGAACAGGCGTTGCTGGTACTGGACGGTGCGTATGCCGAGTTTGTGGACGGATTTGATGGCCATGCGGATTTGGTAGACGAACGTGAGAACGTGTTTATGACGCGGACGTTTTCCAAGATTTATGGGCTGGGTGGATTGCGGCTTGGCTGGGGATATGGCCCTGCAGAGATTGTGAACACGCTGCACCGAGTGCGCGGTCCGTTTAATGTAAACGCAAGCGCATTGGCTGCGGGTGAAGCGGCAATGCGGGATGTGAATTACACAGTTAAATGCCGCGAAACGAATGCGCAGTGGCGCGAGTTTCTGCGTGAAAAGCTGTTGGGCATAGGCATTGCCTGTGATGCCAGCCAAACGAATTTTGTGCTAGCGCGGTTTGGATCAGAGGCGGAGGCCGACGCGGCGGATCAGGCGCTGAGCGATGCTGGGTTGCTTGTGCGGGCCGTGAAAAGTTACGGGTTGGCAGAGTGTTTGCGCATCACTGTTGGCAAAGGCGCGGATTGCAAGCGGGTGGTTCAGGTGTTGCAAGAGTTTAAAGACGGTTGGGTTGCATGACACAGATTTACGACAAAGTGGCGCTGATCGGGCTGGGCCTGATTGCGGGGTCCATGGGGCTGGCCATGAAAAAGGCTGGGCTGGCGGGAACAATCGTGGGCCATGCGAAATCCGAGGCCACGCGCACAACGGCGTTGCAATTGGGGCTGGTGGACACGGTGTGCGCAACGGCAGCAGAGGCAGTGGCCGATGCGGATTTGGTGGTGTTGTGTGTGCCAGTTGGGGCGATGAATACCGTGGCCGCAGAAATTGGCCCTGCATTGAAAGTGGGAGCGACCGTATCTGACGTGGGGTCAGTAAAGGCCCGCGTGATCGAAATGGTTCAACCGCATTTGCCCAACACGGTGCATTTTGTGCCTGCGCACCCGATTGCAGGGACAGAGAACTCTGGCCCGAATGCAGGGTTTGCGGAGTTGTTTATGGGCAAGTGGACCATTTTGACCCCTGTGCCAAATGCCAACGAAGCGGCGACTGAACAGCTGCGCCAATTGTGGGCGGCCATGGGTGCAAAAGTGGATGTTATGGAACCTGAGCGCCATGATTTGGTGCTGTCTGTAACCAGCCACGTGCCCCATTTGATCGCCTACACAATGGTCGGTGTGGCTGATGATCTGGAGCGCGTGACTGATAAGGAAGTTATCGAATTTTCTACAGGTGGCTTTCGTGATTTCACGCGTATTGCCGCGTCTGATCCGACCATGTGGCGCGATGTGTTTTTGAACAATAAGGAAGCGACGCTCGATATTTTGGGGCGGTTCACGGAAGAGCTGTTTGATCTGCAAAGGGCCATTCGGCGCGGGGACGGGGATCAGTTGTTTGATCATTTCACGCGCACGCGGGCGATCCGTCGGGGGATTGTTGAAGCAGGGCATGATACGTCTGCTGATGATTTTGGACGTGCGCCAAAGAAGGACGATTAGATGCGGTTTGGGGGCATTTGGATGGTTTTGATGCTGGCCTTTGGGCCAAGCATGGCGGCTGCGCAAGCGGTTGAAACTTCGCCCCGACCTGTGCTGCGTCCGGTGGAGATTGAGGCGAAATTCACCACGGGTGCGGCGCCCTTTGTCTCAAAACGCCCCCGTTTGCGGCCTGTTGCGGGGCCATCGGCCACCGCGGTTGCGGTGCAAAAAGTGGTGGTGGAGCAAACCATCAGCGATGATCTGTCTGCGCGTAAGGTGACAAAGACAGAGCCGTTGAAAAACGTTGTGGCGCAAACAAATACGGGCGTTGTGACAGTGACAAGCCCGTTTGCGGTGGCCAAATCGTTGCGACCCAAGGCGCGTCCGCGCAAGTTACGCGTGGCATTGGTGGAGCCTTACAAACCGGGCAAGGTGGAAAAGGCCGTGCGGTATCGCAAAAAAGGTTCCGTTTGCGGGATCAACGGGTTGCGCGGGTATCACGTGAAGCGGATCAGCGGCAAAGGCGGATGCGGAATCAAGAACCCTGTGAAACTGACCGAAGTGGATGGCGTGAAAATGACGCGCGAAGTATCCATTGGGTGTAACACCGCCAAAGCGTTTTACAGTTGGATGCAGAACAGCGCGAAACCTGCGGTGGGGCGCAAAGGGGGCGGTTTGGGCAAGGTGCAAATCATTGCAGGTTATTCCTGTCGAAACCGTAACAGCGCCAAAAGCGGCAAATTGTCGGAACATGCGAAGGGCAATGCGCTCGATATTGCGGGGTTTGTGTTGAAGGACGGGACCATGTTATCGGTGCTGCGCGATTGGCGGGGTCGATCCAAAGGGCGTATTCTAAAGCAGATGCACAAGACCGCCTGCGGGCCGTTTAAAACCGTGCTGGGGCCAAACGCGAACCGGTTTCATCAGGATCATTTCCATTTTGATGTGGCATCACATCGTGGTGGCGGGACCTATTGCCGTTAAGGTGTGGTGTTGAAGCGGATCGCGGGGGCGCGGCCGATTGGAATCGGGCCAAGCGAGATAAATCCGTTTTTAAACGATAAAGGCGCATCGAGCGTATCTGGATTTCCTGACAATCGAGCGAGCAGACCAAGACCACCTGTGAGTGTGCTTTGCATTTCGGCGGGGATGGCCCCTGCGCGTACACCAAGGGCGATCATGTTTTCCCAGTTTTTGGCGCGCACGGAAACTTTGCCACTGGCGGTGCCTGCAGCATCAACGGTGAGGTCGCCTTTGGCTTCGAAGTTCATTTCGCCCCATGTGGCAGAGAAATCTTTGATTTTGAGCGCGGTCAATTCTGGTTTTGTGCCTTCCACTGCGTGACGGTCCCATGGGGCATCAAACCCTGCGCTGATGTCGAGGCGCATGGTGTCAAACACGTCGGGCAATTGGCTGTCTGGGTCGATGAGTTTGGTAAAGATGCGGGCAGGTTTTACGCCATCGGCCTGAAAGAAAATATCGTGGCTGTTTGCTATGCCGGCTGTTTGGCGGGTGGCCAATTTTGCGGCTTTGAGTTCGGATGTCCAACCTTCGCTAGAGGTCAGGGTGACGTTGGTCATTTCCCCTGTCAAAGCATTGAGCGCTAGATCGGTGTCTGCGGTGAATTTAATGCTGGTGCGGATCGCATCGGAGTTTACGTTGATGCGTTCATTGGGGGTGGAAACCGTGTGTTCGGGGGGCAGCACAGCGATGATATGGTTTGGCTTGTAGCTGAGCGAGAGGATTTGCAATTCGGGTGTGCGCCATGCCCAGCGGGATTTTGGGTCTGCTAGGTTGAGGTTCGTGATCTTTGTGTCAAAGCGGCTCGGGTAGCCTTGGACCTTGAGGCTGTCGTAATCTGCGACCCAGCCAGCGGTGCGGCGTTCTTCGAGCCAAGTTTCAAGCCCTGATTGTTGTGCCGAAGAGCCGACATACCAATATCCAGACCAGCCAAGGGTGACGACGATCAGAATTCCAAAGAAGATGCGAACCATGGGCGAGGCCCCTTTTCATTTCTATTTGCAGCGGGTTATAGCAGGCCAACGAAGGGTTGCCAGTGATGAATATAAAAGACGGTTTTTGGGTATTTGGGTACGGATCTTTGGTCTGGCAACCAGGATTTGAATTTTCCGAGAGTCAAATTGCGCGGATGGATGGGTTTTCACGTAGTTTTTGCATGTGGTCGATCCATCATCGCGGCACAGAAGAAAACCCAGGATTGGTGTTGGCATTGGACCGCGCGGACGATGCTTTTTGCGATGGAGTGGCGTTTTTTGTGCCCCCTGAAACAGCGCCAGAGGCATTGCAGTATTTGCGGGATCGGGAGCTGATTTCATCGGCGTATCTGGAGGAAATTCATCCGATCTTGTTGCGCGATGGGCGTGTTGTGGACAGCGTGGCTTATGTGATCAATCGCGATCATGTGCAGTATTGTGGTGGCATGGCGTTGGAAAAACAGGCGGAAATTATTGCGCGGTCTGTTGGGGGACGTGGCCCGAATACGGAGTATTTGTACAATACAGCGGAAGGGCTGGCCAAGATCGGGTTAAGCGATCCTGAGTTGGATTGGTTGGCTGACAGGGTTCGCACCCTATCAGCCTGATGTGTTAGCTGGTGGATTCCACCGTGAGGTTCATACCTTTTGCGGCACGAATGCGAACTGTTTCGCCCGTGGCCGAGGATTGCCCAGCGGCCCATGTGGCCCGCCAGCGCATACCTTCGATTTCCACTGCACCGCTGTTTGAACCTGCATCGTAATCCAACACTTTGGCGGTGCGTCCGATCAGGTGGTTAGACCGTTGGTTCAGCGTGGCGTGGGTTTCGCCCCCATCGCCAAATCGGCCAAGCGCCCAGCGGCCCGCAAATGTGAGGCCGATGGACAGAACCGCAAACAATGTGATCTGCAATTCGCCCGACATGGCGGGGAACAGCGCCGTTAGGGCCGCCATCACCAATGTGGCCAAAGCCACCCAGATCAGAACCGCCGTGCCTGTCAGCATTTCCAGCGCACCAAGGGCGAAGGCGGCGGCGACCCACCACCACGGAGACAGACCTTCAAGGATGTCTAAAAACGGCATGTGTCCTCCTTAAGCTTTGTCTTTGTCGCTAATGACAGCTTTGGCGATATCTGCGATGCCCCCGATGGAACCGATCAGGTTTGACGCTTCGAGCGGGATCATCACGGTTTTTGCAGATGGGCTGGAGGCCACATCGCGCAGAGCTTCGGTGTATTTTTGCGCCACGAAGTAGTTCACGGCTTGGACATCACCTGCGGCAATCGCTTCGGATACCATGCGGGTTGCTTCGGCTTCGGCTTGGGCGGCCCTTTCGCGGGCTTCCGCGTCAAGGAAAGCGGCTTGTTTGCGGCCCTCGGCTTCGCGGATTTGCGCTTCGCGTTCCCCTTCGGATTTCAGGATCGCGGACTGCTTCATACCTTCGGCCTGAAGGATTTCCGCACGTTTGTCCCGTTCTGCCTTCATCTGGCGGGCCATTGCTTCGGAAATGTCAGGCGGCGGTGCGAGGTCTTTGATTTCAACGCGGGTTACTTTGATGCCCCATGGATGCGCGGCTTCGTCGATAACGGACAGCAATTTTGCGTTGATGACTTCGCGGTTTGAGAGGCTTTCGTCCAAGTCCATGGAGCCCACAACAGACCGAATGTTGGTTTGTGTGAGGTTGGCCAGCGCACGATACAAATCACGCACTTCATAAGCGGCAGCGGCGGCATCAACGACCTGATAGAAGGTCACAGCGTCTGTGACGACCATAGCGTTGTCGCGCGTGATGACCTCTTGGCTGTCGATATCAAGCACGGTTTCCATCATGTTAATCTTGGCGCCAATTTTATCCATGATCGGGATCAAAAAGCGCAGACCAGGGGACAGGGTGCGAGTGTAGCGGCCAAAACGTTCAACGGTCCATTCTTCGCCCTGTGGGACGGAACGCACCATCATAAAGATAAGGACTACGGCAAATATGAGAATTGCGACGGCGGTGATGCCAACGGATTCAAATCCGAGAAGTTCCAAAATATTTCCTCCAAAAGTAACTTGTTTGATTGATATTTGGGGATTTTCAACGCGATTTACAATGGTTTAGTTGGCTTTTCGCGCGGTAACTTTGCATTTGGCATCGCAACGGGGACGCGATAGGGTACGGCCAAGCAGGTGTCAGGCAAAAATGATGTTACAGGCAGATCGAAAAGCAGACCCGCACTTTACCCAACCTGTGCGGCAGATCCTCATGATGCTGATGTTCGTCGTGATGGTAACGATTGGGGCGTTTTTGTCCTATCAATCGTTGCTGCCGATTTTCATGGCGAATGTACTGCTGAACGGCTTTATCATGTTCGTGTTTGTGTTCGGCATTATAGCGTGTTTTTGGCAGGTGTTTACGTTGGTCAGTTCGGTCAGTTGGATCGAAGGGTTTGCGCTGGATCGCCCGGGACATGAGTTTGTTGATCCACCAGGATTGCTGGCCCCTTTGGCGCATTTGTTGCGCAAGCGGGGCGCGCGCACATCGCTGACATCAACCAGCACGCAGAGCATTCAGGACAGTGTGGCGACGCGATTGGACGAAGGGCGCGAGATTACCCGTTATGTGATTAACCTGTTGATCTTTTTAGGATTGTTGGGGACGTTTTACGGACTTGCCGTGACCGTTCCTGCGGTTGTGGACACGATCCGATCTTTGGCACCGCAAGAGGGTGCAAATTCGATGGATGTGTTTGACAACCTGATGACAGGGTTGGAACGTCAGCTTGGCGGGATGGGCACGGCATTTGGGTCATCCCTGTTGGGCTTGGCGGGATCACTGGTTGTTGGGTTGTTGGATTTGCTGGCGGGGCGCGGGCAAAATCGGTTTTACCGCGAATTAGAAGAATGGCTGTCATCAATCACGCGCATTGGTGTTGGGACCAGTGATGGGGACATGGGCAATGTCGAGAATTTTGCCATTGCGGATATGCTGGAGCACACAACATATCAGATTGAAAACCTGCATGATTTGCTGCGCCAAAGCCAAGAGCGGCGCAATGAAACGGATAAACGCGTGGCGCGATTGACCCAAGTGGTAGAGCGATTGGCCGAGAGTACCGCGCAGGCGCAGGGCAGTGGTGACAAGCTGGTTGAGCAAATCGCCTATGGTCAAAAGCAGATGATTGACGTGATGCAAAATGGCCAAAAGGACGAAGTTTGGGATGCGGAGGCCAAGATGCGGCTGCGCAATATCGACACGCAATTGTTGCGCATTCTGGAAGAAATGACCGCAGGCCGCCAAGACGCAGTGAGCGATTTGCGCAGTGATTTGCTGGGGCTGACATCCACCTTGCGCAAGGCCATTGGTGTTTCGAGCAATTCTGGTGACGAGGGGTAAATTATGGCCCTGAACCGCCGTTCGGCAAACCGATTTTCTGCCAATATCTGGCCTGGCTTTGTGGATGCGATGACGGCGCTGTTGCTGGTGCTGATGTTTGTGCTGACCATTTTTATGGTGGTGCAATTTGTGTTGCGTGACACGATCACCGGCCAAGACGCAGAATTGGATGCCTTGTCAAATGAGCTGGCGGGGTTGTCCCAAGCGTTGGGGTTGGAACAGGCGCGATCAAGTGATTTGCAGGGCAATGTTGATTTGCTGACGGCCACGTTGGAAACGGCCCGCACAGAAGCCGAAGCGCAGGCCGCGTTGATTGCGTCCCTGTCTTCGCAAACGGAAAATCAGGCGGCGCAGATTGCAGAGTTTGAAGATCAAGTTGCATCGCTGTTGGCGCAAAACAGCGATTTGGCCAGCACACTGGAGCAAAGCCAATCGCGGGTTGCTGTGCTGACAGGCGAAGTGGCTGAGGCCGCTGATCGCGAAGCGGATTTGCAGGATCAAAACCGCGTTTTGCTGGCGGATAAGGCGGCGTTGGAGCAGGCCAATCTGACGGTGATTTCAGAGAAAGAGGCGCTGCAATTGGCTTTGGCGCAAGCGCGCAGCGAAATCGACGAAGGTGTCGAGGCCGCACGTTTGGCAGCGGCGCGGCGCGAAGCCTTGGAAGCACTGATCGCAGATTTGCGCAGTGATGTTTCGCAAAAAGAAGGATCGTTGGCGGATGCTTTGGCGTTGCTGGCGCAGACGCAGGCGGATTTGGAAGGGTCACGTGGATCCCTGAGCGCGGCGTTGTCTGCGATGGGAAACACGGGAACGGATTTGTCGGACGCGCAAAGGGAATTGCGCCAAGCGCAGGCGGAATTGGCAGAGCGGGATGCGGTTATCGCAGCGCAAGGATTAACCGAACAGGAATTGCGCGCGCGGCTTGATGAATTGGTGCAGGGGCTAACGGATGCGGAGAAGGCGAAGCTGGCCGAAGCAGCCGCAGCGGCGGCACTGCGTGAACGATTGAAAGGCGCAGAGGACGAATTGACGGCCATGACATTGGCGTTAGAGGCGCAGCGCAAAGAAGCGGAAAATACACTGACCCTGTTGGCGGCGGCCCGTGCCGAGATCAGTGATGCAGATGTTAAGGCGGCGGAAAACCTGTCTGAGGCGGAGCGCCAAGCAGCGCTGTTGGTGGTTGCGCGTCAAGAGTTGGCAGAGGAGCAAGAAGTGAGTTTAGAGGCGCAGCGCAAGGTGGCGCTGTTGAACTCGCAAACTGTGGAATTGCGCAAACAGCTCGATACGTTGCAAGGCTTGCTCGATTTTGCAAACGCGGCAGATCAGAAGAGCAAAGTTCAGATCGAAGCGTTGGGCAAAAATCTGAATACAGCGCTGGCGCGAGTGGCCGCAGAGCAAAAGAAATTGGCCGAACAAACGCAAAAAACCGCCAAACTGGAAGAGGCCGAGCGCAAACGTTTGGAAGAAGAAGCGAAAGACCTACGTAAATTCCGATCTGAGTTCTTTGGGCGTTTGCGCGATGTTCTTGGCAGCCGCGAAGGCATTCGGATTGTGGGTGACCGATTTGTGTTTTCATCCGAAATTTTGTTTGGCGCTGGGTCGGCCGAGCTTGGCCCCCGTGGCCAAGAAGAAATCGCCAAGGTTGCGAACATTATTTTGGATGTGGCGGATCAAATTCCCAGCGAGATCGACTGGATTTTGCGGGTCGATGGGCACACCGACAAGGTTCCGTTGTCTGGGACAGGGCTTTATGCGGATAACTGGGAGCTGAGCCAAGCGCGGGCGCTATCGGTGGTGAAATACCTGATTTCTGATCTGGGTGTGCCCGCTGAACGACTGGCGGCGAACGGTTTCGGGGAGTTTCAACCGATTGTGGACGGGGATAGCCCCGAAGCGTTGGCGTTGAACCGTCGGATTGAGTTGAAGTTTACCGAGAAATAGGCGGTTTTGCCTTTTCAAGGTAATCGTCCATGGCGGGACGGTAGGCCTCAAGCTCTTGGGCAATCACATCAAAACCTTGCAGGCGTTTATCGTAGTCGCGCACGATTTCTGGCCAGTCTATGGGAAGGTTTAAAGCGGGTTCAAATGCTTTGATCCACGCGAAAGTCATGGCAAAGCCGCAGTCACACATCCACAACTTGGACGGGTCCAGCGGGTTTTGGGACAGTAGGAGTGCAAGGGAGGCCAGTTGTTTTGAAATAGCCGCGCCCCCTGCGATGACCGCGTTTGTGTCGCGGGTTTCAAAGGCAACTTGGGGGTACATGGCGCGCACGGCAGGTTCCAAACGGGTGTCGTGCGAGCGGCTGAATTCACGCGCTTTTGCCCGTAGTTTTGGGGTGTCGGGCAACATGGGTGTGGCTGGGAATGTTTCTTCTAGGTATTCGGCGATGGCTTCGGAATCGGACAGCATGAACCCGTCGTGGATCATTGCGGGGATGTTGCCTGAAGGGACGATGGCGCGGTAGGCATCCGAGCCGTAGCCGCCAGGTGGGGGCAGCTGTTCAAAGGGGATGTTTTTGTGGCGTAACAGGATGCGCAGTTTGGCCGAATAAACAGCGACTGGGACGGAATAGATGGTGAGCATGGGCGTTGATTTCATTCGTTGAGCCGAGAGCGTGCAGAGGTTGGGAACCGTTCCAGATCATCGTCGATCTGCAACCATTGAAGTTTGCTGCCCACATGTGCGTGAAGCGCTGGCGGGAGATCATCTGCTTGGTCAATCAGGCCGACAGAAATGTAGATTGTGTCGGGTAGATAATCGTATTGGCCTGTGAGTGGTGAACCGCAGTTTTTGCAAAACCCGCGTTTGACGCCAGTGGTGATGGTTGCGAATTTTCGCGCGTCTGGCGAGAAGTTTATGGCAGAGATGTCGAACGCGGCAAAGGCAGCGACAGGCGCGCCTGTGACCCGCCGGCAATCGGTGCAGTGGCAATAGGTGACGATGGAAGGTGGTTTTGCCGCGTGAAACCGCGTCGCGCCGCAGTAGCATTGGCCTGAGAAAGTTTTGGGAGACATGGGTAAACCGATCTAGCGCAGGGAGCGCCCTTTGAGGATTGCGTCTTTGCCGAACCGTTCGCGGATGGCGTCGGTGGCGCGTTCGGCCTTAGCGCGTTTGGCGGCGTCTTGTTCGAGCAGGTCCATGTAGTGGTCTGCCTCTTCGGGGCGGGTGAGGTGGCTGACGCCAACGCCGATCAGGCGAAAGGGCGCGCGATCCATCACGCCGTCGAGCATTTGGCGGGCGTTGGAATAGATGCGGTCGGCCATTTGGGTCGGTTCGTTTAATGTGGTGGAGCGGGTGAGGGATTTAAAATCAGATTTCTTGACCTTAAGGGTCACGGTTTTGCCCGCGTATTCTTTGGCTTTGCAGCGATCCGATACCTGTTCGGCCAAGCGCCAGAGGTGGCCGTCGAGGAGGTCGGCATCAGAGGTGTCTTCAAAGAATGTGGTTTCTTTGGAGATGCTTTTGACGGGGTCGCGGCCCGTAATACGGCGCTGATCGAGACCGCGCGCGAGATGCCAAAGGCGGTCGCCCATGCTGCCGTATCGTTCGCCAAGGGCCTTACGTTCGCGCCGACGTAGATCGGCAAAGGTCTGGATGCCGTCGCTTTGCAGCTTCTTTTGCAATACAGGGCCCGCGCCCCAGATTTTTTTGATCGGGAGTGGGGCGAGGAGATCGAGTGTTTCGTCCTGCCCAATGACGGAAAAGCCGCGCGGTTTATCAAGATCAGAGGCGAGTTTGGCGAGGAATTTGTTGTGCGACAGGCCAATGGAGCCAGAAATGCCGATTTCGGTTTCCATGCGTTTCACCAAACGGGCGAGCATGACAGCAGGGGGCGCGCCGTGCAGTTTTTCGGTGCCGCTAAGATCAATGAAGGCTTCGTCCAATGACAGAGGTTCGATGGCGGGGGTGAGATCGGACATCATTGATTTGATTTGTTTTGACACCTCTACATAGGTGCTCATGCGGGGGGGCACGACCACGGCATCGGGGCAGAGTTTCAAAGCCTTGAAAATGGGCATGGCGGAATGCACGCCGTTGATGCGGGCGATGTAGCAGGCGGTGGAGACCACACCGCGCTTGCCGCCGCCGATGATGACGGGTTTGTCGCGGATTTCTGGATTATCGCGTTTTTCGACAGACGCATAAAAGGCGTCGCAATCCATATGGGCGATGGACAGGTCAAACAGCTCTGGGTGTTGCAACACACGCGGCGAGGCGCAGTGTTCACAGCGCGGTTTTGGCGCGCAGACAGTTAGGCAATCACGGCAGAAGGCGGACATTGGCAGCAAGGTCTTTCGCAGAATACTGTCGTATTATCGCAAATGCCTGCTGCCAAGGCCAGTCAGTTGTCGCGTAGCCTTTCGCGGTAACCGTGAGTCACTTGGTGGTGGTTGAGAGACCTGTCAGTAACTGAGATGCAATGCGTTTCGCGAAGGGTTGATGTCTCAGGTTTTTAGCGAAACGTTTTAGTTGTTAAAATCGGCTCGTGCCCGTTGCACGATCATGCCAGGACAGTTGCGGTTGCCGATTGAGTTGATGATCACGTACCAAACGACTTCGCCTGGGCGGCCTGCTTTGGAGTATTCACAGCCAGATGGGTGTGTCCACCATTGGTTGGAATAGCCAGCAGGGGGCATGTGTTTGGACGATGGTGCGCCCGCGCCAAAGCCCTTTTTCGCGAAGAGTTCAAAACCTGCGTGTGCAGATGTAGACAACGCCGCAATGGCGATGGCCGTTGTTAGTGTGGTTTTCAAAAGGGGTTTCATCCCAAGCTCCTCTGATTGCTTTGAGGGTAGCTTCGGCCAAGGGCGTTACGGAGGTCTTAAAGATAAAACTGGAGTATCTTGGATTTGATTAAACTGAGGCCAGTTCCGAGAGGATTGCTTTGGTGGCAGCCACAGGGTCGTCTGCTTGGATGATGGGGCGTCCCACGACGATATGGTCGGCACCATCGCTTACGGCAGAAGCGGGGGTGGCGATGCGTTTTTGATCGCCAAGGGCGGCACCTGCTGGGCGCACACCTGGTGTGACGATAAGTTTGCCTTTTGCTTCGGGTAGGGCGCGGATCAAAGTGGCCTCTTGGGGGGAGGCGATCACGCCGTCTGCACCTGCGGATAAGGCGAGGCGGGCGCGTTCGATCACTAGGTTTTGGATTTCTCCAGACTGGATAAGGCAATCGTCTAGGTCAGTGCGATCCAAGGAGGTGAGGATCGTTACTGCGAGGATTTTGAGATCTGTATCACCGCGACCAGCCACAGCGGCGCGAACCACATGCGGGTCCCCATGTACCGTCAGAAAATCGAGGTTGTACTGTGCGATGCCCGATACCGCCCGTTCCACCGTCGCGCCAATGTCAAAGAATTTCATATCCAGAAAGATGCGTTTGCCACGTTCTTTCAACTCATTCGCGAGCGCGAGGCCGCCCCCAGTGAGCATACCAAGGCCGATTTTGTAAAATGATACGCTGTCCCCGAGTTTATCGGCGATTTCCATGCCGTCGAGGATGTTGGGAACGTCGAGGGCGACAATTAGGCGATCATCTGGCGACATGGGAAGCTCCTATCTGGGTTGGCAGGGGTTTGCGTTTGTGATGGGATAAAGTCAAGAGAGGGTGCAGAGATGAACGCAGTGCGCGCGGCCTTGGAACGGTTTGATGGAACGCATACGGCGGAATTGGTCGGTGCAATGGACATGGCGCGTGCGGATGTCGCGGGTTTGGTTGCGCTGTGTTTCGATCCAGATGTGGCGGTTGCGGCCACGTGGTTGGTTAAGGCGTTGGTCGAACAAGGCACGGATGTTACGTTGGACCATGTGTTTGCCAGTTTACAGGCGCAAACGGAATGGGCGGCGCAGTTGCACATTTTACAGTGCGTTCAGTTTGCACCAATGGCCGCCGTGGCGCATGTGGATGCTGTTCGCGATTTGATGGGAGCAGATAAAGCATTGGTGCGGGTTTGGGCGTTGGATGCGTTTGTGCGCATCGCACAATGTGCCCCCAAATTTCGCAAAGACGCAAAAGGTTTTGTAGAGGCGGCTTTGGCGGCCAAAGCAGCAAGTCTTCGCGCACGGGCGCGTAACCTGAAAGTCGTTTGCGCGGGTTGGTGAGCCGTGATAGCGTCAACGTATAGTTGATGGAATTTTAAATTTGTTTTCTTCAGCCACGACACCGCCGCGTTTCATAACGCTTGTATTTTTGACGGCCATATCAGTGCTTTCGCTGAATATGTTTTTGCCGTCCCTGTCCAATATTGCCCGCGATTTGCAGGTGGATTATTGGATTGTGAACCTGTCTATCGCAGGGTATTTGGCGATTTCCGCTGTGCTGCAAATTGTGATGGGGCCTTTGTCTGATCGGTGGGGACGCAGGCCAATTTTGTTGGCGGCGATGGGGATATTCGCGCTGGCCTCTGTCGGGTGTTTGCTTGCGCAGAACATTTGGGTGTTTTTGGGATTTCGAATGCTACAAAGCGCGGTGATTGCGGGCATGGCTTTAAGCCGTGCGGTGATCCGCGATATGGCCCTGCCCAAAGAAGCGGCGCGCATGATGGGGTATGTTTCCATGGTGATGGCGTTGGCCCCGATGTTAGGGCCTGTGGTGGGCGGTTTGATTGATCAGGCCTTTGGTTGGCGTGTGACGTTTCTGCTGTTTGCAGCGCTTGGCGTGTTGGTTTTTGTGATGGCTTGGGTCGATCTGGGAGAAACCAACACAAACACATCGGACACATTTTTAAGCCAATTCAAAACCTATCCTGCGTTGGTTGGATCGGGCCTGTTTTGGGGGCATGTGGTGTGCCAATCCTGTTCGGTGGGCGCGTTCTATGTGTTTCTGGCCGGCGCGCCGCTGGTGGGGGAAGTGGCGTTTGATCTGAGCCCTGCGCAGGTTGGCATTGGCATGGGGGCAATCACAGGCGGGTTTGTGATTGGGAACTTTTTCACGGGGCGATATGCGCTGCGCTTTTCGCTGGGCAGTATGATGGTTGCAGGGCGGGTTATCGCCGTATTGGGAATTGCAATGGGGTTGATCCTGATGATGCTGGGATATTTGCATCCCGTTGTTCTGTTTGGATCGGTTGTGTTTATCGGTGTGGGCAATGGGCTAACCCTGCCTGCGAGCAATTCGGGGGCCATGTCGGTGCGCCCTGATCTGGCAGGCAGTGCGTCTGGTTTGTCTGGTGCGGCCGTGGTGGCGGCAGGGGCGGTTCTGACGTTTGTAACGGGGGCGGTTTTGACCCAGATGACGGGGCCTTTTGTGTTAATGATAATTCTGATGGGTGTGAACATTCTGGGTTTGATTTCGGCCATGTATGTGCGAGCAGTGGAGCCGACACTGGAATAAAGGCCGCAAGATCATGAATGCTGGGATCGTTTCTTTGGTGCTCGCCTATGTGCTGAGCCAGTTTTACCGCGCCTTTCTGGCAGTGATGTCACCTGAGTTGCAGATTAGCATCGGGGCGACCCCTGCGGATTTGGCTGCGGCGAGCGGCGTTTGGTTTCTGGTGTTTGCCTGTATGCAAATCCCGATTGGTGAATTGTTGGATCGGATTGGGCCACGTCTGACATCGAGCGTGATGTTCGCTATTGGCGGTGCAGGTGGTGCCGCCGTCTTCGCGATGGCAAGCGCGCCTTGGCATATTTCGGTTGCGATGGGGATGATCGGTTTTGGTTGCGCCCCTGTGTTGATGGCGAGTTATTACATTTTTGCGCGCGCTTATGCGCCTGCGGTGTTTGCCACGTTGGCGGGTGTGACGCTGGGGATTGGGAACCTTGGCAATATCGGGAGTTCGCTGCCCATGACCATGGCCGTGGAGGCCTTTGGCTGGCGGGGAACCATGTGGGCGCTGGCGGCGGCCACATTAATCATTGCGGTGGCGGCGTTCTTTTTTGTGCGTGATCCTGAACGGGCAGAAGGCAGTGCATCTGGGTCGGTTTTGGTTTTGCTGAAGAAGCCTGTCATTTGGCCGATTTTGCTGATCATGATGGTGAATTATGTGCCCGCAGCGGGCATCCGTGGCCTGTGGGCGGGGCCGTATTTGGATCAGGTGTTTGGCGCAACTGCGGCGACGATTGGGGGTGTAACACTGGTCATGAGCATCGCGATGGCGGCGGGGAATTTCATCTTTGGGCCGTTGGATCGGATTATTCCAAGCCGTAAAGCCATTGTCCTGGCTGGCAATGTAGCAGGGGTTGTCAGTGTAGGCTTGTTGGCTGTGTTTGCAGGCCATTCGGTGTTTCTGTCGGCCGTGTTGTTTGCCCTTGTGGGGGTGTGCGGGGCCACGTTTGTCGTGATCATTGCGCATGCCAAGACATTTTTTCCAGAGCATTTGATGGGACGCGGTGTGACGTTGTTGAACCTGTTTGGCATTGGCGGGGTTGGAATTTTCCAATCCTTGTCAGGGCGGGTTTACAATGGGGTGTCGGGCGGTCTTGGCCCAGTGGACACGTACCAAGTTTTGTTTGGCTTCTTTGGCGCGGCTTTGTTGTTCGGCTGTGTCGTTTATGCCTTTAGCCGTGATGGCCGCAACGAGGGTTGATTTGAGTATTTTGAGACCAAAGAAACTATGAGGTTGGCCCCTTGTCGGCGGGGGGGTTCGTTCCTATTTTATCCGTAAGGCTTGCACCACGACGTGCCTATGAAGGGCGTCTTATTATATCGGCAAGCGCTTATAGAAGGAGAAGACCATGAATTTGGAAAAATTCACTGAGCGGTCTCGGGGCATGATTCAAGCAGCCCAGACCATAGCGATGCGCGACGATCATCAGCGTTTCACACCACAACATTTGTTAAAGGCTCTGTTGGATGACGGCGAAGGGTTGGCGGCCAATTTGATTAAGGCAGCCGGTGGTGATCCTGCACGGGTTTTGCAGGATGTTGATGTGAACTTGGGTAAACTGCCAAAAGTGTCTGGCGATGCTGGGCAGGTTTACATGGATGGCCAAACGGCGAAGGTTTTTGGCGAGGCGGAGAAGCTGGCGCAAAAGGCTGGGGATTCATTTGTGCCTGTGGAACGGATGTTAACCGCGTTGGCCATTGTGAAATCCGATGCGGCGACCATTTTGAAAGATGCGGGCGTGACAGCGCAAAGCCTGAACGCGGCCATCAATGATGTGCGCAAGGGGCGGACCGCCGATAGTGCGTCTGCGGAAGATGGGTATGACGCATTGAAGAAATATGCGCGGGACCTTACGGCAGCGGCGCGGGACGGCAAGATTGATCCGATCATCGGGCGCGACGAAGAAATTCGCCGTGCGATGCAGGTGTTGAGCCGTCGGACCAAGAACAACCCTGTTTTGATTGGGGAACCGGGCGTGGGTAAGACCGCGATTGCCGAGGGTTTGGCTTTGCGCATTATCAATGGCGATGTGCCTGAGAGTTTGGAGAATAAGACGCTTATGGCGCTCGATATGGGGGCGTTGATTGCGGGCGCGAAGTATCGTGGCGAGTTTGAGGAGCGGTTGAAATCCATTCTGACCGAAGTGACCGAGGCGGCGGGTGAGATCATCCTGTTCATTGATGAGATGCACACGCTGGTTGGCGCGGGTAAATCGGAAGGTGCAATGGATGCGTCGAACCTGTTGAAACCTGCGTTGGCGCGGGGGGAATTGCACTGTGTTGGGGCGACGACCCTTGATGAGTATCGCAAACATGTTGAAAAGGACGCGGCACTTGCGCGGCGGTTCCAGCCTGTTGTGGTGCAAGAGCCAACTGTGGTGGACACGATTTCGATCCTGCGGGGTATTAAAGAGAAATACGAAGTGCATCACGGCATTCGGATTTCTGACAGTGCGCTTGTTTCAGCAGCGAACTTGTCCAACCGTTACATCACGGATCGGTTTTTGCCAGACAAGGCGATTGATCTGATGGATGAAGCGGCAGCGCGGTTGCGTATGGAAGTGGACAGCAAGCCAGAAGAGCTGGATGCGATTGATCGTGAGTTGTTGCAAAAGCAGATCGAAGTTGAGGCACTGAAATCCGAGAAGGATGCGGCGTCGAAAGATCGGTTGGAGACGTTGCAGAAATCTGTGGCGGAGTTGCAAGAGCAATCAAGCCAGATGACAGCGGCCTGGCAGGCGGAACGCGATAAACTGGCCGGTGCGCGAGACATCAAGGAAGAGCTGGATGGTGCGCGGGTGCAATTTGAAAACGCGCGGCGTGCGGGTGATTTGGCCAAGATGGGTGAATTGCAGTATGGCGTGATCCCTGATCTGGAGAAGAAGCTGGCCGAGGCTGAGGGTCGTGAAGACGACGTGATGGTCGAGGAAGCCGTGCGTCCTGAGCATATCGCCAGTGTTGTTGAACGCTGGACGGGTATCCCCGTGGATAAGATGCTGGAGGGCACGCGTGAAAAGCTGCTGCGCATGGAAGGCGAACTTGGCAAGCGGGTCATTGGGCAGCTGGATGCGGTTACGGCGGTGTCCAATGCTGTGCGTCGATCCCGTGCTGGGCTGTCGGATGAGAACCGTCCGCAGGGGTCGTTCCTGTTCCTTGGGCCGACTGGTGTGGGGAAAACCGAGCTGACCAAGGCGTTGGCGGAGTTTCTGTTTGATGACGACAGCGCCATGGTGCGCATTGATATGTCTGAATTCATGGAGAAACATTCCGTGGCGCGGCTGATCGGGGCGCCTCCTGGTTATGTTGGCTATGACGAAGGCGGTGCGCTGACCGAAGCAGTGCGGCGCAGGCCATATCAGGTTGTCTTGTTCGATGAAGTTGAGAAGGCGCATCCAGATGTGTTTAACGTGCTGTTGCAAGTTCTGGATGATGGGGTTCTGACAGATGGGCAAGGGCGGACTGTGGATTTCAAGCAGACGCTGATTATCTTGACGTCCAACCTTGGCAGCCAAGCGTTGAGTCAATTGCCCGAAGGTGCAGATGCCGAACAGGCCAAGGCCGATGTGATGCAAGCCGTGCAGGGGCATTTCCGACCCGAGTTTATCAACCGTCTGGATGAGATCGTGATGTTTGATCGGTTGAGCCGTAGCAACATGGACGGGATCGTTGATATCCAGTTGGGTATTTTGGAGCGCCGTTTGGAAGCACGGAAAATTGCGCTGGATTTGGATGAAGCTGCAAAGACGTGGTTGGCGGATCAGGGGTACGACCCCGTTTACGGTGCGCGTCCGTTAAAGCGGGTGATCCAGAAAGCGGTGCAAGATCCGTTGGCAGAGTTGTTGCTGGCGGGGGATGTGCTGGATGGGTCCACCGTGACGATTGGTGCCGATGACAATGGGTTGGTGATCAACGGGGTTGGCAAAGCGCCAAAGAAACCCGCTGATGAACCCGTGCATTAGGTGATGCAATGATTGGTTGGCTTTTACGGTTTGTAGCGAAGGTTATCTTCTTTGTGACCGTAAAGCTGGCCATCATTTTCTGGCCGATCACTCTGGTGGCCGTTGGCTATGTCTATTTGGTCTATTTGAATTAAGGAAGGGGCGCCGCTATGGGCGCCCCTTTTGGTTCTATTTGGGTTTAGGACCCTGGCAGGATCACTGTGTCCACCACATGGATTACGCCGTTCGATGCGACGATGTCAGCGGCTGTCACCGTTGCGTCGTTCACTTTGACGCCGTTCTTCGCGTTCACGGAAAGTTTTTCGCCGTTCACTGTCTTAACGTTGGCCTTTTTGCCTGCGATATCACCAGACATCACTTTGGCTGGTACCACGTGGTAAGTCAGGATCGCGACCAGTTGGTCTTTGTTCTCTGGCTTGAGCAGTGTCTCAACAGTGCCTTCTGGCAGGGCGGCGAATGCCTCGTCAGTTGGGGCAAACACTGTGAAAGGGCCGTCGCCTTTGAGTGTGTGGACGAGGCCAGCTGCTTTGGCTGCGGCCAGCAATGTGTTGAACGAACCAGCAGATGCGGCTGTTTCCACGATGTCTTTGGTGGCACCAGCAAAGGCAGCTGGAGCAAGCATCAAAGTTGCGGTGGCGGCGATAAATGTTCTACGGATCATGTGATCTCTCCCTTTGTGAGTTGTTCCCGTGATTGGGAATGAACGGGTTACGGCGGGAGTTGTGATTTAGATTTATGAAGTTTTTGCCATTTGGCCCTTGAAACGAAGTAAATCGGACTAAGCTGCGGGCATTTTGAAAGTCAAATGACGAATATGTGTGAGCGGGCTTGGAAATGTTTCAAAGTTTTTTTGATCTACATTTCAGAAACCCACGAAAATGTCTGTAAGTGACAGCAGATTGTGTTTTGCAATTTGGTTGCTTTGGGGGTCATTTGCGGTAGGTTTTCTGCACCCTGAGGAGGTCGCCCCATGTTTTTTATGAATGCCGTTTCGGACGTTTTATTCTTTTTCGCTGTTCTGTTTATCTTTGCCATTGGGTTGGCGGTGCTGGCCACGGTGGTGATGTTTGTGATCGACCGAACACAGAAGGGGGACGCGGTGCGGCGGAATTATCCCGTGGTGGGGCGGTTTCGGCATATTTTTACTGAATTGGGCGAATTCTTTCGGCAGTATTTTTTCGCGATGGACCGCGAGGAGCTGCCGTTTAACCGTGCGCAACGGGATTATGTGAAACGGGCGACCACAGGTAAGGGCAATACCATTGCGTTTGGATCAACGCGGAATTTGGAAGTGCCAGGCACGCCAATTTTCGTGAATGCGCCGTTTCCGCCGCTTGATGAGCAGGCAGCCAAGACAGAGCCGATGCAGATTGGGCCTCATTGTCGGACACCATATATGGCGCCGTCGATTTTCAATATCTCTGGGATGAGCTTTGGTGCGATTTCAAAGCCTGCGGTTAAGGCGTTGTCGCGTGGGGCAAAGCAAGCGGGGATTTGGCTGAACACAGGGGAAGGCGGGTTGAGCCCGTATCACCTGCAAGGGGAATGCGATATCGTGTTTCAGATTGGCACGGCAAAATACGGCGTGCGCGACGAAGACGGAAATCTGTCGGATGACAAGCTGCGCGAGATTGCGGCCCATGACACGGTGCGCATGTTCGAAGTAAAGATGGCGCAGGGGGCAAAGCCGGGAAAAGGGGGCATTCTGCCTGCGGAGAAGGTAACAAAGCGGATTGCAGAAATTCGCGGTATTCGGGAAGGCGAAGCGTCGATCAGCCCAAATCGTCATTTGGACATCAGTACTGTTGGTGAATTGCTCGATTTTATTGCGCATGTGCGTGAGGTGACGGGCAAGCCTGTTGGGTTTAAAACTGTCGTAAGCGACGATGGCCCGATGCGCGAGTTGTTTGAAGAGATCAAGCGGCGTGGCGATGAACATGCCCCTGACTTTATCACGGTGGACAGTGGAGATGGGGGGACGGGGGCAAGCCCGATGCCGTTGATGGATCTGGTGGGTGTGACCATTCGGGAAAGCCTGCCGATGATGTCCGATCTGTTGGTGGAATTTGGACTGCGTGAGCGCATTCGGCTGATTGCCAGCGGGAAATTGATGGTGCCAAGCGATGTGGCATGGGCGCTGGCAGCGGGGGCGGATTTTGTGACCAGCGCGCGCGGGTTCATGTTCTCGCTCGGCTGTATTCAAGCGTTGAAGTGTAACAAGAACACTTGTCCGACGGGGATTACGACCCATGATCCGCGGTTTCAAAAGGGATTGGTGCCAAAAGATAAGTTCGACAAAGTTGCGAATTACGCCAAAACCATGATCAAAGAAGTAGAAGTCATTGCGCATTCCGTTGGAGTGACAGAGCCGCGGGGCATTCGCCGCCACCATGTGCGGATCGTACAAGACAACGGGCGATCAATACGAATGGATGAGATTTGGCCACGACCGAAGTAATACCCGCATACGATGTGGACTTTTACAGCGATGCGGTGATCCGCGATCCGTTGCCCCATTACGCAGCACTGCGGGAGCTTGGGCCTGTGGCGTGGTTACCCAAGCAAAACGCGTATGTTCTGACACGGTATGCTGAGGTGGTTGAGGCGTTGCGTAAGCCAGATGTATTTGTATCTGGAAAGGGTTTGTCCCTGAACGACGATGTGAATGCGCTGCTGATTGGCAATTCGTTAAATTCAGACGGGGAGGAGCATCGGCGCAAGCGCAGCATTACGGCGACGCCCATTAACCCCAAAGGTATTGTCGAGCTAACGCCCTATATCGAACAAGCAGCAGAGCAATTGGCCGACACCTTGGTGGCACGTGGGCGGTTTGATGCGGTGGCGGATTTTGCGCAGATTTTGCCGCTGACCATTGTGACAGAATTGGTGGGCCTGTCGGAAACGGGTAAGGCGAATATGCTGACGTGGGCGTCTGCCGCGTTTAACCTATTTGAAGGGTATAACAAACGCTCTGTTGATGCGTTTGATGATCTGCGCGGTTTGCAGCAGTTTTTGGCAGAAGAGGGACGGCCTGATCGGTTGAAAGAGGGTGGATTGGCGCGGCGCATTTTTGAAGAAGCGCCTGCGAAAGGGTTTTCACAGGACGAAGCGGCGCAGCTGATGCGCGACTATATTAATCCATCGCTTGATACGACGATTTCGGCGCTGGGCTTTGCTGCCTATCATTTTGCCAAAGACCCCGCGCAGTGGGATATTTTACGAGATGATCCAAGCCTGATCCCCAATGCGATTGAAGAAATCGTACGTCTGTCCACACCGATCCGCGCATTTTCGCGGTTTGTGGCAGAGGATTATGCGATGAGTGGTGTGACCTTGCCACAGGGCAGCCGTGTGATAGTGGTTTATGCCAGCGCGAACCGTGACCCGCGTGTGTTTGAAAACCCCGATACGTTTGATGTGACGCGCAATGTGCGCAAACATGTGGGATTTGGCCACGGGGTGCATATGTGCATGGGGCTGCATCTGGCACGTTTGGAAATGCGCAGCGTTCTGGCGTCGATGTTGAACCGGGTGACGCGGTGGGCGTTAGACGGCGCACCAGTCGTGGCGATGAACAACACCATCCGCGCGTTTGAGCGGTTGCCTGTGCGGGT
Source organism: Amylibacter sp. IMCC11727 (assembly GCF_029854195.1). NCBI lineage: Bacteria > Pseudomonadati > Pseudomonadota > Alphaproteobacteria > Rhodobacterales > Paracoccaceae > Amylibacter > Amylibacter sp. IMCC11727. Next base: position 739,786 of record NZ_CP122960.1, read on the forward strand.
GCTGGCTTAGCGGTTGTAAACTGCCCCCGCCATAGCCGCATCAAGGGCAAAGGATTTGTCCCAGTCGACACAGCGGTTGTGGGTGACGACGACGGAGACTTTACCCTCATAGTAGGCAAAGTAGCTGCCGCCCGAGTTTTTGGGGCCAAAGCACAAAAGGCCGAAGTGCCAGTGATTGTAAGCGCCGTTAAATTCGCGCCAGAAGGTGCCCATGCCGTAGTTCACTTTGGCGTTCAGTGCTGTGCTGGGATAGGCGGTTGGTTCCGCGCCAAGCGTGCCGCCATCGCCAAAAGTTCCGATCACGAAATGGGTGTAATCATCTGCTGACATGGACCAACCGCCGAAGGCTGCAAACGGGCCATATATAGTAGAGAGGGTTTGTGTCGTGATGCCGAGCGGTTTTAGCACGGCTTCGTTACAATAGGCTTCGTAGGTTTGGCCTGATGTGACTTCTATAATGCGACCCAAAATCGCGTAGTTTTCGTTGTTATAGTAATAAGTGTTGCGGGCCGCGTTTTGAGGCGCGCGCGACAGAGCGGTTTTCGCGGCTTTGTCATGGACAACTGTGTCGCCGCCGACCCAGCGTTGCATGGGTTTTTGGGTTTGGTCGGGGGCCAGCCCTGAGCCGTGTGTGATCAGTTGGCCCACGGTAATGTCGGCGTTGGTGTCTTTAACGAATATCGTGTCCCCAAGGAGTGTGCCTACAGTATCCGAAAAGGTGAACAAGCCGTCGTTGATTGCGTGGGCGGTGCAGGATGCGGTGATGGCTTTGCCAAGGCTGGCAAACGGCATGGGGGTTTGGGCATCCGTGCCGTGGCCCATCGACATGATGATCTTGCCGCCTTTGGAAACTGTTATCGTGGATTTGGTGACATCGTTGTCTTTGATCCATTGTTCCCAGCCGGCCTGAACCCGTTCCAATTGCGTGCCTGCGCTGGCGGTAAGTGGCAGGATGAGAGCGGTTGCAACAGCGAAGCAAAGCGATTTCATGGGTGATCCTTTGAGTTTTGAAGATTGTAACCATTCCAACAAGGTCGTGAACAGGGGTGTTTTGCGTTGGAATATGCGCCCTGCTAGGCCACATTGAGCGTGATATGAAAAGGGAAGGTATCCGATGGCCCGTTACAAAAGCGATTTGAAGTATTCGAGCGTGACGCCGAAAGCTGATTTCATGAACCGTCGTCAGTTGATGGCGGGTGCAGCAGGCTTGGGCCTTGCGGCTGGGCTTGGGATGCCTGCGGCGGCCAAACTGAACGCGACCAAGACGGATTATGGCGCGGGGTTGGAGCTGACGTCTTATGAAGATGCGACGACCTACAATAACTTTTACGAGTTTGGGACAGGCAAGGGCGACCCTGCGAAATATGCAAAAGCGCTGACGACCGACCCGTGGTCTGTAGAAATTGGCGGTTTGGTGAACAAACCTGGCACTTACGCGCTGGAAGATATTCTTAAGGACATGACGCTGGAGGAACGGATTTATCGGTTCCGTTGTGTTGAAGCCTGGGCGATGGTTGTGCCGTGGGTCGGGTTCCAGTTGTCTGATCTGATCGCAAAGGCCGATCCGCAAGGTAATGCAAAGTATGTGGCGTTTGAAACGCTGTTGCGCCCGAAAGAAATGCACGGACAAAGCAGTGGGTCGTTCCCGTGGCCTTATGTTGAAGGGTTGCGCATGGATGAGGCGATGCACCCGCTGAGCTTTATGGCGACAGGGATGTATGATGAGGTTCTGCCAAATCAGAACGGCGCGCCGCTGCGTTTGGTGGTGCCGTGGAAGTATGGGTTCAAATCTATCAAATCCATCGTCAAGATTACGCTGACAGAGAAAGAGCCGCCCACAACGTGGAACCGCATCAATGCGCGGGAATACGGGTTCTATAGTAATGTGAACCCAGAGGTGAATCACCCGCGCTGGTCACAGGCATCTCATCGGATCATCGGGTCTGGGTTGTTTGCCAAAAAAGAACCGACGTTGAAGTTCAACGGGTACGGTGAAGAGGTGGCGAGCCTGTATGACGGGATGGACCTGTCGAAGTTTTATTAAGTTCTATCGCCAATGAATGTAAACGCGGCTGCCATTATTGGCGGTCGCGTTTGTGTTTCTGCATGCCCACAAATTCAGGCAGCCAGTTTTCGCGCCGCTCGCACCAAAGTTCATAGGTGGGTGTGAATTGGTTTGGGGTGTCGAGTATGCCGAGGTGGATTTCAACCTCGCCGTCTGATGTGGCGAAAACCGATGCGCCGCAGGTTGGGCAAAAGTGGCGGTCTTTGTATTGGTGGGTGTCCCCTGTGATTGTGACGTCAGACGGCGCAAAGGCTGCGGCGGCGTAAAAGACTGCACCGTGGTGTTTGCGGCAATCAAGGCAGTGACAAATGCCGACACTTTTGGGATCGCCTTTGGCAGAAATTCGGATTGCGCCGCATGTGCAACTGCCTGTCGCGTGGGTCATTTCACACTCCTATATATAGGTCGTGTTTAGCGCGCCCCAAAAGGGCCGTCTACGTTCCCTTTTGCCAGCGGGTTTGAGGTGCGATTTTTCCCACAGAAGTTGTTAAGCTGGGACGTGATTGTGTTTGGTGTTTTCCTGACACTCTATTACTTCTTTAATGGATAAGATTTATTAGGAGACGCAAATGCTGCGCGATCGATACGACAATGAATTGACGACATCGTCTGAAGTGGCCTGTGCCCAGTACATAGAAGGTGTGGATCGCGTGTTAAGCGGAGCGGCAGATATGGCCGAACCGTTTCAGGCGGCTGTGGCGGCGGATGATGGTTTCACGCTGGCTTATGTTGGGTTGGCGCGGGCGCTGGTTTTGTCTGGGGATATGCCAGCGGCGAAGGCGGCGATGGTACGAGCCACGGAATTGGCCGAAGGGGCATCCGGGCGCGAAGCCAGCCATGTGAATGCCATGGGGTTGTTGTTTAAAGGGAAGGCAATGGAGTCCTTGGCTGCCACGCGTGAACATGTGCTGACGTGGCCGCGTGATGTCATTATCGCGCAATTGGCCACGAGCGTTTTCGGGTTGATCGGGTTTTCAGGGCAGGCGGCGCGCGAGGCATCCATGTTCGCCTATACTGAGAGCCTGTTGCCTCATTATGGTGAGGATTGGTGGCTGTTATCGCAGCATGCGTTTTCCATGTGCGAAGTTGGCATGTTGGGGCGTGCGAGCAAAATGATTGATCGGTCTTTGGATATTAAGCCCAACCATGCGCACGCCGCCCATGTGCGATCTCATGTCTATTATGAACAGGGGAATTTGCGCGATGGGGTCGGGTATTTGGAGGAATGGCTGGGGTCCTATGAAAAGCGCGCGTTGATGCATGGGCATTTGTCATGGCATGTGGCGCTGTGGGCGTTGGAGCAAGGCGATGTTGATAAGATGTGGGCCACGGTGGATGCAGGTGTAAAACCAAACGCATCTGAAGGACTGGCCATCAATACGATTACCGACACGGCGTCTATCTTATATCGTGCGGAATTGGCGGGGCATGAGGTATCTGCGGATCGTTGGAAACAAATCAGTGAATATACAGCGCAGATGTCACCCAAGGTGGGGCAGAGCTTTATTGATATGCACGCAGCGCTTGCCCATGCCATGGCGGGAGAGGGCGAGTTGTTAAAAGCCTATATAGATGCGGGCAAAGGGTTCGCTGCGGATGTTGTGCGAGACTGCGCGAAAGCTTTTGACGCCATGACCAAACAAGACTGGGCAGGGGCAACGCGGGCGTTAACAGCAGTGTTGGTCGATGATGCGCGTTTGGGCGGCAGCCGAGCGCAGCGGGATTTGTTGGAGCTGAGCCTTGCGAATGTGTTGATGCGCCAAGGCAAAGGCGAAGAGGCAGAGCGCATTTTGGGGCTGCGCCGTCCGATTTTGGCCCACGGAGCACATTGATGACACGAGACGACGCGCCAGAATTGGTTCGGCTTGGCTTAACTGGGATCAATAAGCGTTCGACCGCTTGGGTCTTTGTGGTTTTGTGCGGCGTTATTGCGATTGCGGCGTGCGTTTACGTTTATGTCACGCGGGATTGGTTGTTTGGGAGTGCAGGTGTATTGGTCGGCGTTGGGTCTGGAGCTTGGTACTATACTTGTATTGCCTGGATGGATCGCCACGACGCGTGGGATTGAAACAATTCTAACAGGTCAGTCACTTTGCGGTATTCCTTTGCGTGAATGGATAGGGTGCGCAATAAAACGGCAAATGGCTGGAGTAGATTATGTCTGTGAATAATGTGGTGCGTGTGATCCCTGCTTGGGTGATGTATTTCATTCTGCTGATCCCTGGGGCCGTTTTGTTTTGGGGGGTGGTGCAGACCCCTGGGCCCAATCCAGTTGAAACGTTGGAGCATGGGTTGGGGGAATATGCGCTGAAGGTTTTAATCCTTGGGCTGTTGATTACGCCGCTGCGTGATTTGGTGGGGTGGAACCTGATTAAGTTTCGCCGCTCTATCGGTTTGATGGCGTTCTTTTACGTGCTGGCGCATTTGGTTGTGTATCTGCTGCTGGACAAACAGCTGGAGTGGGAACCCATCATAAAGGACATCACAAAGCGGCCTTATATAATAGTGGGCGTGGTTTCGTTTTTGATCCTTTTGCCGTTGGCTATCACATCAAACAATCTGTCGATCCGAAAGCTGGGGCCAATCGTGTGGCGCAAGTTACATGTATGGGTGTATTTGGCTGCGATCCTTGGGGCGTTGCATTTTGTATTGCTGAAAAAGACGTGGCAGTTTGAGCCACTGATGTATCTGGCGATCTTTGTTCTGCTGATTGGGTATCGTTGGGTGAAACGTATGGGACGGACAGCTGCGCGATGATCACGGCTTGGCAGACGGATACGGGGCGTTTTGCCAGCAGTGAAGAAGTGGTCCCTTGGTGGAGTGTGACCAAGACCGTGATTGCAACCGCCTGTTTGCGGTTGGCGCAAAAGGGGCAATTGGATTTGAACGCACGGCTGAAAGGTCGTGCGTTTTGCGTTGCGGACCTGTTGGCGCATCGTGCGGGTGTTGCGAGTTATACGGGTTGGGCCGAATACCACAGAGCCGTGGACGCGGGTGGCGCAGCGTGGCGCGATGATGCGGTGCTGGCAAAAGCAGAGGCGGCGGGCGCGGATTTTGAAGTGGGGGCAGGATGGTCCTATTCCAACACCGGCTATTTAATTGTGCGCCGTATAGTAGAAGAGGTGACATCCCAACCGATTGAACGCGCTT